>NZ_CP053828.1:1200000-1803736 GCF_013372165.1 Campylobacter hyointestinalis subsp. lawsonii | reverse complement strand
AACTTACCTTTTTTTACATTAAAATATTCACTATTTTATCTAAAAATTAATTAAAAATCACTTATCTATTTAAGCTTATATGAATATGTACTAAATTATGATATTATAATAAGAATTTTAAGTTATTCACTATGTGAATAATATGTGAATAACTATTAAGAAGGTATGTGATGAAAATTTTAGGAATCGATCCTGGAACTAGAAATTGTGGTTATGCAATACTTGAAAAAGTAGGAAATAAAAAAATGTTAATAGAAGCAGGTTTGATAAAAATAAAGCAAGATAGTTTGCAATATCAGATAACCCAACTTTGCGAGGGGCTAGATCTTATATTTAAATCGCATAAGATTGATGCGGTGGCGATTGAAGATATATTTTACGCTCATAATCCTAAAACCGTTTTAAAGCTTGCTCAGTTTCGCGGCGCTCTAAGCCTTAAAATACTTCAAATTCACGGCGAATTTAGTCAATACACTCCACTTCAAGTAAAAAAGGCAGTCACAGGCAAGGCAAAGGCTGCAAAAGAACAGGTGGCTTTTATGGTAAAAAAGATGTTAGGAATTAATAAAGAGATAAAACCGCTTGATATAACAGATGCGATAGCTATAGCTTTGACTCATAGTTTTAATGTCAAGTGATTTTTGGCTTTTTGCACTATGCTATGTTGATTTTTAAATTTATTTAGCCACTGAGACTAAAGTCTGCTCTTTCCTAAATTTAAAAATCGCCTTGTTTAGTGAAAAAATACTTCAGCCTAATAAATTTATTATAAAATTATATTATTTTGAACTCCAAAGATGCTCAATAATACACGCTTTAAAATCGCCTATTTTAATTTCCTTAGCAAATAGTTTAACACTACTTTTATTTTTGTAAATTGCGTAATCTAAATTTGGTAGTTCATTATCTTTATACTAGTATCTATATTTTTTTGCATAAATTTATTAGCGAAAAATTTCGCTAATAAATTTATAGATGATGATTTCTGCTAAGATCTGCTTTTAATAGATCTACAGGTTTTGATTTTGTCATAATTTTATGAATAAACCAAATTCCTAAAAATAGATAAAGTCCTATATAACTAGTAAGTAAGCTTACCATATCTTTACCTTGCATAAATGACTCATAATTTTGTCCTATGATAACGATAACACACATAATAAGCGCTACGATCGGTCCAAGCGGATACCATTTTGCACGAAATGGTAAATTTACAGGATCATTACCTTGCATAATATAAGCTTTTCTAAATTTATAATGTGCCCATGCTACGCCTATCCATGTGATAAAACCTGCAAGCGCAGAAGCGTTTATAAGCCAACTATAAGCCGATCCATCTCCCATAAATGATGTAAAAAAACAAGCTGCTCCGATAATCGCAGTAGCTATAAGTGCGTAGATAGGAACGCCTCTTTTATCTGTTTTGCCAAATATCTTTGGAGCTTTACCTGAATGGGCTAGGGCGTAAAGCATTCTTGTACTTGAGTAAAGTCCTGAGTTTCCTGCACTAAAAATAGCCGCAAATATAACTGCATTCATAACACTAGCTGCAAATGCTATACCAGCTCTGTCAAATACCATAGTAAATGGGCTTTGAGCTATGTCTGTTTCATTATTTCTAAGTAAATTTGGATCGGTAAATGGGACTAAAGTTCCTATAATTGCAATCGCAAAAATATAAAAAAGTAAAATTCGCCAAAATATCGCATTTACCGCTTTTGGTATGCTTTTTTCAGGATTTTTAGCTTCACCTGCAGCTACTGCAACTAACTCTGTTCCTTGAAAACTAAATCCAGCTACCATAAATACCGCAAGTATTCCAAACCAGCCATTGACAAATGGCGCAGACTCTCCGCTATCGCTTATCAAAGTCCAGTTTGAAAAACCGCCTGAATGACCGTTCATAATACCAAATATCATGGCAAGTCCAAGCACTATAAATGCTAGAACTGCTACAACTTTAATAAGTGCAAACCAAAACTCGCTTTCGCCAAAAGCACCCGAACTAAAATAATTTATAATTATGATAACGCTTAAAAATAGAGCCGACCAAAGTGTAGATGGAACGTCTGGAAACCAAAATTTCATTATTATAGCTGCTGCGACTAGCTCAGCAGCAACAGTTATCGCCCAGTTAAACCAGTAATTCCAGCCGATGGCAAATCCAAACGATGGACTAATAAATCTTGTTCCATACTCTTCAAAGCTTCCAGCTACGGGCATATACGTAGCCATTTCCCCAAGGCTTTGCATAAGCAAATAAACCATAAAACCTATAAGTGCGTAAGCTAAAAGTGCTCCACCAGGACCTGCTGTGGCGATCGTATTTCCACTAGCTACAAATAGTCCAGTGCCTATAGCTCCGCCTATTGCTATCATATTTAAATGGCGTGAGTTCATACCACGCTTTAGTTTATGTTCGTGCAGATTATCCACAAGAACTCCTTTTAATAAATTTATGTATTTTTGATAAAGTTTTGATTATATCTAAATTCAGATAAAAAATAGTTTTTTGTAGATTTTTGTATATGATTTTAATTTTTATATGTTACGAAATGTATAAAAACAGAGTCAAACTATCATAAATTACCCAACCGCTAAAGCAGTTGGGATTTATTCATAAATGGGATTAAATTTATTTACTGACAACCCTCGCATTCAACGCTTCTATCCATAGGTTTATTATCAAGATGACTTGAATCTGGACTTTCACTTCTTAGATAATATGTAGATTTTACCCCTAATTTCCAAGCTAGAGTGTAAATTTCACTTAGATATTTTCCACTAGCTTTATCTAAACTCATAAATATATTTAAGCTTTGACCTTGATCGATCCATTTTTGTCTTACGGCTCCAGCTTTTATGATGAGTTTTTGATCAAGTTCGTAAGCTGGTGTATAAAACTGCCATGTTTCGGTACTTAAATTTGGTACCACTGAAGGTATCATTCCAGATAGATTTTGTTCAAACCATTTTCGTTTATAAACAGGCTCGATTGTTTGAGTCGTTCCTACCAAGATACTTATACTAGAAGTTGGAGCGATAGCCATAAGATAACCATTTCTCATACCATCACTTTTTACTTTTGCTCTTAACTTTTCCCAGTCGCAGCTATTTTGGTCAAATAATCCGCCTCTACTTACTAGAGCTTTTGCGTTTTTGTTTGCGTTATCGATAGGGAAGATGCCTTTACTCCAGTTTGAACCTTCAAAATCAGGATAAACGCCTTTTTCTACAGCTAAATTTGATGAAGCGTAGATAGCGTTATAACTGATATTTTCCATTATTTCATCTATTTTTTCAAGGTGCTCGTAGCTACCCCATTGTATCTGCTTTGTAGCTAACATTTCAGCCTCACCCATAACCCCAAGTCCGATTGAGCGACTAGCTAAATTTGTATGCTTAACCTTAGCGTGTGGGTAGAAATTTAGATCTATAACATTATCAAGCATTCTTATAGCTATAGGCACGACTCTTGCGATATCTTCTTTTGAGTTTATCTTACTTAAATTTATACTTGCTAGGTTACAAACGGCTGTTTTTCCCTCTTTTATACCTTTTTCTACTATAAATATATCTTTGTTATTTAATCTATCTAAGGCAGTAATCTTTTTAGCCTTTTTAGTATATCCGCCATCAACTGTTATATCTTCACTCTCATCAAATAATTGCTCAGTGCCGTCGCTATATATGACCTTTGTTTGGTAGTAATTTGGCTCTGTATTTTGAAATATCTCGGTACATAAATTTGAGCTTCTTATGATGCCTTTGTGAGCGTTTGGATTTACTTTGTTTGCATTGTCTTTGAAACATAAAAATGGCATTCCGCTCTCAAAATAGCTTGTGAGAATCTTCTTCCATAGTTCTTTTGCTAGCATACTACTCTTAGCGATATTTGGATCTTTTTCATACTCCAAATACCTTTTTTCAAACTCATCGCCGTATAGATCACAAAGATCTGGCGTATCAGCTGGGTCAAATAGAGTCCATCTCTCATTATTTTCTACCCTTTTCATAAAAAGATCATTTATCCACAAAGCAGGAAATAGCTCATGAGCTCTGCGACGCTCTTCGCCTGAGTTTTTACGAAGATCTAAAAAGTCGCTTACATCCATATGCCAAGGCTCGATATAAACTGCTATTGCGCCTTTTCTAGTTCCTAGCTGATCAACTGCGACTGCGATATCATTTGTAACTTTTAAAAATGGTATTATTCCGCCAGCAGCGTTTTTATGTCCGTCTATACTTCCACCCATTGCACGCACTTTGCACCAGTCCCAGCCGATGCCGCCACCAAATTTAGAAAGCAGAGCCATCTCTTTATAGCTATCAAAAATTCCTTCGATATTATCAGGAGTGCTTCCGACATAGCAGCTTGAGAGTTGGTGCCTTGTGGTTCTAGCATTGCTTAAGGTTGGAGTTGCTAGCATCACTTCAAATTTACTTATCAAATCGTAAAATTTCTTTGCCCAGCCTTGAGAGTCAAGCTCATTTTGAGCTAAAAACATAGCGATCGCCATAAACATTTGCTGAGGTAGCTCGATAGGTTTGCCATTTTTATCTTTTATAAGATATCTATCATAAAGCGTTTTTATGCCAAGATAGGTAAATTGTAAGTCGCGTTCAGGCTTTATATATGCGTTTAGATCATCAAGATCATACTTTTCTTTTAGACCAAGAAGTATGCGTCCGTTTTGTTCGCCTTTTTCAAAATACTCTTTGAGCGAGTTGTATCCACTAAATCCGGTTGTTTTGTGATACAAATCATATAAAAATAGTCTTGCTGCGACAAATGTCCAGTTTGGGCGATCAATGTCTATCTTATCAACTGCTGTTTTTATGAGAGTTTGTTGGATCTCTTCAGTTGTTATATTATCACGAAATTGAATTTTCGCATCAACCTCAAGCTCACTAAGGCTTACATTATCCAAGCCATCTACCGCTTCGCTTGTGTATTTTTTAATCTTTGAAATATCTAATTCCTCTGTTCTTCCGTTACGTTTTATGACTTTCATTTATATATTTGACCTTTTAAATTTGATTATCAATAAAGCTAAATTTGGTTTATAAATTCATCTTTATTATTTAGTGTTTTTAAATACTCTTTTAAATATTCCATCTACGTTTTTTGTATAGTAGCTATAGTCAAAGCACTCTTTTATCTCATTTTCGTTTAATTTTTCTCTTAAATCACTATCGTTTAGTAAATTTTGTAAAAATAGACTATGTCCGTTTTCATCTATAGCTTTTTTACCTTCTTGCAAATCGGCCCAAACTTTCATAGCATTTCTTTGGACGATTTTGTAGGCATCTTCTCGACTAACATTTCGTTTTGGTAGCTCAAGCAAGACGCGTTGAGAAAATACAAGTCCGCCAGTTAGGTTTAAATTTTTCATCATATTTTCGGGATATACTACTAAATTTGAGATTAAATTTGTAAGACGATTTAGCATAAAATCAGTTGTGATAAAGGCATCAGGCAAGATAAATCTCTCTACACTTGAGTGGCTAATATCTCTTTCATGCCAAAGGGCGACATTTTCCATAGCTGGGATAGCGTATGAGCGGATCATTCTACAAAGCCCGGTTACATTTTCGCTTAAAACGGGATTTCTTTTATGAGGCATAGCGCTTGAGCCTTTTTGTCCAGGGCTAAAGTACTCTTCGGCTTCATAAACTTCGGTTCTTTGATAGTGTCTTATAGCGACTGCCATCTTCTCACAACTACTAGCGAGTATGGCTAGAGCCGATATCACTTGAGCGTAGCGATCTCTTTGTATGACTTGATTTGACGCTGGAGCAGGGCTTAGACCAAGATACTCACAAACAAGCTCTTCAAGCTCAAGTGGAGCGTGAGCGAAGTTTCCCATAGCGCCGCTTATCATACCTACGCTTATGGTTTTTTTCGCATGTTCTAGAAGTTCATAAGCTCTTTTTATCTCGTCATACCATATAGCAAGTACTAAACCAAATGTTATCGGCTCACCGTGAATTCCGTGACTGCGACCTACCATAAGCGTATTTTTATGCTCTTGTGCGCGAGTTTTGAGAGCATCCATTAAATTTGATAAATCTTGTAGTATAAGATCTAAGCTATCTTTTATCTGAAGTGCGGCGGCAGTATCGATACAATCGCTACTAGTCATACCAAAATGAACAAAACGGCTCTCTTCGCCTAAGCTTTCGCTTACGCTAGTTAAAAATGCGATTACATCGTGTTTCGTAGTTTTTTCTATCTCATCTATACGAGCTATGTCAAATTTAGCATTTTTACAAATTTTATCACAATCGCTATTTGGTATAAAGCCTAGTTTGTTCCATGCTTTTACAGCTGCAAGCTCTACCTTTAGCCAAGCGTCGTATTTAGCTTGCATACTCCATTTATCACTCATAATTTTTCTAGCATATCTTTCGACCACTTTATACCCTTTTTTATAATAATTTTTGTATAATTTTTTGAGTTGGAATTATACAAAAATAAGGCTGAAATGTTGGTTAGAAATGGCTTATAAAAAGTTTAAAGTTGGTTATTTTCATGGAGAAAAAGCTTACACGATTTTTTTGAATTTAGGTTATAGTATGAAAGAAGCTCAAAAGCTTTGCGACAAAGGCAGATTGCTCGTAAATGACGCTATTTGTGGTAAAAATGATCCGGTTTTTGGGGAAGCTTATTTTATAGATTATGAGTGTGAGCCAAAAGGATTAAAACCTATATTTGAATGTGATGAATTTGGTGTATTTGATAAACCAAGCGGAGTTTTATCTCATCCAAATGGTAGAAATTGTGAGTATAGTTTATGTGATGAAATTTGGTCTTTATGGGGTAAAAAAGCTTGCGTCGCTCATAGACTTGATAGAGAGACAAGCGGAGTTATCGTAGTAGCTAAAAATGTGGATTCTGCGTTAAATTTAAAAAAATCTTTTGAAAATAGGGCTGTAGCAAAAACTTATCTAGCTTTTGTGAGTGGTAAATTTGATGGTAACGGACTTAATAAATTTTGTATAAATGACTTTAAAGATTTTAAAGATAAGCTGGAATTTTTTGATGATATTCAAGGTTTTGTTATCGATAAAAATATGGATATAACAAAAGATTATGATGATATAAAAATCAGAATGGAAATTTGTCCGGAAGGAAAGAGAGCTGTGACCGTAGTAAAACTCGTAGAGTATTATCCTAAATTTGATATCAGCTTGGTTGAGTGTTATCCACTCACCGGAAGACAACATCAAATTCGCTTACATTTGTTTCATATGAAACATAGAATTTTGGGTGATCCGATTTATGGCTTGGATAAATTTAGCGTAGAGCAAATTTTAGATGGCGCGATGAGCGAGCGCGATAGAGTGAAAAAAACTGGAGCATCAAGGCTAATGCTCCACGCAAAATCAGTTAAATTTAAATTTAAAGATCAAGTATTTGAGATAAGATCAGAACAAGATTTTAATTTTAATAAATAATTTTGAAATTTAATATAGCAGTGATCTTAAAATACGCTTTATAAATTTTTATTTCTTTTCATTTTTTATGACGAATAAAATTCCGCTAAGACCTATTATCACTACAATTGCGATAAAACAGATTTGAACTATATCTAGTAGATTCATTTTTTATATTCCTTTGGCGTATAATTCTTGATAAATTTCTTTAAAAAGTTGCATTAAATATTTTTTATCTTCTAAGTTCTCGATCAAAATCATCTCTTTTGCATTAGGATATGGTAGTTCGTATTTTATATTTTTTATGATTTTTTCGGCGGATTTCGTCTTTTTTATTAGTAGTCTATCATCATATATTCCGCCTATGATTTTGCCTTTATAATATAGTATGAATTCGCCCATCATCACTTTAAAGCTGATGTTGTCTAAACCTTCTAAAACAAAGTCTAAAAATTCTCTTTTTGAACTCACATTTCAACCTTACTTCTCTCTTTTAGCTGACCGCAAGCAGCACTTATATCAAGTCCTTTACTTTGGCGAATAGTGCATGTAACGCCACGAGATTGAAGGTAATCTCTGAATTTTTCTACATTTTCTATGCTCGGTCTTTGATATGGGCTTCCTTCATGCGGATTAAAAAGGATTAAATTTACTTTTGCTTTTATGCCATGTAGAAGCTTGACAAGTGCTTTTGCATCGCTTAAATTATCATTGACTTTATCCATTATAAGATACTCAAACATAACTCTTTTTCTCATATCTATAGGAAAAGCTCTCACAGCATCCATAACTGCAGCTATATTATAAGCCTTGTTTATCGGCATAAGTTTTGCGCGAAGCTCATCTGTTACGGCGTGAAGTGATATAGCTAGAAGCACTCCAAGGTCTAGCTCACCTAGTTTTTTTATCTGAGATGCAAGTCCGCTAGTGCTTATGGTTTGACGCCTAGCACCGATAGCAAGTCCGTCATTGTCTTTTAAAATGCCAACTGCTTTACTAACATTAGCGAGATTATCAAGCGGTTCGCCCATGCCCATATATACGACATTTACTCTGCGTTCGTAAGGTATATTATTTTCTCTTTTTATCCACAAAATTTGTGCTACGATCTCTCCGGCGCTGAGATTTCTAACAAATCCGCCTTTAGCCGTTAGACAAAAGCTACATCCCATCTTGCAACCCACTTGCGAACTAACACAAATAGTATAGCGAGCGTGACGCTCTACGCTACCATCTTCGTTTGAAATTTCCTCTTTCATAGGTAGCAAAACGCTTTCGATAGTTTTGCCATCGGTTAATTTAAATAGATACTTTATACTTCCATCTTTGCTGGTTTCGCTTCTAACGCAAGTTAGCGGATCGAGGTAAAATTCGCTTTTTAAATTTTCTCTAATATCTTTTGGTATGTTAGTCATCTCATCAAAACTTCTTGCATTTTTCTTATAAATCCACTCATAAATTTGTTTAGCTCTAAATTTCGGTGATAGTAAATTTGCTAACTCATCTTGAGATAGATCTAGTAAATTTCTCATATAATGTCTCTTTCTTTCAAGTATTTTTCTAAATTTATTTTTGCTTTTTTATGATTTTTTATAAATTCATTATGTGCGTTAGGTTTGCAAAAGTTTGTAGCACATAAAATTCCACGAGCAGGAATTTTAAAATGTTTTGCTGTCTCTAAGACAGAGTATAGCTCCATATTTTCCATAAAAAGTCCGAGTTTGCTAAATTCGTGTGCGATATCTGTATTTGTTGTTATGAAATTTGATGAGTTTGTTATCAATGTTTCACAAGAAACATTTTTTAAATCTTGCACAATCGGCGAAGAAAATAGCGGAGAGTATGAAAGTCCAAGCATGAATGAAATTTCTAAATTTACGGCTGTTTTACTCTCATAAATATCTAAAAGATTTCCATCTTTATATAGGCCGCAAGTCCCTACAAAAATGATCTCTTCTGCTTTATTTTCAGTTAGTATTTTAGTTAAATTTATAGCTGAGCTTGTGATGCCTACACCTATCGGAATGGCAAATTCAAAGCTCTCATTAAGCCCGGCGCAAACTATCAAATTCTAACTCCGATACCATTTTCCAAAAGGTATTTTTTGAGCTTTGATATCTCTATCTCTTTATAGTGAAATATACTTGCAGCAAGTGCAGCGTCAGCACCGGCTTTAAATGCTTCTAAGATATGTTCCATACTTCCAGCACCACCGCTTGCGATGACTGGGATACTAACTGAATTTGATATCTGAGATGTGACTTCAAGGTCATAGCCGTTTTTTGTACCGTCGCTATCCATAGAAGTTAGAAGTATCTCACCAGCGCCTAGTTCATAAACTTTTTTTGCCCATTCATAAGCGTCGATTTTAGTATCTACTCTACCGCCGTTTATAAATACGTGATAGCTCTCACCAGCCTTTTTTACGTCTATAGCTACAACTACGCATTGTGAGCCAAATTTATTTGCAGCTTCACTTATCAAATTTGGATTGTGAATGGCTGCGGAGTTTAGGCTTACTTTATCACAACCTACGTTTAAAAGTCTTGAGATATCATCGATTTTTCTTATACCGCCGCCGACTGTTAGCGGTATAAAAAGCTGCTTTGCTACTTCTTCTACTACATGTACGATAGTATCTCTACCATCGCTACTTGCAGTGATGTCTAAAAAACAAAGCTCGTCTGCACCTTCATCGTTGTATCGTTTGGCGACTTCGACCGGATCTCCTGCGTCGCGAAGCCCTACGAAATTTATACCTTTTACAACGCGTCCGTTATTTACGTCCAAACAAGGAATTATACGTTTTGCAAATTTATCCATAAAAACTCTTTTTTATTATCATTTTACAATAAAAGCTTAGAAAATTTACTTAAATAGAGCATTCAATCACTATTAACCTATATTTGGATAAAATAAATATAAATTTACTCAAGAAGAAGCTGTGTCAAATAAATTTTCAAATCCTTTAAAAGCGTTAAAATATATAAATTTCAGGTTATACTGGTTTGGAATGATGATATCTCAAACAGGAACGTGGATGCAAAATATCGCTCAGCCTTGGCTAGCACTTGAAGTTACAAATAACGCTACGCTAGTCGGTATAGTAGCTGCAGTGCAGTTCTTGCCACTTCTTGTTTTTTCTCTGTTTTCAGGCGCATTGCTAGATAAAAGCGATAAAAAATTTATACTAAAAATCACTCAAACAGGTATGTGCTTGACGTCTTTAGCATTTGGACTTAGTATAATTTTTGGCTTTGTAAATTATCCGCTTATTTTGGTGTTGGCGTTTTTAACTGGACTTTTTAACTGCCTTGACGCACCTTGTAGGCAGTCGTTTTTATATGAGCTAATCGATGATAAAAAAGACGTAGCAAACGCTGTAGCGCTAAACTCTATGTCGGTAAATGCAGCTAGAATAATGGGGCCGTTTTTTGCCGGTATAGTTATGGCAAAATTCGGGTTAGTAGCTTGTTTCTTTCTAAATTCGGCTTCATTTATAGCGATTTTTATAAGTTTGTTTTTTATAAAAAATAGACCTTCAAAGACAAATAGAAGAAAAGAAAGCATACTAAAGTCGATAATCTCGGGATTTCACTACATAAAAAAGCGTGAAATTCTTATTAGTCCATTAGTGGTCATACTCATCACCGGAACATTTATACCAAACTACAGCGTAACTATCTCAGCTCTTGCAAAATACGCTCTTGGAAGCGGTGAAGATACTTTTGCGTATCTTATGGCGTTTTTAGGATCAGGCGCATTTTTAGGAGCGCTTTGGGTGGCATTTACGAGTAAAAATATCAGCTACAAAACAGTCAAGATAATGCCTTTTGTAGCTTCTACTTTTTTGATTTTGGTAGGGTTAAGCAACACTATTTTTTTAGCTGGAGTATTTTTAGCGATGACTGGATTTAGTTTTATCATCTGTGTTTCTACTATAAATTCTCTTTTACAATTAAATTCAATAGAGGCTTATAGAGGTAGGGTTATGAGCGTGTATTCTTTGTTTTTCTTAGGTTCGACTCCCATAGGTGCTATAATGGCTGGATTTTTAGCAAATGAATTTGGAGCTGGTACGTCGCTTGTGATATGTGGAAGTATTGTTTATGTTTTGCTCGTGTTTTGGTGGGTTTTTAAGAGATTTTATCTTAAATTTAGATGAATTTTTATGAAAGTATAAGTGAAAATCTGATAGTATAGAGCGATGATTAAAGCAAAGAAAAAATTCGGTCAAAATTTTTTACAAGATGAAAATATAAAAAATCAAATCATCCAAGCGATTCCCAACGGCGTTAAACGCATAGTAGAGATTGGGCCTGGCTTAGGTGATTTAACACAAAAGCTTGTTAATCTAAATAGTAAGCTTGATTGTTTTGAGATAGATAGTGAACTTTTTGTTTTTTTGCAAGAAAAATTTAAAAGCGAACTCAGTATCGGTAAGATAAGCATTGCAAATTGCGACGCTCTTGATGCTTGGGATAGTATAAGCAGTAGCGAGTATTTTTTGGTCGCAAATTTGCCGTATTACGTGGCGACAAACATAATACTAAAAGCGATAGACGATCCAAACTGCAATGGTTTTGTGGTTATGATACAGCGTGAAGTCGCGTGTAAATTTAGTAGTGAATGCGGGGAAAAAGAGTTTGGCTCTTTAGCTATTTTAGCAAATTTAAAATGTAGATGTGAGCTACTTTTTGATGTGCCTAAAGAGGCGTTTAACCCTCAGCCAAAAGTTATCTCTTCAGTCATAAGGCTTATTAAAAATATAGATTTGAGTTTGGATATCGACTATTTTGAGTTCAAAAACTTTCTTAAGATCGCATTTAGCGCTCCTAGAAAAACACTTTTGAAGAATTTATCAAGTATGATAGATAAAAAGTGGTTAGAGAGTTTTTTTCAAAAAGAGAGTTTATCTCAAACTATTCGTCCGCACGAGCTTAGTGTCGCCTTATATTTAAAAATATTTAAAGAGGCTAAACATGAACGAAGAGAACAAAGAAAATAAAGAAAATGGCGCGAGTCACGAAAATAGCACAAACGATAGAGTAAATAAAAAACGTAGATACAAAAATCACAGAGATAATCTCAAAAAGCAATCTGCCATAAAATCTGCCGAAAATAGCAGCGAAGAGACTTTGTTAGAAACTCAAAAACCCAAAAAGAAAAAACGTAAAAGTAACAACTCTGTCAAAATCAGCGGTAATGAAAACTGGCAAAAAGATATGCAAGCTGCCATAGAAGCAAATAAAGCTTGTCACGAGCTAAGACTAAATCCGCTCAAATACCTAAACTCAAGTGAGCATAAGATCAAAATAACCCCGCTTGGTGGTCTTGGTGAGATCGGCGGAAATATGACTGTGTTTGAGACCGAGAATGATGCTATCATAGTAGATATCGGTATGAGTTTTCCAAGTGAAGGTATGCACGGCGTGGATATTTTGATACCAGATTTTGATTATATTCGCAAGATAAAGCAAAAAATTCGTGGCATTATCATCACTCACGCACACGAAGATCACATCGGTGCGGTGCCATATTTTTTCAAAGAATTTCAATTCCCGATTTATGCTACACCACTTCCATTAGGAATGATAAGTAATAAATTTGAAGAGCACGGGCTAAAGTCTTTTAGGAGCTACTTTCGTCCTATTGAGAAACGCAAAACTTATGAGCTAGGAGATTTTGAGATAGAACTTATCCATATCACTCACTCTATCATCGATGCAAGTGCTCTTGCTATCACTACAAAAGCCGGAACCATACTTCACACAGGAGATTTTAAGATAGATCACACCCCAATCGATGGCTATCCAACGGATTTAAATCGCTTAGCATATTATGGCGAAAGGGGCGTTTTGTGCTTATTAAGCGACTCGACAAACAGCTATAAAGATGGCATTACAAAAAGCGAAAGTAGCGTTGGCAAGACTTTTGATGCTATCTTTGCTACTGCTAATGGTAGGGTGATAATGAGTACTTTTAGTTCAAACATTCATCGTGTTTATCAAGCCATTGAGCGTGGTATAAAACATGGTAGAAAAGTTTGCGTGATAGGCAGAAGTATGGAGAGAAATCTATGGACGGCCATTGAGCTAGGATATGTAAATTTAGATAAAAAGATATTTATCGACGCAAATGAAGTAAGCAAATATCCTGATAATGAAGTTCTCATAGTAACTACAGGAAGTCAAGGCGAGACTATGAGTGCTCTATATAGAATGGCGACTGATGAGCATAAATATATCAAGATAAAACCGACAGATCAGATAATCATAAGCTCAAAAGCGATCCCAGGCAATGAAACAAGCGTATCAACTGTGCTTAATTATTTACTAAAAAGCGGAGCAAGTGTAGCTCATCAAGACTTTAGCGAAATTCATGTAAGCGGTCACGCAGCCCAAGAGGAGCAAAAGCTTATGCTAAGGCTGATTAAACCTAAATTTTTCCTTCCAGTTCATGGCGAGTATAATCACATAGTCAAGCATAAAGAAACAGCCATATCGTGCGGAGTAGATGAGAAAAATATCTATCTTATGAGCGATGGCGATCAGATAGAAGTGTGCCAAAAATACATGAAACGCGTAAAAACAGTCAAAACCGGTAAAGTCTTCATAGATAATCAGATAAATAAACAAATTTCAGACGATGTCGTAATCGATCGCCAAAAACTTGCCGAAGCAGGTATGGTAACGATCATCGCACAAATCGACAAAAATGCTAAAAAACTGATCCAAAACAGAGTCATCAGCCACGGTTTAGTTAGTGAAAGACAGAGTAAAAACTTGAGCAAAGAGATGGAAGAGGTGCTTTTACAATTCCTTAGCAATGTCAAAGATGAACTTTTACACGATCCAAGAGCGCTAGAAAATCAGATCAGACAAGTTATCAGAAAACATATATTTAGAAAGCTTAAGAAATATCCAACAATCGTGCCGGTTGTGTATTTGATGTGAGATTAGTCTTGATTTTTAAATTATGATCTTAGCAATAGAATTTGGAGTTTGATTATGGAAATTATAGATATAGCAAGGGAAGTTTTAAATTTAGAAGCTAAAGAGCTAGAGAGACAGGCAAATTTGATCGGTAGTGAGTTTGAAAAGGCGGTGAATTTGATACAAAATTGCTCTGGCAAACTCATCGTAACAGGCGTGGGAAAAAGCGGTCATATCGGTGCGAAAATCGCTGCTACCTTAGCAAGTACCGGGACGCCGAGCTTTTTTATCCATCCGACTGAGGCCTTGCACGGCGATCTTGGTATGATAAGCATAGGCGATATTGTTTTGGCTATCAGTTTTAGTGGCGAGAGTAACGAGCTGATAGCCATACTTCCGCATATCAAAAAACGCGGTATCAAGATAATCGGTATGTCAAAAAGTGGCTCAAGCCTAGCAAATTTAAGCAATGCAAATTTAAATTTAGATATCATCCGTGAGGCGTGTCCTTTTGATGCTGCGCCTACAGTATCTACTACGCTGACTCTAGCTTTTGGTGATGCGTTAGCGGTTTGTTTGATGAGATTACGGAATTTTCAAAAAGAGGATTTTGCTATGTTTCATCCTGGCGGGAGTCTTGGCAAGAGACTTTATCTAAAAGTCAGCGATACAATGAGAAAAGAGAATTTACCTATAGTTAGCGATGAAGTTAGCCTAAAATACGCTATAGATTCTATGACGCATGGCAAGCTTGGGAGTGTATTGCTAACAAATTCAAAAGGCGAGTTAGTAGCGATTTTAAGCGATGGAGATTTAAGGCGTGCTTTGAGTAGTGAGAATTTCGATATAAATGATAAGGCTATCAAATTTGCCACCAAAAACCCAAAAGTGTTAGAAGATGAAAATACCTTAGCCTATGATGCTTTAAAGCTCATCGAAGAGTATAAAATCCAAATTCTAATCATCACCAAAGACAAAAAACCAATCGGAGCCTTACATATCCATGATCTAACTAGTTTAGGGTTGTAGTATGCTACTTGATGATATAGTAAAATATTTAGTAAATAGTGATTTTGCACTAAGTAATTATACACGAGATGGAAGATTAAATTCGGCATTTAATGAAGATGAAATTATTCAAATAATAGAAAATAAATTTAACATAGATCGTCCAAATTCTAGAGATTGGTTTGATTTTTCTTTTACTCAAAATAATAGTTTATATCCAGTCAATATTAAAGTTTCAAAAACAAATACTGCGGATAATTTAAATTGCAAATTGGGCATTTATTATGTTCTAACTGGTCAAATTCCATGTTTCCATAATGGTGTTAGATGGGAAGAATATTTTAAATTTTTATCTGAAAACATAAGAGAAAACTCAATAGGTTACTATTTTTTAATTATAAATAAAAATAATTTAAAGGATGTTTTTTATACCAGCTTAAAATCAATTAAAGTATTACAACCAAATGGAAATAATTTACCATTTCAAGCTAGATGGGATCTAAATAAAGAGCGAGTTTGGCGTACTTATAAAGAATCTAAAGATTTTATATTAGATGTGTTTAGAGAGTCTTTGCAGATGAGAAGCGAAGCATATGAAAGTTTTAAAAGATATTTTTATGTATGATGTGAAAAATTTAGGTCAAGTTTTTACGCCACAAAATATTGTAGCCGATATGTTAAATTTGATACATAATAATGGTAGATTTTTAGAACCAAGTGCTGGAGATGGGGCGTTTTTTAACAATTTACCAAATGATAAAATCGGCATCGAAATAGACAATAGATTTGCGCCAGATGGCGTTTTAAAAATGGATTTTTTTAATTATTCTATTAATGAAAAATTTGATACTATAATAGGAAATCCGCCATATGTAAAGTATCAAGATATTGATATAAATACTAAATTTTTACTTTCTGCTTATAGTGATTTGTTTGATGAAAGGAGCAATCTTTATCTATTTTTTATATATAAATGTATATTGCATCTCAATGATGGTGGAGAGTTGATTTTTATAACGCCTAGAGATTTTTTAAAAAGCACTTCTAGTATCAAATTAAATGAATTTATATTTAAAAATGGCACTATTACTCATTTTATAGACTTAGGTGATAAAAAAATATTTAAAAATGCTCAACCAAACTGTGCAATATGGCGCTATCAAAAAGGCAATTATAGTCGCAAATCAAATTTGAAACGCGAATTTTCTTGTATCAATGGTCAAATTTTATTTACAAAAAATAGATATTTTAATCGCTTTAGTGATATGTTTTTTGTAAAAGTTGGAGCTGTAAGTGGTGCGGATTCTATTTTTACCCATGAAAGTGGAGTAGATTTTGTTTGTTCGCAAACTGTCAAAACCGGAAAAACTAAAAAAATGATATATGGAGAACAAGCAAAATTGAATAAGCATTTATTGGATTTTAAAGACAAACTAATGAGTAGAAAAATTAAAAAATTTAACGAAAGTAATTGGTGGACTTGGGGTAGAGACTATTACAAAAGTGAAAATTTAAGAATTTATGTAAATACAAAAACTAGAAATAAAAGACCATTTTTTATCAATGAATGTAACGCTTATGATGGTTCTATTTTAGCTATTTTTCCAAAATTTAAAACAGATAAAGCGAGATTACAAACAATATGCGATAAATTAAACGATGTAGATTGGGACGAATTGGGTTTTGTTTGTGATGGCAGATTTTTGTTTTCACAAAAAAGCTTAGAGAATTGTTTAGTAGATTTTAAAATATAAAGGTTATAATGCGTATCAATAAATTTATTTCACACAATACAAACTACTCACGGCGTGAGGCTGATGAGCTTATCAAGGCTGGTAAGGTCAGTATAAATGGGCGAATTATAAGCGACTTATCAACCGATATCAAAGATGGCGATAAGGTAAGAATCGGCTCAAGGCTAGTTAAGCTCAAAAAAGAATTTAGCGTCATAGTCTATAACAAGCCAAAAGGCGAGCTAGTAACCAAAAGGGACGATCGTGGCAGAAGGACGATTTATGATAGTTTGCCACGGGGATTTTCTAAATTTATTAGTATCGGTAGGCTAGATTTTGCTAGTGAGGGGCTTTTGCTTTTGACTGACGCTCCTGCGATTGCTCAGGCTCTTATGGATAGCGATATAGAGCGTGAATACTACCTAAAAATTAAAGGCAATATCACAGAACAAGTGATAAATGCGATGCGTGAGGGGTTTTTTGCTAAGGACGCCACCAAAGGAGCTCACGCCAAAACAAAGCAAATTTCAATGGAATTTAAACCATTTTTAGCTTATAGAATCATAAGCCAAAGTGGCGGCTACACAAGGCTAAAAGTCATCATAAATGAAGGGCAAAATAGAGAGTTAAGAAGGTTTTTTGGGTATTTTGATCTTGAAGTTATGGATCTAAAGCGAGTTAGCTTTGGTAGGGTTAGCTTAGATCAATTAGGCGAGGGGAAATGGCGATATTTTACGAATTCTGAATATGATGATTTAAGAGATTTTTTAAAACAAAATGGAGTGAGGTATTAAGAATAAAAATGATACGAGAACTTTTAATTATTGATTTTATAAAGCCATTTTTAGATATTAAGGAAGTAAAAACTGGCAATGAAATTTATGAATTTTTTAAAAGCATTTGTGGTAAAAATGATTTTAATTCACTCTATATTTTGAATTTTATTTATAAATTTATTTGCAGCGATGAAGTTTCAAAACGAAAAAGTAGTGCAAGAGAATTTGAGGATTTGTTTTCAGTTTTATTTGGCGGAATTGTTACGGATACGCAAAATAGGAAAAATTTACAATACGAAGTGAGTGAGTTTTTTGCAAATGTAAAAGATAAAATTGCAGGAAATAAGAGAGAAAAAGCTGATATTATTTTCCCAAATGGCTACGCTTTAAGCCTAAAAACTTTAATAGCCGAAAATAAAGAAATCAACATGGGAAGTTTTGAGAAAAAAGTTTTATTTGACGGCTTAGGTTTAGAAAGTTTTTTAACCGAGCGAAAAAATAATTCCGGAATAGGGCTTGGCTCAATTCCACAATTTACTAAACTTTTGGAAGTTTTAAAAACAGCTAAAAAAAGCGAAATTTTTTACGAGCGATTTAGACAAATGACAAAATTTATTTATGGCGATGATTTGCTCGTGGCAATCAAAGAAAACGATAAACTTACTTTAAATTTTTTCAGCGGAAATGAAATTTTTGAAATTTTCAGCTCATTTTGTCAAAATACAGATTTAACAAAAATCATAAATCGCTATGAAGGAAATAGTTTGCGAATTGATAGAGATACGCTTTTAAAATTTTGTAAAAAAGTAGTAGTTTTAAAATTTGATAGATTGCAAAATTCGGTTTTAGAACTAATAAATGAATTTGATACCACGCTTCATAAAAATTACGCAAGATATTTCAACGGCGATAAAAATGTCAAAAATGAAACTTTGCAAATCTTAAAAGATTTGTTTGAAAATTTTGATAATAGGCTTAAAAATGCCTAGAGTTATTTCGCTTTTTAGCGGTTGTGGTGGGCTGGATTTAGGTTTTTTAAAAGCCGATTTTGAAGTGATTTTCGCAAACGATATTGATAGTGATGCTTGTAAAACTTATGAAAAAAATTTAAAACACAAAATAAAATGCCTTGATATTTATAAGCTTGACACAACCGAAATTCCAAACGCCGATATTTTAATTGGTGGCTTTCCTTGTCTTGGTTTTACTGTTGCAAATGGTAAAAATCGAGATTTAAACAGCAAATATAACTCGCTTTATTTGCAATATGCAAGAGTTTTAAAGGCAAAACAGCCGAAATGTTTTTTGGTTGAGAATGTCGTTGGCATAAAAGCTGGCGAAAAATTTGCCGAAAATTTTGAAAATGCAATTTTAAAATCTTTTAAAGATTGCGGCTATAGAGTTAAATTTAAAATTTTAAACGCAAGTGATTTTTTGGTAGCACAAAATCGCCGTAGAGTGATAATTTTGGGCGTTAGAAATGATGTAAAAGGCGAAATAAATTTTCCAAAGCCATTTGAGAAAAAATTTACTCTTTTTGATGCAATCGGTGATTTGTCTGAAAATTTTGACGAAAATGTGCCAAATCATACAGGCTCGGCACACGGCGTAAAAATAAATGGCTATGTAGGAAACCGAATTTTAGACTGGCAAAAACCAAGCCCAACAATAACGGGGCGTGGCAGTAGAAGCGGTGGAGCCGTAATTCATCCACATCCAAATTTAAAACGTCGTTTGAGTGTGCGAGAATGTGCTAGACTTCAAAGTTTCCCAGATGATTTTATATTTTTAGGCTCAAATTCAGCTTGTTACGCTCATATAGGAAATGCAGTAGCTCCTCTTTTTGCATTTTTTATAGCAAATGAATTTAGAGAATTTTTTGGACTTAAAAAGATAGATATTAAAAAAATCAAATGGAATTTGCCATATTTAAAATAGTTTTAAGGAGCAGCAATGAAGAAAATTTATAAAATAGATGCTGATTTTTTCGAACAAGAAATTTAATAAATAGTATAATTATGCGTCGAAGTGATCGTGAATTAGATCAAGAGATTGCCTTGAAGATTATAGATGAGTGTCAGTATGCGACTCTTAGCTGTATAGATGAAAATAATGAGATATTTAGTATTCCTATCTCTATAGCTAGAGATGGTATGAGTATCTATATCCACGGAGCAAAAACTGGCTCAAAAGCTAGATTATATAAAGATGGTAAAAATGTGGAGCTAGTCGCCGTTAGCCAAAACAGAGTGCCTACGCCTAGCTATGAGTTTTGTGAGAGTATCAAAGACAGCGCTAGTAAGCTTGGAAGTAATATTTTTACTACTGAGTATCTAAGTGCCATAGCCAAAACCAAGGCTTATGAAGTTACTAATGAGAGCCAAAAGATAAAAGCTTTGGAGTTATTGTGTAGAAAATACACACCTGACTATATGGATTATTTCAAAACAGCGGCATATGGCTTACTTGATATAACTAGCATTTACGAATTAAAGATAAAATGTTTGAGTGCTAAAGCAAAGATTATTAAATAAAGGATCAATACTATGAAGCGTATCATGCAAGAGCGTTTTTCGTGTCGCAACTTCACGAATCAAAAAATCAAAGATGAAAATATCAAAGAAATACTAGATCTAGTTAGGCTTACACCAAGCTCGTGCGGACTTGAGCCGTGGAAATTTATGGTCGTGAGTAAAGAAAGCGATCTAGCAGAACTTAGCGAAGTTTGCAACTCACAAAAGCAAGTAAAAGAGTGCTCGCATGCGATCATTATTATCGCTAGAAATGATCTTAAAGGAAATTGCGATTTTCTAAGACAACAAGTAGATAGAAGACCACGCACGCCTGAGCGTCTTCAAAAAGCTATGGATTACTTCGCAGCTCGCTTTGATCCACAAACTAGCGATGAGATAATGACTTATGCTACTTTTCAGTGCTATATGGCTTGTGCAAATTTAGTCAATATAGCCGAGGATTTGAATATTAAAAGCTGTATAATAGCTGGATTTGATAGCCAAAAATTGACTAAATTTGTTAATTTAGGAGAAAATTTCAAACCCGTTTTAGTCGTAGCTTTAGGATATAGCGATGAGAGCGTCCCTCCAAAAATAAGACAAAGCCTAGATCAAGTCGTAATCTACAAATAATAAATTTGATAAATTGCTAAAAAGGAGCTTTATGGAAGTAAGACTACTAAATTTCACTCCGCTTTGGGTCTGTTCAAATGCGATCCGCACTTGTTGGCAGAGCTTTGATAAAGGCGATAATGGCGGCGAAATAGATCTAGCTTTAATCGATCGAGTAGGTAATAAACTCAAACACGCAAGCACGCTAGAGCATCTATTTTACAACTTCTACATAAAAGGCATTAGTAGAGCTTGCTTACAAGAGTTAGCCCGTCACCGAATAGCAAGTCTAAGCGTAAAATCCACACGCTATACGCTAAAAGAGCTAAAAAATGAAAGTGAGTTTAAGCCTAATGACTTTGATAACGCAAGTAGGTATTTAGTACTAACTGGCAATGAATTTGTCGATAACGCAAGTATAAACGCACTTGAAAACTTACGCCAAATTCTAAACCAAAACACAAGCTTAGATATAGCAAAATACTGCCTTCCAGAGAGCTATAAAACAGAGCTTAGTTGGAGTATAAATGCTAGAAGTTTGCAGAATTTCTTAAGCCTTAGAAGCTCAAAATCCGCCTTATGGGAGATAAGAGATCTAGCAAATTTAATACACCAAAATTTGCCAGATGAGCATAAATTTATTTACGAAAATTGCCTTACAAAACCAGAATAAAGCGACAAAAATGGCAAAAACTATCATAGAAGTAGAAAAACAAACAGGGATTTCATCTAGGACTATTAGATTTTGGCTATCAAAAGGGCTTTTTCCCTTTGTTGAGCGTGACAAAAACGGCGTGAATTATTTCAGCGATAGAGATATTGAGTGGGTTATGTGGGTGGATTGTTTTAGAAAAACTGGTATGAGCATAGAAAAAATCAAACATTACATAACCTTAGCCCAAAAAGGCAAAAGTAGTGCAGCTCTTAGATTAAAAATGATAGAAGACCAACAAGCACTCGTCAAATCTGAGATAAAAAAACTAGAAGAGATAGATAAGAAACTTGATTATAAAATAAGTTATTATAAAAATATGATAGTCAGTGATGAAGATACGATCAATCCAGTAAGCAAGGATTATGAGGGCGTAATGACCCTTAAAAAAAAGTCTGCTAGATAAATACAGGAATTTAAATAAGCTAAATTCCTACTTCTCTTTTAAATTCAAAATTAAATTTCAAATATTTTTCCCCTTGACAAATACCTAGTGTTAGGCTTTATAATGCTATCAACATTAAACCAAGGAGATAGAGTGAAAACAAGACGCGAATTTATAAAAGAAGCTAGCGGTTTGCTGGGCGTTTTGAGCTTGACTTAGCAAATGCTTTTTTCACAAAATAAAGGAGATATTATGCAAACAGTTAGATTAAACAACGATGTTTTGATGCCTATTTTAGGCTATGGTGTGTATCAGATAAATGATCTTAAAGAGTGTCAAAGATGCGTAGAAGACGCATTTAGCGTAGGTTATAGATCTATTGATATAGCTCAGTCGTATTTCAACGAAGAAGCAGTTGGTGCGGCGATAAAATCAAGCGGCATCAAAAGAGAAGAGCTTTTCATCACGACAAAGCTTTGGATAAGTGATGCAAATGAAGATAGGGCTTTAAAAGCTTTTGATGTTTCGCTTAAAAAACTAGGTCTTGATTATCTAGACTTGTATCTTATACACCAGCCTTTTGGTGATGTTTATGGAGCTTGGAGAGCGATGAGCAAACTATATAAAGAAGGTAAGATAAGAGCCATAGGCGTTAGCAACTTTTACCCAGATAGACTTGTGGATTTTTGTCTAAATAACGAGATAAAACCAGCTATCAATCAAATCGAGTGCAATCCTATGCACTCACAAGAATACGCTAAAAATGTTATGAGCGAATTTGGTGTAGCAATGGAGTCATGGGCGCCTTTTGGAGAGGGAAAAAGTGGAATGTTTAGTAACCAGACTATAGCGAGTATAGGTAAAAAGTATGGTAAAACAAATGCTCAAGTGATACTAAGATGGCTGATACAAAGGGGTATAATCGTCATCCCAAAAACAGTCCGCAAAGAAAGGATGATAGAAAATATCAGCGTATTTGATTTTAGCTTAGATGAAAGCGATATGAGTTTAATGGCTGGGTTAGATAGCGGAAAAAGTCTGTTTTTCGATCACCGAGATCCCGAGAAAGTCAAATTTTTAAACGGGCTTGTTAGATGAGCTTAAATCAAATTCTAAGTCTAAAAAAAGGCGAGGGCAAGTTCTTATTTATAGCCGTGCTTTTTATCTTTAGCTTGTTTGTTAGCTACTCTTTGCTAAGACCTATTAGAGAAGCTTTGGGTATAAGTGGCGGAACTGGTGAGCTAAAATGGCTGTTTTTAGGAACTTTTATAGCCACGATAGTAGGATCTATTTTGGCTATGATTTTAAGTGGAATGATAAAACGCAAGCTTTATACAGACTTTATTTTTGGTTTTTTTGCGCTAAATTTGATAGGCTTTTTCGCCCTTTTACATCAAATTCCTCAGGGCAGTGAAGCTTACTTGATCGTTGCTAGAAGCTTTTATATCTGGGTGAGCGTTTTTAACATTTTTGTGGTCAGCACCGCTTGGAGTTTGCTAGCTGATGTTTTTAGCAAAGAAAGAAGTGCTAGATTATTTGGAATTATCTCGGCTGGAGCTAGTTTAGGCGGGATTTTTGGAGCATTTTTCGTATCGGTTTTGAGTAAATTTATAGATCTTCCTAGCTTTATCTTTATCTCTATAATTTGTCTTGGCATCTCTATAGCGCTAAAAAATTTACTTATCAAAGAAGCTCTTGGTTTAGAAACGCTAAATTTACAAAGCGGTTTTGTAAGTATAAAAGATAGATTTGACAAACCTATCGGTTCTAAAAATCCATTTGTGGGATTTTTCTTGATCATAAAGTCGCGTTATCTACTGGCTCTGCTAGGATTCATACTGCTACTTACTAGCGTTTCAACATTTTTGTATATGGAACAAGCAAGGATAATCTCTGGCATGTTTGAGAGCAGGGAAGCAAGGGCGGCAGCGTTTGCAAATATCGATTTTATAGTTCAACTTTCAAGTTTTGCGATACAAATTTTCATAACTTCAAAAATAGTTCAGTTTTTTGGTATCAAATGGCTTTTAGGTACGCTTGGTTTTGTAGTTGCTTTGGGATTTGTTTTGCTTGCATTTTATCCTGTTTTTGGGGTTTTGGTGCTTGTGATGAGCATAAGACGCATAGGCGAGTATGCACTTGTAAAACCAGGTAGAGAAATGCTTTTCGTGCCACTTGATAGCGAAAGCAAGTATAAAGTCAAAAATTTCTTTGATACGGTGGTATATAGAGCCGGGGATTCTATGAGCGCTGCGCTTGAGGGAGCTATAGCAAAGATCAGTATAACTGCTGTTTTATTTGTCGGCGCTTTGATATCGTTTATCTGGGGAAGTCTTGGAGTTTATCTTGGTAAGAGATATGAAAAAGATGAATTTACAAAGGAAAATATATGAAATTCGTAAATTTATCTAAGAAGCGATAAAAGCCGTAAAAAATGGTCACAATGCAAAAAAATAATAAAAGGAGTGAAATGTGAAAAGAAGAGCGTTCTTAAAAGGTGCTGCTTTGGCGGTTGGTGTGGTAGCTTTAGGATCAAATTTAAATGCAAAAACATATGATAAAAGTAAGGAAAATAAAATGAATACTCAAGTTTGGTATATAACTGCAGCAAGCGGCGGCCTAGGACTTGCTTTGGCAAAATATCTCTTAAGCAAAGGAGATAAAGTCGCAGGAACTAGCAGAAATTTAAAAAATATCATAGACAAACTAGGAAAAGAGAGCGAGAATTTCTTGCCTTTAGAGCTTAAATTTGGCGAGAAAATGAGTGAAAATATAGAAGCAAATATCGCTGCTATAAAGTCTAAATTCGGCAGACTTGATAATGTAGTAAATAACGCTGGATATGGGCTTCTTGGCTTTGTTGAAGAGACAAGCGAAGAAGATCTTAGGGCGCAGTTTGAAGTAAATGTTTTCGCACCGTTTCTTGTAGCAAAACACGCCTTGAAGCTAATGCGTCCACAAGCCATTAGCGAGGGTGGAAATGCACAAAATGTGAGAGCTAGGATATTTAATCTTAGCTCGATAGGTGGATTTAGAGTTACAAATAATTCTACGCCATATTGTATGAGTAAATTTGCTTTGAGTGCATTTAGTGAGGGGCTTTTGCTAGATCTTAAAGACTTTGGGATTCACAGCGTAAATATAATGCCAGCAGGCTTTAGAACAGAGTTTTTAGGTGCTAGCATGCAGTTAAGCAGAGATAAGATCGGCGATTATGACGCAAAAAGAGAAGCTTTTGAAGCACACGCGAAAAACTATAGCGGCAAACAAGCTGGCAATCCAGCTAAATTTGCAGAGATTTTGTATAACGTCTCAAGAATGCAAGAGCCGCCATTTAGCCTATTTTTAGGTGCAGCAGCGTTTAGTTCTGCTAGAAATAAAATAGCTTGGTTAGAAGAAGATATGAAAAATACGGAGCATTACGCCAGAAGCGCGGCAGACTTTGAAAACTCAGCAGAAAGTGCATTTAGCACTAGATAGGAGAAAGAAATGAACAAAGTATTAGTAGCTTATTTTTCAGCAAGCGGACAAACTATGCGTCTTGCAAAAACTATAGCAGAAGTAAGTGGCGGCGATATCTACGAGATAATACCTACTCAAAAATACACTTCTTTAGATCTTGACTGGCATGACTCAAACAGTCGCTCAAGCGTGGAGATGAGAAATCCTGATTCTCGTCCGTCTATATCAAATTTAAAACCGAATTTAGACGGCTATGATAGCGTTTTCATAGGATTTCCGATATGGTGGTACGAAGCGCCACGCATTATACAGACATTTTTAGAGAGCTTTGAGTGGAGTGGTAAAAATATAGTGGTTTTTGCTACTTCTGGTGGAAGCGGTTTAGGGCAGAGCGTGGAAATTTTGAAAAAATCTTGCAATGCAAATTTCAAAGACGCAAAAGTGCTAAGCTCAAGTACAAATAGTGCTAACATAAAAAAATGGCTGGAGAGCTTAGGTATTTGAACTATTTAAATTTAGGCTTATAACAAGAGTTATAAGCCTTTATTTGGCTAAATTTAGCCGAATATTTTTTCTAAATGTTTGCGATAGTTTTGTAAATACAGCTGGACTTGCGGATCTTTAACGACATCGTTGCAGATGAATGTAGGTAAAGCTTTCATTCCTAAAAACTCATGCGCTTTGTGAAGGTGCAGATACACGCCATCAACGCCTACACCGCCAAAAAAATGATCTTTTTTTGTAAATGCTTCAAGAGGAGCGTTCCAAGTAAGACTAAACATATATTTTTTGCTAGTAGCTAGACCGCCTGAGCCGTATTTGGCTGATTCATCTTTTCTACTTCTGCCGTCATTGGCGTATAAAACTCCATAACCAGCGCTAAAAACTTCATCTATGTATTTTTTAACTATCCAAGGCTCACCCATCCACCAGCCAGGCATTTGCCAGATGATCGCATCAGCATCTGCTATCTTTTGTAGTTCTGTTTTTACATCATAGCCGTCATCGATTTTGGTTTCTTGCACATTTATGCCTAAATTTAGTAAAGTAGTTTTTGCTTCATTTTGTAAAGTTGCATTTAACACGCCTTTTGAGCTTCCAAATATCTTTGCACCATTTATCAATAATACATTTTTCATAGTTATCCTTGTTTAAAAATTAACAACATTATAATGCTAGTTTTTAAATTTATAATCGATCTGTAATTTAAAACGGCTATAGATACGTCTTATGATTGCTCATAAGTGGCTTTTGTGTTTATGGTATCTAAACATTTTTCAAAGCTTGGTTAAAGCATAGATCGCTAGAAAGTATAAAAATAAAATGATATTTTTTATTTTTTTGTCATAAAATATTTCTAAATTTATATAAATTTGATTGTTCGTATGAAGCATATCTAAAATAAGTGGCCGGGAGAAAGGGATTCGAACCCCTGGAGGCTTTCACCTCAACGGTTTTCAAGACCGCCGCTTTCGACCACTCAGCCATCTCCCGAGTGAAGTAAATTTAAGCTATTCTGTAGCTTTGTGTATCTTTTCTTTTGACCATTGGTAGGCATTATTTGAATCTTCTTTTATGCCGTGCCAAGTATTAGAACAACCAAAAAATGCAGTTATCATAAGCGTCATAATAAAGTAACGCATAAAAACTCCTAAATGTTTTGGAGGCGACACCCAGATTCGAACTGGGGGTAAAAGCTTTGCAGGCTTCTGCCTTACCACTTGGCCATGTCGCCGTGCAAACAAATGCTAAATTTTGGTGGTGCCCAGAGCCGGACTTGAACCGGCACGGAAAAAATATCCGAGGGATTTTAAGTCCCTTGTGTCTACCATTCCACCACCTGGGCAGATAAAAAATGGAGCGGGAAACGAGATTCGAACTCGCGACCCCAACCTTGGCAAGGTTGTGCTCTACCCCTGAGCTATTCCCGCAAATTTTTTAAGAGTTGAAATAATATCAAAAGAAACCTTAAAAATTTATTTGAAATTATTAATTTTTTGGGCGATTTCAAAAAAATCTAAGTAAAAAGCTGGTAATATTTCAAACGCATTTTAAATTCTGCATATTTTTTGGGGTTATAGCTCAGCTGGGAGAGCGCTTGAATGGCATTCAAGAGGTCGGCGGTTCGATCCCGCTTAACTCCACCATTAATCACTTAAGATATCAAATTTATAACTTAACATTAAAAATATTTATTTAAATATCGCAAATTTAACCTCTTTAAATTTCTATAAGATATATAAATTTATCCAAGAGAATAAATATCAAAAGAATATCAAAATGGTATTTGGCTATAAATTTAATAATCCAAATACCATTAAGTATCATCTATCTATGATTTTTTGGCTATTTACTCAGCCTTTCTATAAATGCTTCTTGATATTTTGGTAGTTGCGAGTGGCTCACTCCTTGAAATACAAGCGGCGGTAGATACGTCATACCACAATGTAGTGCGCTTGCTTTCATAGGTGTAAATACGTCCGCTAATTCCATTCCTATACGTCCGTTTTTACCGTATGTAGACGCTCCTCCAGCAGCCGTAGAAACTACTAACATTTCTTTGCCTTGCCATAGCCCTGGACCGACGCTTCCCCACGTTTCATTTAGATAGGCCTTCATCATAGGTGTGATGTTAAACCAGTGAGTCGGAAATAAAAACACGATCCGCTCATGTTCGCGTGTGATCTGGCGCTCTTTTTCACCGTCGATAAATCGCGTGTCATAACCATAAATTTCTTCCAAATCACGAATAGTCACGTTGCCGACAGTTTGTGCCGCTTCTTTAAGTCCTTTAAAAAATGTGCTTGTTTCTTTATAGGGATTAGAAGCGATGATGAGTGTTTTTACCGGCGCATCTTCCCCAAAAGCAGCACCAAAGATCAGCATAAGCCCTAAAAGTAGTTTTTTCATATCTATCCTTTAATCATTTGACTGTTTAGTTGCTTCTTTAGCAGCAGCCTTATACTCTTCATCACTTACTTTTTCTAACCAAACTGTTTTATTGTCTTTAGCATCCATGATCGATAAATGAGCCATCCACGTAGTAGCTCCGCCGGCGTGAAAATGTTTTTCATTTGGATCTATCTTGACTATGTCTCCTAGTTCGATTATCCTAGCTACTTTACCAGCGCTTTTATAAATTCCGCTTCCTGCTGTAACTACTAGAGCTTGTCCTGCTGTGTGATAGTGCCAGTCTGTGCGACTGCAAGGCTCGAAAGTTACGTTAGATATATTTACTTTTCTACCGCTTTTTCCATCGTCTAAGTTATTTAGATATGTTGTGCCGGTAAAAAATTTACTGTATGGATTTATTTCTCCAAGCTCAAAAGGTTGTTTGAAATTTTTAGCCTCATCAGCCATAATTGTTTCTCCTAAAAGTGTTAAGATGGTTAAACTTGATAGCAATTTTTTCATTTTATCTCCTTATTTTTCTTTATATGGCGCGGTTTCGTTTATCGCACTTAGTGCATTTAGTGAGCGTGGATAGCCTATGTAAGGCACCAAAAGTGTGACTACTGATATGAGTTTTACTCTATCGTTGCCTAATCTTATATTTCCTGTGATATGAGCTTTTAGTTGTGATTCCACTCCACCAAGACTCGCTAGTATCACAAACGTAAGTAGTTCTCTAAATTTCAAATCCAAACCGGTTCTAGTGTAATAATCCCCAAAGCAATTAGCGCTTAGAAAGTCGGCAAAATGTCTAGTGTCTGGAGTATATGAGTCTTTGTGGTTTCTCATTCTCTCGCCAAATATATCAATTTGTGCTTGTAAGCCTTTTTCGTATCGATCGTCTTTAGAGACGGTTTGTTGCGATTTTTGCTTTGTATCTATACCTCTTTTAGTAAAGACCGCGTTCATCGCTCTGGTAAATTGCGCTGTTTTTCCTATGCCTGCATAAGGAGTAGTGTGGTATAAGGTCTCTTTTATGCTTACTGTATCTACTCCTAAGTTTAAAGCTGCATTTACCATATGTTCGTACTCGTTTTCTCCGCCACTTGCCACCAAGCTAGCCATAATGATCAAAACCGCGGTTTTATGATCTATGCCTGATTTTTCTAAACTCTCATCAAAAGCGAAATTTATATAATTGCTTATAAATTCTGGATCACTGTATCCAACTGGTAGTTCTGTGGTTTTTAAAAAAGCGATAAAGTTTTCTTTAGCTTTTGGGGTGAGATTTCGTATAGTATCTGTTTTCATTTGTGCTCCTGTATTTTGTGCTGCATTTAGTGTATCCGCACCAAGCGCCATACCACCAGCTGCGATAATAGCTCCATTTTTCATAAAATTTCTGCGACTTTGCATTCGTTCTCCTTTATAAATTTATTTAAATTTGCTAGACGTTTTGAGTAAGCTCAAATGATCGTAGAGCTTCTACTACGCGTTTGGCGTGTTCATTTGCTTTTCTTTGAATTTCATCTTTTTTAGATGAGCGCATAGAGTAACTAACTCCATATGTACAGACAAAACCTAAATTTTGCATTTGGGCTAAATTTGCCACAGCGTCCATAGGGTATAGAAATTCGCCTATTTCATGTTTCATAAATCCGTTTTTGCTATATGCTTCTTCGCCTGCTCCAGTCGTAAGAGAAAATAAAATCTTTTTTCCTTTTAGTTTATTTCCGGTGTTTCCGTGAGAAAAGCCGTGAGTAAAGACGTCCTCTACCCATTTTTGCATAGTTGAGGGCCACGAATACCAAAATAGTGGAAATTGCATAACGATAATATCGTGATCTAAAAGTAGTTGCTGTTCTTTTTTTTTTACGTCAAATTTATAATCCATACTTCCCAAATCTATTATGGTAGATGAGGGCAACAGCTCTTTTAAATTTGTTATGATATTTTTATTTGCTACTGAATCGCCTTGTAAATTTGTATGTCCTGAAACGATCAAAACTTTTTGTTGCATAGATAGATCCTTTTGATTTGCAAAAAGTGAGTTTATACCTCCAAAGCTTATAAAAGCACCTAAAGTCGCTGTTTTTTTGATGAAGTTTTTGCGATGATTCATTTTTTCCTTTGCTATTTTGAAAAATTATAAAGCATAACAGTAGGTGTATGTCAAGAGTATTTGCTAAATTTTTTAAATTTATATAGTGAATTATTTTTTAAATTTTGTTTTATAAACATAAAACAAAATTTATTATATATTTATCATTTTTGGATAAACTCGCCAAAAATTTAAAAGGAGACAAAATGAGTTTATATGACAGAAATTATACTCAAGATGTTGGCGTAGAAGAATCAAGCAGTGTTCAAACCGCTAGAGCTGAATTTGTAAAACAGACTTATAAACTTCTTACAGCATCACTTTTAGCAGCAACTGCGGGAGCTTATATCGGTGTTGATTATGTTAAGTCATTTAGCTGGATGCTTCTTATAGTAGAGTTTGCACTACTTTTTGGACTTATGTTTTCTAGGAAAAATCCTACTTTGGCTTTGGTAATGCTTTTTGGATTTACGTTTGTAAGCGGTCTTACTCTTGGCCCTGTGCTAAATACTTATATTGGCGCTGGTATGGGACACATTATCACTCAAGCATTTTTGATGACTAGCGTTGCTTTTGGTGGTTTAACTGTTTTTGCGTTTAACACAAAAAAAGACTTTTCGGCTATGGGCAAAATGCTATTTATAACTTTGATAGTTGTAGTGGTTGCAAGCTTACTAAATTTATTTTTCCAAAGTGCTATTTTAGCGACTATTGTAGCGGCTATCGGAGCTATACTTTTTAGTGCGTATATACTTTATGATACTCAAATGATAATTCGCGGTGGATATGATAGTCCTGTTTTAGCAGCAGTTGCTTTGTATCTTGATATACTAAATTTATTTATTTCGCTACTTCAACTTCTTGGTATATTTAGTAAAAACGAGTAGTTTTTCAAAGTGTCGCTTTTTAACAGCGGCACTTTTTAACTAAATTTTATATATTTACTGCTATAATCACGAGTTAATAATCTACTAAAAGGATATTTGTGAGTTCAGTTTTATTAGTTCTACAATTTATACTAGCCGTTATCATAACAATAGCTATTTTACTTCAAAAAAGTTCTTCGATCGGTCTTGGTGCATATAGCGGAAGCAATGAAAGCCTATTTGGCGCAAAAGGCCCTGCGGGATTTCTAGCAAAATTTACATTTTTTATGGGGTTATTGTTTATATTAAACACATTGGCTCTTGGCTATGCTTATAACCAAAGCTTAAGAAATTCAGTCGTAAATACTGATGAGTTTAAAGAATCCATAGTACCAGCACCAGCTACAACAGAGGCTCCAGTAGCACCAGAGGCACCCGTTGCACCAGCTCAATAATGCGGTCATTACTATTTTTACTAATTTTAATGCGCTCGATGTTTGCTGATGGGCATGTGCTCATTTATCATAGATTTGATGATAGCAGATATCCAAGTACAAATATTTCATCACAAAATCTTCGTAAGCAGTTTCAATTTTTCAAAGATCAAGGTTATGAGATAGTTCCTTTAGACAAGTTAGTAGAATATGTCAAAGACAAAAAACCAGTTCCTGATAACTGGATAGCTCTTACTATAGATGATGGATACAAGAGCTTTTATAAAAATGGATTTGAGATTTTTAAGGAATTTGGTTATCCTTTTACTCTTTTTATATACGTAGAAGCTTCAGCTAAAAAATACGGGGATTTTTTGACCTTTGAAGATATAAAAGAGATACAAAAATATCCTGGCGCATCTGTGGCTTATCATAGCTATTCTCATCTTAATATGGCTAGTTTAGGAGATGAAGAGCTTAAATACGACTTTGAGCAAGGTATAAAAGCATTTGAAAACGAACTAGGATTTAAACCGAAATATTTTAGCTATCCATATGGCGAGTATGATGCTGATGTTAAAAGATTGATAAAAGAATATAAATTTGATGGCGCATTTAACCAAGACTCTGGCGCCATAGGCGAAGATGCGGATCTCTTAAGCTTAGATAGAATTCCTTCGATGAACGGAACAAATTTAAAAGCCATATTATCAAGTAAATTTTTAAAAGCTGATTTTATCTTACCTTTAACATATCCAAAAAACAATATCTTAGATAAAGTAGTGGCTAAAATAGACGAAAATACGACCGAAGCTTACTTATATATAACCGGACTTGGAACTAGAAAAGTAAAAGTAAATAACGGCGTGATCGATGAAGAAATCTCTGAAAAGATAGACAAAAGACGAGTTAGAATAATAATAACAGACAAACACAAAACTGCAACACAACTCATAGTAAAGGAATAAAAATGTTAAATGAAATTTATAACAATCAAAAAGCTTACTGCGATAAAGCATTAGAGGCTTTAAAACGTGATTTTGGCACACTTAGAACAGGCAAAGTAAGCATAAATATAGTAGATCATATCTATGTTGATTATTATGGTAGTCCTACTGCGTTAAATCAAGTTGCTACAGTCCTTACTACAGATGCTAGCACTATTTCTATCACTCCTTGGGAAAAAAGTATGCTAAAAACCATAGCTTCTGCGATACAAGCTGCAAATATCGGTGTCAATCCGAACAATGATGGCGAAAGCGTTAAGCTATTTTTTCCTCCGATGACTACAGAAGATAGACAAAAAAATGCAAAAGAGGCAAAATCTATGGGCGAAAAGGCGAAAGTCGCCATAAGAAATATCAGAAAAGATGCAAATGACGAAGTTAAAAAGATAGAAAAAGATAAGCTAGTAAGTGAAGATGAGATAAAAAAAGGTTATGACGAGGTTCAAAAGATAACAGATAGTTATATCGCAAAAGTGGATCAGATCGTCAAAGAAAAAGAGGCTGAGCTTTTAAAGGTTTGATTATGAATTTAGAAGAAATTTATCGTGATGCAAAGGCGTATCTAAAAGGGCATTTTTTGCTAAGTAGCGGAAATCATTCAGAGTATTATCTCCAAAGTGCAAAGGTGCTTGAAGATCCTATTTTGGCTGGTAAATTAGCAGATGAGCTTTTTAGAGTGATAGAAAAAGCTGGGGTTTTGTTTGACAGCGTTTGTTCTCCAGCACTAGGCGGAATTTTAGCAGGTTATGAGCTTGCACGTGCAGGTAAAAAGAGATTTATCTTTACTGAAAGAGTTGAGAAAGTCATGAGTTTAAGACGTGGTTTTAATGTCAGCAAAGGCGAGAGATTTATCATTTGCGAAGATATCATCACGACTGGCGGATCAGCTTTAGAAAGTGCAAAGATCATAGAAGAAAACGGCGGTGTGGTTGTTGGGTTTGCTGCACTTGCAAATCGCGGTTTTTGTAAGGTTGCAAATTTAAATAACGAAGCAAAAGCTAGCTGTAAATTGCCGTTTGATAAGCCACTTTTTGCTCTTGGAAATTTTGAATTTGAGATATATGAGCCTAGTGCTTGTCCTCTTTGTAAAACTGGAAGCAAGGCTATTAAGCCTGGAAGTCGTGGCAATTAGTTTGAATTTTAGTAAATTTAAATGAAAAATATGCAAAAACAAAAAGCCATACCGGCGCCTATTATTAGCCGTGTAAAGGCTTTTATAGTCGATATGTTTCTAATAGCCATACCGCTTTTGTATGTGACTACGTATTTTATTTTAGATGGCAAGAACGATTTTCAACACAACCAGCTTGCCATCTTTGGTGTTTGGGTGGTTTTTGGCAGCATCCAAAGCCTATTTTTTACTTTTAATGCTCAAAGTCCAGGATATAGATCTCAAAATATTTATATCATAAATTTAAGCGGTAAAAAAGCAGGATTTATCATTTATATGCTTAGATATTTCTTTTTTATTGTTACGTTTATTTTTGGTGGATCTCTATTTTGTTTTTTCAGAAAAGACAAAAGAAATCTGCACGATATCTTGAGTGACACTATACCCGTATCTAAAAAAGAGGCGTAAGCTGTTTAAATTTAAACGTATAATACTAGCTTTACTGAAAAATTTAAATTTAAGTATTAAGAGTTGATTTATCCTATTTTGATATAATAATGAAAATTTTAAACAAAGGATAAAAATGTCAAACGTAACTTTCAAAGGAACTCCTGTAAGCTTAGAAGGAGATACCATAAATGTCGGACAAAAAGCACCGGTGGTAGAATTAGTAGGTAAAGATCTCTCTTCTTTTGAAGTTGGTGGAGCTAATGGAAAATTTCAAGTTTTGATAGCCGTACCTTCACTAGATACTGGAGTTTGTGCAACAGAGACTAGAAAATTTAATGAGAAACTTGCCGGTAAAAACGGAGTTAGTGTAAATGTTATCTCTATGGATTTGCCATTTGCTATGGGAAGATTTTGTGCGACTGAAGGTATAGAAAATTTAAGAGTTGGTAGCGATTTTAGAGGTGCTAAATTTGCAAAAGCTTATGGACTTTTATTAAAAGATAGTCCGCTTGCTGGACTTTTGGCTAGGGCTGTTTTCGTGCTAGACAAAGATGGCGTAGTGGTCTATAAAGAGATAGTTAGCGAGATTACAACTGAGCCAAATTACGAAGCGATAATAGCGGCTTTGAGTAGTAGCTGTGGTTGTGGCTGTCATTAATTAAATTTTAGGTATCAGTCAAAGGCTATAAAATCTGATATAATAGCGTAATGAAAAATAGAAGCTATCTTTTTGGCGTTTTCATTACGCTTTTCGGTGGTATTTTGTGGGGTTTTAGCGGTGCTTGCGGTGAGTATCTTTTCAAACAAAAAGGCATCAGCTCAGACTGGTTAGTTCCATATAGGTTGCTGATATCTGGTATTATTTTACTTTCAGTTTATATCATAAAAAATCCAAAAATTATCTTTCTTCCGTTTAAAAATTTAAAAAACATACTTCAAATTTTGATCTATGCCATAATCGGACTTATGCTTACTCAGTATAGTTACTTTTACTCTATTGAGCTATCAAACGCAGCAGTTGCGACAGTTATTCAATACACAGCTCCTGTTTTTATACTAGCGATCGTTTGTATCATAGAAAAAAGATTGCCATACTTAAAAGAGTTACTTGCGCTTAGTTTGGCTATTTTTGGAGTATTTTTGTTAGCTACTCACGGAAGTTTTGAAAAACTCGTTATCAGTCAAAAGGCTTTACTATTCTGTTTTATAAGTGCTTTATGCGTAGTGGTCTATAATCTCGCACCAAAAACTTTAAATAAAAACTTTCCTATATCTTTGATACTTGGTTGGGGACTCATCATAGGTGGAGTGGTTCTTAGTATTTATATGCGCGTTTGGGAGCTTGATGGTGTTAGGGATCTTGGAGGATACCTTGCAGTTAGTGGAGTGATTTTATTTGGAACTGTGATGGCATTTAGCTTTTATATGACTGGAGTTGGCATTATAGGCGCTTCAAAAGCTAGTTTGATAGCTTGTATAGAGCCGGTTGCGGCTGCATTTTTTAGCTTCGTTTGGTTAGGAACTAGCTTTGTTTTTTTGGATTATGTTGGATTTGCGTTTATTATGCTTTGTGTTATTTTGCTATCAAAAAAGGACTAGTATGGATCTAGCTACTAAATTTCGACCGAAAAATTTAAGCTCTGTAGTAGGGCAAAAAGAGATAGTGGAAGTTTTTTCTAAATTTATAAAAGCTGGTAGAATTCCTCATAGCCTATTTTTTGGTAGTGCTGGATGCGGAAAGACTACTATGGCAAAAGTCATAGCTAAAGAGATGCAGTATGAATTTTTCGAGCTTGATGGAGCAAATTTAAAGAGTGAAGATATACGAAAGATAATAACCAAATTTGATGGGAGTTTGTATAAACCGCTTATTTTTATAGACGAATTTCACCGCCTTAGTAAAACTCAGCAAGAAACACTTCTAGTGCCGATGGAAACGGCAAAATGCATAATAATGGGCGCTACTACAGAAAATCCAAAATTTGTAGTTAGTAGCGGAATTCGCTCACGCACTATGATATTTGAGTTTAAGCCATTAAGCAGAGATGATCTAACAAAGCTTTTGGCATTAGTTCAAAACGAACTTAAATTTGAGATATCTGATGAAGCGATAAATTATCTTATAAGCAGTAGTTTGGGCGATGGGCGAAGTCTTTTAAATTTGCTTGATTTTGCACTAACTATAGAAAATAATATTAGTTTAGATACGTTAGTCGTTCTTAGATCACAAAGTCAAGTCGAAGGTGCTAGTAGTAGCGACACTCATTATGAGCTAACAAGTGCTATGATAAAAAGCCTTAGAGGAAGCGATATAGACGCTAGTTTATACTATTTAGCAAGGCTTATAAATGGTGGCGAAGATCCGACTTTTATAGCTAGACGTTTAGTGATATTTTCTAGTGAAGATATAGGAAATGCAAATCCAAACGCTTTAAATTTAGCAACTAACACAATGTTGGCAGTTAGCAAGATAGGTTATCCAGAAGCGCGGATCTTACTCTCTCAATGTGCGGTATATCTAGCAAGTTCGCCAAAGTCAAACTCAAGCTATAAAGCCATAAACGATGCACTAGACTACGTCAAGCAAAATGAACCGCTACAAATTCCAAAATATCTCATAAATAGTGATCCACAAAAGAAAGATTATCTCTATCCACATGATTTTGGCGGGTGGGTAGAGCAAGAATATATGAGTAAAAAGCTCAAATTCTACAAGAGCGGTGGAGTTGGTTTTGAAAAGACGATTGATGAGTGGCTAGAAAAGATTAAATCCAAATAAGCTTTATATCTAGCTTTTAAATAGTTTTAAAGCTAATCCAAATTTATACCTAGTTTTTAAAGAGTTTTAAATAATTTCAAATAATTTTCAAGCTTAAAATCTCTTATCAGATAGCAAAAGGAAAGGCATTTTTATAAATGTAGTTTTCATTTATCTATTTCAAACTAGCACATTTTAGTCATAGATACAAGTATGGCTTCTTTATGTTTAGCATAGTTGTACGCCACTTTGTTTCACGACTTCGCCGATCACATAGCCATCACTTGTGCTTAGCACAAGATCAACATTTTGTTTTGGTACGACTAACACCATACCGACACCGCAGTTAAATGTCCTATCCATCTCGCTTTGCTCTACGCTTTTGGCGATCAATTCAAAGATTTTTGGCGTTTTGATAGCACTTCTTTGGATCTTTGCGCCAAGTCCATTTGGCAAGACTCTAGGGAGATTTTCGACTATACCGCCACCTGTGATATGAGCCATTGCGTTTATGCTATCTTTAAGGCGTAAAAACTCATCTACATAAATTCTAGTAGGCTCTAAAAGCGTTTCTAAAAGTGTCTTACCATCAAATTCACTACCCAAATTTAACTTCTCTTTTTTGATCACCGCCCTTGCTAGTGAAAAGCCATTTGAGTGAAGTCCTGAGCTTGGAAGTGCGATTAAAATATCGCCTTCATTTACAAATTTACTCCTATCGATCTCATCTTCTTCAGCCACGCCCACAGCAAATCCCGCTAGATCAAAATCCCCAGAACTATACATACTAGGCATTTCAGCCGTTTCGCCACCTATTAGAGCGCATTTGGCTATTACGCAGCCTTTAGCAATTCCGCTTACCACTTCTTTGGCCGAGTTTATATCTAATTTGCCAGTTGCGTAGTAATCCAAAAAAAACATAGGCGTAGCAAAATTACATATAAGATCATTTACACACATCGCTACTAAATCAATACCAACGCTATCAAGTTTGCCACTATCTATAGCTAGGCGAAGCTTTGTCCCTACGCCATCAGTTGCGGCTAGAAGAGTTGGTTTATTATATCCAGTTGGAAGCCTGAAAGCCCCAGAAAATGAGCCGATACCGCCTATTACATTTGGAGTTAGAGTTGATTTGACAAAGGGCTTAATCCCCTCAACAAAGCTATTTCCAGCATCAATATCCACACCAGCATCTTTATAACTTATCATTTTTCACCTCTTTTGAATTTCATCATTTTAGCAAATTTGAACTTATTTTTGACTAACGCTATCTAGCAAATAGGCGATATGCTGCCAGCTAAATCCACTTGCCTCGCTTAGCCCGATTTCACAGGTGCTAGAGTTGCTAAAGCCGATATTGACTGCGCTATTTTGGTAAAATCTTTTGAATTTCATTGTAGCGTGTAAATTTAATTTCGGGGTAAAAAACCCTTTATACCCAGCAAATCCGCAACATGCCGTCTTCTCATCAATCAAAATTTGCCCATTAGTACAGATCCTAGCTAGGCTACTCATAGTGCTATCTAATCCTAGCTTTTTACTAGCACACATTGTGTATAGCCCTATAGCGTAGTTGGCTTTAGAAATAGTGAGTTTTGGGGCGATGAATTTTAGTAGATACTCGCTCAAATCATAAATTTCAAATCTATCTTTAAGCGATTTTATCAGCTCATAAGAGCAAGCGCCGTGATCTATCACCACAGGATATTTACCATCATTTGTAACGACTTTTAAGATATCGATATTTTTAGCTCTATTTAGCTCTTTTGTATCTGGATAATTGGTAAAAACTTTCCCACAGCACATATCATTAATCTCATTTGGATATATCACATTTATCTTGGCTTTTTTACACAAAGACTCAAAAACCTCTTGGATAGGGCGTTTGTCATTTAAATTTTGATTTGGGGCAAAAGATCTATTTAAGCAGCTTGAAAAATATACCACACTTTCATTAAATCCATAGTTTTTATCCATCAATTTATAGCTATTTTTGCGTGGAAGATACTCTCTTAAAACAGGAGTTTTGATAATCTCATTTGCTTTAAATGATAGCTTTCTTATCATATCTGTGTTTAATAAATTCGCCGCTGCAAGAGCGAATTTGGCGCCATTTAGCGTGGTGGTGAAATTTGAATTTGCTAGTTGAGCGATCTTTTTGCTTGTATCACTTGCGTTAGACACTCTCTCATTTAGGGCTAAATTTGCCGTATTTAGTCCAACAGGGCATAGCTCTTCGCACATAGAACAGGCAGCGCAACTCTCATTTAAGAAGTATTTGGCTCCATCTTTTAGCTCTTTTAGTAGCTTTTTGCTAGCTTTATCGCTCAAAGCCCCTAGTCTTTGCATCTCTCTTTTTAGGGCTATTCTTTGGCGTGGGCTTAGAGTTAGCTTATTAGATGGGCAGTTTTTCTCACAAAATCCACACTCCACACAATCATCAAATTCATTTCCTATAATGGCTGATTGCTTGATATTTTTTTTGTATATCTCTTTGTCATCTGTGATGATTACATCAGGGTTTATTAGAGTGTGTGGGTCAAAAATCTCTTTGATTTTTCTATTTATGGCATAAGCTTTTGCTCCCCACTCTAGCTCTACAAATGGCGCTACCATTCTACCGGTGCCATGCTCAGCCTTGATACTTCCACCGAAATTTGAAACCATCAAAGACATATCTTCAACCAAATTCGCAAAACTCTCAAATTCGCTATTTTGGTTTAAATCAGGCGTGATTATAAAGTGTAAATTACCCGCTAATGCGTGGCCAAAAATTATAGCGCTATCTTCAAATCCATGCTTTTTAAATAGCTCTTGAAGACTTTTAATCCCCTCTCCAAGATCTTTAATCTCAAAGCATATATCTTCAGTGATTACGCTACTTCCAGGCCTTTTAGCCGTAGCAGCGATAGGAAATATCCCTTTTCTAATCTTCCACCAATTAGCAAATTCACTCTCATCAAAGCTAAATTTCATCTCTTGACTAGTTGGATAGTCTTTTATCGCATCTTTTATATTTTGAATTTGCTCATTTAATCTATCTTGAGAGTTGTTTTGGCTCTGGATTAAAATACAGACTTCACCATCTTTAATATCAGGCAAAATCTCGCTCACGCCTTTAAATTTAGAAGCGGCCTTAAGTGAGCCATAATCCATAATCTCCGCACTAGAAATCTCATTTTCAAATTTAGCCAAAATCTCCACAACCTTAGCCGCTTTTAAGATATCATCATAAAACAAAAGCGCACAAGCTTTGAATTTCTCATCATCCACGCACTCTAATTCTACGCTACTTACAAAACCCAAAGTCCCCTCACTACCGATAAATAGATGAGTGATAATATCAATCGGGTCACTATAATCTAAAAGGGCATTAATGCTATAGCCAGTTGTGTTTTTGATCTTATATTTTCGCCTTATAAGCTCACAAAGCTCAGTATCAGCTAGGATTTGAGAGCGTAAATTTAGAATTTGCTCTATTAAATCTTTGTGGCTATTTCTAAAACTAGCCACACTTAAGCCGTCAGAGCTATCAAGGATAGTTCCATCACCTAAAATTACTCTAATGGATTTTAGCGTGTTATATGAGTTTTGCTTGACCCCACAGCACATTCCGCTTGAATTGTTATTGACAATTCCACCAATTTGCGCCGCAGCGATAGTAGCAGGATCAGGACCTATCTTTTTGCCTAGTGGTTTTAGGGCTTTATTTGCATTTTCGCCGATAACCCCACAACCTAAATTTATAGAGTTAGCATCTCTACTAACCTTCATATGATCCCAGCTAAAATCCAAACAAACTAGCACCGTATCGCATGAGCTTTGACCGCTTAGACTAGTCCCGGCACCCCTAAAACATAGTGGAGTGTTAAATTTGCGAGATAGCTCAAAAGCCTTTATAATCTCACTTTCGCTTTTTAGCATCAAAACTAGCTTTGGTATATATGAGTAGCAAGAGGCCTCCACACCATAGCAAAATCGGCGTAAATAGTCTTTATAAACTCTACCATCAAAGAGCTTAAAAGCGGCCTTATAAAACCCTTCATAATCTTGCATAATAGATCCTTTTGTAGCTAAAATTTGGCTGATTTTAGCAAATTTGAACTTATTTTATGCTAATATAGCCAAACTTCATTTAAGGAAATAAAATGTCAAATTATCCAAAAGCAATCGGACCATATAGTGCGTATAGAGTAGTAGGAGATCTTGTTTTTTGTTCAGGTCAAATCCCTATAGACCCAGCTACAAATGAGATACCTACAAGCCTTGAAGCTCAAGCTCATCAAGCTTTGAAAAATGTCGGCGGACTACTAAATGAAGTTGGCTTAAGCTATAAAAACGTTGTTAAAACTACCGTATTTTTAAGCGATATAAATGATTTTAGCGCTGTAAATGAGATATACGCTACTTATTTTGAGAAGCCTTACCCAGCAAGAAGTGCTGTAGCGGTAAAAGACTTGCCAAAAGGCGTAAAACTTGAAGTTGAGGTAATCGCTCATAAAAGCTAATAAATTTACTAACGCTTATGTCATAACCGGCTCTATAGGCTCAGGAAAAAGCACATTTATAAATTTACTAAAACTTTATGGTTTTAGCGTGATTGATGCGGATCAAATTTCGCATCAAATACTTGATGAAAATGCACCGACCATAGAGCAAACATTTGGCAAAGAGTTTGTTTGTGGATCTAAAGTCGATCGCAAAAAGCTAGGGGCTTTGGTCTTTGGCGATAAGTCAAAACTAAAGCTTTTAGAAGATATCCTTCATCCGCTCATAAGAGATAAAATTTACAAAGAAGCTTTAAATTTAGAAAGCAAAGGTTTGCCATATTTTGTAGATATACCGCTTTTTTTTGAAAAACAAGGCTATGATTTTAGCAATGTTTTACTTGTCTATGCCCCAAAAGATACCTTGATAAAGCGAGTTATGAGTCGCGATAAACTTAGCAAAAAAGAGACCTTACAAAGGCTAGATTGTCAGCTTGACATCGAAGTTAAAAAGCAAAAAGCAAATTTCATCATAAATAACGATAAAGATCTAAAACATTTAAATTTAGAAGTAGATAATTTCATAAGAAAACTAAAGGAAAGATATGCAACTCTCAAAATATAACGCCAGTGGAAATGATTTTGTGATTTTTCATACATTTGTAGCCAAAGACAGAAGTTTGCTAGCTAGGAAGCTTTGTGATCGTTTTAGCGGAGTTGGGGCAGATGGTCTTATCGTGCTTTTGCCCGATACTCAAAATGATTTTAAATGGGAGTTTTACAACAGCGACGGAAGCACTGCTAATATGTGCGGAAACGGCTCAAGAGCGGCCGCGCTTTATGCGAGAAATAACGGACTTTGCGATGATAAATGCAGATTTCTAACAGGAGCGGGTGTCATAAAAGCAAGTATAGAAAATAGCTTAGTTGAAGTCGCATTAACTAGCCCAAAGAAGCTAAAAGAGCCTTTTATAGAAAGTGGTTTTAAGTGGCATTTTTATGATACTGGTGTTCCACATTTAGTAACCTTTGTTACAAATTTAGATAAGTTTGATTTACAAATCTGTGCTAATATGAGACAAAAATATAACGCCAACGTAAATTTCGCTAAATTTGATAGTAAAAGCTTGAAAGTTAGGACTTTTGAGCGTGGTGTAGAAAATGAAACAAACGCTTGTGGCACAGGTATGGCGGCCTCTTTTTACGCCGGATTTGATACCAAAATATTTGGCAAAAGCCTACAAGTAAATCCAAAAAGTGGCGAAGATCTTTGGCTTAGATTTGATGATGATATTATCTATTTTAAAGGAATGGTGAAGCACTGTTTTGATACGACGATTTATTAAATTTTTTCTTATTTTACTAGCTTTACCGCTTTTTGGCGGACTTGAAGAATACTACTATAAACTAAGCATAAAAGAGCAAAAAATAGAATTTCCAAAACTCATAAACAAGATGGTTCAAGATGCCAACCAAAACACTTTACGCAGTAGAGAATTTGCCCTAAATTATCTAAATTTGATATATGAAAAATCATTTAGAGATCTAAATTTATCAAATTTAGATAGGCTTTTTAGCATAGCTAAGACTTATAAAATCCAAAAAATCTTTGATCCTAGCGAATACATAAGCAAACTAGACGTCGTTCCTGTTTCACTAGCTATCGCTCAAGCAGCAGTTGAGAGTGGCTGGGGAAAGAGCCGTTTTGCTAAAGAGGCAAATAACCTTTATGGGCACTGGACTTGGGGCGGTAAAGGACTTGTGCCACTAAATAGAGATGAGAACAAAACGCATAAGATAAAGATTTTCAACAGCCCAAACGATGCAGTTGATGCATATGTTTTAAATTTAAACTCACATCCAGCATACGCAAAGTTTCGCGAAAATAGACTTAAATTTCATCAAAATGAGTTTATCTACACAGGGCTTGATGCTGCAAAAACTATGGAGTCATACTCTGCTATGGGTAAAATTTACGTAAAACAACTAGAAAAAACCATAAGGCTTTATGACCTAACTAAATTTGATAGAATTTAATATGGCGACAAGCTAAGACCAAGCAAAGCAAATTTAATACAAGAATAGCAAGAAAAACCAAAACGGCAAAATGTCACCGAGAAACAAAAATTCACGCCAAACTATACAAATTTTAGCAAAAATTATTCTTATAACTCATTTTTTGAATTTTTAATTATAGTGTCTATTAGAGCATACACCTTATTAATTGACTAAATCAAGTATCAATAGCGGTTTTAATTGCAGTGTAGGATATAGCACCAAATCCAAGCACTATCACACCAAAAACGACATAAGTAATCATCATAAATCTCCTATCTCTTTTAATATTTTAGCAATTTTCTTATTAATAAAAACAAAAGAAACAGCTAAAAAAATTATAGCCAAAATCGAACCTACAATTATTAAATTTTCAGTCTTATTATAGTTCGTAGCCAACCAAGCAACATTAGCCAAAAAAGAACCGACTATTACTCCGAGCCAAAATTTAAGAAGCCCTAATCTCTCTTTTTTTTCATCTAGTTTTGACATCAATTTACCCTATATTTTTATCATACCAAATTCTGCCCCATAATTATATCATATTTTAAAAAGACTATAATTTCTTCATCATCGCCAAATTTAGCCAACCACCTTTTTAAACCGCTTTTTAAATTTTGGAATATTTTTTGCTTATACTTTTACAAATTTCATTTTTAATTGGCACAACCATTAAAAAGCTGATAAAGGATAAAAGATGATGAGATCACTTTGGGCTGGAGTTACAGGACTTCAAGCTCATCAGATAGCTATGGACGTCGAGGGTAACAACATAGCAAATGTAAATACCGTAGGTTTTAAATACAGCAGAGTTAGTTTTGCAGATCTTGTTAGCCAAACAGACAAAGTCGCCACCGCTCCTCAAGGCGAACTAGGCGGTAAAAACCCTATGCAAATAGGCTTAGGAACTCAGATAAATGCCGTAACAAAGATATTTAAACAAGGCTCTATCCAAACAACTGATAAAAACACCGACGTAGCCATACAAGGCGATGGCTTTTTCATAGTTTCGCCTGATGGCGGAAATACTAAGTATTTTACTAGAAATGGGGATTTTAGTTTTGATAGCTTAGGAAATTTCGTCGATAAAAATGGCTATATAGCTCAAGGTTGGCTCAGAGATGAAGATACAGGCATCATCGACCCAACTAGCCCTGTTAAAAACATTCAAATCGAACCAGGTCTTGGTATGCCTGCAAATCCTACAAGTGAGATCAAACTAAAAGGAAATCTAAATTCAGGCGACAATATAGGCACTCAAAAGTCACCTATCTACTCTTTGGATTCTAAAAACGGCTGGTTAGACCTAAATGGAAACGATATTATGAATGATGGCGAAATACATGTAGAAAATGATACAAATGATGATAGATTCTATGTGGATAAAAATAAACAGATGAAGCTACAAGAAAGAGGCGTAGATCTTGGCGTTTTGTTTAACGATGCAGGAGAGGGCTTTAACCTAAGAGAGGGTCAAGGTATGTGGGTAAGCTACGCCGATGCGAAATATACTTTTAAACCAAATATCCAGAATAATAATGCACAATTTGGCATCACTCTAAATGGTATCCCTATCCCAACTACTACAGTAACTAAAGCTGATGAGATAGTAGCTAAGATAAATGAATACACACCCAAAACAGGAGTAAATGCTAGTCTAAATGGTGGAGATATAACGCTGATAAACAAAAACTCAGAGGGTACAACAGACTCTATGAAAAATATAAAAATCGCTATAAATGGTCAAAACGGCGCTGGTATGCAAAATACAAACGTCATCACCGCTTATAAATACACCTATAGTGCAGCCCAAAGCACAGCTCAGCATGGATATGATGACAAAATAGCAAGGGTTGTGCATACAACTGAAGATCTAAGAAGAGCTATGCAAACTGATGCTAGACTCCATGTAAAATATACGGGTAAAACACAAAATGGTCAAGGTCAAGACGCCATAACCGAAAATGATAGAAACGATGGCGTTGAGATAACTATAAACGAAAAAGGGCAGTTTGTCATCAAAAACCCTGCTGGTGATGCATTTAATGATGAGGATAAAAGGCCAAATGGAAATCAACTTCCTCAAGTTATTGAAGACACCATCGACGCTACTGGAGGAAAAAACGCTACTAATGCTGAAACAAATGTAAATGATAAAAATATGTATCTAACTATCACAGGATACTCTGATGCAGCAAATAATATAAATGAAAACACGAAGTTAGCAGATGCCTTTAAAGCCTTAAGTGGCGGACTAAGCAGCGGAACTGGAAATAAAACTTCAAATGCTGTTTATATGTCTACTCATAGCTCTACTATAGAGATATTTGATAGTCTTGGCTCAAAACATGAGATCAAGGTAGATTTTGCCAAAACAGGATATAGTGCTGAAAATGGAACTGAATGGTCTATGGTGATACAAGTGCCAGAACCTGCTAAGCTAAGAGATGATGCCCCTACAAATGTGATAACAGGAACCATCAAATTTAAACCAGATGGTAGCTTACTAGGGTTTAATCCTACAGCTCTTACATTTACTGCAAATAACGGAAGTGAGCCAGGACAAAATATAGAGTTAAATTTTGGTAAAAGCGGTGATTTTAATGGTATGACAAGCAACAATAGAAAGTCAAGCACAGACAATATAGCTCAAGATGGTTATGCAGCAGGAACACTTAGCGGAACTAGGATAGATGAAAGCGGAACGATAATAGGCTCATTTACAAATGGTAGAAGCTTTGGACTAGCTCAACTATCTCTTGCTAGTTTTACAAATAACGAAGGCTTGGAGAGTATGGGTGGAAATGTGTTTATCCAAACTGCAAACTCAGGCGATCCAGTCATCGGCTCTGCTCAAACAGCAGGTCGCGGTAAGGTAAATGCTAGTAGCCTTGAGATGAGTAACGTCGATCTATCTCGCTCTCTTACTCAGCTCATCATCGTCCAAAGAGGCTATCAAGCAAACTCTAAAACCATAACCACAAGCGACCAAATGCTAAATACTCTTTTACAACTTAAACAATGATTTTTAGGGGCTCTAAGCCCCTTTTTGATATGCTTTTCTTATAGTTTTATTTGTTGTTGAAATTTTTACTATATTTTACTAAAAGCTTTACTTGTTGCTTTATTTGTCGTTGAAATCTTTAACTAGTGGCGATTTTGCGTATTCGTCTGTCTCTGTGAATTTTGCCATATATATCTTAGTTCGTCGCCACTAGCTTCCCTGTGAGTTTTACTAAAGCGATTTTACTTCGCCACTAGTTTTCTTTATTTACAAACATAAACCACATTCGCACTTGCTTTTTGAATTTCATCTTTGATTATAGGAAGTGTTAAGTCTATCTGAGAGCTTTGTTTTGCGCTGTTTAACTGCATCGTTCTTGGCAAGGGATTTAGCGAGATCAAATTTAAATTTGAAACCGAGCAGTTTTTACCTAATGTCTGTGAGTAGTGATTAGCAAGTTTGAGCGATTTAGCTAAAAGCTCATCGTATAGCTCTTCTTCATTTTTTTGAATCTCTTTTGGGTCTGCTAGTGCTACTAGCAAAGGCATTGAAACAGATACAAGATCGCTATTTTTTAAGATAGATTCTATATCATTTAAAAGCTCATTATAAAGCAGAAATTTGTCTTTTGTAAATTTACAAGTAAGTTTTGCGCTTAGCTTTTGTCCGACTATGCTTTCGTCTTTATGGCTGATCCTTGGCTCTACTAAGTAGCTTCCGCCTACGCAAATCCCGTCTTTTTGAACTCTATCTATAATCATAGAAAATAGCTTTGAAATTTGTGCCTTTTCATCTGAATTTAGAGATGTTTTATTTGCTAAAATTTCAGTTGCTACGAAATTTGGCTCAGATACAAATAAATTTGGTATGATAGGCTTTGAGACCTCTATGTCTCTTGAAAAATTGATACTTTTGTTCGCATTAAAGCTTTTTTCTGCTGTTAAAAACTCATTGAAAAATGCTCCTGCTACAAAAAGTATCAAAAACAAAATCCCTGTTCCTAGGCTAGTAAGAAAATTTTTCATATTGATCCTTTAAAAATTTACTGCTATTTTACCTTAAAAAGATGAATTTGGATTTAAAAATATTAATTTTAATATAAGCTTAATTTTGATATAATCCATTTTCTTTTGATGCCTCGGTAGCTCAGCTGGCTAGAGCGCTGGTCTCATAAGCCGGAGGTCGGGAGTTCGAGTCTCCCCCTAGGCACCATATCTATTTAAATTTACTTCGATTTTATCCTGTTTGAAATTTAAATTTGTTTTAAATTTAGATATTTTTTATGTGAGATTTTGTTATGTGGCTTACGACTTTTAGCCCGTCTGTGCTATATGCCATTCCAAAGCCTTTTATAAATTTACCACTCATCACTTCAAGCTTTATGATATGAAAATCAAGCATATTTTTAATCATTTCCAAAACCGGCTCATCTTTAAATTTGGCTTTAAATTTATCAAATAGTTCGTCTCTAAACTCATCTTCAAAGATGGCTTTTACTCTAAAACTTGCTCTTTTTCTAGCAAAAATGGTGCTTGTGATACCTTCATCTTCTAAAAACATTATAGAAATTTGATCGCTATTTGATCTAATAGCTTCAAAATGCTCAGCCACGCTAGAAATGCAGATATAAAAACTATCGTTTTCTTTGATAAATGGAGCGTAAGAAGCTACTGGATGTGAGCTAAAACTAGCTATAAAAAGGCTCTTAAATGAATTTATAAAAGCGTCCATTTCGTTTTGAATGCTATCTAAATTTTGCATTTTAACTCTTTAATCTTTTTTAGAAAAGATATATAAATAAATAAAGCCTATAACCCCTGCAGTAAATGAAGATAGTAAGATAGCAAGTTTATCGGCGTGGAAAAACGCGGCGCTGTCGTTGTAAGCTAAAGAATCCACAAATAAACTCATCGTAAATCCTATACCTGTTAGTATGCAAACGCCATAAAACTGCTTCCACGTCGAGCCCTCTGGCAGTTTTGCAAATCCTAATTTTATAAATATAAAGCTAAATAAAAATACTCCGACTTGTTTTCCTATAAATAATCCAAAGAAGATACCAAGACTAACTGAATTTAAAAGCTGATTTATATGAACTCCGCTAAGTCCAACTCCTGCATTTACAAAGGCAAAAACCGGAAGTATGATGTAGCTTGTGATCCCGTGCCAATCGTGCTCTAACTCTTCTAAAAAATTTCTGCCGTCTTTGTCTTTTAAAGGTATGAAAAACGCCGCTACTACTCCTGCTATAGTGGCATGAACTCCGCTTTTTAAAACGCTTATCCAAAGAACTATCGTTATTAGGATATAGATCGATTTTATACCGACTTTGAAATAGTTTAGTATGCCAAGAGCAAAAAGACAGATAGCGGCTATCAAAAATGCGCTAAATGAGAGAGTGCTTGTGTAAAATAATGCGATGATGATAATGGCACATAGGTCATCTATGATAGCAAGAGTTAGTAAAAATATCTTTAGGCTTGATGGAACTCTTTTGCCTAGTAAGAGTAAAATTCCAAGAGCAAAAGCTATGTCTGTTGCAGTAGGTATCGCCCAACCACGAATAGCAAATTCGTCTGAATGGTTAAAAAACCAAAATATAAGCGCAGGCAAGATAACTCCGCCAAGTGCGGCTATGGTAGGAAGTGCTATTTGAGATGGTTTTGATAGTTCGCCATCTATCACTTCTCGCTTAAGCTCAAGTCCGACGACAAAGAAAAATATCGCCATAAGTCCGTCATTTACCCATAAAATAAGCGGTTTAGAAAGGTTAAAATCGCGAAAACCTATACTAAACTCAGCTCTTAGTATTTCTCTATAAAATTCGCTTAAAAAGCCGTTTTGGAAGATCAGCGCTAAGACTGTAGATATGATTAGTAAAACACCGCCAAAAGACTCGTGCTTTACAAATTTTAAGATTAAATTCATACGCTCTCCTATTTAAATCATCAAACAAAATACAACTTCGATCTAGGTAAGCTCAAACATAAATAAGGCTGATTTAGTCTATTATGTTTAAACTCTTCTAGGTTATTTTTGAGTAATTATTATACCAACTTCATTTAAAAATTACTTCGAATTTGCTTTGTAAAATATTTATATTTTGTAGAAAATAGCTATTTTGTGTTTTAAATTTACTCTTTAAATATCTATTTTTAGGCTTTTTATGAAGTTTTTATATAGGCAATATCTATGTGTAGCAAATTGTAAATTTACAATATAAAATTAGCATAAAATATATTTTTTAATATCTAAATGTAGCTTCAAAAAAAGAAGCTACGTGTAAATTTCTTTTACAAGAAGTTGAGGTGTGATAAGCCCTCTAAATGAGTTTTTTGAGATCGAAACTAGCATATCTATGACATTTCCGACTTTTGGAGCGTAGTCGTAGTTGAAAAATATCGCTTCATATGATTTGTTGTCTTTTTGAACGATTATTTTTAGATGATTTTCGTCTTTGCCTATAAATTTGATATTTTTCACTTTTGCGTTTCTCAGCTCAAAAAGCGGACGTGGGTTTTTTTGACCATAAGGCTCAAAGTATTCTAAGATCTCTAAAAGCTCATAATCAATAGAGTTGTGATCTATCTCACCTAAAACCTCATCATTTCCGCTAAAATCATAAAGATCTTGTAAAAAACATGAGTTATTTATGGCGTGTTTGAAGACCTCTAGTTTATCTGTATCTATGACAAGTCCTGCTGCACCCTTATGTCCTCCAAAACCGCATAAAAGCTTTTCTTGTGAGGCTATCAACGCTAAGATATCAAATTTACCAACACTTCTTGCACTTCCTTTTGCCTTGCATCCATCGATGCTAAATACTATAGCTGGTTTTTTATAGCGTTTAGCAAGACGCGATGCGACTATGCCTATGACGCCCTCGTGCCATTCATCGCCCCAAGTAACGATGATATCTTCATTATCGTCTATCTCTTTTATGGAAGATTCAAAAAGTGCTTTTTCCTCTTCTTTTCTAGAGTTATTAAAATCAAGTATCATATCAAAGTAGCAGTTTGCTTCTTCTAATGTTTTACTACGCAAGAATTTAAATGATATACTTGCATCATCCATTCTTCCGGCTGAATTTATAAGCGGAGATATAAGAAAACTTATATCATCAAATTCAAATTTATCTTTGCCATAAAATGCTTTTATGGCTTCAAAACAAGGGCGTTTGCTTGAGTTTATCTTGCCTATGCCAAGTCTTACTAATATACGATTTAAATCCCTAAGCTCCATCATATCAGCTATGATAGCAATAGCTAAGAGATCTAAGAATTTACCCATATCGTAGTTTTTGATGTTGCATACTTCTTTTAAAGCACCGACTAGATACCAAGCAACTTGAGCGCCACAAATTTCGATATTTGGAAATGTGCATTCTGGCTGTTTTGGATTTATGATAGCATATGCTTTTGGCAAGATCGGCGGTGGTATGTGATGATCTGTGATGATAAGATCAATACCCTTTGTGCTACAAAGCTCTGCTGCTTCGTGTGCGCTTATACCATTATCTACGGTTATTATAAGTCCTACGTTTTCTAGCTCATTTATGATATCGGCGTTTAAGCCATATCCATCTTTAAATCTATTTGGGATTTTTATGATAAAATCAGCGCCGATATCTGTGAAAAACTCTGCCATTATGGCGGTGCTGACTACGCCATCAACATCATAATCCCCAACTATAGCTATAAGCTCACCGCCAAGCACGGCAGTTTTTATACGCTCAGCGGCTTTATAGGTATCTTTGAGTTCGCAAGGTAAAGGAATCTCTGAAAGTTTCTTGTGTAGATCACTTTCAAATCTTTTGCTAAGCAGATTCCTAATTTCATTTTTATCTAACATTTTTATTTTCAATTCCAGCTTTTATGAAACCTAAAATTGCGGGATTTGGGTTTGTTAGACGAGATGTAAATTCAGGGTGAAACTGCACACCTAAGAAAAACGGATGATCTTTTAGTTCGACTGCTTCTATTAGCCCATCGCTCTCGCCACTTACTATAAGTCCGTTTTTTTCAAAAGCTTCTCTAAAAGCTGGATTAGCTTCATATCTGTGTCTATGACGCTCTTTTATGCTTTTTGCTCCGTTATAAACTCTACTTAAAAGCGAATTTGGCAATATATCACATTTATAGCTTCCAAGTCGCATAGTGCCACCTAGTGGGCTTTTGTGCGTGCGAAGTTGTTTTTTACCGCTTGCGTCTATGAAGCTATCTATGAGATAGATTATAGGATTTTTGCAGTCTTCTTTAAACTCGATCGAATCAGCATCTTCTAAATTTAGAACATTTCTAGCAAATTCTATCAGACTAAGCTGCATACCAAGGCAGATGCCTAGATATGGTATTTTATTTTCTCTAGCGTATTTGATAGCTTGCATCTTACCAAGTACGCCACGTGGGCCAAATCCACCAGCAACTAGCACTGCATCTACGTCTTTTAGCGTCTCATTTACGTTGTTTTCATCGATTTTTTCACTATCGCACCATTTTATATTTACTCTAGCATCTAAATTTGCTCCGGCGTGGATAATGCTTTCAGTAAGGCTTTTGTAGCTCTCTTTTAAATCTATGTACTTTCCGACAAATGCTATGGTTACGCTATCGCTAGGTGCTATGACTCTTTTTACTAGATTATCCCATTTTTCCATATCAGGTTTAAGCTCTCCAAGATCTAAAACTTCTGCGATAGGTGTTAAAATATCTTGTTTTAAAAAGCTAAGTGGGACTTGATAAATGCTACTAAGATCTGGGCTTTCTATAACAGAGTTTCGCTCAACTCCACAACTACTTGCTATTTTATCTTTTAGCTCACGATTAAGCGGAATTTCTGAACGACATATTATCATATCAGGACTGATGCCTATGCGACGTAGTTCGCCGACACTATGCTGAGTAGGTTTTGTTTTTAACTCACCTGCAACTTTTATGTAAGGCACCAAAGTCAAGTGTATAAACATCCCGTTTTTGCGTCCTACTTCACTTCTTAGAGCACGAATTGCCTCTAAAAACGGAAGCCCTTCTATATCTCCTACCGTCCCTCCGATCTCGACTATAAGGATATCTTTTCCCTCTCCAGCTTTTTTTATGCGCTCAACTATCTCACCGACGATATGTGGTATGACTTGAATAGTTTTACCAAGGTAGTCGCCGCGGCGTTCTTTTTCTATAACTGAGCTATAAACTCTTCCTGTTGTGAAGTTGTTTTTTTGGCTTAAACTCTCATCTAAAAATCTTTCGTAATGTCCTAGGTCTAGATCGGTTTCGGCTCCATCATCAGTAACAAAAACTTCGCCGTGTTCAAGCGGACTCATTGTGCCAGGATCTACGTTTATATACGGATCAGCTTTTAGTATGCTGACTTTCAATCCTACGTTTTTTAAGAGCGTGGCGATACTAGCAGCGGCGATACCTTTTCCAAGGCTTGATAAAACGCCACCGGTTACAAAAATATACTTTGTTTGCTTTGAAGAAACATCGTCTTGCGAATGATTTTGTTTCGATTGATCCATTACTTTTTCCTATTGATTTTAATCTGGGGATTATATCAAAAGTTTTTTTATGGTATGGTAAATTTGGTTTTGTCTAATAATTTAATAAAAAATTTATAAATTATTAGACCATTTATTTTAAATTTTTTTAGTTTTTATTTCTAGGAATGCTAAAATCAACTGATTTGATGCTTTTATTATTTTCTTTAAAAATAGCTCTTAAATAATACCTATCGTCGGTTTTTGTGCGAACAAGTAAATTTTTAAATTTGGTTTCATTTTCATCAACGTATTTTATGCAACTGTAGATTTGTTTATCAAATATATCTTCTTGCTCTATATTTTGCTCTTTTTTAGTCTCGTTTTTATCTTTGTTTTGTGTTTGTTTTTTGGTTTGTTCTTCATTGTTGCACATATATTTATCAGTCGTGATATTTAGATCGATTATAAATTTATTTTCTATCCAGAAATCATCGTGATAGTTTGCTATATGAGCAATGCGTGCGATATTTGGCGCTATAATAAAAAAAGATAATCCAGTAAAAAATAATCCTATAGTTATAGCAATTTTATAATCAAATTTATAATTTGCAAAAGCAAGGCTTAATAACAAAATTATTACAAAACTCAAAAATACAAGAAAAGTTGGATTTTTTATAAAAATCATTAAATATAAAAGCTCAAATACAAAAGCTATACAAATTAAAGGACTAGCTGTAATTTCTTTTTTAGCTAAAAACATAATAGCAATAATTACATGGGCGATCATGTATATATATAGCAAATTAATAATTTTATCTGAGATGATTTTTATGATTTCTATATTTTGTTCTAAAAATTCGCTAAAATTTTTTGGTAAAGATGACAAATTATTTAATACCAAAAAAAATATCATCATTGAAAGTATTACTAAGGATAATATTATTTTTACTGAAATAGTTTTTTTGACATTTATTTTGTAAAGATAAAAATTGGAATACAAATAAGGCATTAAAAATAAAAATAGATATATAAATATAATAGCTCCCCAAATTCCGGCATAGACTAAATAAATATTGCTTACTTCTGCTATTGGTAAATTTTCTTCTATGAAATATGGCAAAACGCTTGCAAATCCGATGAAAATAAAAATAGCAGAAGAGCTTAAAAGATTTTTATGTATAAAATTCCAAAGATTCAATAAGTAAAGTAAAAAAATATTTGTCAAATGAAAACTTGCGCTTTCTTTTGTATAAAAATTGCTTTTTTCATAAAGCAAAACTTCATTTTCTAAAAAGGTATTTTTTAGCCTTTTTGACTCTTGAAAACTATTTACTTTTTCTTTTTGTTCTAATAAATTTTGCTGATTTTTTAAAAGTTCTATTTGTCTTAGTAGTTCTTTTTTCTTTTGGTCTAAGGCTTCTGGACTCAGAAAATCGATTTTATACTCATCTATTACAAGTAGAATTTCCTTGATTCCACTTGTAATATTATTTTTTAAAATTTTAGAAGTTTTAAATTTAGATTTTTCAAATTTATTAAATAAATCAATATTTTCATCTATTCTTTTGCTTAGATTACAAACAGCATCTAAAACATTATTTAAATCTAAAATTTCTTTATTTATTAGTTCTAAATCAGTCATTATTTTTCCTTGTGCGGCTTAGCTAAATTTTAGAGCCATAAAAAATCATTATTTTTTATGAAATTTTTAGTTTTCACGCTTCCAAAATCGCTCCATTACTTGCATTTGTAACTAGCTTTTGGTATTGTCTTAACCAGCGACTATCTACCTTTTTGCCAGCGTATTTCCACTCTTTTTTTCTAGCGTTGATCTCATCGTCGCTTAAGCGAACATTTATGCTGTATTTATCTACATCAATATCGATGATATCGCCATCTTTTAATAGCCCTATCATACCGCCCTCAGCTGCTTCAGGGCTTACATGCCCTATGCTAAGTCCCCTTGTCGCTCCGCTAAATCTGCCATCAGTGATTAAGGCTACATCAGCCCCAAGCCCACGCCCCACTATAAGGCTAGTTGGGCTTAGCATCTCTTGCATTCCAGGGCCTCCTTTTGGCCCTTCGTATCTTAAAACAACCACATCGCCTTTTTGAACTTTTCCGCTTGAAATGCCATTTATGGCTTCATCTTGAGAGTTAAAGCAGACCGCTTTTCCGCTAAATTGTCTGCCGCCGATGATACCAGCAGTTTTTATCACGCAACCTTGCTCGGCTAAATTGCCAAATAAAATAGCTAGTCCGCCGACTTTTGAGTAGGCATTTTTGACTGTGTGAATGATATTTTGATCCAAAATTTCAGCATTTTTGACCCTATCGCCTAAGCTCTCACCACTTATGGTAAGGGCATCTAAATTTAGCAGTTTATCATCGAATTTAGCTATCTCATTTATAACCGCACTTAGCCCACCAGCTTTAGCAATATCTTCCATATGTACGCTAGGTAGGCTCGGGGCGATTTTGGCTATATGTGGGACACTGCGACTAATATCATTTAATTTTGCTATATCTAGTGGTGCGCCAGCTTCACGGCTAATAGCTAACATATGTAAAATTGTATTTGAGCTACCACCCATTGCCATATCTACTACCATTGCGTTTTTTATCGTTTTTTCGTTGATGATATTTTTGATTTTATAGCGCTCATCAAGGGCGATCTCACAGATCCTGCGCGCTGCTTTTCTGATGAGTTCTTCTCGTTCTTTGGTAAGAGCCAAAATAGTGCCATTGCCCTCTAATGCCACGCCCATCGCTTCACAAAGGGTATTCATAGAGTTTGCAGTAAACATCCCAGAACAGCTACCCCCACCAGGACAGGCGTTACACTCTATATGTTTAAGCTCTTTTTCATCTATTTGCTTTGTCTCATACGCCCCAACAGCTTCAAAAGCTGAATTTAGATCCAAGGCCTCACCTCTAAGCCCAACTCCAGCAGCCATTGGCCCACCGCTTATGAATATAGTTGGGACATTTACTCTTAAAGCCCCCATAAGCATTCCAGGAACGATCTTATCGCAGTTTGGCATACACACTAGTGCGTCAAGTGCGTGAGCATTCATCACGGTTTCAACTGAATTTGCTATTATCTCACGGCTAGGAAGTGAGTAGAGCATACCGCCATGCCCCATAGCGATACCATCATCTACGCCGATGCAGTTAAACTCAAAAGGCACGCAGCCGTTTTTGCGAATTTCATCTTTTAGGATTTTGGAGTATTTATCTAAGAAAAAATGCCCCGGAATTATCTCTATAAAGCTATTTGCCACGCCTATAAAAGGCTTATCAAAATCCTCATCTTTAAGCCCAGTCGCTCTTAAAAGTGAGCGGTGTGGAGTCCTTGTGTAGCCGTCTTTTATGATATCACTTCGCATATTGCATCCTTTTACTTTTGTATTTTTGTCTGCATTGTAGCCAAAATTTATTTAAAAAAATTAAAAATACACAAGCTTTGTCTAGGCGATAAAACGATATGTAAAAATTCTATATTAAATATTTCTTATAAATTTAAATTTATTTTTTGAATTTTTATACTACGCTTAACGCTTTTTTCATAATACAAACGGCCAACACTACAAAGCAAGAATTAGAAGCTATATCTAAAAACACAACAAATCTAGTAAATAATGCCGCTGATACCTTAAAAAACATAACGTGCAAAAAACGATAAAATTAATATAATTTTATATTAAAATTCAAATAATTCTCTTTTGTGATTAAATAGAAAAATATATTATATTTTATTCATCAAATAATGTTGGCTGCTTATGCTCAGCTATGACATCAAAAATATCTACTTTACTTTAACCACTCTTTTGATGAGTCTTTTATGGCATTTATCAGAGTATCAATACTACCAGCTAGGCTAAATAGCCAATATCCTTGAACACTAACCCACTCAAGTAGTTTGTCATCTTTTTCTTGCTCGGTTTTTACATTCCTTACTGCAATCTGCGCAAATTCCATCTCTTGATGAATGAGAAATTGTCCGCAATAGCCATAATATACATCTAAAAATATAGGATCATTTAAATTTAATTTAAACTCATCTACTTTAAAAGATATCTCTTGAAGTTTGTCATAATTTATCTTGTCTTCTTTGCCTAAAGTTTTAAGCTTTTTAGCTTTTTCTACTTCTTTTGCCAAAACTTTAAAAATCTTTTCGCATTGTTTTTGAATTTTTAAGCCCACTTTAATAAATTTCTTTACTTTATTGCTAACTTTTTGAATGTTTTTTTCTGTGATTTTAGGCGAAATTTTATCAACTGGCGTAATGATTTTTAATTGATTATTGCTTAAAATTTCATCTGCTAGATCTTTAAATGGCTTTTCTATGGTGCCCTCTATCCTAGCGCCGCCCTCGGTGCAGTTATAGACACACCAAGTGCCATCTCTTTTTGTCATAGCAAACTGATGCTCAAAATAATTTCTAAATAAATTCCATACCTTAGTAGTTTTTACATCGCCTTTACCGCCATAAGCCTTAGCCGTCTCGATAATATCGCTAGTTTCTGGATCGATTTCAGTTGATTTATATATATGACCTTTTGAATGGCTAGTGCCGTCTTTACCAAATGCAAGGTCTTGACCTATGAATATTATATCTCTAGCTTGTAGCCAAAAAGCAAGATCTACACCTAAGTGTGCGGCACTTGGACCGCTTCCTGCATATCCTACTACCCTATCTTGTAAGGATTGCTCAAAAGATAAAGGTCTAAAAGGGTAGCAAGTCCGTCTGCCTTGTAAGTTTTCAATGGTTTTTTGATGAGTGAGCGAAGAGGTGATAAATATAATGTCATCATCAAATTTACTAACCTTTTCTTCAAAGAATTTTGAAGTAGGCTCGACTCTTTCTAATGAGACAACATAATCAGGCTTTATGCCGTGTTTTTTTAAGATCGGATATGAGGCGTCTATGCTTATGATAAGAGCATAAGGCTCTATTTTTTTAAGCAGATCAAGCTGTTTATAAAGAGATGGGCCTGTTGAGACTATGATTGCGTATCTGTTTTTTTTACGTCTTTTAATAGCTATAGTTCTTAATGAGTAGTTTGAGTAAATTTCTGGTATATTATGCAAGACATGTTTAATGCCTATTAAACTATCTGAGGAGTCATTTCCGCACTCTAAAAGACATTGTTTCATATTTTGGGTTATAAGTTTGTTTATGCGTATAACGTCTTTTTTGTAGATATCTTGTTCGTAAAATTTGTTGTAAATGTGGTATTCGTAATTTCTAATATTTAAAAAAACATTATCGTAATGAGATACGACGTAAATTTCTGTAGGCTTAATAATCTTTGTATAGAATAAGATAAAAGTTTCGTTATAAATTTCTTTTGAAAAATCAAGCAAATTTAGTACGATAAATATAATTTCAAGCTCAGGTTCAAATACGACGATACGCTGATGGCTAGGATTTGCCAAAATAGAGCGATAAAATATACCATTACCAAGTCCATAAAAAAATAGAGTTTGATAACGTGCATACTTATCTTCAAATTCTTTTATCTGATTTGTTACATCATCTTTTGGGTGTTCGAACATATAGTTTAGATTTTTTTGATTTATGATATTTAGATCAAGGGGATCTTTTCCCATAAATGCACCAAATTCTGTGTTTTCTTTAAAATTTAAAAGCAACTTTGCTAACTTGGCGTTTATACTCATAATGGCTGTTATATTTTTTGTAAAAATGTTTATATCTTGATCTGAAGTTATCTTTTTTGCTAGAATTTTTTGTAATTTGTCGAATTCTTTTGCATTTTTTTCTTGAATATTCATAAACCACTCCTAGAATAAATTGTTTTTATATCGGTATAAAACTAAATTTTCTTTAAATCTATATATGAAACTATCTCAAATCCATACTCTAAACCGCTACTTCCAAGCATAGCGATAGTGCCTTGCATATCGTTATCTAAATTAAATTTAGTTTTTATCTCTTTTTGTTTTGTTTTTAAGACTACTTCTGAGCCATCACGAAGTTTTGAAGCCATAGCAAAAAACTTACCGCCTCTAAACTCGTCAAATTTAGAGTGAGTAAATACAACTGCGCCATCAAAACTATCAAGCTCATCAAGCTCATCAAGCTCACCCTTAAGCGTGATTTTCTCGCCGTTTAAATTTAGAAGATCAAAACCAAATTTGGTGCTTAGTAAATTTAACATCTCTTTAGTTTGGCTAGGATTTTTCGCAAATATCTCATCGCTTACTATGCAAAATTTGATATCTTTAATAAATTCGCAAATGCTAGAAATTTCTTCTTCGCCTATGTTGCTCTCACCGCTTAAATACCCTGTGTCAAGCTCATCAAAAAACTCATCATTAAGTAAATTTTGGCATATCAGAGCTAGAGCATAGCTTACACTTCCTATTTCGCACTTGATAAACTCTGCATTTAAAAGCGTGTCTTTTAAAGGACTGATGACTAAGATATCGTCATTTTTGAATTTGTCTGATAAATTTGGGGACTGGATTGATAGCATACTTGCTAAGCTTAAGATTTTCATATTCTTACCTTGAATTAAATTTAAATGTGAAATCGGCATAATTTAATCTACTTTTAACGGTATAGTAAATATTTTTGACTTTGCTAAAGCAAAGCCCTTTTTTATGTTCTTTTAGCGGGGCAACAAGTCGCCCCTAAAGAACCAAATACTAAAGTTATCTATCCGGCTAAAGCGGATTAAATTTTTGACTTCGCAGACCGGTAAAACCGGTCTTTGCGACCAAAGTTTGGCACTTTCACAGAAACCTCGGCTAAAGCCGTCGCATTCGCTGGTTTTGGAAACGCACTAAAGTTATCTATCGCGGATTAAATTTAGGTTTTTGTTTGCCACTCCAAATTTTCGCCGAAAAATAACCATTTGAGGTTATTTTTGCGAAAATTTTATTTTTTAAATTTGTTTTTATCTTCATTTGTCATGTGAGGATTTAGCATATTTTCCGGACGTAAAATATCATTTATTTGATCCTCTGTTAAAAGTCCTCTTTCAAGTGCGATAGTTGCTACGCTTTTTCCTGTGCTTAAAGCTTCTTTTGCTATGCTAGCGCTGTTTTCATAGCCGATATATGGGTTAAATGCTGTAACGATACCGATTGAGTTATAAACGAAATCAGAACAAATTTTCTCATTTGCAGTGATGCCATCAACGCATTTTGTAGCCAAAGTACGACAAGCTTTTTTAAGCATTGCGATAGAGTTAAACAGGCTATAGGCGATAACTGGTTCAAATACGTTTAGTTGAAGTTGTCCGCCTTCACTAGCTAGAGTTACAGTTACGTCATTGCCGATGACTGCAAAACAAACTTGATTTACTACTTCAGGGATAACAGGATTTACTTTACCTGGCATAATGCTTGAGCCTGGTTGCATTTTTGGTAAGTTTATCTCATTTAGTCCGCATCTTGGACCACTGCTTAGAAGTCTTAAGTCGTTACAAATTTTACTTAGTTTTGTACTAACTCTTTTTAAAACACCTGAAATTTGAACATAAGCGCCTGTGTCTTGAGTAGCTTCTATAAGGTTACCAGCAGTGATAAATGGACGTTTTGTTACTTCTTGAAGTTTTGTCTCGACTACTTTTGGATAGTCAGGATGAGAGTTGATACCTGTACCGATAGCTGTTCCGCCTAGGTTTATCTCGCGTACTAAGTTTCTAGCTTCTCTTACGCGGTCGATGTCTTCGCCAAGCATGATAGCAAAAGTTTTAAACTCTTGACCCAAAGTCATAGGAACTGCGTCTTGAAGTTGAGTTCTACCCATTTTTAAAACGTCTTTAAACTCCTCTGCTTTTTTATCAAAGCTATCTTTTAAGATATGCATAGCTTCAGTTAGCTCACAAAGTCTTTCATAAATAGCAACTCTTAAAGCTGTAGGATAAGCGTCGTTTGTGCTTTGGCTTAGATTTACGTGATCGTTTGGATGGCAGTACTCATACTCGCCTTTTTTGTGTCCCATAATCTCAAGCGCGATGTTTGCTATAACTTCGTTTGCGTTCATATTTGTACTTGTTCCTGCGCCACCTTGTATCATATCTACAACGAATTGATCGTTATATTTACCGCTCATTACTTGATCGCAAGCTTCACAAATAGCATTTTTGATCTTTGCATCAAGCAAGCCAAGATCGAAATTTGCAAGTGCCGCTGCTTTTTTAACTTGAGCAAGTGCTACTATAAAATTTGGAAAATTGCAAATACGTTCGTGAGTAATGTTGAAATTTTCAACTGCTCTAAATGTTTGAACTCCATAATAAACATTATCGGCAATTTCTAATTCACCGATAAAATCGTGCTCTTTTCTAGTATTCATAAAGTCTCCTTAACTATTAAAATGAATAAATTTAATTAAAATTGTAGCTATGAACTATTAAATCCAACTTAAAAATATTTTGTTTTATCTAATTAAATATTAAGAGCTTCTGCTTAAAGATTATAATTATTTTTTATATTTTTATAAAATTAATTATTATATAATAATTAATATAAAGCAATTAAGGCAAATTTATGAAATCCATTAAATTATTACTTATTATTCCTATATATCTGTTTGGTGTTACAGATTTTGAGCTTATTAATTATAATGACAAGAGCGTAACTGGTGATGGCGTATTTGTTGGGGTTATAGATAGTGCGATAAATAAAGATCACCCTAACTTATCTGGGCGGATTGTGGATCAAATTTATTCTGAGTATAGAGGTAGTGATTATGAGCCGGATTTTTCAGTTGATACTCATGGTAGCCATGTAGCTGGGATTATACTAGCTAAGCCCGATGGCAAAATAGGCGGAATCGCTACAGACGCCAAGGCTTATGGCGTTCAGATAACAGGGCATAATACTGGTTCATCTAAATTTACAGCCCCAAATGTATATGAGTATTTTAAGGATAAAAATATCGCAGCTATTAATAATAGTTGGAATGCTACGGTTTATCCGCTATCTGGATTAAATTCGCTCACTAGTTCATCGATTTTATTTCTAAAAAATGCTAATAATCCAAATGATTATATCCCGTTAATTCAAAGAGATTCAACTGCAAGTGATCTTATAAAGCTATCTAAAGAGAAGCAAATTCTTAGCGTTTTTGCCTCTGGTAATGAGGGGATCATATCTCCTGGTATCATGGCTTTAGCTCCATATTATGATGAAGATATTAGATCTATAATAGTAGTAACAGCCCTAGATAGCGCACAAGTTAGCAAGGATAGTGATGGTAAATTTATAGTAACCACAAAAAGAGATGATAAATTTGATTATTTGAGTGCTCCTACTACATATTCTAATGGATTAAAAGGTGTTTATAACTTTAGTTTAGCAGCACCCGGGACAAACATCAATAGCGTAAATGCTAGTTATGATGTGACTGATCCTCTAACTAATCGTTCAGATAAAAATCTATATAGAGTCTCTAGCGGTACATCTATGGCAGCCCCTGTGGTGACTGGTGCTGCTGCCTTAGTAGCTCAAAAATTTCCATTTATGAGCGGCAAACAGATAGCCGATACCTTGCTCTCTACTGCTAATAAAGACTATATAGGACCTAAAATTGTTTTAAAAGAGACTACTACCGGAAAAACTCTTTGTGATGGTAAAGTTCTTTGCTCTAGCTCAAAGAGATACACAATATTTTATGTAGATAGCGAAATTCCAAAAAAAGAAGATGGTAGTATAGATCAAAAAGCCGTTGAGAAGGATTTATTAAATTCCGGATATTTTGGTATAAATTGGAAATATGATCGTATGAGCGGTATGGCTGCTATCGATGATGATGACTATCCATGGGTTCAAAAGGTTACGAAAGAGGATCTATTTGGTCAAGGAATTTTGGATATTGATAAGGCTTTAATAAGGTATAGGAATCTTAGACGCAAATAGATTAAGCGATGCAGATGTAAGTAGTCAGTATGGCGAAACTGCGGTGTATTATTCGCTAGATACTAAGGGAAATGATGCTGAGTTTAGCAATGATATAAGCCAAAGAAAATGGGAAGCTAATACTCATAACCTTGAAGCTGATAATTTGCCTAAAAAATTAGATAATCTAAATGTAGGACTTATCAAATCAGGCAGTGGGGTTTTAACCCTAAGTGGTACTAATAGCTATGAGGGTGCTACTATTATAAATGCTGGTGGTATAAGACTACTAAGCAAAGATAGCAAAACAGCACAAATCGCTGGAAGTGTCTATGTCAATAACGGCTCAATTCTAAGCGGTAATGGAGTGATTAAACAAAATTTAACCAACGATAACTCAATCATTCGTCCTGGAAATGAGGATTTAAGCGATTTAGTAGTAAGCGGAAAATATACTCAAACAGGGAGTGCAAAGCTTATCTTAGACTTTGGTAATGATGATAACTCAAAGCTTATAGCTAATAATTACGATATACAAGGCGGAACACTTCAATACAACCCATTAGAAAAATACTATACCATAGATAAAGAATATAAGATAGATTTGGGAGATTTGGCTAATTATATAAATAATTTTACAAGCATAGAAGTAAAAGAAAATAATGCAATTTCTTTTAAAATATCTCTTAATAATTTAGATAAACAAACTATAAATAAAACCATTACAACGTCTCCTGTTAGCGATGATCAAACAGAAAAACAAGATAATGCTGGAAATTATGATAGTAGTGAAGAAAATAGCAAAAAAGATGATTTAAATACTCAAACAAATCCTAGTAATCCTGATCAAAACAGCAAAGGTTATATTGATGATCAAACAGAAAAACAACCTATTAGCGATGATCAAACAGAAAAACAAGATGAAACTAAAAATTATGATAATAGTGAAGAAAATAGCAAAAAAGATGAATTAAATACTCAAACAAATCCTAGCAATCCTGATCAAAACAGCAAAGATTATATTGTGGTTACTCCTACCATTAAAAAAGGTGTATATAATGGCGCTTTATCAGATATAAGAGAAGGAGATCTTAACTCTGCTTATCAAGACTTCTTTACTAAGATAGAAAATGGCGATCAAACAACTTTCAATCAAGCAGTAAAATCGATAGATTCAAATTTAATCGCAGATATTGCCCCACACGTTTTTTCTCAACAAGAGTCTTTTAACCAATCAAATATGATGCTAGCTATCAATCCGGTTATGTTTAATACTATAGATAATATTGCCCACTTTAAACAGTCCCCTACATACCTTGCTTATAACGGCATTACTTCATCTGATTTTGTCTATGATATGGGACTAATCGAAGAAGCAAAATCGTTTATTTGGTATCTATCTCCTAAATATAAAAAAATTAAAGCTGATAATTATAAAGGCGATGCTTATGGGTTTGACCTAGCATTTGGAGGTAATCCAACCCCAAATTCCCAAGCTATATTCAATATAAATTTCGTTAAGACTAAATTAAATTTTAATGATAACCCAGGAAATTTTGAAAGCAAATATATAAATTTAGGAGCCAATTATATTTATGATTTTGGAATTGCTAAGTTTTTAAGTGGAGCTGGTTTTGGTTTTGGTGATAACAAAATCAATAGACAAATAATAGGAACTAACTCAAATTTATCAAGTGATTACGATACAAAAACAGCCTCACTTCAACTAGGCTTATCTAAAGATTTTGTAGTTAGTGATAACTTTACACTAACACCGCTAGTTTATACTAGTGGTTCATACATGTTTCAAGATAAATTTAGAGAATCAGGCTCTTTATTTGCCACAGAATATGAAAAAATATCTCATTTTAGCACCAGCATAACAGGAGGGCTATACGGCACTTACAAGCTAAAGCATAGCGAAAATACGACTGATATATCGTTATATAGTTTGTATGAGCGTAGAATTAGCGGTAAAAAGCTCAAAAACAGCTATAGTTTTGTGGATTTTCCATCGCTTGCAAAAATAAGTAGCGATCAAAAACTAAATAAAGATGTTATTAGCGTAGGTATAAATTCAAAAACATCATTTAAAAATGGATATTTCATTAGCGTTGGGATACTATCTGAATATATAGAAGATGCTAATAATATAAATTTAATGACTATGTTTGGAAAAAGATTTTAAAATCTATTTTAAAGAGATATATTGTTTAGTTGGTAATCTATAAAATCATTCATAATCTAAAATATTATAGCTTATGAATGATTGTAAATATTTTGCTAATCCGCTTTGTTGCTAAGTAGTATTGCTAGGAATTTGGTTTTTGGATTTTCATTTAGGGCTATTTTGATACTCATAGTAAGAGGAACGGCTAAAAACATTCCGCCGATCCCAAGCACAAATCCCCAAAAAAGTAGGCTAAGTATGACAACAAGTGTCGAAATTCCAAGCCCAGAACCTAGAAATTTAGGCTCTATGAAGTTGCCTATAGCGATATTTACGACTAGATAAACCAGGCTTAGCCACAGCGTATCGCCAAAATCATTTACCAAAAGCGATATCAAAATAGCAGGAACTGCAGCTATGATAGAACCTATAGTAGGTATATAATTTAGTATAAAAGCAAGAGTGACCCAAAGTGGCGCGTAAGGAATATTAAAATAAACCAAAAAACCCCATAAAATAAGACCAGTAGCGATAGAAGATATGGTTTTTATAGCTAGATATCTTTTTAAATTTGATATAAAATTATTTACTATATTATGTGTTAGACTATGTTTTTTAGAAAAATACTCTACTTTGTCTTTAAAAACCTGAGTTTCAACAAGCATAAAAATCACTAGTAAGAACACCAAAAATGACTTTGTAACTATCTCACTAGTTTGCCTTAAAATAGTGCTTGTGGTAGAAAAGATCTTGTTTGTATCTATGCTATCTATCACAAAACTATTTATCTTAATAATCTCATAGGAATTTAGCCAAGCTATAGTCTCATCGATGAAGTTTGAGAGTTTTACTTGATATTCAGGAAGTGCGGCGCTAAAACCATTTAACGCAGTGGCGATAACATTTCCTAAAAACCATAACACAAGAACAAAAGCTAGGATAATCACCACAAAGGCCAAAGTTCGCCCTATTTTTAGTCTAGCCATAAAATCAAGCATAGGAGATACGATAATAGCGATAAAAACCGCCAATAAAAAAGGCACAACTATAGATGATGCTGCGCTAAGTCCCGCTACAATGATGACAAAACTAGCTATGGAAATCAAAATAAGCTGATATTTCAAATTTAATCCTTGAGAAATTCTAAAAATGCTCTATATTTGACTTAATAAGCCAAAACCTAAAATTATAAATTTAAAAACAATTCTAGTATTATAAAATATTTTCATAAAATCTAAGCAAACAATTTGTATTTATGCTGTAAAATCAGCTTTTTAAATTTAAAAAAGTGAAAAATAATGGAATTTTCTTATATATTCATCGGAATTGTTGCTGGTATCTTTTCTGGGCTTTTTGGGATCGGCGGAGGTATGATCATCGTGCCATTTATGTTAAGTGTAGGTATGAGCTCTCATAATGCCATAGCGATTTCTGTTTTTCAGATGATGTTTTCGTCGGTATTTGGCTCTTTTATGAACTACAAAAAGAGAAATTTAAATATAAATGATGGTATATTAGTAGGGCTAGGAGGATTAGTAGGTGCTAGTTTTAGCGGAACTATAGTAAGGCTATTTTCAGATGTAGCATTGACTAGTGTATTTTTATGTTTGAGTATAATATTTTTCTTAAAATACGCATTTGGCATAAAAAACGTAGTTATTCAAACCAAAAGAAATGAACTACAAAAACGCCTTATTTTGATAGGCGCAGGAACTTTAACTGGTGTTTTTGCCATATCTTTAGGTATCGGCGGTGGATTGCTTATAGCTCCTATTTTGGGATATACTCTAGGGTTTGATAGTAAAAAAGTCGTACCGATATCTCTATTTTTTGTGATATTCGCATCGCTTTCTGGTACCATTTCTTTCATAAGTTCTGGTGTTATAAATAAAGATATAGTAAATGCAGGCATTAGCGTTGGCATATCATCTATGATAGGAGTCATTATAGGTATAAAAATCATAGAAAAAATGCAAGTAAAAGCTCACAAAAAAGTACTTCTTGGAGTTTATCTACTATCAATAATACTTACATTTATAGGGTTATTAAGAAAACTAGAAATTCTAAGTTTTTAATTAAAGTAAAATATAAAGTGTTTTAGGATAAAAATAAAAAGAATAAATCTTGGTGACCCCTACGAGACTCGAACTCGTGTTACCGCCGTGAAAGGGCGATGTCCTAACCGCTAGACGAAGGGGCCACTTGCGGTTTGTTTTTTGGAAGTGTGATTATACTTCTTATTCACTTAATAAATACTTAAAAATACATAAAATTTAACATTTTGCTGTATAATTCTGCAAAAATTTAAAAAGGCTGAATGTTGTTTAAATTTAAATCATTGTTTTTCATATTTATTATAGGATTTTTTACTAGCTGTGCTACGCCTAAGGTAGATCATTCAAAAAGCATATCTTTACTCATAAAATCAAAGATTTTAAAGGTAAATGACGCTGGATTTATACATTTTTACAAAAATTACACAAACATACAAATTTATAATAGCGGAAAAAGCATTTTAAATTTAAATATCAAAGATAAAATTTGCATAAATAACGCTTGTGAAAATAAAACCGAATTTAATAAAAAGTTCTTTTTAAATGCTCATTATGAGGATTTGCTAGAAGATATTTTAGAAGCTAGAGCGATATATGATGGCAAAAACTTAGTAAAAACAGACTGCGGCTTTGAACAAAATCTAAGAAATATTTCAGTAGAATACAAAATTTGTGGTGGCGAAGTCCGTTTCACAGACCAAAAAAATGGTATAAAAATAGTAATGAAAGAGCTTAATTGAAGAAAATCGGAGCGCACGTAAGTGCTAGTGGCGGAGTGCAAAATGCTCCGTTAAACGCCGCAAAAATTGGTGCTGATGCGTTTGCGTTATTTGTAAAAAATCAAAGGCAATGGAGTGCAAAACCACTAGCAAATGAAGATATAGAAGCATTTAAACTAAATTTAAAAATATCAAATATCAATACCAAACACATACTTCCGCACAATAGTTATCTTATAAATCTAGGTCATCCAGAGACTCAGCAAAGACAAAAAAGCATAGATGCATTTTTAGATGAGATAGAACGCTTGGGGGCTCTAGGACTTGAGATGATAAACTTTCACCCCGGCTCTCATCTAAATTTGATAAGTGAAATACAATGTTTAAAGAACATAGCAAATTCCATAAACTATATCTTAGAGCATTCGCAAAATATCACTTTAGTCATAGAAAATACAGCTGGTCAAGGCTCAAATATGGGGTATAAATTCGAACATCTCGCCTACCTCATAAAAAACACGGCTGATAAAAATAGAATAGGCGTTTGCATAGATACTTGTCATCTTTTTGCCGCAGGATACGACATCAAAGATAAACAAAGCTATGCAAAAACTATGGGCGAGTTTGAAAACTTGATAGGTTTTGAGTATCTAAAAGGAATGCATATAAATGATAGCAAATGCGATCTTGGCTCAAAAAAAGATCGTCACGAAAGCCTAGGAAAAGGATATCTTGGGTGGAGCAGTTTTGAAAATATTATGAACGATGATAGGATAGATGAGATACCACTTATCTTAGAAACTATAGATGATAGCATATGGAAAGATGAGATAGAGCATTTAAGAAATTTGATAAAAGGATATAGATGATTTATAAAAAAATAGCTGTTCTAGTAGGCGTGGTTTGCTACTTGCAAGCAGCAGGCTATAAGATACCAGAGCAAAGTAGTGATGCTGTAGCTTTAGGAGCATCAAACATCGCTTCTAGCTTTGGCCCAGATGCTGCTTATTACAACCCAGCAAATATGATGTATGTTGAGGATATTAGACATTATTTTGAAAACTCATTTACGTATATCCATTTAGCAAAGCACTCATTTAGTCCTGATGTTTTAAATGCTAACAACTACCATACAACTTCTAAAAGCTCAGACTTTTTAGTTCCTACCTTTCATTTCGTATCGCCTGAATACATTACAAACTGGCGCTTTGGACTTAGTTTTGTAGTACCTGCTGGACTATCCATAAGCTGGAATGATAAATACCCCGCATCAACCGCAAAGCTTTTTTCGCTCAAGGTTTTTGAACTAAATCCTAGCGTAGCCTATAGAGTTACTGATGAGATTAGCATAGGCGGTGGATTTAGAGTCATTTATGCGACTGGCAAAGCAGAAACAAATCCAAATGGCAGTATAGGCGGTGGAGTCATAAACTTAGATGCTCATAGAGAGATTGATGGCGATGATATAAATTTTGGTTGGAACGCCGCCATAACTTATAAACCTACTGACGAGCTTAGTCTAGCAGCTACTTACCGCTCAAAAGTAGATCTAAATTTAGAAGGCAACGCAAAGATAACTTCAAAATCAACTCCTGCTATACCGCCGTTTAATGGCTCGTACGATGGACACGTAGATGTCAGCATACCGCTTCCTGCTACTTTGATCTTAGCACTTTCATATAAGATTAAAGATGTGACTTTACTTACTGCTTATGAGAGAACATACTGGTCAAAACTAGAAAGATTTGATTTTAATTACGGTGGAACTACTATCCCAGCTTCAGCCGTATTTGATCGTCCCGTGGAAAAAAACTGGAAAGACTCAAACACCTACAGATTTGGCGTAGTTTGGGATATAAATACCAAATTTAGATTAATGGGCGGTTTTGCTTATGATGAAAGTCCAAGCGATCCAAAATTGATAGGATTTGAGCTTCCTGATACTTCTGCTTATGTGTATTCGCTTGGATTTAATTATAAATTTAATGAAGATATCGAGCTTGCTTTTGGTTACTTATATCAAGATAGAAAAGATAGACATATAGACAAAAGCGATCTAGCAAATTCGTTTAACAATGTCGTTGGAAATATGAAAAACGGCGATGCTCAACTAGTAAATTTAGGCATAAAATATAGGTTTTGATTATGGAATATAAATTTAACAACTACTATGAGATGCTTAATAGCTCAGCTTCTTTACATCCTAAAAATATAGCGATTTTCTCAGAAAAAGCAAAACTATCTTATAAAGAATTAAAATTAAAAGTAGATCAAACCATAACTTTTTTACGAGATAATCAAATAGCTAAAAATGACAAAGTAGCTATGATAGTGACAAACTGCGAAGAATTTGTCATATCGTTTTTTGCCATCACAGCCATAGGAGCGATCCCCGTTCCCATAAACACTTTTTTAAAAAAAGATGAATTTAGATATATACTAAATGATTGTCAAGCTAAAATGCTGATAGTCTCAAACTCTCATTTAAAAGAGATAGATGGCTTAGAGATGTCATCTTTAAAAGTAGTTGTGATCGGTGAATTTAAAAATAGTGAATTTAAAAATAGTGCTTATCAAAGTTTCAAAGACGCTTTTTATAAAGCCATAGATAAAGATTTTGTTTCACCCGTCAAGCTTGAAGACACTGCTAGCATCATCTATACTTCAGGAACTACTGGCCATCCAAAAGGTGCAGTTATCAGCTATAAAAACGTATTTTCAAACATACTTGGCATAAATGAGATATTTAGCATAACTCACAAAGATAGGTTTATCGTTTATCTTCCTATGTTTCATAGCTTTACGCTTACTGTTATGGTTATAATGCCTATATATAGTGCAAGTGGTGAAGTTATCGTTAAATCCGTATTTCCATTTCCAAATGTTTTAAAACAGACTTTGCTCAAAAGAGTAACCGTATTTTTAGGAGTTCCTGCTATTTACAGCGCTATGGCAAAAGCCAAAATTCCGTGGTATTTTAAATGGTTTAACGCCATAAGATATTTTGTATGTGGCTCAGCTCCGCTGGCTCGTCAAACCATAGAAGATTTTGAGCGAATTTTTCCACGTGCCAAACTTCTTGAAGGATACGGGCTTAGCGAGTGCTCACCGCTAGTAAGTGTAAATCGTCCCGAAAATAAAAAAGTCTCAAGTGTAGGGCTTCCGCTTCCAAAATTTGACGTAAAAATAGTAGATGATGAAATGATAGAAGTAAAAACAGGGGAAGTTGGAGAGATCATCGTAAAAGGTGATAACGTCATGCAAGGATATTTAAATAATCCTACGGCTACTGATGAAGTGATCATAAATGGCTGGCTAAGGACAGGAGATCTTGGAAAAGTAGATAGCGATGGATTTTTATATATAGTAGATCGCTTAAAAGATCTCATCATCTCTAAAGGACAAAATATATATCCTAGAGAGATCGAAGAGCTCATCTACAAAATAGAAGAAGTTCAGGCGTGTGCGGTGATCGGCATAAAAGACGAAAACGAAGATGAAGACGTGGTTGCGTTTATACAGCTAAAAGAAGATATGGTCTTAAGCGAAGCTAAAGTCAAGGCTTTTTTAAAAAATCATCTTGCAAATTTCAAGATACCAAAACATGTTTATTTCGCAGATGAATTACCAAAAAATGCAGCTGGCAAAGTTTTAAAAAGAGTTCTGAAAGAAAATATCAAAGGCAAAATAAATTGAAATATCTAAAAGATTTTTTAGAAAATAATACAAATTCGGAGATTTTCACGATTTTAGAATGCGATAAAGATGAGATCAAAATCTTGCAGTACATGACAAATCACTACATAAATGGAGTTAGCTCAGCTACTGTATTTGACGTGCTTAATGCTATTTTTAAAGAAGAAAATTTAAAATATTTAGAATACATATCTCAGATAAAAAATCTGATCGATATGGGCTATTTGGTACATAATTTTTCATTTTTAAAAGAAAACGTCAAACAAAAATCATCTAAGCTAAGTATGCTTTATAACGAAATAGAGTTAAGCGAACAATTTTTAAGACTACTTGAAGATGGAAAAACTATAAATTTAATGCCTGCTAATGAGCCATATAATGATCACTTAGAATACCTAAAAGATGAGTTTTTACGAGTAGAGCTTTATCAAAAAAGGTTAAATAATCACAGCCAAAACGCCAAATCAAAACTAGATAAAAAAATAAAAAATTTAGAAAGTATCATCGAAGATCGCCTAAAGATCAGTAAAATTCATCTAGCCTGTGAGCAAATTTTTAAAGAAAATAGTCTCAATGAAAAAGAGCAGATAATATTTCTAGCGCTTTTAAAAGAGGAGTATAGTGGTGAGTTTGAAACGCTAAGAGATCTAAATACGCTAGTAAGCTTAGTCAGCAAAGACGATATGGAGCGGATGAAAAACAGAAGCTTGCTTGAAGAAGGCTCAAATTTACTTGAAAACGCGCTTATCGATTATGACGAAGTTTTAAATGCTTTTGGAAGCGTAAGCAGGAGTTTTTTTATAAATGAAGATATATTACAACTAATCATGCATCCTCAAAACTCTAAAAAAAGAAGAAAACTTAAGCTAGAAACGATGGTAAGCAAGAGCGATATATTCGAACTTATCGAGCCAAGCAGCGACTTAAACGACGTAGTTTTAAACGATCAAACCAAAGAGCTATTAGATAATATCCTAAAACAAACGGATAAAAAAGTAATAAATAGGCTAAATAGTTGGGGCATAAAGAGTCAAAAAAGCGTATCGGTTAAAGTCATATTTTACGGAAGTCCTGGAACTGGCAAAACAATGAGCGCCTTAAGTCTTGCAAAAAGTCTCAAAAAACAAATTCTTAGCTTTGACTGCTCAAAAATACTAAGCAAATACGTAGGCGAAAGTGAGCAAAACGTCCGTAAGATCTTTGATACATATAAAGAAATCTGCGCAAAAACAAAAACAGAACCGGTCTTACTGCTAAATGAAGCCGATCAATTTTTATCAACGCGCACGGACTCTAGTAGTGGAAGCGATAAAATGCATAACCAAATGCAAAATATTTTTTTAGAACAGATAGAAAAATTTGAAGGTGTTCTTGTCGCGACTACGAATTTTATGCAAAGTTTGGATCACGCATTTTCGAGAAGATTTGATTATAAGATAGAATTTAAAAAACCAGATCTAGCAGCAAGGCTAAAAATTTGGCAAAAGATCATCCCGCAAAATGCTAGTTTTGAAGAAGATTTTAGTTTAGAAGAGTTGGCTAAATTTGAACTAAGCGGAGCCCAAATAGTTCTTGTGCTAAAAAATACTGCTCTTAAAGTGGCTTGCGATGATGAGGGAATCTTTACTATGGAAGCTTTTGAAAAAGAGATAAAAAGAGAGCTAAGCTCATCTTTTGGAGAAGATAAAAAAGTCGGACTTTTATAAAAATTAAGCGACCTTAGTATCATTTACTTATCTTATTTATATGACAAGCTCTTTATGTATGACTTAAAAAGGTGGCGGTAAATTTGCCTATAGATAGGATATTCTATGCTTTATTCTATTCATAACGCCGAGTTCGTTGCAGCTTATCACATCTCCACCATCACAAGCAAGTTTAAAGTGCTTAGCTGCTTTTTTATAGTCGTTATTTTCAAAGGCTACAAAACCATCTTCATAATCACCGCCAAACGCCATAACTATCCCAAGCAGACAGATCAAAGTAGCTTTTTTCAAATTTAAACCTTTGTGATATTATTTATATTTTATACTTTATTTTGTTAAATTTATCTCAAACAAAACAGACCGATCAGCTAGCCATAACTCTTAATTTTTTAGATTTTTTTAGTTTCGCTTCATCTCTAAAAATAGCTCTAACGGTGTCCATACCGATATAAAACTCTTTCATCAAAACAACAAAGATATAACGTCCAAACTCGGTTAATTCTATAAAATTTCCGTTTATTTTGATAGCATTTGTAAGCTTCAAAAGTAGAATTTCTTTAAATAATGCAGTTTTTAAATTCGCACCGCAAGCCGCATTAAATTTATCCACATCTATCTTTCCGTCAAAAAGTTCGGTTAAAAATAGATATTTTAGTCTTTCTTTATATTTAAATTTACATTTAGCTATCGTAGCACTTGCTTTTGCGTTAATACGCTCACTATAATCATCAAGGTTGAAAGCATTTATAACTAGCTCGCCATCTAAAAAGCTAAAAGCTCCACTTCCAACACCGACATATTCGTGGTTGCTACTTACATATTCATCTTTTAGACTTAGGCTATTTTTTGAAAAAGACCAAGCGTTATTAGGACAATACTCTTTAAACTCAGCACGTATCAGCTCGTAAAATTCACGTTCAAAGTCGTTATTGCTTACACCAAGACTGGCGGCTATCTTATCTTTTGTTAAATTTGATTTCATCAAAGGATAAAATGTGATCTGCTCAGGATCCAAGCTTTTTGCAATAGTAATATCGTTTAAAAGAAGCTCCTTGGTTTGAAAAGGGAAATTAAAAATAAGATCCAAACTAGTAACTGGAAGTATGCCTATGGCTGCGCTTAGTTTTTCTTGTAGCTCTTTTGATGAACCGAATTTATCATATCTTGCAACCTTTTTTAAGATATCATCGTTAAAACTCTGAACACCGATACTAAGCCTATCAATGAGTCCTTTAAAACGAGTGAGATTTTCAGCTGCTATGTGATTTGGATCTGTTTCTGCAGAGATATCTTTTATATTAAAAAGATTTTTAGCGTGCTCAAGTGTTTTTATAAGCTCGTCTTCGTTTATCAAAGTAGTTCCGCCACCAACATACATAGAGCCAAAGTCATATCCTGCGTCTTTCATCGCAGTCATTTCAAGCCTTAAGCTTGCAAAGTATTTTTTAGCCGCTTCCTCATCATAAGCGTATTTATGAAATGAACAATACGGACAAAAAGTATGGCAAAAGGGGATATGCGCGTATAGCATATATTTTTTATCCGGATTTGGAATTTTTTGAAAATCGTTAGTTAAAATGTCGATATTAAGCTCATTATATAATGATTTTTGCATGGAAAGAGCAGCGTATTTTACGCTTGAGTTTTGAATAAAACTTAAAAAACTCATCTCATTAATCCTTTATCTATTATTAAATATAAATTTTAATAATATCATATTAGAATTAATAAGATGAAAATTGAGAAAATTTAGTCTAACTTTACCAAAGCTTTTATGATTTCGACTAATTCTTCTTGACTATTTACTTTTTCTAAATTTACTAAATATTTTCCTTTTACTACAAAAGCAGGAGTTCCGCTGATCTTAGCTATAGCTAACCCATCATCAAATCTTTTTACAAAGCTCTTGCCTTTTTCACTACTAGCATAGTCTAGTATATCTTGTACGCTCACATCTGTTTTAGTAGCTTCTTTTATGGCGTTTGCACCAACTTCATAAAATGCTTCTTGAGTGCCCCATCTTTGTCTATATTTAAAATATCCTTCAAAATACGCTTTCATAACTTGATGATAAGCCGACTTTTCATTTAGCGAGTTGTTTATAAAATTTTTCTCATCGATCATTTTTGCATACGCTAAAACCTCAGCTATTTGATAGCCAAATTCTCCCATCTGCTTTACTTGCCACTCTTCGTATTTAAACTCTGGCAAAAACTCTGATACAAACTTTAATGTACCAATTTTAAAATGGTTATAGCAGTGAATACAAGCGTAGCTAAAAAGCTCTATGATTTTATCATCAGCACCTTGTATAATCTCACTACCTTTTAATTTTGTATATTCTACGCCCTCTGTGATCGCACTTAAAGTAGTGCTAAGAGTAAGCAAACTTACGACTACTAATTTTTTAAATTTAAGCATTTTAATCCTTTATTTTAAGTTTTTAAAGCTAAGTGGTAAATTTAACCCAAGCTCTTTTACAAGTTTTATAGTTGCTTGAAGATCATCTATGCTCTTACTTACAACTCTTATCTCTTCGCCTCTGATACTAGCGCTCACTTTAATCTTTGAATCTTTTATCGCCTTTGTTATGGTCTTTGCACTCTCTTTATCTATCGTATCATTGAGCTTTAAAGTGCATTTTGTATTTGCTCCACTTGCACTCTCTCTTTTTTCTTCACTAATGGCTACAGGCGGAATATCACGCTTTATGAGTTTGCTTAAAACTATATCTTTTAAAGCATCGATCTTGTTGTCGCTTGAGCTAAGTAAAGTTATGGTTTTGTCTTTTTCATTTAACTCTATCTCAGCTTTTAGTCCTTTAAAGTCAAATCTAGAACCAACCTCTTTTTTAGCGATTTCCAAAGCGTTTTTGACCTCCATAAGATCAACACTTGCACTTATATCAAAACTATGTTCGTCAGCCATAAATCATCCTTTTATAAAATCTTTGATATTTTTTACTATTAAATTTAATAGTCTTTTCCTAGCCTCTACACTAGCCCAAGCGATATGAGGCGTGATGAGAAGTCTGTGTCTGTTTTTGACATTCAAAAATGGATGATTTTTTTTCATAGGTTCAGTTTCTAAAACATCACTTGCAAAGTAAATTTCACGCTCATCGATGAGTTTTGCCACTGCTGTTTCATCTACTATCCCGCCTCTGCCATAGTTCATAAGAGTAGCACCATCTTTTAAATTTGATAAGGCTTTTTCATCAAAAAGTCCCTTTGTGTTTTCATTTAATGGGGAATGTATGCTTATGATATCTGATTTTAAAGCTTCATCAAAGCTTACTTGTTTGAATTCATTATTTTGATTTAAACCGCTAGTTGAATAATAACTCACAACGCATCCAAAGCTTCTTGCAATATTAGCTACTTTTTTACCGATCTCACCAAGTCCGATTACACAAAAGCTTTTGCCTTCTAGCTCAAAAATCGGCTTATTTAAATGCACAAAAATAGGACTAGCAGCCCAGCCATTTTCACGCTTACAATACTCATCATAATAAGCGACTTGATTTCGCAGCGTCAAAAGCGACGCAAAAGTTTGCTGTGCCACACTCGCAGTCGAATAACCAGCTACATTTTTCACAGGGATATTTGCTGCTTTTGCTGCTTCTAGGTCTATATTATTCACCCCAGTTGCGCTTACACAAATCAGTTTTAAATTTGTTTGTGCGATGACTTCTTTGGTTATTAAAACCTTATTCGTGATGACTATATCAGCGTTTTGTAGCCTTTGAATGGTATTTGAAGGATCTGTCTTTGGATAGCTTGTAAAGTCAAACTCACTAAAATATGAACTCAAGTCTATATCTCCGCCAAGAGTATCAGCATCTAAGCAGACGATTTTTAAACTATTTTCTTTGCCCATTGAATATCCTTTATGTTTTGGTTGATTATATCAAATTTAATTTAAAAAATATTATCAAATTTCTAACTCCAACGCCTAAATATATCGTGTTCTATGCCAAGCAGATCAAGCCACTTACCGATTATAAAGTTTTCCATTTCATCTAAATTTTTTGGGTTTGAGTAGTAGGCTAAAACAGGTGGCGCGATGATAATTCCTAAGGCTGATAATTCGCTCATTTGGCGAAGAGATATAGCCGAAAATGGCATTTCTCTAACAGCCAAAATAAGTGTTTTGTGCTCTTTTAGCATAACGGCAGCCGCTCTTGTTATGAGATTATCTGCCAAAGAGCAAGAAATTTTAGCTAGAGTGTTGATGCTACAAGGCGCAACTATCATCTTATCAAATTTAGATGAACCACTAGCTGGGCTTGAATAAATTTCACCATTTTGATGCGTGATAACATTTGAATTTAGATCATCTGTATCAAAACCTTCTTTTTCCATAGAAATTTTTGCATTTTCACTGATGATGAGATGAACTTCGTGACCTAAATTTGATACCATATTTGCTAGATTTACACCCAAATTAGCTCCACTAGCTCCTGTTATACCTACTAGTATTTTCACTATTTTATCACGTGTCCGACGAATTTTGAGTAATTATCAAGTACTACGCCACCTTTTCTAAAACCAAGCGCGCAACCCTCATAAGCAAAAAACACACCTGCTTGATAATTATCGCCCTTGCCGTCTTTGTTAAACTCTACAAATTCTTGATATAAAAATTTACTATTTTCATACTCTCCGCCGTTTTCATACTCTACATTTGCATTTTCATCAAGTATGGCTACATTTGCTCCTTCTCTTGCTAAAAACGGCTTTTTGACCTGTTTTTTATGAGTAAGAGGCTCAAAACTACTCTCTAGCAAAAGAGGATGATTTGGATATAGATCCCATAGGATTTTCATAATCCCTTTACTTTGAAATAAAAGAGTATAAGCCGGATTTAAAATAATCGCTTTTTGATTATTTATAATATTTTTTAAGATAAGGGCCAGCTCCCCTTCTTCAACGGCGATATTTTCCCACGGGATCAGCTTAAACCAATATTCGTAATTCTTGCCGTTAAAAAAGATACCATCCTCATCACTAAAGCTAACTTCATCGACATAAGCAAACTCAGTCTCAAATCCAGCTTCATTTGCAGCGCTTTGCAAAAGTCTAGTTGTATTTTCATCTTCGCTGTTTCCAGCAATACTTGAAAATAGTATCTTCCAGCCCTCATAATGCTCATCAAAGCCACTAGTATCTTCTTCTAACGTCACCAAACGCTTAAAGTTTTCACTCAAAGCTTCGAAAAGATTATTAAACTGTCTGCTCTCATCCATATTATTAAATTTAAGCATAGCCCACTGCACTATTGCCGTCTCAAACACGTTTGTAGGCGTATCTGCGTTAAACTCGATAAGCTTTATAGGCTTACCATCAAGTCCGCCTGCAAGATCAAATCTGCCATAAATATGCCAATGCACATCATTTTCCCAGCTACTTTTTATGATATCTATAAGATTAAAAGGGATACCTAATTCATGGAAAAGATTATTTTCTATGACGTGCTCAGCAGCAGCTATAAACATATCATAAAGCTCATTTGCTGCTTTATAATAAGCCTCGCACTCAGCCTCGCTTACTACTACTAGCTCATCTGCGATATAGGGCGTTTGATCAGGATCTGTATGCCAACTAAAACCTATACTTTCTAAATACTCATTGCTAAGCGGTTCTATCTTTTTTAAATTCAATATAATTCCTTAATCTAAATTTTATAAAGTGCAGTTTGGCTTAAACTTCTTTGCTTATTTTTATAGCTTTTTGTAGAAGTTTGTCTTTAGCTTTATCGTCCAAATTTCCATATATCAGCTGATTCATAATCTGCATAAAATCAAATACTTTAAACATATCTCCATCTTTTTTGATCTTATCTTCCAAACTATTTATCAAATCTTGTAATTCTTTAAATTTAGCGTCGCTTTCAGTTAAGAATTTCTTAAAATCATCACTTTTATTTGCTAAACTTTTACTTGTATAGCTCTTAAGAAGAGCATTCATCTGATTTGAAATTTGCATCTTGCCTCCCTTTTAGCCTCCGACTGAAGTTCCTGATGACGCAGCTTTACTTCCACCGCCAAAAAATCCACTTTTTGATGAGGTGGCTTTTGAACTTGAAGTAGACGCCTTATTAAAACTATTTACGCTTTTGTTATACGCAGATGGATTTTTATATGCGGTCTGTCTTTGATTTTGATATCCAGGAGAGTTAAAGAGCTTGCTTCCTATCCAACTACCGATAATAGCGCCAGCAGCACTAGCTAAAATAGTCTCGCCTAAGCTCATTCCGCCACTGCTCACACTTGCGTTTGTTAGATTGCTAGTTCCAGCGTCTATTTTTGCATTTTCTTCTTGCATAAGCTTATCTAGCTCTGCCGCACTTAAAAGTCGCTCTTGCATCTGTCCATTTTCACCAGGCTCACGTAAGAAAACACGAGTTTCATTGCTAGGAAACTCATCTGCTATCTTATAACTTCCGTCGCTATTTTTTTCTACAAAAACGGTTGCGCCTTGCTTATTTGCAGCTTCATTTATGGCTCCGCTACCATTGCTAGAACTATTGCTTTCATTGCCACAAGATGCTAGACCAAAAACTAAAATCGCACTCAAACCACTAATCTTGCCTATATCTTTTAATGTTTTTATATGTTTCAAATTTTCTCCTTTAATCTATCATAATCCAAATTTGATCTTACATAGATAATTCCGTTTTCAAATTTAATAAATTTCTTTTTACCTATACATTTTAACAGATAAATTTGAAGTTTTTTTAACTTTTTTTCTTTTATTTTTAAATTTGATAAAAATTCACTCAAACTAAGCCATTTTTTACTTCCTATCTCTTCAACCTCGGCTTCTATCATTTGCGTATCATCAAGAGCCTTAAAAGAACGCCCAGCCATACTTAAAACAGCTCTTAGTCTCTCGTCGCTACTTTGATATGCGGCTTTTAGCTCTTCTATTTTTGTTATGATGATCTCTTCTTTTTCTTTGATTAGTTTATCTTTTTGCTCTAGCAATCTCTCATTTTGAAGTTTCAAAGACGCTATTTGAGATAATAAATATTTCGTAAAATTATCTGTTTTTTTAGGTTTTATAGGTTCATCATCTAAAATCACGTATTTAACGCCGTCTTTTTCCTCGCTTTTAAGTGATTTTCTTCTTATGCGGTTGTAAATAGCCTCTTTTGTGATACCTAAAATTTGAGCTGCTTCATTTATAGGAACTCTTTTCATCTATAGCCTTAGATAGTGGTTTAATTATTATAAAAAAATTTTACTAAAAATCTCGTTAAACTTTATATATAGCGTTTGATAGGCAATTTAAATTTATGTGAATTTATCTAATTTTTAGCTTAAATCATATTTTAGTGTATTGATATGATGGTTGTGAATTTTAGAAAAAGTAAAAAAGTTATAAATCAAAACTAAAGAATATTTATAAATAATATCTATTATCATAATTTTTAAATAATTTATAATAAATACTATCAAAATATATCTAAAATTTAAACTATTAATTTTAGATATATTACAATTGATATTTAAATTATATTTAATCTTTATGACGAAATTTAGGTTTTAGTCTAAAGTATGTCATAAAAATGCCACTCATTGCTATCAAAGCACCAAAAAACGATACTACGCAAAATATAAACTCACCGATATTGCCAAAAAATCTACCCGAATGAAGTGCTAAAATAGTCATACTAACTTTCTTGCGCTCACTCATTTGCATGGCGGAATTTACTTCTTTGAATCCACCATCAGTTGTTATTTGGGCTAATTTTTTTATGCCTCCATCCTCATACGCAAACGTATAAATGCCCTCTTTGGTTTGGGTTATACTTAAGCTTTTGTTATAATCTCTAAAATGCTCTTTAAATTTACTCAAAACTATTGTAAAATCATCTTTTGCAAAACTATTTTCTATGATATTTACCTCTTTTTTATGAGCCATTCTTGTTTCACTATTAGGAACGCCAAAAGCTCTATTTACCAAGTTATTTATCCATTCATAAGACCAGTAAAGCCCAGTTAAACAAATGAAAAGAAAAATAAGCCCAAAAATCACTCCAAAAACAGCGTGAAATTTATAAAAAATCATCTGCTTTTTAGCATGAAAGTTTATACTAAAAGCCTTTATTGTGCTGTATTTAAGATGAGGAAAATATATATAAAAGCCACTTATTACCAAGACCATAAAGCCTATGGTAGTGAGTGCAACTATGTTTTTACCGAGCTTTTGTAAATCAAATTCGCTAAAAAGAAGCCACCTATGAAGCTGCCTAACAAAGCGGTTAAATTTATTGCCGTAGTCCTGCCCTAAAATTTCACCCTTATCCGATACAAAAAGCGTTAAATTCTCTTTTTCTTTTAGTGCTTGTATTGTGTAAAATTTCTGGTTTCTCTCATCAAATTTTACCGAGATTATCTCTAAATTTGGGTTTTTATCTCTAAAATTTAATATCAAATTTTCAAAATCAGGATTTAGAATTTCACTCTTCGTATCTTTTAGCATAACTTTATTTATCAAATTTGCAATTTGCTTATCATAAGAGATAAGAGAACCGCTAAGAGCAACCAAAATCAACGGGATAAAAATTATAAATCCTAAAATTAAATGCAGATTAAAAATGTATTTTTTCTTTTTAAAAAACAAAGTTCCTCCTTTAATAAAACCATAATTAGATAAAGTTAGCGATTTTATATCTCGCTAACTTTAAATTTACAAGTATTAAAAATTATGTTTATAACTCAGCCAAAAAGCCCTACCTTCAGTATAATCTTGATATTCATTAGCATATCCTGTTGGATTTCCGGAATTTGTATATCCTGTAGCTACTGGCTTAAAATAGTCTTGATCAAATAAATTTGTTATAACAAAACTCAAAGATGATTTTTGATCTATTTTATAGCTAACTCCAAGATCGGTTGTATAAAAATCTTTATATGTCTGAAATGGTAAAGGTCTGTTTCCACCACCTTTTGATTTTGAAACAGTATCTAGTCTGGCTTTTTGTCTTATGTATGATTTCCATTTGCCTATTTCATAGTTTAGCTTTAGCATAGCCGTATGTTTGGCTATGTTTTCTACTCTATCACCTCCATAAACATTTGTCTTACCATCTTTATAACGCTTATCAAGATACGTATAGGTTCCATCTAAGCTAAAACCTTGGTATGAATACGTGTTGAAATAAAACTCTATACCTTTTGCTCTAGTTTTACCTTGATTGACAACATAGCTACAACCTCCTGTGTAAGAACAAATTTGACCATTTGGAAGCGTAGCGAATTGATTATAGCTATCTGTAGCTATCTCATCTTTAAAATCTGTCATAAAAAACGTTAAGCCATATTTTAGGTATTTAGGTATAACAAATTCAGCACCGATTTCATAGTTAGTGCTTGTTTCTGGACTAAGGTTTGGATTACCATATGTTGCTGTAGTAGAGCTATAGCTATAAATTCCATTTGTTAATTGTTTTGCGGCTGGAGTTTTATATCCTTTTGCAACACCACCTTTTAGCGTAACTAACTCATAAGGGCGATAAACTAAGTAGGCTCTTGGAGTTACTTCAGAGTCAAATAGATCGCTATAAATATATCTAAGACCAGTTGTAAATATCAAATCTTCAGTAATGAAATATTCACCCTCGCCATATAATGCTAACGTAGTTTGGTCTAAATCTTTTCCCTTAATCGCTTGATTTGCGTTATTAGAACTATTGTTAAATACTTCATAGTCAGCTCTTGCACCAAATGATCCAATGATAGATCCAAAACTACTAAGATCAAAAGGAATAACTGCTTTTGACTCAGCTACGTAAATATCACTAGAGATATCGCTTCTGTCGTAAGTACGACCATACTGAAAATAAGTATTTGTAGAGCCGAATTTATAATCTCCATCGTGATTTAAAACAATATTGTCTTTGACGATAGTTCTTTCACTTTTGATAGCTTGATTGCTTGTTGATTCTACAGAGATATCATTTATATAGCGTTCTAAATCAAGATAAATATTATTTTGCCCATCTAACGTCCAGTTTAATCTACCACCAAAACCAGTTGTCGTAAATGCGCCGGGACTATGACTTGCAATCTGATAGTTTTCGGGTCTTTGAGTATCTTGACCACCACCACCTCTTCCAGCTATCCAAGGCGACTGCGGCCAAAGCAAATTTGACTCTTCTTTAGAGTAGTATTTACCTCTAAGACTAAGCGATAGAACATCATCGATAAGCGGAGTTGCCACATATCCATTAAATCCGCCCGCATTTCCGTATAATTTTTCGTGCTGCTGAAGCTGCGTACTCAACTCTATACTAGCCTCTGGTTGGTTTGGATTTTTCTTTGTGATGATATTTATAATACCACCAACAGCGTCTGAGCCATAAAGCGTGGAAGCCGGACCTCTGATAATCTCAACTTTTTCTATCATAGATGCTGGTGGAATATATCCGGACTCGCTTCCACCAAAACCGTTGTCGTAAAACCCATTTGCAACGCTTTGACGCTTTCCATCTATTAGAACAAGCGTATATGTGCTACCAAATCCACGTATGCTATAGTCGTAAGTTCCTGTTTTATTCATAGTAACATCGACTCCTGGCACATCTGCTATCATCTCTCCTATATCTTTAAAAGGCTTGTTTTCAAGCTCTTCTTTTGTGACTACAGATATACTTGCGGGGGCATCTGTCATGGACTGTTCAAATCCGCTTGCACTTACGACTGACTTATCTAACGTGTAGCTATCATCTGAGTTTGCAAATAAATAAGATGAAAGCAAAACTAAACTTAAACTTTTTGTAACAAAGCTACTGTTAAGCATTTTTTTCCTTATAGTTTTTTATTGATTTTGAAATTTTATTATTAATTTGTTGAATTTTTTATAAATTTTGATAATAATTTTTAAAATTATATATAGTAGTATTAATTCAATAATTAATATCAATAAAAATTTATAAGCTTATATATTGATATTAATTTTAAATTTATTTTTATTTGAATATAATTATCAAAAAATTAGAGATTAGGACTAAAAATGCAATTCTTAAAAGAGTACATAGACATTATTATATTCATAATACTTGGATTTATGGCTTTTATAGCCTTATGGTGCGTTATAGAAAGAATCTTATTTTTAAGAAAAATAAATTTCGACGACTATAAAAATCAAAATGAATTTGAAGATAGCATAAGTGAAAATTTGACTACTTTATATATCATATACTCAAATGCTCCTTACGTCGGGCTTTTAGGAACGGTCATAGGCATAATGATAACGTTTTATGATATGGGAATGGTAGGAAATATAGACGTAAAATCAGTAGTTTCAGGGCTCTCTTTGGCCTTAAAAGCAACTGCTCTTGGGCTTTTTGTAGCGATACCTAGCCTAATGGCATACAACGCTTTGCTTAGAAAAATAAATTTGCTATCAAGCAGATACGCTTCAAGGATAAATAGTGATAAAATTGCCTAAAAACGAAGGGTTAAATATCATTCCATTTATCGATATAATGCTGGTTTTACTCGCTATAGTACTTAGCGTATCTACTTTCATCGCGCAAGGAGAGATAAAGATAAACCTACCAAAATCGCAGTCTGCTGCAAGTCTTAGCGATGAAATTAAAAAACTTCTCATAACAATAGACGAAAATAATAAATTCTATTTAGACGATAAAGAAACAAGCATAGATGATATAAAATCTAAATTTGAAAATCTAAGCCTTGATACTTTTGTAGAGCTAAAAAGCGACAAAAATGCTAAATTTGAGAGTTTTATACAGATAATAGATCTATTAAAACTCAAAAATCACGATAAATTTCAAATCATCACAGAAAAAGAGCAATGAGATACATTCGTCCATATTTTAACCACAAGCTTCAAGCATTTTATATCACTTCATTGCTATTTATGCCTATGATTTTTGCATTTATACAATTTGCGACTACTATTAAATTTGAACAGCAAAAAAGCGATGAAATTCTACTAAGTATAAAGCAAATCACGTTAAATAAATCATCATCGCTTTCAAAGTTTTCAGTAAAGCCGCCTGAGCCTGAGCCCATACTAGAACAAGTAAAACCTATACAAAAGATAGAGGAATTTAAAAAACCAAAAAAGATAAAAGCAATCAAACCGCATCATATAAAAAATAAATTTAAAAAACCAATCATTGAAAAACCCATACCACAAAAACCTACAACCATAAATGATCAAAACCAAGCCATTAGCACTGCCCAAACTAATACGCAAGAGCCTACAACCAAAACAGCCGAGGCTACAGAACAAATGCAAACATTATCTTATGGAAATAGCGACGATCCATTTTTAAAAGAGTTAAAAACCGCGATAGATAGAGCTGGGATTTATCCTAGGATCGCTCGTAAAATGCGACTTGAGGGCGAAATTTGGCTTGAGTTTATTTGGACAAAAAATTCAAAGCTCGAAGATCTTAAGATAACCAAAAAATCAAGTCACGATATACTTGATAAAAGTGCGTTAGAAACCATAATCAAAGCTTCAAGAAACTTCCCCAAACATCATAAAACCATTAAAATTCAAGTACCGATCATATATAAGATCAAGTAACCTAAAACCTTGCCAATTGCACCACAATAATGAAGTGCGAAAAATTATTAATAAAATAAAATTTCAACTCGCATTTAGGGCTTTTATTAGGATTTGACTAAACATATTAAAAATAAAGTAAAATATCCTAAAAATCCATTATTACCAGCAAAGAAATTTTACTTTGCCCAGTAGTTTAAAATCAAATTTATTACTATTTTTAGCTTTTGATTTTATCTGATATTTTCGCCACGCTCTTTTAAAAATGCCCTAGCTTATAATCCAAAATGAGCTTTTTTATACACCCAATCCAAAATACTTATCAAAGAATTTCAATAATTTTTCGATTATTGCTTGTTTTCTTTCATTTCTATTGTCGCCGTTAAATCTACCCATAGGCGGTAGTATTTTTTCTATATCTGTTCCTATTGTTTTGACCTGACCATCTCTAAAAGAGTTATCTAAAAACTTTCTTGTCTCGCTCTCTTTTAAATTTTCATCTTTTATTAAATTTTTTAGATCACTCTCCTTTTGTTCTTTGACAAATTTAGCCCAATCTGTCATTACATCTGTATTTGTATTAATTTTATTGATAAATCCATCAAATTGTCAATATTTACCTGAAACAATTTTTGAAGAAACACCAAATATTTTAAATATCATAAAGAAAAATTTAAATAATGATAAAATTCAAGATCTCATTGCTGGTAGTGATACAACAATAAAAAGCAAGGCTTTTAATGATGCTAATATTTTAGCACACTATGGGATAATCCCTACTCAAAATAAAATTTCATCACAATTAACTCAAGATGAATTAGTTGTTTATAATCTAATTGCTAAAAGATTTATTATCCAATTCTTTCATCCTAGAGAATATCAAACTACTACAATTAATTTAGAAGTAAATCAAAGAATTTTTACCGCTACTCAAAACAAGACAACAAAAAGTGGTTTTAGAAGTCTTTGGCAAAATGTAGATGGTGAAGAAGAACAAGAGAATAATGAAAATAATACAAACGATTTATTTAACTTAAAAATGGTGATATTGGAAAATCTCTTTTATACAAATTGAAAAAAGCAAACAAAGCCACGCCATTACTACACTATGATAATGCTACTTAAAGATTTAAATAGTGTCGCAAAATATGTGTCTGATGAAAGAATTAAAAAATTGCTAATGAAAAAAACAAAGAAAAAAAGGCGAAAGTGGTGGTATAGAAACACTTGCAACAAGATTTAATCATATAGAAACCTTAATTGAAAGAGAGCATATAAAAGTAAGTAAAGATAAAAAACAAATTATCAAATCCACTAAAAATGGTAAAGATTTAATTAAACTTTCTCCAAAATCACTTATTACTCCTGACATGACAGCGTTGTGGTTTGAGCAACAAAAAATGATAGAAATATCAGAATTAAGAAGAGAACAGTTCTTAGAAGAAATCACAAAAGAAGTAATTAGTGAAATTCAAAGAATTGATAAGAATCAAGAATTTAAAATACTAGATAATGAAAACAAACCAAAAATTCAATGCCCACAATGTAATAAAGGATTTTTACAAAGAATAAAAAGTAAAAATGGTAATAGTTGGTAGTGGGGTTATAGTGAATTTAAACAAGGTTACAAGGCTATGTATTATGATGATAATGGAAAACCTAAAATAATAAATGTATAATATTAATAAATATTAATTAATTTTAATATTAAGAAAATTGTTGAAATAATTAAATAACTTTAAACACAATGTTATTTATTTTTCGATACAATATAAAATTACTTGATAATTTATAAAAAGATTAAGGTATATTATATGAACGAAATTTTTAAAATTAATATCAATGAAATTAATGAAAATCCATACTATTTTTCTAAAAAAAATGAATATGATGAAGATAAGAAAAAATTAACTAATAATATAATTGAAGAATGTTATAATCCTCGATATGGATCTTTTGATGGAAAAAAAATGCAAGATCGCTTTTTTCCTCAAATTTCACAGACAAGTGTATTTTTATCTCATTCATACAAAGATATAGAAAAAGCTTTAAGTATAAAATCAAAAATTGAAAGTGAATGTAAAAATATAAAAGTTTTTATTGATTCTTTATATTGGCAATCTGTATATGATGCTGAAATAAAGCTCGCTGAACAATATAATACTAATACCGTATTAAAACATTTACATATTATGATTACGACAGCTATTGCTCAGATGATACAATCTAGTCGATATTTTATTTTTTTTGAAAGTGAAAATAGTATTGCAGACATTAAGCATAATAAAACTACAGAATCCCCTTGGATTTATTTTGAATTAGAAATTGCAAATATGCTCAATCCAAAAGAAATAACACTCGGTCTTGAAAATTTATTAGAAAGTTCTCAAGAGAATAAAAAAATACCAATGAGATGTTTTTTTAATATTGATGATATTATTAAAAATATGAACGAAATAAAGTTAAATGAGTTATTGTATAATTTAAGATGGAAGTAGAAAATAAATTAAAAATTCTTACCGAAGAAGTAAAAAATTTACAAGAAATTATAAAAAGAATGGCCACAAATTCTTTAGAAATAAAAAAATGGACAGTAGCTTTAGTTATAAGCACTTTAATCTTAAAATTTGAATATAAATATATAGCTTTTATTCCTCTTATTGCTTTTTGGATTTTAGATTCTTATTATTTAAGACAAGAAAGATTATTTAGAAAACAATATGAGGAGATTATTGCTACGAGAATGCATAGTGATGAAAATTTTTTTAATGTAAATCCAGAAAAATATAAAAAAGATGTTAAATCAACTTTTAAAATTTGTTTTTCTGTAAGCACACTCCCATTTTATGGTAGTATATTTATTATCTTAATATTTATATTTACTTGCAATCATTTTAATTTACCTTTTTTTCATCCATAAGGCTTAAATTTAATTTTTTAATAAGGTGTGGTTTTGTCTGGAGTAACTAAGCATATTTTTGAAAAAGACATAAAAGATATACTTCATATGTGGAATTATCAACTTAAAACTATTGCAAACATTATCCAAGATTAACAACAAAGATTAAAAATGTCTATGTAAGCATCAATCCATAAAAGATAGAACTATTTTTAGATCTATTAGATCTTTTTTAGATCTTAGTGACAAGCTTGCTCTAATGGCTTTATCGATTGAGTTTCGTATCTCTTGGTCTTTGCAATTTGATTTATGGTATTTTGCAACTAGCATCAAAATATAATCTATATTTACCTCTAGTTGCCTTACAAGCTCCATCTCAAATACCTCATCGTCTATTTTTTTATCCAAAATAGCGAGTTTGGTAAGTAGTTCGCTAACCTCTTGTGGTGTGTAGAACTCTCCACCTGATTTACCAGCATTTGATGCATACATAGACATCAAAAACTCATAAGCATCTCCAAATGCGTCTATATTGTTATCCTTATAATTGCCTAAATTTATCCCAGCTATTCCATCTAATATTTTTAGAAGTTTTTCATTTCTTTTAGCAACTGTGGCACCTAGCTTATTGCTATTGACATCTATATCATCAAATAACCCAGAAAAGTCATCTTCACTCTGCGTGCCTTTGGCGGAGTTTTCGATATTGTTAAATATCATTTCTAAATATTCATTTAAATTATCTTTTATATTTTTAGTTTTACCTTCGTTATCTGTGAATGTAGCGGTATCGCTTTTAGCTGATTTAATCACATTGCAAAACAACTCTGAAGGACGAATGAAAAACCCTTTCTCTGTGACAAGATTATCCCTTTCTAATTCGGCCTCGCTATCTTCTAAATTCGCATAATCAAAAGTGGTATCGCCTGTCGCTTCTCTCTCCCCTTCATTTATATAATTAGCTATATTTTCTGATATGTATCTATAAAACATAACACCTAGCACATACTGCTTAAAATCCCATCCATCTACTGAACCTCTCAAATCATCAGCGATGGACCATATCGCTTTATGTAATTCTTCTCTTTGGTGGTTGCTTGCCATTTTGATTACCTTTAAATTTGATTTTTGATAGCGTTTTTTGGTTTGTATTATATATTCTCATTGATTAAATTACAATATTTTAATGCGATTTTGTGCGAATAGGTGTTGTGGTGGTTGGCGATACTGCGACGATATGTGGTGGAATTTGGTTGGTGGTGGCTATCTTTGGCGGCGGAATATGAGGGCTGCTTTTTGGGTCGGCAATGGTGGCGTGGGTTTTGGACGCTGCGGTGCTGTGGTGGCGGTTGAGAAATTTAAATTTAGCTAATCTTATTAGACGACGGCGGAATTTGGGGGTTTGCGTGGTGGCAGTTGCTATGACGATGTCCGTGAAATTTCGCGGGTGGTTGGTCGCCCGAATTGGGCGATTGTTGGGCGGTGGTGGCTTAAGGATGGATTATAAATTTATTTAGATATTTCTAGGATTTTTCGGCCATTGATATCTTGGATTGGGCGGTTGTTTTGACCTATTATATTAGTAAAAAATTTAATCTGTTCATCTGAAGCAAAGGCATTGCCACGATTTATCAACCAGATCACACCCTCAGAGCATGGTGGCGTAGTGAGTGAGCCAACTAGCTTAATATAATTTTGAAGATTTTTTACTAGGTCGCTTAAGGCTAAATTCGCTAGTTTTCTACTCTCTCCAACCTTAGTAGGTGCGTCCGCCCAAATCTCTTTAATCACAGGATTTTCGCCACCTTTATCAAACATAATCGCCAATACCAAAAGCTCCCCATCACTAGCCTTATGAACCAAATGAGCCACCATAGGATAGTGCTTTTTATCAAAAGTATATTCTGATGGCGTGTGAAAATGCATCTGTAAAAGCTCGAATTTTTTCTCTTGAAATGTTAGGGTGCTACCTGGATTGAAGCTCACTTGTAAAGTGTGTCCGTTATTGATAAGCTCTTTTGGGCTATTTTTATAATCAAATATAGGCTTTTGTAGCGTGGATTTCGTAGTTTGAGCTATATCAATTGGCGATTGATTTTTGCCATATTTACAGGTGCGAAATTCATCCGCCAAATCTCCCCAATGCTCTGGCGATCCATCACCACTATAACCCCAATGTGGCGTATCGTGATGAGTATTAGAACCACTCGCACCAATTAAAAAACCAAAAAGCAAAATAGCTAAAAATCTCATAATTTCTCCTTGGAATGAATTTAAAATAATTTAATTAATATAATTTAATTTAATTATATTAATTAAATTATTTTTATAATAAAAATCAGTTATTATACTCGCCTTAAACATAAATTTTTCTTAATATTTATATTTTTATGCGTGGCAAATATCATTAATTTAAATTTGATGTTTGATTTGGAATTTGATTTAGCTTAATCTAGTATAAAGTTGCTATTTTGTCTATTGTGATTTCATCGCCATTAAATGATATGAAAGGGATTTTAAACTAAATTTAAAATGAATTTTAAAAATCATTTTAGAAATTTGAAAATTTATATCTGATTATTAGCTTTTGGCCTTGTGGTGGTGGCGTGGTGGCTTTTAGCTAATTATAATATTGTATAGCTTTTCATTTTATTATTACTTTAGAATTTTGTATTTTTCTTTTGGGTATATTTTTTAGTGAAAACAAATGAAAAAATATCAAAATAAAAGCTTAATTTATTTTATAATGTGATTTCAAGGCTTTTTGGTGATTTGTGAAAGTTTAAGAAAAGTGATAAAAAGTAGTAATGGTGCGGACGAGAGGACTTGAACCTCCACACCGTAAGGCACCAGATCCTAAGTCTGGCGTGTCTGCCAATTTCACCACGTCCGCGTAAAAATAAGTGGTACGCCCAAGAGGATTCGAACCTCTGGCCTACGGCTTAGAAGGCCGTTGCTCTATCCAGCTGAGCTATGAGCGCATAGCTAAAATAAATAACAAAAAAGCTGCAAAAAACTCAGCAAAACTAAAGTGGCGCGCCCGATAGGGGTCGAACCCATAACCTACAGATCCGAAGTCTGTCGCTCTATCCAATTGAGCTACGAGCGCATAAAGGATCTATCAAATGGGGTGAGCGATGGGAATCGAACCCACGACCCTCAGGACCACAATCTGATGCTCTAACCGACTGAGCTACACTCACCAAATGGTCGGGGTGAAAGGATTCGAACCTTCGGCCCCTTGGTCCCAAACCAAGTGCGCTAACCAGACTGCGCTACACCCCGAAGCGTGAGTATCACTACTTTAAATTAAGAGTTGAAATTATATCTACTTTTTTATGTATTGTCAATTAAAGCAATCTTAAAAAAATAAATTTAGCTCCAAATAGAGCTAAATTTAGATAATTATTTAGAATGCTTCTTTTTTGAGTAAATATTTATCATCTCTACACATAAAGAAAATGCCATTGCAAAATAAATATAAGCTTTTGGTATATGAAGCTCTAAAGCCTCTGCAACTAGTGCTATACCAATCATTATCAAAAATGCTAAAGCAAGCACTTTTATCGTTGGATTATTATCAACAAAACGGCTTATAACGCCACTAGCAAGTAGCATAACACCAACTGCTAAAATCACGGCTATAATCATTATTTCTATATGATCAGCCATTCCAACTGCTGTTATAACGCTATCTAGTGAAAATACTATATCTAGCACTCCTATCTGTGCTATCGTCGCCATAAAACCGGCATTTTTTATATTTGATATATTTTCGCTCTCATTTTCGCCAGTAGCATGAGAGTGAATTTCTAGTGTGGATTTTGCTATCAAAAATAGCCCACCAGCGATCAAGACAATATCACGCCCCGAAATCTCTTGACCCATAAGAGCAAAAAGAGGCGTTGTAAGCTTCATGATCCAAAATAGACTCAAAAGCAATAAAATTCTAGTTACCATAGCAAGACCAAGCCCCATTATCCTAGCTCTATCTCTTTGATGAGCAGGAAGTTTTCCGCATAAAATAGCTATAAAAATAATATTGTCTATACCTAAAACTATCTCTAAACTAGTCAGAGTAAGTAGGCTTATCCAAGCCTCTGGCGAGTAGATCCACTCAAGCATTGTTTTCCTTATTTGTTAAAATATTTATAATCGTTTTTGGTAGAATTTCGTGCTCTATCTTATGTATCGTCTCCTCCCACTCTTTGAAAGTTTTACCATCTCTTTGAAATGTTTCTTGAGCTAAAATCCTACCGCCGTCTAGCTCATCGCTGACCAAATGAACACTTACGCCACCAACAGCCATATCGCTTTCAAAACTCTCTTTTATGGCGTGAGCACCTTTAAAAAGCGGTAAAATGCTCGGATGAAGATTTATAGCTTTTACACTTTTTGTAAAAACAGGAGTTAAAATACGCATAAATCCGGCTAAAATAGTCAAGTCTATATCGTTTTTCTCTATCTCTTTAACCAAAGCTGCGTCAAATTCCTCTCTTGAGCTAAACGCTTTATTTTCTATTATAGTAGTAGTAAGCCCAAATTTTTTGGCTCTCTCTATCCCATAAGCGTCTAGTTTGTTACAAATGAGTAGTTTAGCGACTATTTTTACGTTCCCAAAAACCTTTCCATGCACTTTTTCTAGTATCGCTTCTAAATTTGAACCGCTTCCACTAAATAAAATAGCAATATTTTTTATAACCATTGAAGTCCTTTTATAATGTCGTTTGGCGTGAAACTATAACTATTTGCTTTGTAAGACAGCGCCGTTTTTTGGTGAGCTAAAACTCCATTTAAACTTGCATCAAGCGGACTAAAACCTTGAGCCAAAAATCCAAGAAGTATTCCACAAAGTGCGTCGCCACTTCCTGCTACCGCTAAACTAGGAGTGCCTAAATTTGATACATAAAGCACACCATTTTTAGCTATGATGACGTTTGCGCCTTTTAAAATCAAAACAGGAGAAAATCTTTTAGAAAACTCTCTAGCTAGCTCAAAGCGACTTCTTTGCACATCTTCTATACTGAAATTTCCAAATTCTGCTATATTTAAAAGACTTGCAAACTCTTTTGGATGAGGGGTTAAAATGGCATCATCTTTGTGTAAGAGGCTTAAAATTTCTTTTTTATAAAACATATCTGCATCGACCACGCAAGGTATATCTAGTATCTCATTTATATCAAATTTAGCTTTTCCAAGCCCCATTCCAACAGCGATTGCGTCCGCGCCTTTGAAACTATCTTTTTGCATAATTTCTTCATCTAAATTTATATTTTGCTTATTTAAATTTACAAGACTCACTCTACCAGAACCCATTTTTAAAGCGGCTTTAGCACAAATCTTAGCAGCGCCACTTAACTCGCCACAAGCCACAAAAGCATGACCAAAATCGCCCTTATTTGTGTTTAAAATCTCTCGTTTTGGCAGTGTAAGATCGTCAAGCTCAAGTAAAAAATCGCCATTTTCTCTAGCAAATTTACTCTCACAAATGCCTAAATTTGAGCATACTATTTCACCTACAAAATCTTTTGCTGCGTCGCTATAAAGCCCTAGTTTTCTCACGCCCATAGCTACGGTAAAATCAGCTTTAAAGCAAACACCTAAAATACGTCCATTTTTTTCAAGTCCGCTTGGAAAATCAATAGCGATCTTAAGGGCTTTAAAATCATTTATCAAATTTAATATTTGCGAAATTTCATTATTTAAATTTTTATTTAATCCACTGCCAAATATCCCATCAACCACGCATTTAACACCATCTAAACTCAAATTTTCACAAATTTTTACACCGATTTGTTTAGCTATTTTTAGTTGAGTTTTACAGTTTTCATTTAGGTTTGAAGTGGTAAAAAACAGCTTACACTCATAATCACCCTCAAGCATTCTAGCTACGGCTATAGCGTCACTTGCGTTATTTCCGCCACCGCAAATAATAAGGATTTTTGAGCCAAGCTCTAGCTTATTTTTTATCAAATTTGCCACGCCATTAGCTGCATTTTCTTGAAGTATAAGCTCACTCATAAAATAGCTAGAAATTGCATTTTTATCAAATTTATCGCTATCAAAATACAAATTTTTCATCTCTTCATCCTATAGCTTAAACTCTCTAAAATATGGGCTTTTCGTATCATTTGGCTACCATCTAAATCAGCTATTGTTCTAGCGACTTTCAAGGTTTTATTTACGCCTCTTTGACTGAGATTATAGCTATTAAGTGCTCTATCTAGCAGTATTTTTGCCTCTTCATCGCATACACAAAACTTAAGTATCTCAGCGTCATTTAGCTTTCCATTTAGCTCGCTTTGACTACGCGAGATCTGCATTTTAAATGCCTTTAAAACCATACTTTGCATATCCTTGCTACTTATAGTTGGTTTATCATCGCTACTTACCTCACTCATAGCCACATAGATATCTATCCTATCTAAAAGTGCTGAAGAAATCAAATTTTGGTATCTGTTTTTGTCCTTATCAGAACATCTACAAATCTCTGTTTTGCTAAATGCATTTCCACAAGGGCAAGGATTTTGTGCTGCGACAAAGACAAATTTAGTCTCATAGCTGACTTTTGAATTTACACGTGAAATATTGATTTTATTGTCTTCTAACGGCTCTCTTAGACTCTCTAATATCTGCTTTCCAAAATGTGGAAATTCATCAAAAAATAGCACTCCGCCGTTTGCCAAAGCAACTTCTCCTATCTTTGCTGTGCCGCTTCCGCCACCAAAAATAGAGCTTCTAGTGCTGGTATGATGAGGACTGCGAAAAGCTCTAAGTGAGCTAAAAGGAGCATCTTTTGAATTTAGCGACTGGTAAGCACTAGCTAGAAGTATCTCTTCTAGGCTTTGTGGAGGTAAAATGTAGCGAATTCTTTTAGCGCTCATAGACTTGCCACATCCTGGGCTTCCTTCAAAAAGTATGTTATGCATACCTGCGGCGCATATAAGAGCGGCTCGTTTGGCTCTTTCTTGACCTTTAATATCGATAAAATCAAGCTCAAAATTTGAGTTTGGGACAAATTTACGCCCATTTATCTCTATTACGTTATCAAAAAGAGGGTGTGAGTTTTTTACAGAACAGCTCTGCATAAATTCATTGTTTTTGAAAAACTCTCTAGCCTCATTTAAATTTGAAACCGCAAATACATCTAAATTTGGTATCATAGAGGCTTTTTGCGCTATAGAAGTAGGCACTAAAACTCTGGCTTTTTCGACCTGTGAGCTTAGAAAAAGCAGTATTGAAAATAGCTCCGCATTACTTTTGACGCTTCCATCAAGTCCGAGTTCTCCAAAGACAAAAAAGTCATTTTCAAATTTCTCTTTTTGTAACAAAATCAAAAGAGCGATAGGAAGATCAAAGTGTGAGCCGTCTTTTTTTACATCGCTTGGACTTAAATTTATAACGATTCTAAGAGCAGGTAGAGTAAAGCCATCAACGCTAGTAAGGGCTGATTTTACACGTGAAACAGACTCTTTTATGGTTGTACTTGCAAGTCCTACGATATCAAAATTTGGTAAAGCTCTAAGAAATGTGGATTCTATATTTATGATATGCAGAGCATCGCTTAAACAAGCACTTTTTAGTGATTTCATATAGCTTTTTTAGAGTTTTTTTTGTATTCTTTATCAAATTTTTTACGTTTATTAAAGCCGATTCTTTCTATAAACAAATGGCCGTCCAAATGGTCGTTTTCATGCTGCAATGCCACAGCCAAAAGACCATCTGCTTCTAGTGTTTTTGTATTTCCAAATCTATCTTGATACTCAAGCAAGACATTTGCAGCGCGCTTGACATCTTCATAATATCCAGGAACGCTCAAGCATCCTTCTTGATAGACTATCTCGCCATCTTTTTTAATAAATTTTGGATTTATTATCTCATAAAGATCATTTTTATCTTGAATATTTTGCTCATTTATTAAATTTACTATAAAAGCGCGGATCGGCTTTCCAACTTGCAAAGCCGCTAGTCCGATGCCGTTTTTTGCTATCATAGTATCATACATATCGTCCAAAAAAAGACCTAGATTTTCATCAAATACTTTGACCTCTTCTCCTTTATCAAACAACCTTTTATCAGGATAAGTAAGTATCTCTAATACCATCACATCTCCTCGATCGCTTCATAAAGCTTTATCCTTTTGCCACTTTTTGCCAAACCATCAAGCGCCTTAGAAACGATCTCTTCGGTGCTATATCCAGCATCAAGAGCGATAACGGAAATTTCTATATCTATATCAAGCTCTTCTTCGCCTATGAAAAATGTAGTTTGATATAGCATTTGACCTATTCTTTCACAAGCTTTTTTTCCGCCTTCAATATCTGTATGCTTCATAATCATACCAAAACACCCATCTTCATAATGAGCGACTATATCGCTTCTACGAGAAGTTTTAAGTAGAATTTTGGCTATATTTCTTAGAATTCCGTTCTTATCTTTTATACTAGTTATTGAATTTAAAACAGAATCTTTTACATGGATTAGCATAACGCAAACGTTATAATTGTATCTTTTTACATTATCTAACTCATCTTCTATGCTTTTTAGAAAATACTTTTTGTTATAAACTCCAAATTTAGAGTCGTATATGGATTTTTCTTCTACATTTTTAAATATCTTATCCACGTCTTCATAGCTATTTTTTATGGCGTCTAAATGTCGCTCCATCAATGAGTTGAGTTTCGCAAGTTCATCACCAAAGATTTTTATGATATTTTGAATTTCTAAAGAGTTTAAGTTTGACTTGGCTTCATCAAGTCTTTTTTGAACTATGCCTTTCATCACAACCAAATTTTTATAGATTAAAGCTATGATTTGAAGCATATTTTTTATCTGACCAAAGCCGAGTTTTATCTCTTTTTCCATAAGTGCTTGTTGCTCCACGGCATCATCTTTTTCATAATCCACCAACTCCAAAACTCTCTTTTGAAATGCTGCTGGTTTGGTTTCTAAAAGCTTCCAAAAATAAATATCGAAATTCTTAGGCGTAGCTTGGATATTGTCATCTGATAATTGCTTCAATACGATTTGTGAAAATTTATTTAAATCAACACCGCTATCGCCTTCTTTTTCTGTAGATTTACTAGTATTTTTGTTAGTCGTTGTTTGTGAAAGATTTTGCTGATTTGGCATCTCTACAATGTCTGGTAATTTTGTACGATTTTTATCTTTGCTTAGTTTAACCACGAAAGCCCCTCTTAATCTTGCTTATTTAAAGCTCTTTTCTAGCACTTTATCTATAAGTCCATACTCCGCAGCCTCTTGCGCACTCATAAAGAAATCTCTATCTGTATCTTTTGCTATTTTTGATAGCTTTTGACCTGTATTATTTGCTAAAATTGTATTTAAATTCTCTTTTAAACGTAAAATTTCTTTTGCTTGGATCTCTATATCAGTAGCTTGTCCTCTAGCGCCACCTAAAGGTTGATGTATCATGATACGAGAATTTGGTAGGGCGTATCTCTTACCTTTTGTTCCGCAACTAAGTAAAAATGCACCCATACTAGCTGCTTGTCCTATGCAAATAGTACAAACATCTGGTTTTATGTAATTCATAGTATCAAATATACTATATCCACTAGTCACTACGCCGCCTGGGCTATTGATATATAAGTATATATCTTTGTCTGGATCTTCTGCTTCTAAAAATAGCATTTGAGCAACAATAGCACTTGCCATAGCATCTTCTATCTCTCCGCTAAGCATAATGATACGATCTTTTAAAAGACGAGAATATATATCATAACTTCTCTCGCCTTTGCTGGTTTTTTCGACTACATACGGGATATAGTAGCTCATTACTCTTTATCCTCTTTAGTATCTTTTTTAAATAGATTATTGAAGAGCTTTTCTTCTATAATAGCCATTTTTATAGCCGGCAACATACCTTGTTTTTTATAATCATCAAGATGTTTTTTAGGATCTATTCCATATCTATATGCTTCAAAATATACGGCTTGAACGAGCTCAGCATCGCTTACTGTTATTCCTTTAAATTTAGCAAGTTCATCAATGATAAAAGTAAGCCTAACGCTTTTTTCAGCTTCATTTCTATAAGTTTCGCGTTGTTTTAAGGCTTCTTCTTTATCGGTACTAAATTTCTTTTTTTCATCTTCGCTGAAGTTGTCCCATGCGTTTCTAAATTGCATACTTATCTCTTGTTCTACTATATTTTTTGGTAGATCAAATACAAATTTAGCCACAGCAGCTTCTGCAAATTTAGATTTTAGCTCATCATTAATAAGCTTTTGAATCTTATCGGCTCTTAGTTGTTCTTTAAGACGCTCTTCAAATTTTTCTACGCTTACATTTTCTTCATTTGGCATTAATTTTTTAAGTGTTTCGTCATCAAGCTTACCTACTTTTTTACCATGAATTTCATGTAGTTTTACTTTAAAAACTGCAGGCTTTCCTGCTAAGTGAGCTGCGCCATAAGCATCTGGGAATTTTACATTTATATCTTTCTCTTCGCCGACTTTTAGCCCTATCATGCCATCTTCAAATCCCGGAATAAATTGATTTGAACCGATCTCTAGCAAATAACCCTCAGCCTTACCGCCATCAAATGCTTCGCCATCTACAAAACCTTCAAAGTCAAATTTAGCAAAGTCGCCTTTTTCTAAAATCTCTTTTTCTATCTTTTCTACTGGTGCTAACATAGTGAGAAATTCATTTGTTTTTTCTTCGATCTCTTTTTTAGTTACTCTTGGAGTAGAAAACTCAGGAATGATACTTTCAAATCCGCTTATATCAACTTCTGGTTTAAATGAAATCTCAAGCTCAACGTCGATATTTCCGTCTTTTTCATCGAATTTTAAAACCATAGGCTCACCTATGACTGCATCAACTTTTTTATCTACTATCTTTAAGCTTTCAGTGATAATATCTCTAAAAAGATCATTTTTTGCATCATTTTCAAGATCTTTTCCGTATCTTTTTAGCACCTGCGCCGTTGGGACTTTACCTTTTCTAAAACCATCTATTTTTATATTTTTAGCAGCTTTTTTAGCTAAATTTTCAACTTTAGCATTTAGCTCATCTGCTTTTATTTGAGTACTTGCAGTAGCATTTGCCGGGTTTAAAAGTTTTGCTTTAACTTCCATTATTTTCCTTTACATTATAAAAAAATTAGTAAGCAATATACCAAATTTTTGCTTTATTTAAGTATAAATTATTATAAATCAATGAATTTATAACTATAAAAGTCAAAATATTATAAAATTACAAAAAATTTATTGAGGTAGTTTATGTTTGACCAAAATAGAAGAGCTGAATTTGAAAAATGTATTCGCACAATGCTTGAGATAATAGGCGAAAATCCAGACAGAGAAGGACTTTTAGACACTCCAAAAAGAGTCGCAAAAGCGTATGAGTTTATCACTAGCGGTTATTCCTTAAACCCAAAAGATGTGCTAAACGACGCTCTTTTTGATAGTAGCAATAACGAAATGGTGCTTATAAAAGATATCGAATTCTATAGTCTTTGCGAACATCATTTATTACCTATCATAGGACGTGCTCACGTAGCTTATATACCAAACGGAAAGGTTGTTGGACTATCAAAGATCCCACGTATGGTAAATATCTACGCAAGAAGACTGCAAATTCAAGAACAAATGACCGAACAAATAGCCATCGCTTTGCAAGAAGCTATAAATCCAAAAGGTGTAGGCGTAGTCGTCGAAGCAAGACACATGTGCGTAGAAATGAGAGGAGTACAAAAGATAAACTCTATTACTACAACTTCTGCTTTAAGGGGAATTTTCATCAAATCGGCCGAAACTAGAAAAGAATTTTTCGACCTTATAAACTCACCAAAATCGGTAAAATTTTGAGCCTAGAAAAGATTAAAGACAAACTTGGTAAAAATCTAAATTTATCAAGTATTTTCGGAACTATCAAAAAGATATCATCAAACAATATAGAAGTTACCGGACTTCGTGCTAGTATAGGCGATATAGTTCGTATTATTAGTAATGACAATGCCAAAGAGAGCCTTGGAATGGTCACTCAAATTCACTCAGGCGGAGCGATAGTAAGTCCGTTTGGCTTTGTAGAGGGATTTAAGATAAACGATAAGGTATATGCAAGTGATCAAGGTATGCAAATTCCGGTTGGAGAAGCACTTTTAGGTAGAGTTGTTGATCCATTTATGAATCCAAAAGATTCTAAAGGCGAAATCAAATTTAGCTCATACACTCCCATTATGCGCCCACCAATAGATGTAATGAAAAGAGGGCTTATAAATGAGCCTTTTAGTGTCGGTATAAAGACTATAGATGGTTTACTTACTTGTGGCAAAGGACAGAAGTTAGGCATTTTTGCAGGAAGTGGCGTGGGAAAATCAACCCTTATGGGAATGATAGTCAAAAACTCATCAGCCCCTATAAAAGTGGTCGCTTTAATAGGCGAAAGAGGGCGTGAGGTGCCTGAGTTTATAGAAAAAAATTTAAATGGTGACCTAAGCGGTACCGTGATCATAGTCGCTACTAGCGATGATAGTCCTCTTATGAGAAAATACGGTGCATTTTGTGCTATGAGCGTAGCTGAATACTTTAAATCTAGCGGAAGAGATGTGCTTTTTATAATGGATAGTGTGACTCGTTTTGCTATGGCTCAACGCGAAATAGGACTTGCCTTAGGAGAGCCACCGACTTCAAAAGGTTATCCGCCAAGTGCCCTGACCTTGCTACCACAATTAATGGAAAGAGCAGGAAAAGAAGAGGAAAAAGGTAGCATAACAGCGTTTTTTACAGTTTTAGTAGAGGGCGATGATATGAGCGATCCAATAGCTGATCAAAGCAGATCGATTTTAGATGGACATATCGTACTTAGTCGTGAGCTTACTGATTTTGGTATTTATCCACCGATAAATATCTTAAATTCAGCAAGTCGTGTGATGGGAGATGTCATCAGCAAAGAGCATAAAGAGAATGCTGCTAAATTTAAAAGACTATTTTCTATGCTAAAAGAAAATGAAGTATTGATCCGTATAGGAGCATACCAAAAAGGCTCAGACAAAGAGCTTGATCAAGCTATTTCTAAAAAAGGATTTATGGAAGAATTTATGAAACAAAGCCCAGATGATCAATTTAAATTTGAAGATACGATTAAACTGTTACAAAATATAAACTAACTGCATTTTGACATTTCTTAAGCATTGATTATTTTTATGAATTTTAAAGTAAAATTTATAAAAATTGTTATATCATTCAAGAATTAAAAAGATAAAGTTTATCCTAATTAAATTTTTAGGATATAGCCAACGAAAGGTTAAATTTGAAAGTATATTTAGACAATAACGCAACCACTATGCTTGATCCTGAAGCTTTTGAGCTTATGTTACCGTTTTTGCAAGAAAACTTTGGAAATCCAAACTCACTTCATGCTTATGGTAGCCAAACTCACCCTGCTTTGCGTACTGCTATGGATCAACTATATGCTGGTATAAATGCGAAAGATAGCGATGATATTATCGTTACTAGCTGTGCTACTGAGAGCAACAACTGGGTTTTAAAAGGCATCTATTTTGACAAGATTTTTACGGGTGAAAAAAAACGTATAGTCACTACCACAGTCGAACATCCGGCTATCGGAGCAACTTGCACGTTTTTAGAAAGTCTTGGTGTAGAAATTACAAGGATAGATGTCAATGAAGAAGGTGTCATTACGCCTGATGATCTTAGACGAGTGATGGGCGATGACGTAGCACTTGTCACAGTAATGTGGGCAAATAACGAAACAGGAATGATATTTCCTATAAAAGAGCTTGCTAAAGTATCTCACGAATACGGAGCGCTTTTTCATACTGACGCTGTTCAAGCTATAGGTAAAATTCCAGTAAATACTCAAGACGTAGATGTTGATTTTCTAAGCTTCTCGGCACATAAATTTCACGGCCCAAAAGGCGTAGGCGGTCTATTTATAAAAGATAGTATGAAGCTTACTAGTTTGCTTCACGGCGGAGAGCATATGGGCGGTAGAAGAAGTGGTACGCTAAACGTAGCTGGAATAGTAGCTATGGGAAAAGCGCTAGAAAATGCTAATAAATTCTTAAAATACGAAGATTCTCACGTAAGAAGACTAAGAGATAAACTAGAAGATGCTCTGCTTGAACTTCCAGAAGTTACTGTTATAGGCAAAAAAGAACATAGAGTGCCAAATACTATTTTAGCTTCTATAAAAGGCGTAGAAGGAGAAGCTATGCTTTGGGATCTAAATCAAGTTGGCATTGCAGCTAGTACTGGCTCAGCCTGTGCAAGCGAAGATCTAGAAAGCAACCCGATAATGGAGGCCATAGGTGCTGATAGTGAGCTAGCTCATACCGCTCTTAGGCTCTCTCTGTCTAGATTTAACACTGAAGAAGAGATAGACTATGCTATAGAAAAGATAAAAGCAGCTACTAAAAGACTAAGAAGTATCTCAAGTAGTTATGCTTACGCTCCAAAATGGCATAAATCTGGATTATAAAATAAAACTATAGGAATAAAAATGGCTAAAGGAAATTTAATAAGCGGAAATATATGGGAAGAGTATTCTCAAAAAGTTCAAGATGCGATGAATCACCCAAAAAATATGGGCGAAATCACAGAAGAAGATGCTAAAGCTATGGGCTGTAAGCTCATCATTGCAGACCATGGCGCAGAGAGCTGTGGCGACGCAGTTAGGCTGTATTGGGCTGTCGAAGAAGGCACCGATATCATCAAAGAAGCTAAATTTAAAAGCTTTGGCTGTGGAACGGCTATAGCAAGTAGCGACTATATGGCTGAGCTTTGCAAAGGTAAAACCGTAGATGAAGCAGTCAAAATCACAAATATAGATGTAGAAAAAGCTATGCGCGATACCCCTGATGTGCCAGCTGTCCCACCACAAAAAATGCACTGCTCGGTTATGGCTTATGATGTTATAAAAGCAGCTGCGGCTAGCTATAAAGGTGTAGATCCAGAGCATTTTGAAGATGAGATTATCGTGTGTGAGTGTGCTAGAGTGAGCCTTGGGACGATAAAAGAGGTAATTCGACTAAATGACTTAAAAACAGTTGAAGAGATCACTCAATATACAAAGGCGGGGGCTTTTTGTAAGAGCTGTATCAAACCAGGTGGCCATGAAAAAAGAGAGTATTATCTAGTCGATATCTTAGCAGAAACTAGAGCCGAAATGGAAGCTGAAAGACTAAAAGCCATAGCTGATGCAAAAATAAGCGGAAGCGGACTTGATAGCGATCTAAGCTTTGAAGAGCTAACTATCGTAAAACAACTAAAAGCCGTAGAAGCAGTAATAGATGAAAATATACGCCCTATGCTTGCGATGGATGGTGGAAATCTTGAGATATTGGATATCAAAAAAGACGAAGAGAGCGGTAAAATAGATATTTACATTAGATATCTTGGTGCTTGTAGTGGTTGTGCTAGTGGAGCTGGCGGTACGCTTTATGCAATAGAAACAGTACTTCAAGAAAATCTCAGCCCAAATATCAGAGTACTTCCAGTTTGATAAGTGCTAAATTTAAAAAAGGAAGCTACTATATAGGCGCCTTAAAATACATACTAAGCTATGAAAACCTATGTGAAATAAAACTTGGCTTTGGTAAAATTAATGGCGTCTATGAATATGCGAATTTTAATGTCGGAGTTCATGATGATGGGCTAGAAGATAGCGATAAATTTAGATACTGCATAGATGATGAAACCTTAGGAATCATAAGCTCAGATATCATAGATAAAGAGCTTTTGAGTGAGCGTATTTTAACACTAAGAAATTCTGTTCTTGCAAATAAATTTACTAGCTTCTTTCTTGCTAGAGTTGTCGAATTTAAAAATGACTTTATAGTAAGCTTTGATGAAAAAAGTATCACAATTGCTGATTTAAATATAAAATTCAGATAAAATATATACAAACTCACATAGAATTTAGTATAATACACATCGTGCGAATTTTTTTGTGAGGGAGTGGTATTATGATTCCTATATGGGATGCAAAGTATAGCATTAATAATGACGAGATAGACGCGCAACACAAAAAATTGTTCGAATTAGCAAGAAAAGCCTATATATACGCGAACAAAAATATCTCAAAAGATGATATGAAGGGTATTATAGGCGAATTCTTTGAGTATATGAAAGAACATTTTAGCAAAGAAGAGCTATATATGGAACAAATAGGCTATCCAAGACTAGAAGAGCACTCTAAGATCCATAAAGACATTATAAATAGTATGTCAAATTTGATACGCACTACAAAAAATATCAATGATATGAAAGAAAATTTAGTCGTAATAGCTGAAAGATGGCTAATTGAACACATACTTCAAAATGATGTTAAAATAGAAGAATGGAGACGTTTAAAAGCCATAAATATACAAAAAGATCTGAAAAAAGATGACATAAAGTATGAATACGTCTGTGGCTGCCAAAATAAAATACACAATATATCAAAAACCATACATGATAGAATACTGCAAGGTAAAAAATATTCATGTTCTATATGCAACCAACTCATAAAAATAAAAGACCGATAATCATAAATATTAAGATCGATTATTGATTGCAAGTGCTACCTAGTGCAAATCAGGAATGTTTCAAGGTTGCAGTTGGAAAATGCACCAACTAAATTTAGAAATAATAAAATTCTCTAAATAAAATTATGCAAAAATATTTTTTATATGCAAAGGTAAAATGCGTAAAATATAAACACTTACATAAAAAGCTCTTGTTATTTATTTCTCGTTTTATTATAATGTCAAATATCTTATTTAAAAGGAAAGTTAGTGAAAAATTTTCTTTTTTTATCTTTTTTAATTGTTAGCTTAGCTAGTTCGTTATTTGCTGCTGATTTATTAGCTAAGCTAACAAATGGCAAAATAAGTGATAATAGCCCTGGCGCAAAGGTGCTTAGCCTAGATGAAGCAAAGCAAGTTAAGGGTGGGCTTTTATATTCATATGTTAGTCAATTAAATCAAAATGAGATGCTTGTGCTCGTAAGACCCTTTAATAAATATAAGCTAAATCCAAATTACGATGAAATTAAAAATGGAACAGCTACCAGTCTTACTTTGACAAGGATAGGTCAAGAATACTTAAGTGCAATAGCTGAGATTGCTCCTATTAGCTACAAAAATCATAAAGAAATTAAAAATATGATAGACTACGCTATGACACAACATATAGGCTATGTAGTAACAAGAAATACAAGCATCAACAGAAGTCAACAGTATACATATTTCACTTATAAAGTTGTTTCTTATGATGAAAAACTAAGGACTTTTCACAATCTTACAACTAGCAATTTATTAAACAACAATCAAATTATTAAAACTTTGAGCGCTAATTTTAAATCGCAATTTGAAAGCCAATTAGGCGGCTTGCAAATAAAAAGTATAAGGTAAAAAAATGATAAATCTAAGAGATATAGCAGCACAAAACATAGAACAAGACATAAATGGAGCCTTTCAAAGCGCAAAATTTGCTAAAAAAATAAATTTAAACCAAAGTTTAGATGGTAAATTAAAAGAGCTTACGCAAGTAGAAAAAGGTGCTAAAAGCCTAGAAGCTAGGCTAGAAAATGGCACTATTCTAGCACCATCAAAAGAGCTTAGCGATGATGAGCGCTTGATGTCTCAGCAAAATCAAATAGAATATATAAAAGGCATCATAGAGCGTGGTGCTGATAGCTCAAACATTATTTCAGCAATACAATATTCATCTTATGATGCAATTATAGGGCTTAGCGATAAAAACACTATCACAAAGCAAATGTCAAAAATGAGCCAAAGTGAGATAAAAAGCTTGGTTGATTTCATAGGTAAAAACCCAGTTAGCCTAATCACGCCTTATGGTGAAAGCGAACTTGCTAAGCTATTTTTAGATGATATTAGCATTGATGAGTTTAAGAATAAATGGGCTGAATTTTCTAAAAAAACAATGGAATATAAAAACTCACACCCAGGTGAATATAAGGGTTATGAATACGCCGGTGTAGATTTTAGCCAAACACCAGCAATAAGCACAAATACTAAAAATAACGAACAAGAAAAAGCCGATGAAATAGAACGCAATAATCGCATGCTAATGCGAAAATATAACGGCGCAAAGAGTAAAAATATAAACGCTGAGAGTAAAAATGAGATTTTAAAAATATTTTTTGAAGAGTTTTTAAAAAATAATAACCCTTTGAAGTTTTTAGAGTTTATGAAAAAAATAGATATTAGGGCGTAAATTTTTTAAGGAGTAAATATGTCTAAAAAACTTTTCTTTGGTGCTGTAATTTCAACTATTTTAGCTAGCGGTGCCTTTGGTGCTGATTTATTAGCTAGTCTTACTAATGGTAATGTTAGTGATAATAGCCCTGGTGTAAGGGTGCTCGGGTTAAGGTTAGGTCTAAAATGAATGATATTTTTTCACAAACTTTTAGTTCTAGATTTGTAGAGGCTGGAGCTTATGCTGCTATAACAAAGGCATTTTCAAACGAAGTAAAAAACCAAAACGAGTTAAGCGCAAACGAGCTGAGTAATGCAAAAATTGATGCATTTGTAAATTCAGGTATAAAAGGTGAAGAAAAAAACGGAGAAATCAAGCTTTGGAAAGAAGAGCTGAGCAATGATGAGAAAACCGATCCAAAAAGCATTGAAATCTATAAGCTCTTAAACTCGCCAAAACCTAATGGCAATATTGTAGAGGCATTACAATATTCGCTAACTCAAGCTATTTTTGGCGGAGAGAAAAAAGGAACTTTTATGGAGCAATTCATAGCTATGAGTAATGAAAAGCAATTAGAGATTGTGAAATTCTACGATGAAAATGTTATAAATTTTAGCGCACCAAACATGGAAGAAAAAGCTAGTGCTTTGTTTCTTGAGCCTATAAGCATAGATGAGTGGAAAAATAGAGTAAAAGAGCTAAGCGAGCAAAGTGGCGGAAAAAATATCAAAGCTGATTTTGCTAATTTAAGAGAAAATCTAAGCAAAGCAGCGGCTGATATAACAAGTGCAGATGATGAAATAGAACGCAATAATCGTATGCTAATGCGACAATATAACGGCGCAAAAAGCAGGAGTGCTAGTTTTGAGAGTAAAAACGAAATTCTAAAAACTTTCTTTGAAGAGTTTTTAAAAAATAATAATCCATTAGCTCTTTTAGAAATAATGAAAAAAATAGATATAAAGGCGTAAAATCTAGAGTTTTGTATCTAGGAATTATAGAATAAAACATAGAAAATTGCTAAGAATTTTAAATTAATATTTTGTGTAGAATTGTAACAATATTTTATAAAACTTTCTCTCATTTTGGAACAGATATTGCTTAGCATATAAAATAAAAAGGCAAAAAATGCTAGTAACACAAAATCAAAGCTCTTTAAGCTGGAATTCTAGTTTTTCTAAGCAAAAACAAGGGAATTCTAATGAAACTTTCAAACTAGAATTCCCTGCCGAGATAAAAACCCAAAGCGATATAAAAACAGGCAAAAAACTAGAAATAAACGGCATAGAATACCTAGAATTCCATAGCTCAAATGTAGAGATAAATTCAGCTATGAATTCAAGTGTGAGTTCGGCTGTGAGTTCGGCGACTGCTGTCAGTCAAGCAACTACCTCAACCGCTACCGCCTATGGATATAGCGTAGATAGCAAAGGCTTTATGGGAGCGGATTTTAACGCGGCCGCTGGTTTGCCAGCTGAGTTTCAAATTCACAAAAGCACACTAGATGAGTTTGTAGAAGTCTCGCATAAAAACACTGCTTGGAACGCCACTTTACACAAAAACTTCATAGCAGCACAGCAGGGTAAAATCACAGAACCTAGCTACTACAAAAACATAGATGTAGCAGCAAATTTTGGGGCTTATTATGCGCAGCCCCAAAGCGTGGTTCGCACTAGCAAAAGCACTTTTAGCACAAGTGATTTGGCAGATTTGCCAAAAGGTTTTAGCACTAATGATAGTGCTTTTAGTGCGAACAATGTATCTCTAGGTGTTGTTAGTAATGTTTATAAAAATAATTATGAGCTAAATAAAATCAATGATTTAAATGAAAGTCTGCCTGCTGGGGTAAGTGGGGTTTATATCCAAAGGCTTGATTTTTCGCCTAAGACGAGCGATATGGAAGCTGATGATTTTACATTTAACCCCGATATGAGCGTGTATGAGCGTGATGATGGGCTTTATAGTATCCCAGGAGCTGGTGCTGAGGTGCTAAGTGATAGAGTAAGAGATATAGTCGCACCTAAAAAATGCAGTAGCCAAAAATGGCTTGATATCCATAAAGAAGCTCACTCTATAGGTATGAAAACTACGGCTACGATGATGTTTGGGACGGTTGAAACTGACACTGAGATAATAGAACACTTGGATAAAATCAGACGTCTTCAAGATGAAACAGGTGGCTTTAGAGCTTTTATACTTTGGAGTTTTCAGTCACAAAACACTAAATTAAAAGAAGAGTATCCAAATATCAAAAAACAATCGCCAAATAGATACTTAAGACTGCTTGCAGTTTCAAGACTATTTTTAGATAATTTTAAAAATATACAAAGTAGCTGGGTGACTCAAGGCAGTTATGTTGGGGCGCTTGCATTAAAATTTGGAGCAAATGATCTAGGTAGCACTATGATGGAAGAAAACGTCGTCAAAGCAGCCGGAGCAAGCTTTAGAATGAGCCAAAATGAGATGATAGAAATCATCAAAGATATAGGCGAAATTCCTGCTAAACGTAACACAAACTATGATATTTTGGAGATGTTTTAGCCCTGATTATGGCCTATTTTATAAATTTAAGTTTATGATATTTTGATTATTTTTGGTTGTCTTACAAAATTTAAATTTATAACATTTTGCTTGGCTATTTACTTTGTATTTATTATATTTTAAAATTACAAAAACTAAATAGCTCAGCCATAATGCTTTATTTTTATTTATTTTTTATCTTTATTTTGTTCTATTTTTATGCTCGTTTTTGATCTTTATAGCTTCAAATATAAATTTAATATATCCGCCTTTATACCAGCTTTTGTGTGCTTTTATAAAAGCATTTCCTAACTTAGATGATTTTTGATGTTTTGGGCTTTTTGGCTAGTTATTTCTAAATTTTTGATCTCTAGGTCTTTTTTGAGTAAGCTCTCGTTTGTTGATTTTAGATTAGCTTCTTGCAAACTCAATTTATCACTAAATTCTTTTATAGCCTTATCTTTTTTATTTATCTCTTATTTGAGTGAGCTTATCTGCTCTTGTGGGGTTGGTTGTGGTGTGGCGGGTTGTGACGATGTGGGCTGTATCTCTTCAAATTTTAAAAGTTTAAATTTGCTTTCGTATTTTGGTAAAGGGATATCGTAAGGCATATCTTTGAAGTAAGCAAAGCGATTTTTGTTTTTATTCATATAGATTGCGTCATATACAAATTCTAATTTCTCTTGTGCTGTATTTAGGGAGTCTAGCTTGGCTTCAATTGCTTTTGGTGATAGGAATTCGTTTTGGTTGTAGGTGTATTTGAAATCATCATTTGGGATATTTGAGTGTTTTAGGGTTTGTTCTTTTGTATAACTCTTCGGACATTTCGCATCCCAAAACAAATTTGATTTTATCTCCCTTGCCGGATTACCCACATTTACAGTATTAGAATAATATTGCTTTGTAGATACACTTCTAGCGCCGATGATCGCACCGGAATGGATTATAGAGCCTTTTAATATCAAAGCATCTATACCAATCCACACATGGTCTCCTAAATAGATAGATTTTGATAAATTTACTCTTAAATTCGTATCGTTATCATATATTAAATGCCAATCAAGTGTATGAAATTCTATATGAGTAGAGAATAAACATCCATCTCCAAATATAATATTTTGCCCTTCAGCTAGGGCCAAATATCGCATTCCATATGGATTAAAATATGAGTAATTTCCAATATAACAAATACTATTATAATGCAAAGAAATGTTTGTTTTGATTAAATTAGTTGAACATATAAACACTAGTGAATTATCATTGACAAATTCAATATTAGAATTATCGATTTTAGCACCGCTGCATAAAAATAAAATATTATTCTTACCATTAAATTTGATATTTGAATTATTTAAAATTTTATCCAAAGATTCATAAGCATAAATCACATTTCCATTTTCTATTATATGTTTTTGCATAATCTCTCCTGCGAAACTTTGGCGGTAGATTATCAAAAAAAACGAAATGAGAAAAATAGACTAGTTTATTTATTTAAGATTAGTTTCAATAATCTTAAATCAAATTTGGTAGATTTGATGATTTCCTTTAAACTACGCAAAATAGAAAATAGATCGCTTTGCATTGGCGTGGGATAAAAAATTTGATTAAAAAACTAAATTTAGTTTATATGAATTTAAGAATATACCACGCCAAAAAGGCGTAGCGTGTTAGTTGAATTCCTCTTCATTATCATTGGAATTTAAAAGCGTTACTTTAACTGCACCGATACTAGCCCCGTCCATCTTTGTGACTTCATATATGCAGTTTTCATCATCTATCTTATCTCCGACTATAGGAAGTCTCTCAAATAGATTAAAGACATATCCGCCGATTGTGAGCTGCTCTGTCTCTTCATCAAAGCAAATTCCCATTATCTCTTCCACAGATTCAATCTCAAATCTACCATTAAATTCATATGTATCATCGGCGATTTTTTTATAATTTTGGTCTTTATCATCGTGTTCGTCGTTGATATCACCTACAATCTCTTCGATGATATCTTCCATCGTTAGAAGTCCCGCAGTCCCGCCGTATTCATCGACGACAAGAGCTGCTGAAATTCTATCTTTATTCATCATTACAAGGATTTTAGATATTGAGCTATTTTCTGGAACTATGATAAATTTACGAACTATATTATCTAAATTTGTATCTATATTTCTTAGATTATTTTGCAATATATCTCTTATATGTATCATTCCTAGCACTATATCTTTGCTTCCATCTATATATGGAAAACGTGTATATTTACTATCTTCTATGGCTTTCATATTTTCTTCAAAGCTTTTTTGCTTATTTAGGCATACCATATCTTTGCGTGGAGTCATGATCTCTTTAGCCACTGTATCACTAAAATCAACGGCATTTTTTATGATTTCACTTTCCATGCTATCTAGCACACCGCCCTTTAAGCTCTCACCGACTATGATTTTAATCTCTTCTTCAGAGTGGGCAAGCTCGCTATCTTTTGCAGGTTTTATACCTATAGTTTTAAGAGATAAACTAGCAATGAAGTCAAATGTCCTAATAACAGGAAAAAATATCACCCAAAATATATAAAGTGGTTTAGCGATAAATAAAACTGATTTTTCTGCTTTTGCTATGGCTACTGATTTTGGCACAAGCTCTCCAAGTACGACGTGCAAAAGTGTGATAAGAGTAAAAGCTATGATAAATGCTATAGTATGGACGGCAATGCCATCTATACCAAAATAAGTTTTAAGAGGTGTTTCTATGAGATTTGCAACTGCTGGCTCGCCTACCCAACCAAGTGCAAGAGAGCTAAGAGTTATTCCAAGTTGTGTTGCGCTAAGATAAGTATCGAGTGAATTTGACATTTTGTAAGCAAGTTTTGCATTTGGAACTTTATCTTTTACAAGCTCCTCAAGTCTTGATTTTCTAACTTTAACGATCGAGAATTCAGATAAAACAAAAAAGCCGTTTAAAAATATAAAAACAGCAGCTAAAATAACCATAATAAAGGGTTCCGTGTCCAATTATTGTCCTTATATAGAAAAATTTTGGATTATTATACCAAAAAATTTACAAAAATAAATTTAAAAACATTTTTTGTATATTTTTAAATTTAGATGATCTTTTATAAAAGAATAGATAAAATCAGTAGATATTTTTTAAAATAAAAGATCTGGGCTATAAAGCCCAAATCTACTATAGATAACCATAAAGTCCGGCTAAAATATAACCAAATATACAAGAACTTATAACTCCGATAAGTCCAGGAAAAATGAAGCTGTGATTGATAACATATTTGCCTATATGAGTAGTTCCTAAGCGGAAAATCTCGTTTTTGCCTATATTTCTTGCATTTGTATATACAACGCTACCTTGTTCATTTTGAGTAAAAGTTATTTTTGAACCATCTTTTTAAGTAAGCGTCAATCTAGAAATATTATTTACATTTCCTTTTAGCTTACTACCATAAATATCTATATGAGAGCCTAAGATCTTTGCATCTTTTAAAACGATTTTTTCTAAGATCTTTTGTTCTGTTGGATAAACAGCTACGATTTGAACTACCCTTTGGTTGAGTTCCAAGCCGGTCTTAAATCTTTGAAATATCCTAATGTCGCAACCACTGCATGCAAATACCAAAACTATAAGACCTATACCACCAAGAAGTCCTAAAGCTATACCGCCCTTTTTTGCTCCATAAAATAGACAAATAAGGACTATGAGAAGCCAAATAGTAAATTGCCAACCTTAGCTAAGATTCATAAAAAAATCCATACATTTCTACTTTTAATTTAAGATTTGTAAGTATTATATTATTAAAATGTTTATTTTCTTCTTAATTAACCTATAGTATTAAAGTTTATTTAAGATATAGTTTAATCGTATAAATTATATATTTAAAACTTAATGTAAATTTATAAGTATAAATTTAGTTATAAATTATTTATTGCTATAAAATATAGATAAGCTAGTTTCAATTTAGCTAAATTTGAAAAAAAGATAAAAACAAAACCTTGCAAACTATTATTTTTTGATAACTCATTTCACAAAAACAAATAAATTTATTTAAGAAACCTGTGATATAATCACTCAAATTTAAAAAAAGGTGTATATGTTTTCATCATTTTTCAAAAGTAAAAAATGGGCTTTTTGGGCTTATGGCGGACTTGGTCTTATCATAGTATCTTTAGTATTTCAAACTCATTTAAATGTAGCGATAAACAACTGGTATAAAGATTTCTACGATATTTTGCAAAATGTAAAAGAACATAGCGTTGATGAGTTTTGGGCTGGAATTTTGCAGTTTTTATATATAGCAATGCCTTATGTGATTATATCTACCATAACAAGCTTCTTTGCTAGCCACTGGGTGTTTCGCTGGAGAGAGGCGATGACTTTTGCCTATGTAGATGTTTGGAAAAAATGCGAAAAGGATATCGAAGGCTCAAGCCAACGTATGCAAGAAGACGTTTATCGATTTGCAAAGATCACTGAAAGTTTGGGGCTTCAAATTTTAAGAGCCATAATGACGCTTATCGCATTTATACCGGTTTTATGGGGGCTTAGCAAGGGTATAGATATGCCTATCATCAAAGAAATACCAGGATCACTTGTATGGATAGCCTTAGTTGTTAGCGTCGGCGGACTGATAATTTCATGGTTTGTCGGCATAAAACTACCAAAACTCGAATACAACATACAAAAAAGTGAAGCTGCATTTAGAAAAGAGCTTGTGTATGCTGAAGATGATAAGATAAACTATGCAAACTCACAGACAATCTTTGAGCTTTTTACTGGACTTAGGTATAATTTCTATAGGCTGTTTTTGCATTATGGATATTTTAACGTTTGGCTTATATCGTTCTCGCAATTTATGGTAATAGTCCCTTATGTGATAATGGGACCTGGGCTATTTACTGGCATCATTACGCTTGGTATCTTAGTACAAGTCAGTAATGCCTTTGATCAAGTAAGAAGTAGTTTTAGTGTGTTTATAGACAACTGGACTACTATAACAGAACTTAGAAGCATACATAAACGTCTAGATGAGTTTGAAATAAACATTAAATTTAAAGGATAGTATGCAAAATGAAAAAACGCTCTTTTGCCATTTTAGTAGTAGGTCTGCTTATTTTTGGAGGCTGTTTTTATAGCTCTACAAAGCCTTCTGTTGCTCAAAGTAGCAACTCTCAACTATTTTTAATAAGCAAATCAGAGATAGATAATGCAGCCACACAAGCTTACATAGTAGCTTTAAATGAGGCAAAAGCCAAAAATACATTAAATAAAAATGTAGCTCAAACAAAAAGAGTAAGAGAGATATCAAATCGCCTTATAAAGCAAGTCGGCGTTTTTAGAGATGATGCTTTGAAATGGGACTGGCAAGTCAATGTAATAAATGAAGATACTATAAATGCTTGGTGTATGCCAGGAGGAAAGATAGTTGTTTATAGCGGAATAATAGAAAAGCTAAGCCTAAGCGACGATGAACTAGCCGCCATAATCGGACACGAAATTTCTCACGCTCTAAGAGAGCATAGCAGAGAAAAAGCAAGTATAGATCTAGCCAAAAACGCCGCTTTATCAATAGGTGCTAGTGTGCTTGGACTTGGGCAAGAAGGAGCGAATTTAGCAAATTTAGCGACAAAATATACAATAACTCTTCCATTTTCTCGCTCAAACGAAAGCGAAGCAGATGCTATGGGAACAGAGCTAATGGCAAGAGCAGGATTTGATCCAAACGCTGCTATAAAACTATGGCAAAAAATGGCAAAGCAAAACGCAAATACGCCTCTTGAGATAGCTTCTACTCACCCATCAAACGACACTAGAATACGAGATCTTAAACAAATAGTCGCAAAAGTAGAACCATTATACAAAAATGCTAAAAAGCAATAACGCTTTTAAAGCAAATTTAAAAGCTGTTTTTATGGTCTTTAAATGATTTTATAAATTTATAATCAAAAATATACTCTAAACTGCTTACGCCCAAATTCTAAGTGGTTTTGGGTAGAATTTTTCTTTATCATCTATTTGATTTTTATTACTATTTTGATCTTTTTCTTTATCATTTAGTTTGGTGTAAATTTGATCTACGATGATATTTCTGCCATCATTTGTTTGAAGTGCGAATTTACCATTTGTCAGCTTTTTGATTATTTGCACTCCTAAATCTTTTAAAGATTTGGTTTGTACTTCTCCTGTTATTTCATCTTTTACTTTTGCGACGCTTACGCTTAGATCTAAGTTTTGGTTTAGTTCTTCTTCGCTCATAAACTTAGCATTTAAATTTAGTTCTATATCAAAGGCTTTACCGCTATCTTTATAAAGCTCATTTACGATTATCTCCCTTCCGCTGTTAAATTTAAGGGTAAATGTGCCATTTTTGTTGATTTTTATAGCTGTTAATGCGTCTGTGTCTTTAAGCATATTTGCGGTATTTGCTCTATCTTTTGCAAAGCTATCTTTGACTTTTTGTAGATTTTCTAAGGTGAAGTTAAGTCCGGTCGCAGAGCTAAATTCACGCTCTATAGATAGCATAACGCTAGATTTTACATTTTGATACCTTGCCTTTGTTTCATCATCAAATTCATTTATATAATCATCTCTATTTTTAAGCTCGCTCATATAATCATTATATAAATTTATAAATCTAGTGTATTGTTGATTTTGATAAGAGTCTTTATCGCTATCTCGCCAAGAAACTTTTTTAGTAATTGGGTTATATTCATTTTTAGCACCGAAATTTGTCGTATAGCCTTCAATCCAGCTAGATAACTCTTCTAATCTATAATTCCCATCAACCCCTTGCTTAGCGTAAGCAATCCCAAGTAATCCTACATCAAAAGTTCCTAAATTTAAATTTATATCTATCCAGCCATCTTCATCGGCTAGTTTTGAGAGCTCTTTTATATCATTCTCATTCATACTTTCATATCTTACTTCAGGCTTAAAAATAGAGTATGGATTATAATCTTTTAGCGATTGTAATGAGTTTTCATAAGCTTCTATTGTTCCATAATTATCTTTTTGAGCTTCAAGTTTTTTTAAGGCATTGCTCTTGCTATCTATAAAATCTTTTAAATTTATACTATCAACTACTTCGCTGAGTTTTTTGATAATCTCATTTCCATCTTTATCATAAGCTCTTATTTTTAGTTTATCAAAGTAGGTGTCATTTTTATCTACAAATCCATTTCCATCACTATCAAATCTAAAAAGCTGCGAATTTGAGCTAAAGCTTCCAACTCCTAATCTATCATTATCTCCAGCTAAATCCAAAAATAGCTCTGCTTTACCAAATTTAGTATCAATTAAATTTGAGTTTGCGTAGGAATTTAGGTAGTACTCTTGCGGGATTTTGCCATATCGATAATAATATATATCCATGAAATATCCACTATCAAATGTTGGATACTCAAAATCCTCTATGGTCGCAGTGTGTTCTCTTACTTCTGATATACCTTTTATATCTGACACACCAAATGTTGAATTATACAAAGCACCATCTAAAATACTCTTTGTTTGTCTAGCGATAAATTCATCCAACGCTTCTTCTTTGGTTTGTGTTTTTGTTTCATATTTTTGGACTATATTTATGTCTCCGTAAGATCCTGCATAATAATCATAATACTCTATTTTTCTACCAAATCTATCAGTGTTTTCATCTTGTTTTATTTGCTCTGTTTGAGCGAAATTTGGCTCTATTTTTGGCAATTTTTGATTAATTTGAATTTGAAATGTATTTGATGATAGCAAGCTAATATTCATTTTAAACCTTTCTTGCGTTGAGTTTTAGGCGAATTAATCGCCCAAAGTTAATTAATATGCCCTAATATCGGCAACTATAACATTATTATTGCCATCTACATAAACTCTAAGTTCGCCATTATTAAAATAATTTGTAGCGCCAGACAGATCTGAAAGTATTTTATTTATCAAATTTCCATCTATAGATAAGCTTGATTGGTATATAGGCTTATTGCTAAGATTTGTTGTATTCATATCTGCAAACATATCTACGCCATAATCCCAAAAAAAGTTAGTCATACGGTGATATTTAGAAAAAGTTTTGTATGTATTTTTTGATCTATTAAATTCTTGCCCCGCAAAAGGAGAAGAGATCGTTATACAACCAGATGTCTCTTTTGTAGCGTTATCACCACCATCTGATACACAAAGTTTTTGAGTATTTCGACCAACCCTATGCTCATCTATATCAGCTGGGATAGAAAATCCTTGATGACTTCCACTTGCTCTTGAGCTAACTCCATCAAGTGTAGTCCAGCCTACTTCATAGTTTATTCCCGTATTGTTTGCTTGAAGATAAACTTTAGTATTTAATGGTATAGCTTGTGGTGTTGATACTGTTTGAGTGCCACCAGTTACTAAGGTAAATGTTACACTAAGCTTACCATAAGTATCAACAAATACTTTAAAATGTGGTTTTCTATAAGACGGGGTATCTAACATCAAAGATTCAACCGAACCTCTTTGCGAATTCATTCTACTGATTAAAACAAACTCATCATCACTAGATGGATATTGCGTGAAATAAAACCAACCACCGATGCTATTTAGGGCGTATTCAACTCTAGTATGATACAAATCGAAATTACAATTAGCTTGATTTGTTCCATCATAATCACAACGATAATTTTCTGAAATATTTTTAATTAGAAAATTTGTGGGATCACCTTGATTTTTATTATAAGCCAAATAAAATAAAAGCTGTCCGCCACTTGAAATGCTCGTAAGCTCATCTAAATTTGAATCAAACACAAACTGATCTATAGGAAGTGGAGTGTAAGAGCGAACACTTCGCTTGGATCTGCTTGGCTTTTTAGTAGAAATTTTACTTAAAATCTCTTTTGGGTTATTTACTTTTTCAAAAGTAAAATTATCTGCTGAAAAAAGAGCAGAAACTAAAAAAATAGTTGCTAAAGCAAATTTTTTCATCAAATCTTCTTTTATTTGAAATATAATCCATAAATCGGCGATACTAAAAATAGATTAATATAGTTTACTTTATAGTGAAGTTATTTGGTTTGAATTTTGTTTAAGGATAAATTTATATTAGAATGGCGATTTCTATCACCATTCAAGAAGTAAAGTATAAATTTAGCTTTTTTTTGCATTGTCAATGAGATTTTTAGCAGCCTCATAAACTCTATCACCAAGCTTTTTGGCTTGTTCTTTAGCGTTTTCAAATGTTTGTAAGCTCTTCATTTGAGCTAATTTTTGACTGGCTTTTTTCTCTAGTTCTACTATCTCTTTTTTTAAATTTAGTATTTTTTCGTCTATATTTAGTCCATCTTTTAGCCTAAGGCTCTTCCCTCTAATCTCTTCTATCTTTTCTAGTATTTGCTCTCTTGCTTCGGCTGAAATTCTTCTTAGCTTTGCAAAATACGTATCATAATCGCTTTGCAAGATCTCGGTGATAATGCTACTTGCAGGCTCGTCACATTTTGTGCTTAGCTCTTTTAGCAAAGATATAAACTCATCTTCTACTTTGGTTATCTCTTTTATGCTCAGCTCTAGACTATCGCTGATCTCATCTGGGATAAATTTAAGCTCGTCTTTGAACTTTTCTATCGCTTTTGATATGCCATCATTGCTGCCATTTATGGCACCTTTTAGCAACTCTTTTGCATAAATTTTACTCTCATTTGAAATACTTATAGCTGATTCTATAACAACCAAAGTTATATCCATAAAACGGCTTTTTGAAAGCTCACCTTCATTTATGGCTAGATAGACCATACTTTTTGCTATTTCATAAGCCGTATCTTCGACGTCATTTCCCATCTCTATAGTGGTTAAAAACGCGGATTCTGCCGTCTCTTTTAAGATACCAAGCAACTCAAGATCATTTATAAGTCTATCTTTTAGGATCTTTGATATCTCGTCTTTATTTTTAAATTTACTAGTAGAGATGAACTCTTCTAAGCCCTTGCAAGTAAGGCTCATCAGAGTTTTCATATGCTGTTTTTCATCTTTTATCTGTTTTTTTAGTCTGTCTCGCTCAAACATTATCTTATAAAGATACTGCTCAGCATCATAGTTCATAGCCTTGTTTATAGACTCCAAAACAACATCTACGTTTTTTGAATTTAAAATACTAAATTCATCTAAATCAGTGCAGACTTTTGCAAAGAAACTCTTTGAAATTTCTAGTTTTTCTTCATCACTTTTACAGGCAAAAATTTCCTTAGCGTCTTTAAAAACTTTTTCTTTTATCAGACCTAATAAATTTGGTTCATTTAAATTTGAACTTATCAACTCAGTTAAAATCATATTTTTTCTCACAATACAAATTTAGCATATCTTTTTAGAAGACTAAAAAGCTCCAAACGCTCTTCATCGCTATAAACTAGCACCGCCAAATTAAAGCTTTTAAATTTACCATTCCCTGAATTTTTTGAGAAATTTAATGTATGTTCTTTAGTGCCGATCAAATTTTTTACAAGCTCTTTTTCGTCGTCATTCTTATCTAAAATGATCTTATACTCCCAAAAAACAGGGTATTTGATATCAGGTTTTTTATCAAAATCACAAACACTAGGCATCTGCTCTCCTGTAATCTCCACTTTTCCCGCCACTTTTTCTTTCTAAGACTATTTCGCTTATCATCATTGATTTATCTATGGCTTTTATCATATCATATATCGTAAGCAGACCTACGCTTACGCTAGTTAGCGCTTCCATTTCTACTCCTGTTTTGCCGTCTGTTATGACCTCAGCTTCTAGCTTAAACCCCGGAAGCTCTTCAAGACTGATAACATTTATATTTACCGAAGTTATAGGAAGAGGATGCGTCATAGGTATGAGTTCGCTTGTTTTTTTAGCAGCCATGACAGCAGCTACTACAGCGGTTTGTAGAACTGGACCTTTTTTACCGGTATTTTCTTTGATAGCATTATAAGCGTCTCTAGACATTTTGATATTACCGCTTGCAAGTGCTATTCTTCTTGTTATATTTTTATTTCCTACATCAACCATTTTTGGTAAATTTTGTTCATTTAAGTGTGTCAGCATAATTTTCCTTTTTGGGAATTATATCAAAAAGTGTATAAATAAAAAATGCATCTCTTTGATGAGATGCATTAGCTGTTATAAAAAGGAGGTTTTTGTTGGACTTTGTAATGATACATTTATTAAGCTAATTAGCTCTTAATGGCTAGTTAATAAAAAATAAAGTTAAATATCATGAAAATCAAGCAATTTTGCCTAATAATTATAATATTAAATAATTATTTTTTATATATTAATAATTATATTATACAATCCAAAACCCTAAACAGATAACCTCCTTTTATAATGCCCTATTTTTTGGGCATTTCTTCTTTATTTAAGCTTACAAAATGTATAATTTGACTTTCATTTTTTTGGGCAGATGTCCGAGCGGTTGAAGGAGCACGCCTGGAACGCGTGTAAGGTGCAAGCCTTCGAGGGTTCAAATCCCTCTCTGTCCGCCACTAAATTTGATCTATTTGCGATTTTACTGTTTTCTTAGCAAATTCGCCAAGAAAACAGACGCGCTATCTCATCTCTTTTAGCAAAATTTCAATCCCTTCTGCTATCCTAGGCGTCCCTCTTAATATAAGTGATGAAGGAATGGATATGATTTTGCCATTTTTTGCAGCTTTGATGGATTTTAGTGCCGGGTATGATTTTATCAAGCTATTTTTTTGTTCATTGTCTCCGATAACTATGATAAAATCAGGATTTGCAGCGAGCAGAGTCTCTATTGACAAGGTGGGTGATTTGGCTTTTGTGTCGGTGGCGATGTTTTTTAGACCTAGCTTTGATGCGATATCGCCTGGCAAGGTTTGATCGTTAAATGCCATAATTGGATTGACCGAAAATAAAATCGCAATCTTTTTGCCTTGAAATTTATCGTGATTGGTGGCGCTGTTTAATGAGTTTTTAAGCGAAGTGATAATTTCGTTAGCTTTATAGCTTTTTTGGACGATTTTGCCGATTTGTTCTAGATTAGAGTAGATATTTTCAAGGCTATTGGCCTCATAAATTGTGACATTTATATCGAATTTTTTTAGCTCACTTACTATGTTGATGGAGTGAAAGCTAGCGATCACAAGATCTGGCTTTAGCTCGATAATTTTTTCTAAATTTGGCTTGGTGTAGGTGCCCACGCTAGGGAGATTTTTCGTTAGGTTTTCTGGCCAAATTGCCGAAGTTGTCGGCTGTGCGATGGCGACAATTTCATCTTGGGCTTGGAGCATATAGAGCATCTCGACAATGGCTGGATCGAGTACAACAAGGCGTTTGGCATCTAAATTTAAAGCAAAAAACGCCACCAAAATTAATATAACAAATTTTTTCATTTTTAATCCTTTGAAACTATAACAAAATATGAGGCATTATGCTCGATAATTTCGCAATCTATGCAATAAATTTCTTTTAAAATTTCTTTTTTCAAAAGCTCTTTTGGAGCACCGCTATAACGGATTTTGCCATCTTTTAGCATAATCAATCTATCACAAAACATACTAGCAAGATTTAGATCATGGATCACCATCAAGCTTAGTAAATTCAAATTTTTGCTTAAATTTTTACAAATTTTCATAATCTCAACAGCATAGCGCAGATCAAGTGCGCTTGTGGGCTCATCTAAAAATAGGGCTTTTGGCTCGCTGATTAGCGCCCTTGCTATTAAGACCCTTTGGAATTCGCCACCACTTAATGAGCTTGCTAATCTATCTTTGAATTTAGAAATTTTCAGTAGATTCATAATCTCATCTATCTTTTTCATATCTATATTTGAGTAGTTTTTAAAACCATTTTTCAGATACGAAAATCTCCCCATCATTAAAATATCAAAAACGCTCAAAGGCATAGATAACGCCGACTTTTGCGGAACAAAACCGATGGTTTGGGCTAACTCTTTTAGTGTGTAATTTTGAAGTGGTTTATCATTGATTTTTATAATTCCGCTTTTTGGCTCAATCAGCCTTAAAAGATTTTTCAAAAGAGTGCTTTTGCCAGAGCCATTCGCGCCCAAAATCCCGACCAATTCGCCACTTTTAGCACTTAAATTTATATCTTTTAAAATATGCTTTTTGCTATACCAAAAGCTAAGGTTTTTTGTGCTGATTTCAGCCATTACCTCTCCCTTGCTTCATCGCCAAAAATAGAAAAAACGGAGCACCAAAAAACGCCGTCACAACGCCTATTGGGATCTCTATTGGTGATAAGATACTTTTGCTTAAATTATCACAAAATAGCAAAAATAAAGCCCCCACAATCAACGAATTTGGGATCAAAATCACATTGCTTGAAGTGCGCAAAATCAGCCTTAGAGTATGCGGGATTATGAGCCCTACAAAGCCTATCATCCCCGTAAATGCCACGCTAAAAGCTGTCGCAAGGCTGGCTATAATGAGCAATGATTTCTTGCTTTTTTCGACATTTACACCAAGGGTTTTGGCCTCTTCATCTCCGCTTAAAAGCACATTTAACTCATGTCTTTTAAAGTAAAAATACATTGTAGAAAAAATCACTGGAACTATCAAAATAGCCACTTTCTCCCAAGTTGCTCCACTTAAAAACCCCATCATCCAAGCAACTATCTTAAAGCTATCTTCGCCAATCAAATATGTAGCAAAGCTCGTAAATGCCCCCAAAAATGAGCTAAATGCGATACCGATTATGAGCAAAGTAGCGATATTTTTCCCTCTTTTATAAAGGCTAAAAATCACCAAAGATAGTGCCGAAGCCACAAAAAAAGCAAAAACCCCATAATAAACATCAGGGAGCTTCAAAAAGTAAGCTATAACCGCACCAAATGTCGCACTAGCCGCAATCCCTATTATATAGGGATCGGCAAGCGGATTTAAAAATACGCTCTGAACAACCACACCGCTACTAGCTAGGAGCATTCCGATTAATAGCGCCATAATGAGCCTTGGGAGCCTTATTTGAAGTAAAATTGTTTTTTTGGCTTCATCTATGCTATTTTCGCTACTAAATAGCCGCAAAATATCGCCAAAACCAATATCAGCTCCACCGACACCTAGCAAATAGATAGCCAAAACAACCAACAAAACTATAAAAAACAGATTCGCTCGCCAAGATTTTCGCATATCATTTCCTGTGTTTGTGATGGATATTGTGCGGATTAGCACTGCTAGCTTGTGATAAGATCTTTAATCCCATCATATCATAAGCCGCGCCAAAGCCACGCACGAATCTGCCACCTTTAAGAGTGAATCTGACAACCTCAAAATCACTCATCTCTTTTATAAATTTCACCGCTTGGTCTTGTGGAAATTTTTGGCTTATTTGACCAAAGAAAAACTCCTTTATTTGGCTATTTCTATCAAATTTCGCCTCAGCCTCCCAACTAGCTCTAATACGCGCAAATATCGTGCTAGCCTTGCTTTCATCCTGTATGAAAAGTATCGAAACCTTATTTGGATTTGATATCAAATTTTGATAGTGTGGTGCTGCCGATGAGATCAAGACCCAAATTTCATCATCTTTTCTGATAGCTGGCGCATAAGACGAAAATGGCGCTCCATCTTTTAGGCTAGAGATTATGACGCTACTGCTACTATCTACGAATTCGATCAATTGAGATGAGATCTTGGCAAGTTTGTCACCATTTGGATTTAGATCTTTGCAAATTTCCATTATCGCATCTTTGTATCCTTGGCCATTTTGGTTGGCTTTTTGGGCGAATGGAACTCGGATGATATCGCCGCTAACATCAATATCTAGACCATCTTCATCGATATCTACTATTTTTGCACCTTTGGCATTTTGCAATGAGCCAAATTTTAGTGCCATCTCTTCGACTATATCGCCGTGCTCTTCGTTCATATGCTTGATTGCATTATTTTTCATTTTTTTCTCCTTAAATTAAATTTTAGCTCAAACTGCCTAGCAATCTGGGCTAAAATTTAACCCCTAAATTTTCAGCGCCAAAAATGCGTTTTTAGCGTTTTTTAAGTCAGTTTCATCAGGATGAGTGCTAGCTTGTAGCCATCTGGCTTCTCTATCTGGCGTGATTTGGTATCGTTCATCATCTGGATAAATTGCCGCCATTTCTCGCATTTTTTCTATGATTTTAGGATCAATCGCACCTTGAGAGCAAAAAGTAGTCAAAACCTCATTATTTTGTGAGATAAATTTAGCCCGAAAATCATCTATGGTCTTTTGGGCGTATTGGCTATTTGCGTCTGCGCCCATAGTTATAAATATGCCTAATTTTTTGGATCTGATTTTACTGGCAAACTCCTTAAATTCGCTATCCATATCGCCTTTATTTATATAAAATCCCACCGCTATAAAATCATAATTTCTAAGCTCATCTAATGAAATTTGGGTGTAATTTACACTCTTGCAATTCAATGCGTTTGCGATGCTATTTGCGACTTTTTGGGTGTTGCCTGTGAGTGATGAAAAGATAACAATTTTTTTCACGCTAGATCCTTTATAAAGCTCAATTTCATCAAAGTCTTAAGCCAAATTTGGTCTCTAAACATATTTTATCCTTCAAATTTAAATTCATATGGTTTTATGATTTTACAATTGGTAACTTCATCTTTGAGTACCTTAATACCTAGCTTTTTGGTTAATTTCACTGCTTCGTCATTGAAAATTTCGCTATTTGAGTTTATATTTAGGATTTTGATGCTTCCATCTTTGTTGATTTGGAATTCAACCTCGACTTTAAAACTCTCTTTGAGCCTTAGCAAAAGCGCCTTTTTGGGGTAGGTTGGCTCTATCTTGTTGGTGATGAGAAAGCCGACGCCCTCAGTACAGATATCTTTGTTTGATTTGGGCTCATTGATTTGGGTTGTTTTGTTTGGAATTTGAGATTTTTCAAGGCTATTTTGGCTCGGTTTTTGGCTTATTTGCTCCATTATTTCTACTTTTTTTGTAGTTTTTGGTTGATTTTTGGGTTTTGGGTTGGATTTTGGGGTTGTGTTTTTGATTTTTGGCTCGATTTTTGGATATTCTTGCTCTTTTGTTTCGTTTAATTTGATAGTGATATTTTTGGATGGTTTTTGCGCTTCATCTGAGTGTAGCGGCAAAAAGAGTATCGCCAAATTTAAAACAAAAGAGAGCAAGAAATATCTCATTTTAGCCCTTAAAATGTATATTTGAGTTCAGCATAAAAATTTCTCTCAGGCGCTGGGATATACGCATTTTGTTTTTTGTTTTGGTATGTGTTGTATTTTTCATTGAATAGATTTTTTATCCCAGCAGAGATTGAGAAATTTTTGGCGAATTCATATTTAGAGCCGATATCAACAACGAAGCGATCATTTATCCTATCGTAATTGCTATCAACCATGCTTGTCAAGTATTTGAAATCGCTCATAAAATGTAAGCTTTTAATCGGCGAATAGTCAGCGCCTAGCACAATTTTGGTTTTTGGGACGAATGGAACTCTTTTGCCACTATCTTTGCCCTCTTTTATCTGTGCATTGATGTAGGAGAGAGTTTGGCTTAGTTTTAATTGATCAAATAGCCATTGCTCCGAGTATAGCTCTGCACCATAACGGCTGGTTTTGGCGAGATTGTAGTATCTCCAAGCTTGAGCGTGAGTGGCGCCGATCTCTTCATAAACGATCTCATCTGTTGTGTCTGTTTTGAATATTGTAGCGCTTGTAAATTGTCCTAAAATCAGATCTTTCATACCAATTTCATAGGTTTTAAATATCTCTGGTTTTAAGTTATTAAATGAGTAGCCTCTGATTTGATCTTTATCTGTTAATTGAACTGGACTTGGCGATATAAATCCACGCTCAAATTTCAAATAGACATTCCCCGTATCTGAGTATTTGAAATTCGGCGTAATCTCAAATGCGTAGCTATTGATATTTGTGCTATTTTGGATGCCGTCTATTGTATTAATAGGCCTATTTGGCATTGTGATATTTACATTTGTATTTCTGCTATTTTCATAATCAGCCCACTCATATCTCGCACCCGCACTCAAAGAAAACCAACTACTAAAATCATGCCTTTCAAGCGCATATATGGAGTGGGTTCTTTTGGCTACATCTACCTTGATATCGTGATGATATCTCATCATCGGAGTACTCATATCCATAATAGAGCTTCTTGCTCCATCATTTTGTTCGAATTCATATCCAGCTACGAATTCGCCGCTACCATAATCTAATCTACCTTTTGTTTTGACGCCTTTTTTTTCATCTTCGAAAACGCCATAAGTAACATATGATGAGTAGATATCGGGGGCCATTTTAATTTTTTGATAATATGGCGTTAGTCGCAATTCAAACCTATCAGTTGGCTTAATAGAGTAATCCAAGCTGATATCTAGTTGATTATCTTTTTGTAGTGTTTTATCACTGCCTGCGGATTTTCTATTTTTATTAAGCTCATTTTTTGATATTGCGCTTGTGGTGTCGATTTTTGAGCTATAGTAGTTTGTATTTAGCGTTATGCTCTGGGTATCTGTCATCTAATAGATAGTGGCTAAACTCGTATAATATCCCCTATTTCTTTCATCATATCTATAGCCATTTTCGCTGAAGGCTTTTGCGTTAAATTTCAGATACAAATCATCGGTTGCTTTTACCCCTAGAGCTAAATTTGTAGATCTATGAGCGTATGAGCCAAATTTAGCTGAAATATTAGCGAAAAAATCCTCGGGCTTTTGCTTGGTAATTATGTTTATCACGCCACCTGCTGTTCCGCCACCATAAAGGACGCTTCCACCGCCTGGGATCACCTCGATTCTCTCAATATCATCGACATTTATCATATTGATGGGGACAACAGCATGAGCGGTGTCTAACATATTTAATGAAATTCCATTAATCAAGACTTTTACAGATGTGTTGGCCTTGCTCCCTTGACCTCGAAGATCCACCGTATCGCCAAATCCTAGATTGACAAAGGTTACACTTGGGAGTTTTTCTAAGATCTCTTGGACGCTAGCATACCCCCCCCCTTGGATCTCATCAGCTGTGATGATCGAAACATTTCTAGTTTCATCTTTTAAGGGGCTCTCAAAGCCTGTAGCCGTGATGACTGTCGTATCAAGCTTGGTATCAGCGGCGTTAAGAGCGATAGTCGATGTGGCACATACACCAAAAAAAACAAATTTTTTTATCATTTTCACTCCTAAATTATTAGTTTAATTTTTTCTTATATTTAACTCTACATTATTAACATTTGCATTTTTCAAAATCGAAATAAGATCGATAATTTTCTTATATTCTAGCCTCTCATCGGCGCTTATTTTGATAATATTTTTCTGATTCTCATCCAAATTTAAAATAAAATTTTCCAATCCATCTATGCTCAAAATTTGCTCCATCGGGCCAATTTTTAATGTGATTTTCTCATCTATTTCGTAAAATAACTCCACCATCGCTTTATCATCTTTTTGGAAATCAGCGCTACTACTAGGTAGTTCAAGGTCAAAATGGGTGAGTTGATTAAATGTCGTTGTTAGCATAAAAAACAGAAGCAAAACAAAGATAATATCGATCAAATTTAGCATAGAAATTCTGCCGATTTGCTCCCGCTTTCTTTGGATAAATTTCACGATATTCTCCTACTAAAGAGCCCAATTGTTCTATTTAAATCATTTAAAATATAATCTATTTTTTTGTTTATCATCAGTAAAATCACCAAACAAGGGATCGCCACCATCAGCCCAGCTGCTGTGGTATAGAGCGCTTCAGAGATCCCCACAGCCACCTCTGGTGCATTCACTCCGCCGCTTAGACCAGCAAAGGATCTAATCATTCCAGTGATCGTCCCCAAAAGCCCAAGTTGCGGCGATACGCTCGCACACATCGCAAGGATCCAATTGTGCTTTTCTAAATTTAGCACTTTGTCATTTATGGCCTCTTCTATGGTGTAGTCTATCTGTGATTTTGTATCTAGTTTAAAATTCACATTTTCAAGGACAAAAATCGTAGTCTTAGCAATTGTATTTTTATATCTTTGGCACAAAATTTTTGCCTCTTCATCTTTGTTGGCGTTGATTAAAGTGGCTAATCTCATCTTAAATTTCGCTGTGGCATCTAGCTCGTAAATCAGAAAATAACAAAGCTTTTCTAGCATCACGCCAAATGACAAAACAAAAAGGAAAAATATAGGCCACATAAATGGACCACCAGCATAAAGATATGCTAACATCGCATTCTCCGTAAATAGTAAATAAAGATATATTAATATTTATTGATATTTGTTATCAAAAATTAAAGAGAACTATAGCGGAAAATTCCTTAAACGATAATAAATATCAATATTTTTTTCTATCTGAAATTTTAGTTTTGATTGTCGGTTTAAGAGGTGAAATTTAAATGAAATTAATCGCAGTTTGACTCAAATCCAGCCACCACGAAGCATCTCTTTACAAGGTGTTAAAATTCATCTGTAAATCTATCTAGATGGCAAAATAAAATGATAAAATAGCGGAATTTAAGAGTGAGAAAATAGGGTCAAAAGACCGCCGAAGCGGCAAATCAATATCTAAAAAAAAGTAGCAAAATCCTAGTAGAAGGACGGCTAAAGTTTGACATTTGGCAAGACAAAAACGGGATAAATTACTATAAACACTCAATTATAGTTGAGAGTATGGAAATGCTATATAACAAAGAAAATACTGATAATCAAGCTAGAAATGATGATAAATATTATGAAACAGATAATGACATAATACCATTTTGAATGAGCTAGTGAACAACACTCGTTTCTATAAGCGAGTGTTTCCCAATTAAGCCAAGTAACCTTAGCTAACACAAAGGGAATAAAAAATAATTGTAATGTCTATTTAGTGGATATTTGTAATATAGTATCAAAAAATATTATAGAATTTAAGCGTATTTTTATGAAATTCTTGTATAACTTCATGCATATTCTAGCCCAAATGCTTTCTCCCATTAATCCTAGGGAGAGTGGGGGGGGGGTAACTTTTTACTTCTTTATTCAAATTTTTACTATAATACGAGATTATCTAAAAAACATAGGAGATAATTTGAAAAAGAAAGTTGCTATTTTTGTTGATTGGGACAATTTAAGAAAAGATATAGCAAAAATTCAAAATTATTCTAAATATACAAATGAACAATCTATTATAGATTTTCAAAAAAACTTTGATTATAATAATTCATCACATATTATCAAGTTGATAGAAGCTTTTCTAGAAAATGATGAAGAGATTTATAGAATTTTCTTTTATACGGCCAAACCAAAAAATATTAACGAGATCCCAGATGTCTATAAAACCGAACAAGATAAAAATAATTATAGAGAATATGAAGAAAAAATAAATAATTTTTTAAAAGAAATAGTTGTTGAGCCGTATATAGCGTTGCGACTAGGGATTATTAAGTATGGAGATAAATTGCTTTCTAATGGCAGACTGGATGCTAAACAGAAACAAGTTGATATGTTGATTGGACTAGACATAGCACATGTTTCGTATTTAAAACTTGTAGATAAAGTGATTTTATTTTCAAAAGATTCAGATATGAAACCAGTGTTAAAAGTAGCTAGAACAAATGGCTTGACAACTATTATTCCTACACTAAAAGAGTCAAAACACTCTGTAACCTACCCCTTAAAACTACACTCTGATCTAATTAGAGAAAAATCAATAGTCGAAGTTTTAAATTCTCTAAAAAATTAAGATGATTTGGTTTAGCTTATAATTTTGTGGCAAATCTCTGTGATAGTAATCTTTGGTAATAAATATTCTAATTATAAAAATATAAGCATTTTTTTTGTTTATGTTTTATATAATAGTAAAATTAAAAAGGATATTATATGATAAAATATTTTAAAGTATCAGGGTATAAATCTATAAGAGAGCCTATAGAATTAGATTTAAATTCTAAAGGAAAAAGAATTAAAGGGACTAAATATGAGTATAATTATTTTAATAATAGATTACCTAAATCAATATTTTTGTTTGGTCATAATGCAGTAGGTAAAACTAATGTTTTAGAATCTATAGATAATCTATTTAATATTATAAATAAAGGTATAGACTTAGAAGAACAAAAAACTTTTATAAATACTTTTACAAAAGAGTTAAAATATCACTTAGAGGTAATCTGTGGTAATAACTTATATACTTATAAATTAGAGATAAACCAAGAGCAGATACTCTATGAATATCTAGCTAAAAACAATGAAGAATTTTATGAGTTTAAAAATGGTACTTTAGTTTCTGACCTCTATCAAGATTTTAACTCTTTACTCTCTGTCAAATCTAAAAGCACTATTCTTCAAAAGTTAAAAGATAATATAATTTCAGAAATATATGAATTTATAGAATACGATTATATGTTTTATAGAATAGAGTATGGAATGCGTAATTATAAGATAACAGAAGAATGGGTTAAAATGCTTTTTGAAAAAGCAAAAGATACTCTTATAGATATTCTTAAAATATTAGATAATAGTATAACTGATTTTTACTTCTTAGATTTAAAAGATGGTTCCTATAAAATGATCTTGAAACGAGGAGAGATAGATTTTGGTATAGAGCTAGAAAGCAGTGGAATTAAAAAAATAATTTATTTAATTCCACTTATAATAAATACTATGGAAAATGGTGGAATAGTCCTTATAGATGAGCTAGATAGCTCTATAGGTACTGTATCGTTAATCAGGTTTTTAAATAGCACAATAAACTCAGAAGATAATAAAAATGGTCAATTCTTAATAAGTACTCATAATCCTTTACTCTTTGATACAGAGTTATTATCTCCAGATCAAATATATATAGTAACTAAAGAAGATTATGCTACTAAGATAAACTCTTTAGATTCTTTTGAATTAAGAAAGGATAAAAGAAAAGCTTATTTAAATTTTCTTAGGGGGGATTATGAGTAAAACAAAACCTAGGATAAGAATAGAAGTTATAGTAGAAGGAATGACTGAAGAAAACTACTTAAAAGAATTTACAAAAGATAGAGATAAGTTTGATGAAACCCTTAGATTTAATTTCCACAATGTTAAGGGTGGTAGTTATCACTCTATTACTAAAAGAATAAGATCTTTTAAAGGCTTATCTGAAGTTACTATATTTATTGTAACTGATATGGATAGGTTAGTTAATGATGAAAATGAGCTTAATAGTTTTAAAATTATGTTAAAAGAGTTAAATGAGTTTAGATATAGTTTTGCTTTTATAACATATCCTAATTTTGAAGGATTTCTATCATCTCATTTTGATCCTTATGAAAATAATATATTAAATAGATTAAATTTAAACAGCAAGGCTGAATTAAAATCTAAAAGAGATATCTATAACCATATCCTAAAAAATGATGGTAGTTTTAATAATATTTTTAAAAGATATAGAAAGGAAAATTTATGTTGTTATAAGAGAGAAAATAAAACTACATTTGATAAATCTAAAATCCGACTAGAACAATCCTCATTTATATATTTTATAGAATATTGTGATGATTTAAAAAATAAAAAATAATGCTATAATTAAGAACCAAATTCTATTTTGCTCTGCAAAGAGAACAAGCTCAAAGCTTATGCTTTAGGGTACCCAGCCTAGTAGCTGTGGTATTTATATCTTAACTGTTATGTAATTTATGATTGTTTGTACCATCTTTATATTTAAAATGAAAATATATAGCAGCTATAAATGTAAAGATTAATAGTATTCCCCCAAATATTGTTATACCACTCATTTCCTTTTCCTTTCTAAAAGTATCTTTATATATCTAGAGAGTAATATTTTTCTTTTATGTTTTGAAAAAATTCTACTAAATTTATACTTCATTTTTCTTTAGTATTCAGATATTTAAAATTTAATAAAAACAAATTTATTACACTTTTATTTAATTTTTATGGTATAATCCTTTTTAATTTTTGTTTTAAAGTAAATTTAAGGATTAAAATTGGTATCTGATAATACTTACTCTAAATCTAATGCTTCTCCACTTGGCTCTAAAGAGGGCAAATTACACGCAATGAGTGCTTCAGAAAGCTTATATTTTCTCTTAAAAGACATATATATGCTATCAAGGAGCAAAATCCAACTTGGCAAATAGAAGCTAAAACGGTAAAACGCCTAATGGCAAAGATTATATCTATAAATTAACAAATAGAGATGAAATATTAGAGAATATAAATAAAAACTAAAAGATAGGAGTATAAAGTACTAGAATTGCTTAAAATCCAAACAGAGCTAAAAGCCCCAAAAAACTCAATTTAACAAATTTGGTGGCTATCAATATAGAAGTTGCGAAGACATAGTTGAAGCCTTAAAGCCACTTCAAGAAAAATATAAATGCGTAGTTTTGCTAAATGATGAGCTAGTCATCATCGGCGATAGATACTATATCAAAGCCACAGCTACTATCATAAATGAAAAAGGCGATAAACTAAGCGTATCAACCCACTCAACCCGCCACGCCACCACAATCAACCCCACAAGAGCAGATAAACTCACTCAAAGAAGAGATAAATAAAAAAGATAAGGCTATAAAAGAAATTAGCGATAAATTAAGCGCTCAAGAAGCTAGTCTAAAATCAACAAACGAGAGCTTACGCAAAAAAGATCTAGAGATTAAAAATTTAGAAATAACTAACCAAAGCATCAAAAATCATCTAAGCTACAAGCTAGGAAATGCTTTTATAAAAGCACACAAAAGTTGGTATAAAGGCGGATATATTAAATTTATATTTGAAGCTATAAAGATCCAAAACAAACACAAATCCAAACGCTAATAATACCCCAAGCAAAGCGTATCAGTGATCTTGATACGCTTTTCAAATGGTGTTGGCGAAAAATATTTACACTTTTCTATATAAATATGCACCGAATAGGCAAGCCCAAGGTCATCATAAAGCTTTTTAAGATTGACAAATTTAAATTTATCAACCATCTTAATCTCAAGCAAATTATGTAAATTCGAGCCATTTGACGCCACCAAATGCGAACTTGCCACACCGCTAAACGAACAAAACGCACTTGCTAGCACGAACCCATCTAAATTCGAACACGATTTTATAGCGTATTGATATTTTGGTGGAATGGATTTTTTATGCAAAAATACTGTGCGAGAGTTTTGATACGAGGCCGAAATCACATCTTTCCAAAATTTATAAGCCCCATTTGATATTTTACAAATACTACAAAATTCGCAATTTAATACGTACTCATCTAAAAAATTATTAGATGCCAATGTAAATTTAATCACGCCAACTCCAAATTTTTTAGCTTATTTTAATAAATAAATAAAAAAAATTCAATAAATTCCACTTTTCTCTCACTTCATTAAGTAAATTTTAAGCTTAACTCTTATATAATTCCAACTCACGAAATGAGAAACACCTTTTAACTCTTCTAGTTAGAAATCATTTTTTTTATTTTCGATGTTTTTTAAATTTATAAATGTTAAACTATCTTTTATAGTCAATCTTTGAAATCTAAACAAGTGATCGATTGAGCCAAGCAATTTTAATTATTAATTGCTAATTTAATAGTTACAAATAATTAAGTTTTTAGATTAAAACTTCAACATAAAATCCTTAATTTAGATTGCGTAAGCAATCTTTGTCTTTAGGGATTGGTTCTTAGCGGCAGCTTTGCTGACGCGTTAAAGAACATAAAAATGGAGAGTTTGATCCTGGCTCAGAGTGAACGCTGGCGGCGTGCCTAATACATGCAAGTCGAACGGACAAGTAAGAGCTTGCTCTTATGAGTTAGTGGCGCACGGGTGAGTAATGTATAGTTAATCTGCCCTATGCTGGAGGACAACAGTTAGAAATGACTGCTAATACTCCATACTCCTTCTTAACACAAGTTAAGTCGGGAAAGTAGCTCTTAATAATGCATATAAAATGGATTTTAAAACAAAAAGCTAAAAAGATAACAATGAGCTTTTTTGAAGCTTTACATAAGTAAGGCAAGAAAAAGTGAAGCAGTTAGCTTTTAAAGATTTTTGTAAAAATTCTAAATTATAAAATAGTTTTTAAATTAAAAATATTTTCTTTAAAAGAGATTAATAAAAGTAATTTTAAAACTTTTTTATATGTATTATTAAGAGCTCTCGGCATAGGATGAGACTATATTGTATCAGCTAGTTGGTGAGGTAATGGCTCACCAAGGCTATGACGCATAACTGGTCTGAGAGGATGATCAGTCACACTGGAACTGAGACACGGTCCAGACTCCTACGGGAGGCAGCAGTAGGGAATATTGCTCAATGGGGGAAACCCTGAAGCAGCAACGCCGCGTGGAGGATGACACTTTTCGGAGCGTAAACTCCTTTTGTTAGGGAAGAATAATGACGGTACCTAACGAATAAGCACCGGCTAACTCCGTGCCAGCAGCCGCGGTAATACGGAGGGTGCAAGCGTTACTCGGAATCACTGGGCGTAAAGGACGCGTAGGCGGATTATCAAGTCTTTTGTGAAATCTAATGGCTTAACCATTAAACTGCTTGAGAAACTGATAATCTAGAGTGAGGGAGAGGCAGATGGAACTGGTGGTGTAGGGGTAAAATCCGTAGAGATCACCAAGAATACCCATTGCGAAGGCGATCTGCTAGAACTCAACTGACGCTAATGCGTGAAAGCGTGGGGAGCAAACAGGATTAGATACCCTGGTAGTCCACGCCCTAAACGATGTATACTCGTTGTTGCTCTGCTAGTCAGGGCAGTAATTCAGCTAACGCATTAAGTATACCGCCTGGGGAGTACGGTCGCAAGATTAAAACTCAAAGGAATAGACGGGGACCCGCACAAGCGGTGGAGCATGTGGTTTAATTCGAGGATACGCGAAGAACCTTACCTGGGCTTGATATCCTAAGAACCTCTTAGAGATAAGAGGGTGCTAGCTTGCTAGAACTTAGAGACAGGTGCTGCACGGCTGTCGTCAGCTCGTGTCGTGAGATGTTCGGTTAAGTCCGGCAACGAGCGCAACCCACGTATTTAGTTGCTAACAGTTTGGCTGAGCACTCTAAATATACTGCCTTCGTAAGGAGGAGGAAGGTGTGGACGACGTCAAGTCATCATGGCCCTTATGCCCAGGGCGACACACGTGCTACAATGGCATATACAATGAGACGCAATATCGCGAGGTGGAGCAAATCTATAAAATATGTCCCAGTTCGGATTGTTCTCTGCAACTCGAGAGCATGAAGCCGGAATCGCTAGTAATCGTAGATCAGCCATGCTACGGTGAATACGTTCCCGGGTCTTGTACTCACCGCCCGTCACACCATGGGAGTTGATTTCACTCGAAGCCCAAATACCAAACTGGTTATGGTCCACAGTGGAATCAGCGACTGGGGTGAAGTCGTAACAAGGTAACCGTAGGAGAACCTGCGGTTGGATCACCTCCTTTCTAGAGTACAATACTAGTAAGTCTCACAACTACTAGTAAAAGAAATATAGCTCAATCAAGCTTGTTTAGGTTTGAGGGATTGACAAGTTGCAAATACCTTAGTTTATGATTTATGAAAAAGCAAAGCTTTTGAATAAATCTTTGTAACTTTAGGTGGGTGCAGGGAGCGTAGCTCCCGCTCGCAAAGACTAGCTTTGCTGGTCTGCGAAGTAAAAAAAGATGGGGAATTAGCTCAGCTGGGAGAGCGCCTGCTTTGCACGCAGGAGGTCAGCGGTTCGATCCCGCTATTCTCCACCATAGTTTAAATTTAAAAGATAGCAATAATATAAATTTATTAATCAAAGTCTAATCAGAGAGTTTATTTTAAACTTTCTGATTAGACTTTAGTCTAAAGTTATTTAAAATACCATTGTTAAAAATCACAATCAAGTTTTAATATTTAAAACAATTTTACAGGACTTGTTAGAGCTTTGAATTTAGTTTAATTTCAAATATTCTATATCAAACAGTGTTATCCCAATAATATAAAAGATATAGTTTATAAATATTAACTTCACAAGCTATTAAGCTTTAAAACTTACTTAATAGTAGTTAATACTTTCCGTCTTATTAAATTTAAATTTAAATACTATAAATCTAATAGCCATATCTTTAATAAAAGAAAAGAGTAGTAAAAATCTTTTTTATTTTATAGATTAGCTATCTATTTTTATCTTTAACAAGGAAGTGATGCAAATTAGAATAATAATCTAAACAAAAATATAAAATTCGTAACGATAGTTTTTAATTAGTTTAATAGCAATCATATAGTAACCCTACTTGTAGGGACTTTAGTTTGTTTAAACTTTTTTAAAATTTGTCGTAAATCTGAGTAAAGCTCAGATACGAACTAAAAAAAGGTAAGCTACTAAGAGCAAATGGTGGATGCCTTGGCTAGTAGAGGCGATGAAAGACGTGCTAGGCTGCGATAAGTCTCGGGGAGCCGTCAAGGGGCTTTGATCCGGGAATTTCTGAATGGGGCAACCCAGTATATAGTGATATATACTACCGCAATGCGGAGCGAACGTTGGGAATTGAAACATCTTAGTACCAACAGGAAAAGAAATCAAACGAGATTACGCTAGTAGCGGCGAGCGAAAGCGTAAGAGGGCAAACCACTAGCTTGCTAGTGGGGTTGTAGGACTGCAATATAGACTTAAACAATCTAATAGAATAAGCTGGAAAGCTTAAGCATAGAGGGTGATACTCCCGTATATGAAAGTGCGTTTATACTTAGCAGTATCCTGAGTAGGGCGGGACACGTGTAATCCTGTCTGAAGCTGGGTAGACCACTATCCAACCCTAAATACTACTACTAGACCGATAGTGCACAAGTACCGTGAGGGAAAGGTGAAAAGAACTGAGGTGATCAGAGTGAAATAGAACCTGAAACCATTTGCTTACAATCATTCAGAGCCCTATGATTTATCAGGGTGATGGACTGCCTTTTGCATAATGAGCCTGCGAGTTGTGGTGTCTGGCAAGGTTAAGGAAACCCGGAGCCGTAGCGAAAGCGAGTCTTAATAGGGCGTATAGTCAGATGCTGCAGACCCGAAACGATGTGATCTATCCATGAGCAGGTTGAAACCGGTGTAAGAGCCGGTGGAGGACCGAACAGACGGCCGTTGAAAAGGCTCCTGATGACTTGTGGATAGGGGTGAAAGGCCAATCAAACATCGTGATAGCTGGTTCTCTCCGAAATATATTTAGGTATAGCGTTGTGTAGTAACTTTGTGAGGTAGAGCACTGAATGGGCTAGGGCATACACCAATGTACCAAACCCTATCAAACTCCGAATGCGCAAAGTGTAATCACAGCAGTCAGGCGGCGAGTGATAAAATCCGTCGTCAAGAGGGGAACAACCCAGACTAACAGCTAAGGTCCCTAAATCTCATTTAAGTGGAAAACGATGTGAAGTTACTTTAACAACCAGGAGGTTGGCTTAGAAGCAGCCATCCTTTAAAGAAAGCGTAATAGCTCACTGGTCTAGTGATTTCGCGCGGAAAATATAACGGGGCTAAAATGAGTACCGAAGCTTTAGATAGTGTCTATGATTATTTATACTAGCTTGTCTTTTACTGATAAATTAATGAGTTTTAAATTTTCTCAATCGAGAGCCTATATGGCTAGTCTCAATCTAAAATTTCTACACAACATTAGTTTCTCATCAAAAATACTGCGCTTAATCTATTTAAATTTATAAATTAAGCAGTATTAAATTTAAGACAACAAAATAGTATGAATACTCATAGGCACTGTGGTAGGAGAGCGTTCTATTCAGCGTTGAAGGTATACCGGTAAGGAGTGCTGGAGCGGATAGAAGTGAGCATGCAGGCATGAGTAGCGATAAAAGGGGTGAGAATCCCCTTCGCCGTAAACCCAAGGTTTCCTACGCGATGCTCGTCATCGTAGGGTTAGTCGGGTCCTAAGCAAAGTCCAAAAGGGGTATGCGATGGAAAATCGGTTAATATTCCGATACCAATATTAGTGTGCGATGGAAGGACGCTTAAAGTTAGTGGAGCTAGCGGATGGAAGTGCTAGTCTAAGGATGTAGATTAAGTGGTAGGCAAATCCGCCACTTTTTATTCGAGATCTTAAAGGCTCTCCAAAGTCTTCGGATAGCGGGGAGAATCCATGATACTATCGAGCCAAGAAAAGTTTCTAAGTTTAGCTAATATTGCCCGTACCGTAAACCGACACAGGTGGGTGGGATGAGTATTCTAAGGCGCGTGGAAGAACTCTCTTTAAGGAACTCTGCAAAATAGCACCGTATCTTCGGTATAAGGTGTGCCTAACTTTGTATTAAGATTCACTCCCAAAGCAAAGAAGGTTACAACAAAGAGTCCCTCCCGACTGTTTACCATAAACACAGCACTCTGCTAACACGTAAGTGGATGTATAGGGTGTGACGCCTGCCCGGTGCTCGAAGGTTAATTGATGGGGTTAGCATTAGCGAAGCTCTTGATCGAAGCCCGAGTAAACGGCGGCCGTAACTATAACGGTCCTAAGGTAGCGAAATTCCTTGTCGGTTAAATACCGACCTGCATGAATGGCGTAACGAGATGGGAGCTGTCTCAAAGAGGGATCCAGTGAAATTGTAGTGGAGGTGAAAATTCCTCCTACCCGCGGCAAGACGGAAAGACCCCGTGGACCTTTACTACAGCTTGACACTGCTATTTGGATAAAGATGCGCAGGATAGGTGGGAGGCTTTGATCCATAGACTCCGGTTTATGGTGAGCCATTGTTGAGATACCACTCTTCTTTATTTGAGTAGCTAACTAGCTTGCGTTATCCGCAAGTAGGACAATGTCTGGTGGGTAGTTTGACTGGGGCGGTCGCCTCCCAAAATGTAACGGAGGCTTACAAAGGTTGGCTCAGAACGGTTGGAAATCGTTCGTAGAGTATAAAGGCATAAGCCAGCTTAACTGCAAGACATACACGTCAAGCAGAGACGAAAGTCGGTCTTAGTGATCCGGTGGTTCTGTGTGGAAGGGCCATCGCTCAAAGGATAAAAGGTACCCCGGGGATAACAGGCTGATCTCCCCAAGAGCTCACATCGACGGGGAGGTTTGGCACCTCGATGTCGGCTCATCGCATCCTGGGGCTGGAGCAGGTCCCAAGGGTATGGCTGTTCGCCATTTAAAGCGGTACGCGAGCTGGGTTCAGAACGTCGTGAGACAGTTCGGTCCCTATCTGCCGTGGGCGTAAGAAGATTGAGGAGAGTTGACCCTAGTACGAGAGGACCGGGTTGAACCAGCCACTGGTGTATCAGTTGTTCTGCCAAGAGCATCGCTGAGTAGCTAAGCTGGGATGTGATAAGAGCTGAAAGCATCTAAGCTCGAAGCCAACTCCAAGATGAATCTTCTTTTAAGAGCTCTAGTAGACTACTAGTTTGATAGGCTGGGTGTGTAAGTGATGAGAGTCATTTAGCTGACCAGTACTAATAGCTCGTTTGCTTATCTTTATAAGCATCACTTCCTTGTTAAGGATAAAATATAATCCTTTTAGGTTTTTAAAATATTTTTAGATATTAAATTTAGTGATTTTTAACTTTAATACCTTAGCAGTGTTAAATAAGATATTACTCTTATTTAGATAATGTTTTATTTAACACTGCCCGTGGCTATACAGATGAGGAAACGCCTTGCTCCATCTCGAACCAAGAAGCTAAGCTCATCATGGCTGATGATACTCTCTCTTACTGAGATGTGGAAAAGTAGGTCGCTGCGGGCTTTGTGTTTATATTTTAACTCTTATTTCATTTAAATCAATTCCCACATAGCTAATTAATATTAATTAAACTCTTTGTTATTTTAAAGTTTTATCAATTGAGTGTTGATCCATAATTTATAAATAGATTGCTAAATTTATATTGCTTTTTAAAATATTTTTACTTGTTTTATCTTTTATAAGATTATTGTAAAAAATATATTTTTATCTCTTTAATATAGCTAAAAGTGGTTTAAGGTTGTTAATCTGGATCTTCACTAAATTTGGTTGTTTTAAATATATGATAAAATTTAAATCCATATATAATAAATGCGGTTGCTAGGAGTATAGCTGGAATGTATAGTAAAAAAACTATAGAAAATTGACCAAATACCGCCCTACAAATACTTCCTACGAATATACAGATAAAACCAAATTTGATATCCAAATCAAATTTAAGCCCATTAAAACCACTGTGTCTAAGCCCTGCGATATTTATCACCATATAAATAGCTCCAAAAATCCCGCTTATAGTTATAATATGTAAAGCATCTGCGCTACTGGTTAATTCAAATAAATATGAAATTCCAAGCCAGATAAAACAGGTACCCAAAGTAAGTTGTAAGAAATAATATACCAAAATAAAATACCGCTTCAAAAGTATTTGGTAATGCAGTTCGGCTAATTTTGCCAGTGTCGCACTCCCTATACCAAGCAAGATAAAACCTAAAGTTTTCTTGTCAAAGTCGGCTAAAACGCAGATTATATAAACGTAAATCATTATGATAGCTAGATTTTTATATATTAAATTTGGTATGAATACTGAAATTTCGTCTCCACCTTGCACTAAGGCTTCTTTGCCAAGTACAATGCTAATGCGAAATGATATAATAAAAATTCCGATAAAATGTAGAAATATCTCTAAATGCAAGTATTTTTCATCTGTGCTAAACGCATACAAAAACGAAAAAACGGCAAATAAAAAAAGTAGCAAATGTATAGATAGTTGATCTGAGTTTTTACCTTGTATCGCCATAAAAGTCGATAAGATAAAAATATAAGTCCAAGCAAAAGCAACAAATAAATTTGCCCAAAATGGATTAAAGAAAGCGGATAAAAAAGCTAAATTTAGAATGCAAAATAAAATTATGGTGTGCGGTTTTAAGTTTTTATTAAATTTAGTCCAATCAGGAAACGCAGTAAGCAAAAATCCGCAGTATGCCACGCAAGGAATCACGCCTATAAATAGCGTTTTGTGGATAGTTATAAAATCTAAATTTGTAAAAAATATAAAAGAGCTAAGTACGCAAAAAATAGATAATAATAGAAAAAATATTCTCATAGGATGAGTAAAAAAATCATTAATCATAATATATAACTCCTTTAAAATCATCATTCAAGCACTTTGTTATAAAAGCGTCGTCACGGTCTTTTAAGGCTAAATTTAGTGAAATCTCTTTTTGTATTTTCATCAGTTTTGGGGCTAAAAATAAAACTGTATTTGAAAGCATAATGGCTTCGTTTCTCTCATGCGTTACTAGTACACAAGCTATTTCTTTGGCTTCAAGTTTGTGAGCTAGTAAGTTTGCTAGTATTTTTCTTAGATCCATATCTAGTCCGACAAAAGGTTCATCTAGCAACAAAAGATCGGCAGAACTCAAAAAAACTCTCATGAAAGCTACTCTTTTTGCCATTCCACCGCTTAGTTCATAAGGGTATTTTTGAGCGTCTTTATGACTTAGCCCTATTAGCGCAAAATGTTCTAAAACTGTTTTTTCATCAGGTTTTTCCATGCAAATTAGGACGTTTTTGAGTGCGGTTAGATTGTTTAGAAGTCTATTTTCTTGAAATAAATAGGCTGTTTTTCTAAATTTATTTACGATAGAGCCGTTTTTTGGCGTTTCAAGCGAACTAATAAGCCTTAAAATAGTAGTTTTTCCACATCCAGAAGCTCCAAAAAGAGTTATAACTTCACCGTAATTTAAATTTAAACTAAAATCCATGACTATCTTTTGTCTTAAAATTTCAAACTCTAAATTCTTGATACTTAGCATTATCTTCTCCACGGCATTAAAAGTATTTCAAGAGGCTTTATGAGTAGATACTCTATAAGAGCTATAAAAGCGATTATGATGCATACATAAGCCAAAACGGCGTCCATTTCAAGTAAAGACCGGGCGTCTGCGATTCTAGCGCCTATCCCGTTTGTTGCACTAAGAAGTTCTGTCATGACGACGATTTTTGCTCCCATACCGATCGCTATGCTAAGCGATGAGATAATATAACTAATCAGTTGCGGAATGTAAAAATACCAAATTTTTTTATAAATTCCTAGTTTATACAGACTAAAAACTTCTTCTAAATCGCTATCGACGCTCGCCATTCCCATCATAGATGAAGAAAAAGTAAGCGGAAGCACGGTAATGATTATGGTAAAAATAGTACTAAAATCACCAAATCCAAACCAGATAAATGCTAAAACTACCCAGATGATAGGTGGCATAGTAAGTAAAAATGTGATGAATGGCTTTAGTAAAACCCTCATCGTTTTAGACGATCCTGCGATCAGCCCTAGAAAAATTCCTGCCAAACTAGACACTCCTATGCCGATTATCATCCGTTCTATCGTGATTAATATATCGTGTTTTGCGTAATCTTTCAAAATCTCATAAACTTTTTGTAGAACTACAAGAGGCGAGGGCAAGATAAACTCGCCTAGCATTTTTGAACCAAATTCCCACGCTCCAAGCATAAGAAATATCACGCTCAAAGTAGCAAATATGCTCCAAAGATAATCTATCATCTTAAAAATAGAGTTTCTTTTAACGATACCGTCCGTTTTTATCATAAGAAAAAGCTTTTATCAGGTAGTTTTCCGCCTAAAAGTTTTGGATTTAGCTCCAAAATTACTTCATAAAATTTCATCAGATCGTCTTTTGCTTCTTTTGCTTTTATCACGGTTAAATTTGAATACTCTATCGCCGCACTTAAAATAGGAGCTTTTGCGCTTAGATAGTTTTCGCCTATCTCTCCTGCGCTTTGTCTATTTTGCATCGTCCATTCTAAAGCGTTTCGTAAATCAGTATGAAGAGTTTCAAAAACAGATATATTTTGTTCATAAAAATCCAAATTTACTATCATTCCAGCTTGCGGAATTATATCTTTAACTCCAAAGCTTTTACCCCAAATTTTATGCATATCAAGACCCCTTTGTACTGCCACGCCAAGTTGCTTTGCGCGCATTATGCAAGCCGTTGCCGCAGGTTCTGGTAGAAGTGCAGCGTCAAAATCTTTTGTTAAAAATCCTAGCATCGCTTCAGGAGGCGTTGGAGTATAAGATATAGAAATCTTATCTAAATTTACTCCTTGTTTTTTGCAAAGTGCTTGAAAAACGAGATCTGGCATATCGTTTTTAAATGGCATTATAAGTTTTTTACCTTCTAACTCTCCGAGTTCTTTTACGTTTTTATCTTTTGTAAGTAAGTTTTGAAGCCCGTTTGTTAGAATGTTTAGCTGAGCTATGTTTTGACCTTGATTTTTTAAATTTACTCCCACGTTTGTTGGACTCATCATAACTTTGTAAGCTCCACTTGCGACTCCAGCTCTTAAAATATCTGGATTATTCCAAATTTGCAAATTTAAATCCATTTGATCTTTAAGTTTCCCATTTATCAGCGCAACAGCGATCATTACACTAGGCATCGCCGGAGCTCCATAAATCGTAAGATTCTCTTTTGCAAATAAACTTGGCGCATACGCACTAACTCCCAAAGCCGCACTAAAACCTAAAAAATCTCTTCTTCTCATTGTTTTATCCTTTATTAAAATTTACCGTGAAAACTGATGTAAAATGTTCTTCCTGGAGCATTTACCAAAGTTGGCGCCATAGCTTCGACGTGATTTGTGCTGATAAATTCTGCGTAATTTTTATCGAAGATATTATTTACTTCAAATTTGATTCCATATTTATCTTTAAAATTGATCCCTGCGTACAGATCAAATGTAGCAAACTCTTTTGCAGCTTCTTCTAAGTCTATACCAAATCCCTTGTTTTTATCAAAATCGCCTCTGTTTTGTTTAGCAACATATCTTAATCCCGAGCCAAAATTATACGATCCAAAACTTGCGTAATTTTTATAATCAAAGTTTAAATTCGCTTCAAATGGACGAATTTGATATAAAGCTCTATCGTCGGTGTCATTGTTTCCATAGGCGTAAGTTAAATTTAATTTTGTACCAAAATTTTGCATAAAATTTAAATATACAAAAGCGTTTGCGCTGTAGATTTTTGCATCGACATTTCTTGTTATGATACCGTTATCTGTCTGTAAAATTCCGCTTTGACCTCTTGCTCTATCGTATATTATTAGATTTTTTACGTCATCTGCCATAATGTATCCACCCAAATTTACGCCGTTTGAGTTTAGTGAGTTGAGATAGCTTTTGTAATGGGGGTTTTTAAGATCAAGTCCTAGTTTTATAAAATTATGAGCCTCTGGCTTTATGAAAGGATTTGAAACCGAAGCCATAGAAGCAGTTCCGTTTAGCGAGGCAAATCTTTCGTTATTTGTAGCGATTCTCTCAATGTGCGCTATCTCACCGTAATACTGCTGGAGCTTATTTGGCGTAAAATCATATCTGAGTTTTGAGCTAAACGCCTCAATATCTACTTTTCCATCAAAATTGATTCCGTAGTATTTTTGATATAGCATTTTTGGATTAGGAAAATAACCACGAGCAGCGGGATTTGGCAAGTTTTCGTTAAATTTATCTATTTTCGCGTCGTTATAAGTATAATCCACGCCTAAACTAAATTTATGAAATTCATTAAATTTATACGAAAGCGTATCAAAAATTTTATATACGTTTTGCTTAACGTCTCCAAAACGATAAGCGTTTAAAATATCGCCTTTTGCGGTTTTTGCGTAACGTTTTGCGGTGTGTTCGTCTATCGCGTATGAAATCCCGATTGTATTGTGAAATGCTCCAAAATCGTTGTCGTATTTGAGTGCAAATTCATAAATATCTCTATCAACATTCATAAAAACCATACTATTTGCTACTGGACGCAAGTCGAAGTTGTTTGCTTTTCTTTCTAAATTTATATACGTAAAATCAAAATTTGCAGTATTGCTAAGATCATCCTGCCCAAAACGTGAATTAAATTTAGTAACAAAACGTTCGGTTTTTACTGCGTCCATCTGGTGTTGTGGTTGCTTGTCATCTGTGATATCGTCGTGGATAAAAACTAGTTTATATTCCATTATATCGTTTGGAACGTATCCTAAAATCGCAGATTGATTTAGTCTTTCATAGCCAAAATTCACCTCATTTCCGCTGCCGTCTTTATAGCCGTTTGCTTTTGTATGATTTGCATTGAAAATGGTGTAATAATTCGCTTCTCTAAATTTAAAAAGTGCCGAATTGTAAAAATTTTTACCGTAAATCAGCGATGATAAATGCCACGGATCAATGCTATTATCTATTTTATCCGTAATAAAATAGTAATCCCTTGAAGCGTTATCGAATTGATTTTCAACGCCGTAGTTTTGCGAATTTTCCGGAGTAATGAGCTTTGGAGGTTTAAAATCTTTTAAAGGCTCAAATTGAGACGGATTTGCGATATTTGCTCCAAAGAGCGAACATACGCTAAGAAAGTATAGTGAATATTTCATTTTTATCCTTTTTTAGAATTTACAGGACATAATATTTCCTCTCATTTTTTAAAAGATTTTAAGCAATTATATCAGAAATTATGATAGTGATTGTTGATTTGCATCAAGATAAACGATAATTATTCGCAAAATATAGTATTAAAAAAAATATATTTTAAAATTTAAATTTAAAATATTTTCAAACTCTTTTTATATGCATTTTATGTTTTTTGGATAGAATTACGCCAAATAAATTTAGGGTTTAAAATGAGCAAATTGATAATCGTAGAATCCCCGGCAAAAGCAAAAACTATAAAGAATTTTTTAGGCAATGAGTATAAAGTCATAGCTAGTAAAGGTCACATAAGAGACCTTCCAAAGTCGAGTTGCAGTGTTAAATAAGATATTACTCTTATTTAGATAATGTTTTATTTAACACTGCCCGTGGCTATACAGATGAGGAAACGCCTTGCTCCATCTCGAACCAAGAAGCTAAGCTCATCATGGCTGATGATACTCTCTCTTACTGAGATGTGGAAAAGTAGGTCGTTGCGGGCTTTGTTAAAATATTTTTTAATATTCTTTTTTTTATCTTAATCTTGTTTTACAGAATAATTTATAAATCAATCTTTTCTAAAACATTAAATAATTTATAATTATTGTAATTTTAAAAAGATTTTTTCATATTTATATTTATTTATATTCCCAAATTTAATGTTTATATGCTTTTGAATTTATCTTTATTATCTTTATTATCTTTATTATCTTTATTATCTTTATTATCTTTATTATCTTTATTATCTTTATTATCTTTATTATCTTTATTATCTTTATTATCTTTATTATCTTTATTATCTTTATTATCTTTATTATCTGCCCCGGGCTTTTGAATTTTAACTTTATACTCTTTTGGTTATAAATAATTAATGTTATGATATGATATGGTGATTAATATACCATTACGAAACTTTATGATGGCTCTATTATTTGGTTATAGCTTTAGTAAAACAAATACTGCAGATAATTGAATAAACATAGCTTTACTATAGATATCTGCTATAAAATAAACTAATTTGTAAAACACTTTTTAAAATCAAACAACTTTTAAAAATCGTAGAAACTTAAACAAAAATAATTTGATTTTAAACGCAAAATTTTCTAAATTTACTTGTCTCTTATAGTTAATGGTTTTTAAATTTACCACATTTTTAATCATTGTTTTTAGATGCTTTAATCATTAAATGTAAATAAAATATCTAACTAATTTTTCTAGCAACCTTATAAATTTTTCTGTTAATTCTCATCAACAAATTCTCACCCGCAAATTCTCGCTCACAAATATAAAATTAAGCTAGTTTTGCTAGATTAAATTATGCTAGTATGAGCTCATTTTCTTGCATATAGTACTATTTGATAAGCACTCCACTAGAGCTAAACTTTAGCTTACCAACACTCAAATTCCGCATCTATGCTATATCCACTGCTATTTAGATTGTGATGAACGCTTTTTCATTCTGCCATCTATATCACTAGCTTTAGTGTTTTTAAAGCTCACTAAGTTACCACAAGATGATATTTGCCACAGCTAAACTGCATTTACCACTGATACCGCTTTAGGTGCGCCACTGACGCCCGAAGAGTTAGAGTTGGCGTCGTTTGTATCTATTTTTTTTGGACTATTATTAAAGTGTTATTTTTCACACATCCTAAAAAGTCAAATTCAAGTGTAAGAGAATAGATGAACTCTATTTCGCTCACGGTTTGTTGGAGCTTGTATTTACATCTTAGCCAATACGCAAATATGTTGTTTGGTATATAAAATTTATGTTATTTTTGGTTTTTATATATTATAATAGGCGATTTTAAAAAATAGGGGGGGGGTACGATGAATTCTAAAGTTTCAAAAATTATTATTTTGGCATGTACTTGCTCATCTCTATCAGCGAGTGATTTTTGGGCAAGTGGAGTTAGTATAAATAGTGGTTGGAGTGCGTATTTGCAACACCCAAATCAATGCTGGGGCGCCGTAGCTGGTAACACTCTTGGTTGGTGGCAAAAGAATTTGACAGTAAATGTTGGTTTAAAAGATGACGCACCGCAAGGAAGTAAGGCTATCACAGATTGGTTTTATGAGAAATATCCATACATTCAAGGCGGATTACAGCCATATCGTGGAATGATCTACTATCTTCAAGAGTTTTCGCCAAATTTCAAAATCTACGAAAATAACAATAATCCAACATATTTAGAAAGAGAGTATGGTCCAACTAAGATTAGTGGAGCGCCATTTTGGACTGAGAGATATAACTATCAAAGTGAAGGTATCACAAAATCTTTGATAGAAAACTTCCAAACAGGCAAGGTCGTAGCTGCGCTTACTGATGATACTCACACGGTTACGCTTTGGGGGATTGAAGTCGATGAAAAAACTGGCAAGATCAAAAAAGGCTATGTGAGCGACTCTGTCAAAGATAAGGCTGGCCAACTCACTCTAAGAGAGGTTATAGGCAACTACGCCCCTGATAATAAAGGCAATGAAACTTTCCGCTTTCTTTATAGCTACTATGTATCTAGCACAAATACTTATGTTACGGATCTTTATGAGATTTATAGCATTACATATCTAAGTATAGATGAAGCTAGAAATAACGGCACATATGTGGATAGCTCTAATAGAAAAGATTGTTTATTGAGCGTTTTACCTGGTGGCGAGTGGGCTTGTAAAATTTCTGACAATCAAGAAAATTCAAACAATCAGGGTGAAAATAACAGCGAAAATTCAAGTAGCACTGAAAATCAAGAGAATTTAAATAATCAAAATACCGGCAATCAAGGCTCAAGTAGCACCGAAAATTCTGGAAATACTGAAAATTCAAGTAGCCAAAATAGCGGCAACCAAAGCAACACAGAAAATTCTACCAACACACAAAATCAAGGAAATTTAAATAACCAAGGCTCTACCGGTAACCAAAACACAAATCAAGGTAATACCAGTAGCACAACTCAAGAAAACGGCAATAATAACACCGGCAATCAAGAAAACACCAACCAAGGCAATCAAGTAAATTTAAATAACCAAAATACTAGCAACCAAAGCTCAAATAATACCCAAAATCAAGGAAATTCAAATAATCAAGGCGGTATCTCTAGCGAAAATGCCACAAATTTAATTACTCAATCTGTCCAAAATGCCGTAAATAAACATAGTGAGCTTAATCTAGTCTTAGAAAAAATAGGCGATACAACCCTATACAAAATCCAAAAAAACGGCAAAGATATAGCCTTATATAACCCAAATTTAAACACTCCGCTTGTGGAAAATAAAGGTTTGGTTAATTATAACATTACCAAAAATTATGATGGCGGCATAGATATAACCAAATCTATAAACCAAGCAGCTCTCAAAGAGGCTAACGACGCTTCAAAGCTAAGTATGGATATAAACTACGCCGATATCAACAACCTTAATAAAAGGATGGGTGAGCTAAGAGGCATTAACGCAACTGCTGGTAGCTGGGCTAGGGTTTTTGGCGGACAGGGCAGTAGTGATGGATTTGAGAATAAATTTACCCATGTTCAAGCTGGTTTTGATAAACAAAGTCAAATTTCAAGCGGATCTATCTTTAGCGGTATTACAGTAACTCACACAAGTAGTGATATAGACGGCGACAACGCAAAAGGCGATGTCAAAACAATCGGCGGTGGATTTTACATCTCTGGAGTATTTGATAATGGCTGGTATATGGATGCCATCGCAAAATACACGAGAAATAACCACAAAATGGATTATAGCTTCCCAAATATGAACTTGAGCTTTTTGGATACAGATTATAATACAAACTCACTTTATCTAGGCGGGGAATTTGGCTATAGATTTGATTTTGATAAATTTTATATCGAGCCTCAAGCTGAGTTTGTCTATCTCAACACAAGTGGAGCAACTCTAAATAATAGCAATGGATTTGAAATGGAGATTAAAAGCTCAGATTTGCTAGTTGGTAGGGCTGGATTTAATTTTGCTAGAGAGGTTTGGCTAGGCAAGATTAGAGCTTATGCGCTTGGTGGGCTTAGCTATCAATGGGAGATGGTGAAAAATGCTGAAATATTAATAGATGGCGATAGCGCTAAAAACAATGATAAAGACTCTAGAATGCTTATGAATTTAGGTCTAAATATGGTAGCTAGTGAGAATCTAAGAATCGGTTTAACCTTAGAAAAATCAGCTTTTGGTGATTATGATACTGATTTGGCCGTGAATTTAAATGCTAGGTATTCATTTTAGTTTAGATATTTAATCAATATTAATCTAAAAATAATAAGCAGAGTTAGACTTATAACTCTGCTTTGGTTGATTTAGAGCTGAAATAATGATTATTAAGTAACATTAGAATTCTTTAAATGTAACTTCCTGTGATTAGTCTTATTACTTTTATTGAAAATTTTATCCCATTTTTGAGTTAGAGAAATCGAATCTAATGGTGGTTTTTGTTAGTGAAGATATAGCAATATCAACCAAAACGCACTAAATATCGCTATAATAAAGATTAATAGGGGATTTTTAATCTTAATTTAAGTATTGATTATGATTAAATTTGATAGAATAACCGACTTGTTAATTTTGTATGGTTAAAAAAAAAAGGGGGGGGTAGTGCGAGAAGTGTTTTATATAGCTGGATTTGATCCTAGAAGTCCAAAATACTACTACTCCATCTTTAAAAACAATATCCATAAAACAAGCGCAATAGAGCAAAATGAGCTAAATATAAGCAAACTCAAAAAAGATGATTTATTCTATTTTAATGCCTATTATAAGGGCATTAAAACCAAATATAATTTTCTAATTTGGAATGATATAGTAAAAGAGCATTTTTGTAAAAGATTTTTTGAAGTTTTTGCTGCTTTGTTTGTGGCGCTATTTAATTACCCTATATCCGGCGCCGTCTATATGGTGGCTAGATACTCACGCACTCAATTGATTGCTGGATATTATCCTATAGTTTTTATATTGTTATCATATTTTTTGACGGGATTTTTTTGTTACGCTCTTAGCTATTTTATCCAAAATTATATTTTGTGGATTGCTCTTTCTGTTTTGCTATTTTATCTAGCTAGTAAGGTGATATTTTATTTAGGGATGAATGCGGGGATGTTTTGGCTGCTTAGCATTTATAGATTTTGTTATAAATATGCTAGAAGCGAGATTAAAGGTGCAGATGAGAGAAATGAGAGCTTTGCTAATGAGATTATAAAAAGCTTAAAAAATAATCAATTTAGCAATGACGAAGTGATGATAGTAGCTCATAGCGTTGGGGCGATTATAGCTATTAGTAGCGTGGCAAGAGTGATAGAAAAAAGCAAGATTGAAGGGCTAAATATATCAAATTTAAAGCTTGTTTTAATAGGCGGATGTATTCCGCTTGTATCATTTCATAAATACGCAGATAAATTTAAAAAAGAGCTTGAGATAGTAGCAAATTCTGGCATCACCTGGCTGGATTTTAGCTCTAAGATTGATGGGGCGTGCTTTTTTAAGGTAGATTATATCAAGCTTTTAAGGCAAAATGCTAAATCACCAAAGCTAATATCAGTTGGATTTTTTAAAATTTATGATAAAAAAACATACAAAAATATAAGATATAAGTGGTATCAAGTTCATTTTTTGTATCTTAAAGCGACTCAAATTCGTGGTGGGTATGATTATTTTTATTTAACCATAGACCCTAACAAACTTGAAGATAAGAAATTTTAAGGAGCTAATTATGGGAGTATGTCCATTTCACCCAAAACCGCATAGTAGCAAAGCCGGTCTCATCACTACATTTTTCTTAAAACGCAGATCATGGCTAGACGGCTTATATACAAAAAGCTATAAGATGAGATCTGGTAGGGTAAAGATGCCTGGATTTGATCTATTTGTGGTAAATGACCCTAAAGAAGTTCGCAAAATTATGATTGATAATGTCAAGGAATTTCCAAAAAGTGATCTATTACACGAGCTTTTAAAGCCACTTTTAGGCGTGAGTATATTTACCACCAATGGCGAAGTGTGGAAAAAGCAAAGAGAGCTTTTGCGACCTAGCTTTGAGATGACTAGGATTAGCAAAGTTTTTGATCTTATGAGTAGTGCGGCTGCTGATATGATGGATAGATTTAGGAAGTATGAAAATGGCTCCATCGTCGAAGTTGATGAGCATATGACCTTTGTTACTGCTGATGTGATATTTCGCACCATTATGAGTGCAAAGCTTGATGAAGAAAAGGGCAAAGAGATTTTACACGCATTTGTAACATTCCAAGAAGAGACTGCTAAAACGGCTATTAGAAAGTTTTTTTGTGTGCCTCAATGGCTTTCAAATTTGCTTGGCGAAAACAAAAGGATGAAAGCCGGAGCGGTGATTAGAAAAAATCTCTCAAATATCATCAAACCTAGATATGATAACTACGCTAATGATACGCATTGCGATATCTTATCCTCGCTTTTACACACTACTGATGCTGATAGCGGACAGAGATTTAGCTTTGAAGAGATCCTAGATCAAGTCTCAATGCTATTTTTAGCAGGTCATGAGACCACAGCTAGCTCGCTTACATGGACGCTATATTGTTTAAGCCTAGATCAAGATGCGCAACAAAAGGCCTATAATGAGATAATTAGCATTAACAAAGATAGTAAATTTGAAATTTCTGATATAAGAGATATGAAGTATCTAACAAATGTTTTTAAAGAAGCACTTAGACTATATCCGCCGGTTGGATTTTTTGCTCGTCAAAGCAAAAATGAGACAAAAATCAGAGATAAAGTCTTACAAAAAGGCGCTGGCGTGGTGGTAGCTCCGTGGCTGATACATAGGCATGATGACTACTGGGAAGCCCCACATGAGTTTAGACCCGATAGACATAATGAAAATATCCCAAAAGAGAAGTATATGCCATTTGGTTTAGGTGAGAGAGTTTGCATCGGACAGGGCTTTGCTATGCAAGAAGCGATCATAATTTTGGCTAATATTTTAAGGGAATTTAAATTAGAGTTAAAAGATGGCTTTATCCCCGATGTAGTTGGTAGGCTCACTATCCGTTCAGCAAATGGAATGATGATCAAGATGATGCGAAGGCACTAAATTTGAGATTAAAAGAGAAGATGGTTGGGACAGCACTTTTGTGTGTGCTTGTTCCGCTAGCAATAATCGGCTATATTTATATCACTATTGTTGGTACTTTTGGCGATCCGACTCGTGCTAGACAAGGGGTTAGAGCACTTGATCACTTTGTCAATGCGACTATATTTAACGGCTATGCGTGGGAGTCAGTCTCTAGCCATGCGTGGAGAATGCGCCATAAAAGATGGGCTAAAATCGTGATATTTATAACAGATAAATTCCAAAAAAACCACTGCCAAAGAGCAAATAAAAGAGAGCAGCCGATTATTGATCTGATGCTTAGCAGAAGGCTAAATGAGCAGACAATAGGCAAAAGAAAATCAGATGAAAATATATGATTATTTTAAGCTATGTTTTAATGGATTTTAAGTAAAATTCAAGCTTTAAAGCAAATTTAGAAAGAATATAAATGAAAAAGATATTATCAATTTTAGCTATCATTGCTACAGCGGCTACAGCGGCGATACAAACAGAATCTATAAATTCAATAAACTCATCAGTAGCAACCATTCAACAAGATTTTAACCGAAGTACCTATAATAGCTCAGCTCAAACCATTTTTGGCGAGAATTTATTTAATGGCAACTTTACTATGGTGAGCCAACATATCTATAATCCAGATTATATTTTAGCCATTGGCGATGTGGTAAATGTGAAGCTTTGGGGTGCGTATGAATTTGAAAAGCAGCTTACTATAGACTCTCAAGGAAATATATTTTTGCCAAAAGTTGGGGTTATCAGACTTCTAGGCGTGAAAAATTCAAATTTAGTTACAACTATATCAAAGAGCGTAAAAATGGTATTTAAAGAGAATGTCTATGTCTATGCTGATATGGGAATTTATCAAAATGTCTCTATATTTGTCACAGGAAATGTCAATAGACCAGGTCTTTATCAAGGGCTTAGCTCTGATTCTTTGATTCAGTTTATAGACAAGGCCGGCGGTATAAATCCGCAGTATGGTAGCTTTCGTAATATCACAGTAGTGCGAAACAATAAGCCATATAAAAGTGTGGATTTATATGATTTTATGGTAGATGGCAAGATAGAGATGTTTGCATTAAAAAATGGCGATGTGATATTAGTAGGTAGTGTTGGGGCGTATATGAGTGCTAGTGGCGAAGTTCTTCGCTCATATAGATTTGAGGCTAAAGATAGGACAATGAGTCTAAAAGAGCTATCAAGACTAGCCGGTATCAAACCAGCCGTAACTCAAGCTATCGTAAGAAGCCACGCAGATAATAGCCAAATTCAAATCAATAGCTATCCACTAGCTAAATTTGACTCTGTTAGCCTAAGGGCAGGAGATGAAGTAGAGTTTATGACTGATCACTCTGCTAGAGAAGTGCGTGTAAATATAGATGGAGAGCATAGTGGATCACGGGCGATAGTTATGCCAAAGGGCGCTACTCTTGGAGATCTTATGGATAAGATCGGCTTTAATCCGCAGTCAAATATAGATGCACTTCAGCTATTTAGAAAAAGCGTGGCTAAAATGCAAAAAAATTTGATAGAATCGCACCTAAGAGAGCTTGAGTCCATCGCTCTTACAACTTCATCAGATACAACCCAAGAAGCACAGATTAGAGCTACTGAGGCTAAGGCGATTTTGGATTTTATAGAGCGTGCTAGAATGGTAGAGCCAAAGGGTCAAGTAGTAATTAGTAATAAAGATGATATCTATAAAATCGTATTACAAGAAGATGATACCATATATATCCCAACAAAGGATAATATTGTAATCGTTCAAGGCGAAGTATCGATGCCAGGGGCCTTTACTCATGTGGCTAACTCTGATATCGAAGATTATATCAAGATGGCCGGCGATCTAAGCTCTAGAGCCGATAGTAGTGGAGTTATACTTGTTTCGGCTAATGGAAAAGCTGGTAAATTCAAAGCTTCAAGTGGCGAGGATGTCTATCCGGGGGATTCTATTTTAGTGCTACCAAAGGTAGAAACCAAAATGCTACAAGCTACAAGCATCTTAACTCAAATTCTATATCAACTAGCCATCGCTGCTAAAGTGGTGATAGATCTGTAAAAAAGGTATTCTAATGTATAAGGAAATATTTCAAATTAGAGGTATATTAAAAAAACAATAATATTAATGGATATTGTGTATATCTAGTTAATAGTGGTTTTGGAGATATATTAACCAACGCATCAGCACAATCATTTATTTGTGATTTATTTGATCTAAAATTTCAAGGTATCGCTAATAAAAATATTAAAACTAGTTTTACATTTAATAATTGGTATAATAGTATTATAGAAGATGCTGGTTTTTGTACTTATCATAATTTAAAAAAACTTCTTATTATAGAAGTTGATGATATTTTAAAAGATATTGTATATATTAAAAATAAAATCAATATGATGTTAGAAAATGGGGGGGGGTATGAGGCTATTTGCATCAAACCTAAAAGTTTATTTTTCACGCAATCTTTTGATGAGATATGTAATGATTTAGAGTGTAGTATCTATGACAATTCATTTATTAAAATATTTAAAAATAGAATAAATCAATATTTTGCTAATAAAAAATATGACAAATCAGACGATTCATTTAAAATATGTTTGCATCTACGCAGAGGAGATTGTTCTACAATTTTAGTAAATAAAAACAAAGATATAATAACCACATCTTGGTTTAGTAGAGGCGTTCATACTCATAGTTGGTATAATTTAAAAGACAAAAGCGGAAGCAAACATTGTCTTATAGATTTTAATATGTTAAATAATATGATTAATTTTGCTAAATCCATGCATGAGAAATATGGTAAAAAAATATCTATTACATTTATAACAGATTGTTTTGATACAAGAATGTATAATATTATAAACAGCGATAATTTTAAAATTGAATTAAAAAAATTAGGGAAATTTGTTGATATTAATGTTGTACGCAATTATTGTAATTCCCGGTATTATGTAGCAACCGCAATCAACTTCTATAAAATAATCAGATAAAATTCTAGCCATATTAATCGCATATAACAATTGCGGTAAAAAGGGAAAAATATGGCAGAATCTCGCGTAATATCGGCTTTAGTAACTAAACACGCAGATCTTCAAGGCAAGATCAAATCATATCAAGAAGCTATCAAAGAAGCGAGAGATGAAATTTCAACTATCTCAAAAAGCATAAAGATATTTGATCCGAACTACGACTTAAGAAAAATAGCGGCTAAGAAAACAAAGGAAAGATATTTTAAGCATAAAGAATTAACAAGGCTTGTTATAGAGTATATAAAAAGAAACGACAATGTCGATATAAATGAATTAACAGAGTATGTAATGAAAGCAAAAGCTCTGCCGCAAGAGCTTCATAAATCGATATACGGCGGAATTTATACTGGAGAATTTAGCCCATCAAGACATAATAGAATGCCATGTTACAAACGACGCAAAACAATATCGTATAAAATCCTAAATGTCTAATCTTTCGGCTACTTTATGATTGCCTTGCCAATAACCGCAGAATTCGTTTGAAATTCCGCTGTCTAAGCACTTTTTTAAAATATCTCTAAAGATAAAGCCGTTGTTAAATCGCCTTGTATCTTCTAGGCAAACTATCTCATTAGCATAGTTTGACAGATACAATGTGCCTAATTTATGACATTGTCTGTATTGAAGTCTGCGAAATCTTGAATTATAGCTTTCGCTTTGATTGTTATTCTCTCCGTTTATACCGCAATACTCTACGGCGTGATTAACCACTCTGTGATCGTAATGAGCGATAAAATTTGAATATCCGATATTCTCGTCGGTATGCACTTTGCTACCTCACATAATTATGCCTATATTGAAGTTTAAAATTCATACATAAAAATATTCATGCTATACATATATACATCTCTTTTATATTTAAAGACATTTAGATATAATACAAGCATTGATATAAAGGGCACAAATATGAAGTTATCGCAAATTTTAAAGAAGACGCATACTCTTATAGAGAGCAAAGAGATACAAAATATTTCGCAACAAGAGATGGCAAATAGACTTGGAGTGTCTTTGCGAACATATACAGAGTGGCTAAGAGATGTTAATCAACCCTTAGCAATGAGGGCTATTTTGGATATGCTTTCACAGCTTAACGATGATGATATTGTAAGAATTGTTAGAACTTGGGAAGTAAGAAAGAGCATATCTAATGTTGCCGAATAAAATCCTTACATATATATCGCTCTTTTCATCTGCTGGGGTCGGTTGTTATGGCTTTAAAGAAGCTGGTTTTGAATGTATAGCCACAAATGAAATTATAGAGCGTAGATTAAAAATTCAAATGATAAATAATAAATGTAAATTTCAAAGCGGCTATGTATTAGGAGATATAAGAGAAAAAGAGATAAAAAAACAAATTAAATATCAAATAGAAGTTTATAAACAATTAGGGAATGATAAGGTAGATGTTTTGATAGCAACGCCTCCTTGTCAAGGCATGAGTGTCGCGAATCACAAAAAACAACCCAACGAAATAGATAGGAATTCTCTCGTGGTTGAAAGCGTTAATATGATAGTTGACATTAAACCTAGATTTTTTATTATAGAAAATGTTTCGGGCTTCTATAAGACTGGTTGTATAGCACAAAATGGTAAAGTTATGCAAATAGGCGATATGATAGAAGCAAATTTGACTGAGAATTACTGCATATATAATGAGGTTATAAATTTTAAAAATTATGGAGGTAATTCATCTCGGACTAGAACTTTGGTTATTGGAGTTTGTAAAGAATTAGCTAATTTCATATCTCCTTTAGAACTTTTCCCTGATTTTACAAAGCAAAAAAGTCTAAAACAAGTTATAGGCCATTTGCGAAATTTGCAATGGGGCGAATTTGATAAAAATGACTTTTTTCATAGCTTTAGAACATATCCAGCACACATGAGAGAGTGGATAAAGGATATAGCCCAAGGGCAGAACGCCTTTGAAAATAAAGATGAGAGAAAACGCCCACATCAAACTATAAATGGTAAAATAGTTCTAAACAAAGCAAAAAACGGCGATAAATATACTAGACAAAAATGGGAATCGGTAGCACCTTGCGTTCATACAAGGAACGACCAACTCGCTAGTCAAAATACTATTCATCCAGTAGACGATAGAGTTTTTTCTATAAGAGAACTTATGCTTATGATGAGCATTCCTGATAATTTTAAGTGGATTGATGCTTCATTAGAACAACTTAACTCTTTAAATGACGATGAAAAAATAAAAACAAGCAAAAAATACGAAATTAATATTCGTCAAAGTATAGGAGAAGCTGTTCCTACTGCAATTTTCAGACAAATAGCCCAAAAAATATTAAATTTTATGCGGAAACAAAAGTTAAAACAAAATGAAATTACTAATATAATCGCTAAACATAACTTAATAAACAGTAATAAGTTAAAAGAATATATTATTAGCAATAAAGACAATATAGACGCGGCCTCATTGTCTACTATTGCCGAGATGTCCAATGCAAAAAGGGAATCTCATTCTGCATACTTTACAAATAGATTTATCGTTAATGAAATAGCCAAGACTCTACCGACTTTTAGTAAAAACTCAATTACAATTATTGAACCTAGTGCTGGATGCGGTAATTTCTTGCCTATTATTTTTAAAAAATATGAAAGCGTGGATCATGTAAATTTAAAACTTATTGATATAGATGGTGACAGCTTAGAGATTTTAAAAATACTATATTACGATATAGTCCCAACAAATTTTAATTTAGAGTTTATAAATACAGATTTTATGGAATATGAAGCAAAGGCGGATTTGATAATTGGCAATCCTCCGTTTTCCAAACTATCTAAAAATAGCAAATATAGAGTTCAATTAAGCGATGAAATCAGTAGCTTAGCTGGTGCTTTTTTAGAAAAATCACTTAAAATTTCAGACTATGTGTCCATGATAATGCCGAAAAATTTATTAAATACAAAAGATTATAGAGGCACTAGAGAACTTCTTGCAAAAACAGGAGTTAGTAATATTTTAGACTTTGGAGAGTTTGGCTTTAATGGAGTATTGATAGAAACTATAAATATAACAACCGGCAAACAAAATGAGATTAATGTCAAATCTCTACCTCTAAGGATTAATTTAAAGCAGAAGAAAAACTATATTTTTGACAAAGACTTGCCATACTGGGTCATTTATAGGAACTTTTTCTTCGATACTATTCTGAGTAAAATGGACTTTGGAATTTTCGATGTTTTTCGCGATAGGCAGCTTACGAATTCAAATACATCCACCAATAAGACAAAGCAGGCCATAAGGGTTTTAAAATCGCGGAATATTGCACATGATGGAACAATAATACAAATTGATGGCTACGATAGCTATGTTGAGAAAAACAAACTTGATAAATTTGCCGCATCTAAGTTTTTAAATCGAGATGATGTTTATTTAACCCCAAATATGACATACAATCCACGTCTTGTAAAAAAAGAAAGTGGTTATGTGGTAAATGGCTCAGTGGCTATTCTTATCCCAAAAATTTCTAAAAATTTAAGCAGTAAGCAGCTAAAATATATTTCCAGTAGTGATTTTAGAGAATTTTATAAAATAGCACGCAATTATCAAACAAGAACATTAAATGTTGATAGCGTTAGCTGTTTTTGGTTTGGAGCCTTAAAGGAGGAATATTATGACTAGAGAAGAAGTTCTTGAATTTTTAAATTCTAGAAATTATGATGTTAGAATTAGTGGCAATGCTAGGTGGATAGATCAAAAATGCACGACTGACGTAATACTTATAATAGCTGATTGCATCTTACAACACACTGGTTATAACACAGAAACTGAATTCACTGTATCTGATATTTGGCAAGATCAATACACTAAAGATAATGTTGAAGAAATATTTTTAAAGCCAAATCTTGATTCTAATATGGCGAATAACGAATATGATAAATATTTTTCCCAACCTATCAATCTTTTGGAATATAGTGGGGCTTTATTGGATATTGGAACAAATTCGAGGCACAACTATAAAATTAATAATCTTAAACTTTTAGAGTTTATTGCACTTCGGGAGACAAATTCGCTATTTTTCTTAACCAACTATATCAGAAAAGTTTTGCAAGATAGTGGAATTTATGACAGTTTTCAAAATTTCTTCGACAATCAAACATGTAATAATTTTAGACAACTCAAAGAAACCTTTATTGACTTTACGATCAATCATACAAGAATCAACAAATCGCTTGAATGCAGACGAATATTTACCAAAATTTTAAATCCTTTAGCTTTCTCCCTACAAAAACTTGGAACAAGAAGAGGATTTCTGTCATCAACACCTATTACATTAGACGAGTTAAGATATAATAGAATAAACTGGAGAGATGATCTTAGTGGTAAAAGCAAAAATATAACAAGACAAGAATATAATGAGCAACAACAGCAAATCGACGCCGCTACATCAAGATATAATGTAGAAAGAGCCAAAAGAATTGTAAGACGCTTTAATGCACAATATCACAATTCAGTATCTGAGGTCTTGCAAGATACAGAGTTGGTTAATGCTACGCAGATTCATCATATTTTTCCAGAGTCTGAGTTTCCGTCAATTAGCGACTATATAGAGAATTTGATTGCGCTAACTCCAAATCAACACATCAGTATGGCACATCCGAACAATCAAACAAGATATATTGATAGGGATTTCCAATACATTTGTTTATTAGCAAAAACCAAAACTATAATGAATGATCTTTTAGGCGAATCAAGAACTGAGACATATAATTTTGATCGTTATAAAACTGTTCTAAATACTGGATTAGGAACAGATGATTTTGATGCAATAGAATATTTAAATTTTGCGTCCTTGTTGGAAAAAATAGATTTATTTTATTCAGACTTTAATACAGAGTCTTATGGATACTTATTGGAACGCAATAGACCATTGTTATAACTTTAAAATATTAAATTATCAAAAATATAGGTGTATTTGCTACATAATACCGGTAATTCCGAGCTAGATAAAATATCTAATTGTATTTTTTTTGATAAAAAGATCGTTGGAGAATCTAAAGAAATATTTTTGGAAACTATTTATTATATTTTAAATTCAAATTTAATTATTAGTAGCAGTAGAAGTTTTATTTTTAGAGTTTTACTTGGATGGAAAGATACGAATCTATTTCAAATCGCATACTTAGGATCTATTGAAAAAACTGCTGATTTGCATTTAAGCAAAAGAAATGTTAAAGTTTATAAATTTAAAAACTTTAACGATATACTAGAAAGTAAAGAGATATCTAATATGATTTTTGATACAGCCCAAGAAAACGAAAATCTAAAAGCTCAATTATCTAAATTAAATCAAGAGTTTGAAACTAATAATCCAAAATCCAAATTAGAAAACCAAAAACTAAATACCGATCTATATTTTGCTTTAAATTACGGAACAGCCAAATCCCACATTAAAAACCAGCTAACATACAAGTTACGCGAAGCTATGATAGCAAATTCAAAAAGCTTATGGGGATATATAAAAATGCCTTATATCCTAAGCTATATCAAAGAAACCCACCAAAAAAATCAAAAACTCTATCAAGAAAAGATTAAAGCTAACCCAAGCTTAAAGCTTCCACCACTTGAATCATATCCAGATTACAATGAGGCTATAAAGATAAAAGAGCATCTAAGCTACAAGCTAGGCGAAGCCCTAATAAACGTCGATAAATCTAAGCTTAAACTAGGCTACCTAAGCTTATGGTTTAAATGTAAAAAAATCACCAAAGAGCATAAAAAGGCAAAAAATGAAAATTTAAAATTTATTTAGTAAATAAAATTTAAATTTATTAGACTAAAACAGATCAAGCTACGACGTTTGGAAAGTCAAATACAACTTTGCCTGATTTGATAGTCAAAGCGCAAGCGCCTTTTAGCTTTTTGCCAAACAATGGAGAGTTTTTTGACTTTGATTTGTTTAAATTCTCATCATAAACATACTCTAAATTTGGATCAATGATAGCGATATCGGCTAAAAATCTCTCTTCAATCCTGCCTTTGTTTTTTAAATTTAGTATTTTTGCAGGATTAAAGCTAGTGAGTTTTACCATTTGTTCGTAGTCTATGACGCCCTGGCGAACTAAATTTAAAGTAAGTGGAACGAGTGTTTGAAGCCCTAAGATCCCAAATGGTGCTTTATCAAATTCCAAAAATTTCTCATCTGTGCTATGTGGAGCGTGGTCTGTACAGATGACATCTATAAGCCCGTTTTTAAGCCCGTTTCTCATAGCTTCTACGTCGCTATTTGTGCGAAGTGGCGGAGACATTTTGAAATTTGTGTCGTAGTTTATAAGCTCATCTTCGCTAAAGGTAAAATGGTGCGGCGTGACTTCGCAAGTGATGTTAATCCCATCTTTTTTAGCTTGTTCGATGAGTTTTAGAGAATACGCGCTACTTACGTGAGCGACGTGTATATGACCGCCTGTTAGTTTTGCTAAAAGCATATCTCGTGAGATCATTATCTCTTCTTGTTCTCTTGGCATACCTTTTATACCTAAAAGCATAGACATTCTGCCCTCATTCATATGGCCACCACGACAAAGCGAGCAGTCTTGAGAGTGGTTTATGATAAAACTTTTGTGAAATGCTGAGTAAAGAAGAGCGGCTCTCATAACATCGCTTGAGCTAACAGGAAGTCCATCATCGCTAAACGCGACGCAACCAGCTTCACTCATATCGCCCATCTCGGTTATACCTTTGCCTCCCATACCTTTTGTTATAGCTCCTATAGGAAGCAGGTCTATGAGACCTCGTTTTTTAGCTTTGGCTATCATATCGCGAGTGATGGCGGCGTTGTCATTTACGGGATTTGTATTTGCCATAGGACAAGCTGTGGTTACGCCACCAGCGACCGCACTCATACTTCCTGTTATGATATCGTCTTTATACTCAAGCCCTGGATCCCTAAAATGCACATGCATATCGATGAGTCCTGGCATAATGAGTTTGTCTGTGGCGTCTATGACTAGATCAGCTTTTGGCTCTTCTGCGGTTATGGATTTGATCATCTCGCCGTCTATTAAAACATTTGCTTTTATTGTGCTGTTTTGATTTATGATAGTTCCGTTTTTTATAAGTGTTGTCATAGTTTAAGCCTTAAATTTATTTTGATAGAGCGTTTTTAAAACAGCCATTCTGATAGCCACGCCGTTTTCTACTTGGTCAAGTATGCTTGAAAATCTAGCATCATCAGCCACGTCCGAGTTTAGCTCAACGCCTCTGTTTATAGGTCCTGGGTGCAAGATAATAACATCATCTTTAGCTACTTGCATACGTGATTTAGTAAGCCCAAAATACCTGCTATACTCTCTAACGCTTGGAAATGCTACTTCGCCATCACTTCTTTCAAGCTGAATTCTAAGCATAATGATAGCATCACTTCCCCTAACTGCCTCATCCATATCTTTGCAAATTTCACAACCAAAAATTTCGGCGTTTTGCATAAACATAGGCGGTCCAAAAAGTTTTACTTTTATACCTAAAGTCTGCATAGCGTATATGTTTGAGCGGGCAACTCTTGAGTGAAATATGTCGCCTATTATAGTGACTGTGAGATTTTCAAAGCTACCTTTTGCCTCATATATGGTAAGCAAGTCAAGCAAGGCTTGAGTTGGATGCTCGTTGCAGCCATCGCCTGCATTTACCACGCACGATGGAGTGTTTTTAGATATGAACTTTGCTGCACCAGAGCTATAGTGGCGAACGATGAATACGTCTGTTTTCATAGCTTCTATATTGTGAATTGTGTCGATGAGAGTTTCGCCTTTGTTTGTGCTAGAAGTGCTAGAGCTAAAGTTTATCGCATCTGCCCCTAGTCTTTTTGCAGCTATCTCGAAGCTAACTCTTGTGCGAGTTGAGTTTTCAAAAAACGCATTTACTACAGTAACACCTTTTAAGATCGGATCTTTTTTTACTTTTTCTAAATTTAGGGCTTTGTAGTGTTTGGCTAAATTTAAAAAAGAAAATATATCTTCTTTACTCAGGTCTTTTGTAGAAATCAAGTCTTTTTTTGTGTAGGTCATAGTTTGCCCTTGCGTGAATAGATTTTGAATTTTACAAAAAAATAGCTTAATATTTAAATTTAATCGTTGTTAGTTTAAGCATTTTTGAGTTAAAATTGCGATAAATATTTTGCGAAGGTATATAATGCGAGGTTATAAAATTTTTTCTGGAACGGCGAATATCGAGTTTTCGAAAATGGTTGCCAAGTATTTAGGAATTCCTCTAAGCGAAGCTAGTATAAAGCGTTTTAGCGATGGCGAGATAAGCGTTCAAATCGGCGAGAGTGTGCGTGGTAAAGACGTGTTTGTTATACAGCCAACCTGTGCGCCGGCTAATATAAATTTAATGGAGCTTCTTATACTAACTGACGCTTTAAAAAGAAGTAGTGCAAGCTCGATAACTGCCGTGGTGCCATACTTTGGATATGCAAGGCAAGATAGAAAAGCAGCTCCAAGAGTGCCAATAACTGCAAAATTAGTTGCTAATATGATGCAAACTGCCGGGATTGATAGAGTTGTTACTATGGATCTGCACGCCGGACAAATTCAAGGATTTTTCGATATACCGGTTGATAATCTATACGGAACTATAGTATTTACAGACTACGTAAAGAGCAAAAACTTGCCAAATCCTATCGTCGCTAGTCCTGATGTAGGCGGTGTGGCACGCGCAAGGGCTCTAGCAAAAACTATGAATTTAGATATGGTTATAGTAGATAAACGCCGTGAAAAAGCAAACGAAAGTGAAGTCATGAATGTCATCGGCGATGTAAATGGCAAAGATGTAATCTTGATCGATGATATGATAGATACTGCTGGAACTATCGTAAAAGCTGCTGAGATATTTAAGAAAAAAGGCGCAACTAGCGTTATGGCTTTTTGTACTCATCCTGTTTTGAGTGGGCCTGCGTATGAAAGACTATCTACTGGGGCATTAGACGAACTAGTCGTAACTGACACTATACCTTTAAAAGAGCAAAATGAACATATAAAAGTGATAAGCGTAGCACCGCTTTTTGGAGAGGTGATAAGACGTGTATATCACGATGAAAGTGTCAATAGCCTATTTAGCTAAACTTAATCTTTTTGCGATAAATCAATGAGTTTTTAGCAGACTTTGGCGTAGGCTTGAAAATATAGCAACATTGATTTATCATTCAAAAATATTTAAATTTATATGTTACAGATTTTTTATACTATATACATGCTTCATTTTTAAGAGTTTAAATTTTATAAAAGCTATCTAAATTTATCAAAGATTTTTATCTTGCTTTTTAAATTTTTTTACTATAATCTGCAATCAAATTTAAAAGGCATAAAATGGCAAAAAGTATAGAAGAAAAAATCGAAGACCACGCAAAAGCTGAGCTTAAAAAGCTAAATTTAAAATACTACACGAAAACTGAAATCATAAATGAAAGCATTGATGAAGCTTTAAATAAAGCCCCAAGCAAAAAAGGTGGCGATGGTGTAAATCGCCACAAGCGCACAAAAATACATCAAATACAAATCTAGCTTTGCCATTTTTTTAACTTTTATTTTAGATTTTTTGGGGCTTATTTTAAAAAACTTGTGCTTAAAATAGGCAAAAATTCTCTAGGAATTCTAGTTTTTTTGTTTTTTGGGGTTAGGGGGTATTTTTTATCTTGGGAATTCTAAAATTCCGTCATTGCGAGAATTTCGTCATTGCGAGGGAGCAAAGTAGAGGGAGCAATCTCGTTAGGAATTCTAAAATTCCCTAGAAAACTTTACTTAAAAATTTTATTTTTTTTAAAAAATCAGCTTTAAAATTTAGCTATAATTACGCATTTTCACTAAAAAGGGCAAAAATGGCAGCACTTCAATCAGTAGAACCTCAAATCGCAGACTTAGCAAACGGCTGGCTAAAATCATATAAACTAGACTATAAACTAGAACAAGAATCAACTGGCAATAGCCAAATTGACAACGCATTAAATGAATATTACTCAAAAAATGGCGGACAAGGTGGCAATCGCCCTGATGCTAAACTCTTATTAGCAGATAAGTGGGGCGTGGTATATCCTATCCTTATAGAATATAAAGGTTATAAAGATAAATTAATAAAATTAGATGATAAAAATCAAGTAGCAAATAAAACTGCTAAAAACGAACCTGATTTAAAAAATATCAACTCTTATGCGCTAAATGGCGCAGTTCATTACGCAAATGCGATTTTACATTATACAAATTACGAAGATATTATTTCAATCGGCATGACTGGCTATAAAGATGATTTTGGTGCTTTACAGCATGAAATAGCCGTTTATTTCGTCTCAAAAAGCAATTTTGGCGTAGGGCAAGAAGTAGGTAAATTTAGTGATTTTTCATTTTTAAAAAAAGAAAATTTTGATGATTTTATAGACAAAGTAAAAGCACTAAGCCTAAGCGATGAACAAAAAGCACAAATCAAAGAAAAATTAGACCTAGAAATAGCCACAAGCTTAACAAAACTAAATAATGATATTTACAAAAACGAAAGCGGACTTGGAGAAAATGATAGAGTCTATCTAGTAACGGCTTCTATCATCGCTACAATTGGAATCCCAAACGCTGTAAAACCACTAGAAAAAGCCGAACTAAAAAGCCTAGATGAAGATGGTAATAGAGATGGCGATATTTTAATGCGAAAAGTAAAGGCATTTTTAAACCAAAAAGCTATCCCAGATGATAAAAAAGCCCTTATCACTCGCACACTAGAAAATACCATTTTAAGCGAAAATTTAAATAGAGTGATAAATGGTGAAACCCAACTAAAAAGAGTTTTTAGCAAGATTGTAGATGATTTGGGGATTTATTATAAAACAGATTTAAGCATAGATTTTACTGGCAAACTCTTTAATGAAATGTATTCTTGGCTAGGATTTAGCCAGGATAAACTAAATGATGTCGTGCTAACGCCATCTTATGTAGCCACGCTTTTAGCTAAACTCGCTAGAGTAAATAAAGATAGCTTCGTTTGGGACTTCGCTACTGGCTCGGCTGGGCTTTTGGTAGCTGCTATGAACGAAATGATAAAAGACGCTAGGAATTCCATAAACTCAGCTGACGAGCTAAGAATAAAAATCGCTAATATCAAAGCAAAGCAACTTCTAGGGCTTGAAATTTTGCCTAGCGTCTATATGCTAGCTATTTTAAATATGATTTTAATGGGTGATGGTAGCTCAAATATCTTAAATAAAGATAGTTTAAAAGATTTTAGCGGAAATTACGGCTTTGGTCAAAATGATGGAGTAGAATTCCCAGCAACTGCTTTTATACTAAATCCGCCTTACTCAGCTGCTGGATGTGGTATGGTTTTTGTCGCAAAAGCCCTAAAGATGATGAAAAAAGGCTACGCTGCTATAATCATACAAGGCTCAGCAGGAACAGGTGAAGGCAAGGGTAGAGGCAGGGGCAACACTAAATCTAAGGTGTTTAATAAAGAAATTTTAACTCATAGCACACTTTTAGCAAGTATAAAAATGCCTATTGATTTATTTATCGGCAAATCAAGCGTCCAAACCTACATTTATGTATTTCGTGTAGGCGAAAGACACAATAAAGATGAGATTGTAAAGTTTATTGACTTCTCAAACGATGGTTATACTCGATCAGGTAAAAAAACAGCAAAAGCCGAAATAAAATTACGCGATACAGGCGACGCAAAAGCTAGATACGATGAATTAGTAAATCTCGTGCGCTTTGGTCGCTCTAAGTTAAATATTTTTACAGATAAAGAATATTACGAGAATACAATAGACCCAAATAGTGGCTCTGACTGGAACAAATGTGCGCCTACCGATACAACGCCTACTTTAAATGACTTTAAAAAATGTGTGAGTGATTTTCTAGCTTGGGAAGTTTCAAATATAATTAAAAATAAAACAACACAAAATTTAAACCAAAAGGACTTACTTTAGCAAAGAGCTAGAAAAAATAAAGTGGCAAGAGTTTAGAATCGGGGATTTGTTTGAAAAATTAAATCTTGGTTTTAAAAAATCAAAATTTGAAAAAGATAAAGATGTTTCAAAAATAAAAAATATAGAATTCCAAATACCATTAGTTAATGCAAAAGATGGCGACAATGGAATTATGTATTATGGGAAAAAACAAGATTTTGATACGGCTACAATGACAATAGATATTGTTAATGATGGTGCGGTTTCAACTGGCAATGTTTATCCACAGCCACAAGAAACAGGGGTTCTATATAACGCATATTTAATAAAATCAAAATTTGATATTTCAAAAAATCTTTTATTCTTTTTTGCTACGACAATACAAAAATCTATAAAATTAAAATTTTCTTATGAACTAAAAGCAAGTTGGGAACGGGTAAAAAATGAAAATATTAAACTACCAATAACCCAAAACGGCGAAATAGATTTTGATTTTATGGAGAGTTTTATAGCGGAGCTAGAAGCGGAGCGTGTGCGTGAGCTAGAATCGTATCTAAAAGCCTCTGATCTAAGTGATACTACTTTAAGCTCTGATGAATACAACGCTTTAAACACTTTAAATTCTAAAACTTGGAGCGAATTTGAGTTAGGAAAATTATTTACTTTTAAAGGAATAAAACAATCAAAGTCTCAAAAAGAAATTCCAACAGATCAAAACGGAATTCCATACATTGTTCAATCAACAACAAATAATATGTGTAGTAGATATGTAAATAAACAATATTTAATAGATACAAATGAACTACCAAATAAAGGAAATGCTATTGTGCTTGGTGTTACTTTGCCAGCAATTTCATATCAACCCAAAGAATTTGGCGCAAGTCAAATTATAGAAGCTAGGTCAGATTTTTTAAATAAAGAAAACGGCTTATTTTTTGTAACAGCTATTTATAAACAAATGTATCAATTTTCTTATCAAAATAAACCTGGGATAGAAATATATAAAAATCTAAAAATTAAACTACCCATAACCACCACCGGCGAAATAGATTTTGATTTTATGGAGAGTTTTATCAGTGGGGTGCAAAAGACCAGCATAAAAGGTGTGATAGAGCTAAAAGATAAAATTATAGAGCAGACTAAAAAAGCAATCTAAATTTAAACGCTTTTTGAAAGCTTTTTAAATGGCATTTTAAATCATAAATTTAATTAATTTTTGCAAAAATTAACAGAAAATTCTATATAATACCGCTACGTTAATTTTAGGAATTTTATGAACAACATACGAAATTTTAGCATTATAGCGCATATCGACCACGGTAAAAGCACATTAGCAGATCGCATTATCAGTGAATGCGGAGCGGTAGAAGCTAGAGTGATGAGTGCTCAAGTCATGGATACTATGGATATAGAAAAAGAGCGTGGCATCACTATAAAAGCTCAAAGTGTAAGGCTAACTTATAAGCTTGATGGGCAAATTTATATATTAAATTTGATAGATACTCCAGGACACGTGGATTTTAGCTATGAAGTTTCACGCTCACTAGCAAGCTGCGAGGGAGCTTTGCTTGTCGTAGATGCATCTCAAGGCGTAGAGGCTCAGACTATAGCAAATGTTTATATCGCGCTTGAAAATAACCTTGAGATAATTCCAGTTATAAACAAAATAGACCTCCCATCAGCCGAACCGCAAAGAGTTAAAGACGAGATAGAGCATATCATCGGGCTTGATTGCAGTGAGGCTATAGAGGTGAGTGCAAAAACAGGAGTTGGTATAAAAGAGCTGATAGAAACCATAATCCGTAAAATCCCACCGCCAAAATATGATGAAGATAAGCCGTTTAAATCTCTCATTTACGATAGCTGGTTTGATAATTATTTAGGTGCTTTGGCTCTTGTGAGAGTTTATGATGGCGTGGTAAAAAAAGGCGATGAGGTTTATGTCATGGGAACGGATAAAAAGCATACTGTTTTAGATCTAATGTACCCAAATCCGATAGCGCCTATAAAAACAAATGAGCTAAAAACAGGCGAAGTCGGCATCATAGTTTTAGGTCTTAAAAACGTAAGCGATGTAAGTGTTGGTGATACGATAACTTTGGCTAAAAATAGAGCTTTGGAGGCAATAGGCGGATTTGAGAAGGCAAAACCATTTGTTTTTGCCGGACTTTATCCTATAGATACGGATAAATTTGAAGATCTAAGAGACGCTCTGGATAAACTTAAGCTAAATGATAGCTCTATAAGCTATGAGCCTGAGACTTCGGCAGCTCTAGGCTTTGGTTTTCGCGTTGGGTTTTTAGGTCTGCTTCATATGGAAGTGGTAAAAGAGAGACTTGAGCGAGAGTTTGGATTAGATCTGATAGCTACTGCTCCTACTGTGACTTATGAAGTCGTGCAGACTGATGGCATTAGCGTAGAAATTCAAAATCCTAGCGAACTACCTCCGGTAAATAAAATAGAGTTTATAAAAGAGCCTTACGTAAAGGCTACTATCATCACGCCGAGCGAGTTTTTAGGCAATATCATCACTTTGATTAATAACCGTCGCGGGGTTCAAACTAAGATGGATTATATCACCACTACAAGAGTTTTGCTTGAGTATGATATACCGATGAATGAGATAGTTATGGATTTTTATGATAAACTCAAAAGTGCGACAAAAGGCTACGCTAGTTTTGACTACGAACCAAATGGTTATAGGGTTGGAAATTTGGTTAAACTTGATATAAAAGTAGCAGGTGAAGTAGTCGATGCGCTTTCTATCATAGTGCCTGAAGAAAAAGCGATGAGCAAGGGTAGAGATTTTGTAAAAACTATGAAAGAGTTGGTTCCAAGACAGCTTTTTGAAGTTGCTATACAAGCAAGTATAGGAAATAAGGTTATAGCTAGAGAAACGGTAAAATCTATGGGTAAAAACGTGACCGCAAAGTGTTATGGCGGCGATATAACCCGTAAAAGAAAACTTCTTGAAAAACAAAAAGAGGGTAAAAAACGTATGAAAGCCATAGGTAAGGTAACGCTTCCGCAAGAGGCGTTTTTAAGTGTTTTAAAGATAGACTAAAATAGAACAAAATTTGCTTAAGGAAAAATATGCCATACGTAAATATAAAAGTTACAAAAGAAAATGGTGAGCCGACAATAGCTCAAAAAGAAGAGCTCATAAAAGGCGTGACTGAGCTATTACACAATGTTTTGGGTAGAAATAAAACAAGCACGGTCGTAATCATAGATGAGATAGAAACTGAGAATTATGGTCTTGGCGGTGAGAGTATAAGAGTAAAAAGACAGATGAAAGGATGAAAATGAAAGGTTTATTATTATTAGCTTTTGCTATGTTTTTTATAGGATGTTCTAGTAAGAATTTAGATTCGTATTCAGACACTAGCGCTAAAAGGTCATTTGAAACTATAATGAAGATAAATGCCGTTTGTCAGCCGTGCAATAAATCAAGCTATGAAACTATAATAGATGGTAAATCTTACAAAAGCGATGTTGCTATAAACTGTTGCCCAAATATACGAAAGATAGACACAAGTGCGGGGCTTACAAAGGTTTATCTACATAGAGTTTCAGATCTAAGGGAAAACCAAAAGGCTATATTTGTAAATGGCTCAAAAGAAGCTTATGACTTAAATAAGAGAATAGATTCTTTGTTTTTTTTATCTCTAAAAGAGGAGCTAAAAAATAGAGGAATTGTGCTAGTAAATCATCAAACTTCGCCTTATACTTTGAGAGTTGATTTTGATTTTACAGGTTTTAAAGGCGTATATAATCCTAAATATGAGAATTTAAATTCAAAATTATATGGAGTTCTTAATATAAAAAATATCAACTACACTAGACATATCAAAATTTCTACAACTCAAAACGTAAGTGGTTTGAGAGGTACTGGTGAGTTTGGTATATATATGGATCTTCTTGTAAAACAAGCAGCAAACAAAGCAGCTGAAGAGATAAGTAAATTTTAAGGATCTATGATGAAAAGATTATTGTCTATTGTGAGTTTTTGTATATTTATGGTCGGATGTTCTAGCTCAAACTCAGTACTTTTGCTATCGCCATATCAAGCAAAAGGCGTAGGAAGTAGCGCTAATAGCATCGTTATAAATTCCATAATCGACAAGAGAAAAAATCAGAGCGTTATAGCTACTATAAGCGACAAGCAAGGAACAGTTAGCGAGTATGTCACCATGGGGACAGATCTTACAAAATGGTTTGGTGATGCACTTAAAACAGAGCTTACAAAAAGCGGAGTTAAATTTGGTGGCGAAGATCCTAAGATCGTAGATATAACTATAACAGAGCTAAAAGCGAATTTGAGCGGTTATTCAAGAGATAATCTCAAAGGAAATTGTGAAGTTTATATCAAAATTTATAAAGACGGAGTTACTACGACAAAGCGTATAGCTCAGCCTCAGACAGAATTTGCTCCTATCTTGACAGGTGGTGCTTTTGAGCCATTTATCCAAAGCTTGTTAAATGATATGGTTGTTCGCACCGCTAAGGCGATAGTTAAAAACTGATGCGATGCTTAAAATGTGGCTCATTTACGTTTAAATTTATATGTAAAAACTGCAAGATGGTTTTGAGTGAATTTGAAAGCAGAGCTAGGGATATTGATGGCTTTAAAGTGTATAGCTTTTATAAATATGGTGATATAAAACCTCTTATTTACTCTAAACATCAGATGCACGGACATTTTGTATTTCGTGAGCTAGCAAAGCTAAGTTTTTCTAAATTTGCTGATACTTTTAAATTTAAAAGTGTAGTAAATATCATCGCTCTTGATGATCAAACTAGTAGTGGATACTCTCATACTGCAGTTCTTGCTCACTCTATGAAAAGCGAATTCTTAAAGCCAATATATGGTGCATTAAGAGCTACAAATAGAGTAAAATACCAAGGAAAAACCCTTGAATTTAGAAAAAACAATCCACGAAATTTTAAACTTTTAAAAGAAATTAGCAATCCAATAATTTTAGTAGATGATATCATAACGACTGGATCTAGTATGAAAGAAGCTAAAAATTTACTTCTTAGTTGCGGTAAGTTGCCACTTTTTGGACTAGTTTTAGCTGATGCTAGAGAATAAAGGATAAAAATGTATGAACTTGCAAAAAAGCTATTTACAATCCCAAGAAGTATAACAGGAGAAGGTTTTAGGCGTAGTCTAGATATCTTAAATTCAGCTGTTGGGGGGGGGGTTGAGCGTTTTAGCGTAAAAAGTGGCAGCAAATGTTTTGACTGGGTAGTTCCTGCTGAATGGATAGTAAGAGATGCTTATATCATCACCCCAAGCGGTGAAAAAATCTGCGAATTTAAAAAACACAACCTACATCTTTTAAATTACTCAACTGCTATAAATCAAGCCATTAGTCTTGATGAGCTGCAAGCTCACTTGTATTCGCTTCCAAACTTGCCGGGTGCAATTCCATATGTTACTAGCTATTATGAAAAAAGGTGGGGATTTTGTATCAGCCATAATCAAAGAAAAGCTTTAAAAGATGGCATTTATAAGGTTTTTATAGATACTGAGTTTAAAAGTGACGGCGAGCTAAATTATGGCGAATATTTCATTTCTGCAACAAAACAGACTAGCGATGAGATTTTGATTAGCACATATCTTTGTCATCCGCAAATGGCAAACAACGAGCTAAGCGGACCTGTTGTGATGAGTGAGCTAATAAAATGGGTGAGAACGCTAGAAAATAGACGTTTTAATTATCGTTTTATCATAGTTCCTGAGACTATCGGATCGATCTGTTATATCAGTAAAAATTATGAAGCCTTAAAACAAAATGTAAAGGCTGGATTTGTGCTTAGCTGTATAGGTGATGAGAGAGCTTATAGCGTGATTTTAAGTCCTGATGAAGACACTTTAAGCGATAAAGCCGCACTTCATACGATTAAATTTCTTAGTAAAAACCCAAAAATTTACTCATTTTTATACCGCGGAAGCGATGAAAGACAATTTAATACGCCTAATTTAAATTTAGGTATCGTGACACTTTGTAAGAGTAGATTTGGCGAATATAAAGAGTATCATACAAGCTTAGATGATATGAGTTTAGTTACTAAAAAGGGACTTGAAGATGGACTAAACTATGCTAAAAATATGATCTTAAATTTAGAAATAAACAAAATCTACTGCCTAAACACGACTTGTGAGCCAAATCTTGGCTCAAGAGGAATAATAAGCACCATAAATATCAAAGGTATCCACAAGAACACTATGATAATTCGTGATTTTTTAGCGTATTGCAACGGCAAAAGAAGCGTCATCGATATAGCAGATAAGCTTAGCGTAGAAGCAAAAAATCTAAAAGATATCATAGAAAATTTACTTAAATTTGAGCTCATTAAGGAAGTAAGATGATAAGAAATATTTGTGACTTTTTAGATATTTCGGTTGCAAAAAATCCATTTAAAAAAGCATTTGTCTTTGGCGATGAAAGTATGACTTATGCTGAATTTGATGAGATTACAGACAAGTTAGCTAGTGAAATTTTAAGGCTAAATTTAAATAGAGATGCTGTTTTGATCATCTTGCCAAAGTGCATTTTGACTTTAGTGTCATTTTTTGGCGTGGCAAAAAGCGGGAATTTCTATACTTTGCTAGATACTCAAACGCCACAAGAGCGTATAGAACAAGTTGTTAAAATTATAAAACCAAAGGTTATTATTACGCAAAAGGATTTTAAATTTGATTTTTTAAATATTTCAAAGATATTTTGTGATGATTTTATTAAATTTAGTATAGATAAAAGTGCGCTAAAAGTGGCTAGAAATGCTCATATAGATACAAATTTACTCTATGTATTTTTTACTAGCGGAAGCACTGGCGTGCCAAAAGGCGTAAGCATAAGCCATAAAAGCGTGATAGATTATACTTTTTGGGTTTGTGAGACTTTTGAGCTAAGCTCAAGCGAAATTTTGGCAAATCAAGCGCCATTTTATTTTGATAACTCTATTTTGGATATTTTTTCTTGCGTTAAAGTTGGCGCTACTTTGCATATCTTGCCGACTTCTATTTTTGCTTTTCCAAATAAAGTGTTAGATTATTTAGAAAAACACGGCGTTAGTTTGATTTTTTGGGTGCCTAGCGTGCTTACGTATTTTGCAAACGTAAATGCACTTGCTAATTTTAGGCTTTAAGTCTCAAAAAAGTACTATTTTGCGGAGAGATAATGCCTAATAAACAGCTAAATATCTGGCGAAAAGCTCTTCCACACGCTCTTTTTGCAAATCTTTATGGACCTACTGAGATAACTGATGTTTGTGCTTTTTACATTTGTGATAGGAGTTTTAGCGATGATGAGCCACTTCCTATAGGAAAGGCTTGTCAAAATACCGAACTTTTGGTTTTTGATGATCAACTAAATTTGATAAAGGAGCCGTTTGTTAGGGGCGAACTTTATGTTAGAGGGACGAGCCTTAGCCTAGGATACTTTGCAAATAGCCAAAAAACAAAAGAAGCTTTTATCCAAAATCCACTGCATAATAATTATCAAGATATCCTTTATAAAACAGGCGATATAGTGGCTTTTAACGATCTTGGAGAGTTGATTTGCTATGGAAGGATTGATAATCAAATAAAGCTTATGGGGCATAGGATAGAGCTTGGCGAGATCGAAACTGCAACTAATTCTCATAAAAAAGTTTTAAACTCAGTTTGTATATTTAAAAATAGCGAAATAATATGCTTTTATGAGGCGAAAAATGAGATAAATTTAAAAACTTATCTTTTAGAGAAACTGCCTAATTATATGGTGCCAAAAAAGTTTATTTTAGTAGACAAATTTGCGTTAAATCAAAATGGCAAAATTGATCGAAAGGTGCTTTATGGACTTGTATAATGAGTTTTTAAACTATTTTTATAACGGCGGATTTAAGTTTAGCAATAGTGCGCTTAGCATAGATAGCATCAAAAATAAATTAGACCAAAATCAAATTTATTTAAAGCAGAGTGCAGATAACTTTTTTCTAACTCAAAACGATTTTATCACATATTTTATAAATGATATAGCAAAATTTGATATGCAAGGAAGCTATATAAAAATTATACGTAAAACGCCTATTTGTGAGCTTGAAAATAGATTTTTGAGTATTAATAAATTTAGTATTTTTGATAGATATATCGGTATGAGTTTAAAAAATAGCGGTTTTGGTTTTCAAAGTTATGATGAGGTTAAAAAAGCTTTGCTTGATGATATGGGTGAGATTTATGATTTTTTTATAAATTATTTTGATAAAAACTATCTTTTTATGAGCAAAACTGAACTTAAAAATAGAATACAACAAGGTCAAGTACTCATCATAAAACAAGATAAGAAAATAGTAGGCGCTTTGGTATATTTTTTAAATTTAAACTCGGCTCATTTGGATTTTATGGCAGTTAGCAAGGAGTTTAGAAAAAGTGGAATCGGGCGTAAGCTGATGAGCTGTTTTTTGGGATTAAACGTTTGGCATTTTAAACTATTTGTAAGAGATACGAATATAAAAGCTATAGAATTTTATAAGAAATTTGGGTTTGAGTTTAATGATATACGAATTTGGTTTTATAAGAGGAAAAATGAGATTTAAAAATGTATTTGTTGTAGGCAAAGGAAGAGTGGCTTTAGAGTGCGCTAAAATAGCTAGAACTAAATTTAAAAACGTAGAACTTTTAAATTTAGATAATATACAAGATAAAGATATGTTTTTTAACAAGCTTAAAAATGCGTTTATCATAAGTGCAAATAATTTTTATATATTTAAAAAAGTCTGCGTAGAAAACAACTATATCATTAACTACCACAACTCTCTTTTGCCATCGCATAGAGGAGTAAATGCTCATATTTGGTCTATTTGGAGTGGAGATACTATAAGTGGGATTAGCTGGCATGAAGTACAAAGCACCATAGATACAGGCAGAGTTTTGATACAAAAAGAAATCGCTATTAAAGATATGAGTGCTAATGAGCTGCTTTTAGCTCAACATAAAGCTGCTATTTTTGCATTTGATGAGCTTTTAAATAGCGGATTTGACACTAAATTTAAAGTAATTCATACTTCAGCGGGGGGGGGTGAGCTACATAAAAGATATGAGCTTCCAAACGCTGGAGTTTTAGATACAAGCTGGGAATTTAAAAAGTTAGTAAGATTTTTAAAAGCTTTTGATGTGGGAGTTTTTAGAGAAATTCCATATCCAAAAGTATCTGTTTTAGGTGATTTTATGGATATTTTGTACTATGAAATAGGAGATGGATTTATAAATTTGAGTTTGGAAAATGGTCGAAAATTAAACATTATAAAGGAGCAAAAATGAATGAGATCAAAGAGCTTTTTAGCCAAATAGGCAGAGATGATGTAAATGAGAGCATGGAGGGGCTTTTAAGTAGCGGAATTATCGATAGTATGGATATAATGGCTCTTGCTGCTGCGATAGAAAAAAGGTATAAAAAACCACTTCGTGCAGAGTTTATAACAAAAGAGAGTTTTGAGAGCTTTGCTAGTTTAAAAGATATGATAGATAAAGCGATGAGATGAAAGCTATCTTAGAAGCAAATGGAAAGCTTGTTAAAAAAAGCGATTTTTTAGATGCTTTAGAGAAAATCGGTATAAAAAATGGCGACGCTGTTTGCGTTCATACCGAGCTTTTTACTCTTGGCAAACCGCTTTTAGCAAAAGATGAGTTTTTGAGAGTTTTACTACACTGTTTTTATGAAGTGATAGGTAAAAATGGAACGCTCATTATGCCTACATTTACATATAGTTTTTGTAAAAATCAAATTTATGATAAGCTAAACTCAAGAAGCACTATGGGCGTTTTGACTGAGTTTTTCAGATATCAAAATGGTGTTGTTCGCACAAATGATCCGATTTTTTCTTTTGCAATTAATGGAGCTAATAAAGATGCTTTTTTAAGCGATACGAAAAGTTGTTTTGGTAAAAACTCAGTCTATGACGTGCTTAAAAATATGGAAGGCAAAATAGTTCTTTTGGGTACTCAAAAACTCGGATATACATTTACTCATTACATTGAAGAACAAGCAGAAGTAAGCTATAGATATTTTAAGGAGTTTAGCGGAAAAATAGTGGATGAAAACGGCAAAATATCTAGTAAGAGCATATTATATTTTGTGAGAGATATTGAAAAAAGAAGTATTTTAGCTGTAGAAAAACAAGTATCAATACTCAAATCTACATATAACTTTCATACCTCGTCTATCGGAGATTCAACTATAACTTTGGTAAAGGCAGATAAATATTTTAAAGATACAATGATCGCATTAAAAAAAGATGAGCAAATACTGCTAAAAATGTAGTGGTAAATTTGATTTTTAAATTTGAAGATGGCTATTTAGCAAGTTTTTATTAAATTTAAGATACAATCCTTGTAGTTATTTTCAAGGATAAAAATGGAAGAAAATATTTTCAATATAAATCAAGATATCGATGTTATAGATGTCGAAGATTCGATAAAAACTAGCTACTTAGACTACTCTATGAGTGTTATCATAGGTCGTGCTTTGCCAGATGCAAGAGATGGTTTAAAGCCTGTGCATCGTCGCATACTTTATGCTATGAACGATCTTGGCGTAGGAAGCAGAAGTCCATACAAAAAGTCTGCTCGTATCGTTGGAGATGTTATCGGTAAGTATCACCCACACGGCGATACAGCAGTATATGACGCGCTAGTTAGAATGGCTCAGAGTTTTTCTATGAGAGTTCCTGCAGTAGATGGACAAGGAAACTTTGGCTCAGTCGATGGGGACGGCGCGGCTGCTATGCGTTATACAGAAGCTAGAATGACGGTTTTAGCTGAAGAGCTTTTAAGAGATCTAGATAAAGATACTGTTGATTTTATCCCAAACTATGATGATAGCTTGAGTGAGCCTGATGTTTTACCTGCTAGAGTACCAAATTTACTACTAAATGGCAGTAGTGGTATCGCAGTAGGTATGGCTACAAATATCCCTCCACATAGCCTTGATGAATTAATAGATGGTTTGCTTGTTCTTTTAGATGATAAAGATGCCTCTTTAGATCAGATAATGACTCATATAAAAGGGCCTGATTTTCCAACAGGCGGTATAATATTTGGCAAAAAAGGTATTTTAGAGGCTTATAAAACAGGTCGTGGGCGTATAAAACTAAGAGCCAAAACTCACATAGAAAAAAAACCAAACAAAGATGTAATCGTAGTCGATGAGCTTCCATATCAAGTAAATAAAGCCAAACTTCACTCAGACATAGCAGATCTTGTAAAAGATAAAGTGATCGATGGGATTAGCGAGATCAGAGATGAGAGCGATAGAGATGGAATTCGCCTAGTCATAGAGCTAAAACGTGATGCGATGAGCGAGATTGTGTTAAATAATCTTTTTAAATCCACTCAAATGGAAGTAACTTTTGGCGTCATAATGCTTGCTATAAACAACAAAGAGCCAAAAGTATTTTCTCTTATGGAGCTTTTAAGGCTATTTTTAAATCATAGAAAAACCGTCATAATTAGACGCACTATATTTGAACTTCAAAAGGCGCGTGCAAGAGCTCATATACTAGAAGGGCTAAAAATAGCGCTTGATAACATAGACGCAGTTATAAATCTTATAAAAACTAGCGCAGATACAAACTCTGCAAGAGATGGTTTGATGGCTAAATTTGGACTTTCAGAGTTACAAAGTAACGCTATACTCGATATGAGACTTAGCAAACTAACTGGACTTGAAAGAGAAAAATTAGAAGCAGAGCTAAAAGAGATTTTAGAACTTATAGAAAAACTAGATGCGATACTAAAAAGTGAAACTTTGATAGAAAATATCATAAGAGAAGAGCTTTTAGAGATCAAATCTAAATTTAAATGTCCTCGCATCACTGAGATAGTCGATGATTATGATGATATCGATATAGAAGATCTTATACCAAATGAAAATATGGTAGTTACCATAACTCACCGCGGATACATAAAACGCGTTCCTAGCAAGAGCTATGAAAAGCAAAAACGAGGTGGAAAAGGCAAAGTAGCTGTGACTACTTATGAAGATGATTTTATCGAGAGTTTCTTTACTTGTATGAGCCATGATACACTTATGTTTGTAACAGATCGCGGACAACTTTACTGGCTCAAAGTCTATAAAATACCAGAAGGTAGTCGCACCGCAAAAGGCAAAGCGGTGGTAAATTTAATCCAGCTTCAAGCAGACGAAAAGATAAAGGCTATCATTCCTACTACAGATTTTGATGAGAGTAAATCTTTAGCATTCTTTACTAAAAATGGTATAGTAAAACGTACAAATTTAAGCGAGTTCAAAAATATCCGTTCAATCGGCGTAAAAGCTATAAATTTAGATGAAAATGATGAGCTTGTTACAGTTCTTATCGCAAATAGCGAACCGGGCGAATTCTATGAAACAATTGCTGATGACGCACCAGATGATGAAAATAGTCTTGAAGTGCTAAATGATGAGATAGAAGCAGATGATGACAACTCGGGCAAGATGCTATTTATCGTAACTAAAAAAGGTATGTGTATCAAATTTGCTCTTCATAAAGTAAGACAGATAGGAAGAGTTAGTCGAGGTGTCACCGGCATAAGATTTAAAGAAGCGGGCGATGAAGTAGTAGGAGCCGTAGTTATAGAAAACGACTCTCAAGAGATATTAAGCGTAAGTCAAAAAGGTATCGGCAAACGCACCACCGCTGATGAATACCGTTTGCAAAGTCGTGGCGGTAAAGGTGTCATTTGTATGAAACTAACTCCAAAAACAAAAGAGCTAGTAGGTGTCGTGATGGTCGATGAAGAGATGGATCTTATGGTGCTAACATCAAGTGGCAAGATGATAAGAGTCGATATGCAAAGCATAAGAAAAGCTGGACGCAATACAAGTGGCGTAATAGTCGTAAATGTAGAAAGCGATGAAGTCGTCAGCATAGCAAGATGTCCTAAAGATGAGTCTGATGATGAGACTTTAGAAAGTGAAACAATAGAAGAAGCAAATTTGGAATAAAATTTGCTTTAAATAGTGAATAAATTCAAATTTAAGGTAGAAAAGTATGAAAGCGTTAGTATTTTTACTAGTTATGGCAGGTATTTTTGTAGGTTGTGTTGGAACTAGCTTAAGCCAAGAAAATCAAGAAGTAGTGATCCAAAAAGTAGATAAAGATGATCTAAGAAATATCATCAAAGAAGATAAGATGTTAGCCGATATGGAAATAGCCCCAGAAGCTATATTTTCAGTAGTTGGAGAAGGAATTCCGCCTATGGATACAGTTAGTCCAGCTCAAGCTAAGGCTTTGGCAAAAAGAGCTGCTATGGTCGATGGTTACAGACAACTAGCTAGCAAACTTTTTGGCGTTAAGATAAATGGTAAAGAGACAGTAAAAGATGCGATGCTAAAAAGTTCTGTGATAGAAGCTAGAGTAAATGGCCTTATAAAAAACGCTGCTGTTATAAATCAGGATTTCAAAGATGGTCTTTACCGTGTTGAAATGGAATTAAAACTAGATAAAGACAAGTGGCAAGAGCTTTTTGCTTATTAATAGCGTTTTGTGTGTTTGTATTTGGTGGTGAGGAGTTCATCTTTTGGGCAAAATACTCATCATCAAATAATCTTATAAAATCCCAAAACATAGCCATATCAAAAGCTATGGTTTTAAGCCCCGCACATAGAAAAACTTTTTTATGTGAGATAGATTCATTTAAATTTGAAAACGAATCCACACTCTCATTTTTAAAACGAAATCAAGAAAAACTTTTTGAATGTTTTGATAGCAGCGATATTTTATTAAATGATACTGTTAAATTGAATATGAATCATATATATTCACATACTAGTGTGACACTTTTGCCTATAAGATTTATAGTGGATTTTAAGCCCTTAGGTGCTATAATAAGCAAAATAAATAGGTAAAAAAAGTGAATATCGTAATAGTCGAAGATGATATAAATATGAGAAAATCCCTAGAGATAGCCCTTGGGGATTATGACGAGTTTAATGTAAAAGCCTATAAAAGTGCTATTGAAGCTTTAAAAAAGCTTGATGATAATGTTGATGTTATAGTGACTGATATAAATATGCCAGGACTAGACGGCCTTGAGTTTATAAAAGAGCTTGGTGGTAAATTTGATGTCATCATTATGACCGGAAATGCTACTTTGAATCGTGCTATAGAAAGCGTACGACTTGGCGTAAAAGATTTTCTTACAAAACCATTTGACGTTGAAACGCTAGTAACTGCTATCAAAAGGACTAAGGCTTTAAGCCAAAAACAAAAAGTCAAAAAAGAACAAGTAGATGATAAAGGCAGTTTTATAGGAAATTCACCAAATCTCCAAAAAGTTTTAGATATCGCAGCTAAGGCCGCAAGAACTGATGTGAGCGTTATGATTATGGGCGAGAGCGGTGTTGGTAAAGAGCTTTTTGCAAATTTTATACATAAAAACTCGAAACGAAAAAACGAGCCATTTATGGCTATAAATATGGCAGCAATCCCTGAAAATTTGCTTGAAAGTGAGCTTTACGGCTATGAAAAAGGTGCATTTACTGATGCGACTTCAACCAAAAAAGGGCTTTTTGAACTAGCAAATGGTGGCACTCTGTTTTTAGACGAAATCGGCGAGATGCCTATAAATTTACAACCAAAATTATTACGAGCTTTACAAGAAAGAGAGATCGTGCGAGTAGGAGCTAGTAAGCCTATCAAGATAGATGTTCGCATCGTTTGTGCAACCAACGCAAATTTACAAGATAAGATAAAAAATGGCGAGTTTAGAGAAGATCTATTTTATAGGCTAAATACAGTTCCACTTTTAGTCCCCCCACTTCGTGAGCGAAGAGACGAGATACTAAGCATCGCGCTTTTTGCTTTAAAAAAAGCTTGTGATGAGTATGAGCTTGGGATAAAATTCTTTAGCGATGAAGCAAAAAATGAGCTTTTATCTTACAATTATCCGGGCAATATAAGAGAGCTTATAAGTATAGTTGAAAGAGCTGCCATTCTTAGTAACGATAGTAAAATTCTAAAAGAAGATCTATTTATTTATGCTAAAAAGTAATAAATTTATTACTTGCAAATGATAAAATTTAGATTTAATTTCGCTAGAGCCAAAACCATAAATCTGTGCAAAGCACAGCAAAGCTTTTTCAAGGTTGTTAAGGGGGAAGGGGTAGCGACTGCTAAAAAAGCGTCCCCTTCCCACTTAAGTAAATTTGTTACTATCCTTTTAGCAAATTAAGCTTAGTTTTATGGGAGGGGGTATAATTACAATATTTTTCATCAAAAGATTAGCAATAAATTTTCATAGCAAAATTGAATTTGGCTTATTGTAAGCTAAATTCTAATACTTTAATTAGATAAAAGGAGTGAAAATGGGACTTTTTGGGATATTGCCGCTCGTCAACAAGTTCAAGATGCTGGGCAACAATCTACGCAATCTGTACTAAATCTACGCAGTTCTGTTTCGTCTGTAGCAAGTTATCTTAGCACCGCTACTGCATCGCAATCTGCTACGACAGCACAAGCAGGGATAGAAGAAAATGAAATAAAAGCTAAACGGCAGGAGTTGATAAAAACAATAGTAGCAGTCAGAGAGATGATGACAAAAACGCCTCAATCCCTAGCAGATAGAAAGATAGCACTATCGCAAAACGGCGATGATGATGAATATATAACTTTATAAAAAGGACAAAAATGGCAAAAAAAATTAAATTTAATCTCCAAGTAAATGGCGCTAGTGTATCTAGCCTAGAATCTCTACAAAACAACTTCAACATAGAAGATATAATGGAGCATTTTAAAAGTGGCTTGCTAATGCGTTGGCTAGAAGTCCAAGGGCTAGAAACCGAGCTAAAAGAGCTAAAAAAGCTAGACCAAAATAGCGATAACTTAGCGCAGAGTATTCTAAAAATCTTTGATATGGATTTTGATAAAACGCTCTTAAAATAACTCTAAATGATATCAACTACAAAGAATACAAAGAAAATTTGCTAAAAACCAACAAAAATCTAGACAAAAACGCTAAATCGTTTTTACGAGAGTATCACGATAAATTCCGCGATATAATTTGGGATATTATAAAAAATAGTGAAAATGTAGAAAAAATCAAAAGCAACCTAAAAATCATAGAAAAAGACTATTTTGATCTATTTTTATTGCAGTTTCAAACGCTTGTTAGTGTGTTTAAAACCGATGCTCCACTTGCGCTTATCTTTGGGCTAGGAACAGAGAAAATCCGCAAGATGCTTTTGGCATACATAAATATAGAAGAAGCTGTGGATCATAATAAATACTGCTATATTGGCGATGAAGAGATAGATATAGAAGATGAAACAAAAGAGTATTTAAAAAGTATCAACTTAAAGCCTATTGATTACCTTTGTTATGGGTATTTTGATGCTATTAGCAAAGTTATTTATAATAGTCTAAAATTTGATTATAGTAAATTAGGCAATGTGATAAAGAGATTTGAAGGCTCTACTGATGGGCTTTGGAGAGATTTTAAAGCTACATTTAGAGCACAGAAGCAAGACAAAAACAGCTGATATTGATGTTTTTGAATTAGCTAAGCTTACTGATGGCTTTAGCGGAGCTGATCTAGAATCGGTGATAAAAGAGAGCTTTGAAGAGTCCTTTATAGAAGGGCGTGAGAGCATAACCACCCAAAATGTAATCAAAAAAATAAATGAAACCAAAAGCATATCTGTAACCCTAAAAGATAAAATCGATAGCCTAAAAGAGAGAATCTCAAAAATGGATATCAAAAAAGCAAGTATTGATGATAGGCAAGATTAATAAAAAGGATTAAAAATGTCAAAAACAGATCAAAGCTTAGATAAATTTTATTCTACGCAGTTAAACGAAAAAGAAGTAGATATGCTATCTGCTACTTTGGCTAGATTTTTAAATAGCTATGTTGAAAACAGGGATAAATTCAGCCTAGATCAGTGGCTAGAAAACCAAATTCAAAAAGAGCTTCCAAATGTAGATATAAAAGAGATCAAGACCACAACGCATGATATAATAGAGATTATCAAATGTATAAACGAGGAAAAAGCAGATCTTTTAAAAGCCAAAAGTAAAGGCGTAAGCATAAAAAGCTGGCTTATGGAGAGGATTAAGAAATTTATAAATCCTGATGATTTAAGCGCCGTTACAAAAGATCTTAAAAAAGCAAATCTCTATGATACATTAGAGTTAGCTAGGCGCTCAGGCAGGTTTTGCCTAAGATACCACAAGTAGCTTGTAGCATCGCTAAAAGAAAATAGCAAACGCTTTAAGCTTTGTATTTAGATATTTCCTCGCTTAAATCATTAAGCATAGAAATAGGCTCTAACTCACTAGGACGCAAGTTTAAAAGTATATGAGATAAACCATTTTTATACTGGTTCATATAATATTGCACCACCTTTTTTACTCCACCTCGCACAAAAATATTATTCCATAATTTAACTTCATAATTAGGATCAGGTGTAAGCTCTACAAAGTTTGCATAAGCAAATGGTCTATAAATATTATCTTTATTTAGCTCGCGTAAGCTTTGCGTGATGCTTTGTATATTATCTGGATTAATGCCATGTGTAATCCACGCATCAGGGATATTTGCTAGCCATGATAATTCTTGGCGGCACCTACCTACTGCTACCATAGCCAAGCTTTTTTTAGGCAAAAAATCTAAACGAGCATTAAAATTGCCATATTCTTTGGTTTGTAAGTTTAAAAAATCCTCTTTTTGTAATGCACGAGAGATTTGCCACCACTCTTTAAATCTATCGCCACGCTTTAAGTAATCCTCTCCAAAAGCTTCATACTCACTCATCCTATCGCCTGTACTAAGCCCAAAGATAAAACGCTCATTGCTTAAAATATCTAAGCTTGTAGCTGATTTAGTAGCATTTATCGGCTCTCTAAATGGAGCTATTATACCAGCGGTGCCTATGGCTATTTTGCTAGTATTAGCGGCCAAAAACGAAGCAAAAACAAATGGGTCATATATCTGCCCTGTATCTCCAAAACTAGGATCGTAAAATGGCACATCTCGTATCCACAGCGCACTGATTGCACTTTGGTCTAACACATGCAAGGTATCTAGCCAATCGCTCATATCAGGACTATGCCCGCCATAACCCTTAAATGGTGCAATAAGCCCAAAGCTTAATTTATCTTGATTAAAAACAGCATTGAAAGCTTTATGATTTTGTAAATGCTGCGCTATTTTTAGCATATTAGCTCCTTTGGTAATTTTAAGGATAATTTTATACAATAATAGCTATTATGTCAAGAACGCACTAAAAAGTAGCATACTCACTAAAAAGTAAGTATTAAAAAGGAAAAATATGGCTTTAAAAAATGAATATCACTGCACTTTTGAGCTTACGCTAGATTTGATTGCTGGTAAGTGGAAGGGGATGATTTTATGGAAACTAAATCAATATGGAGTATTAAGAAACGCTGAGCTCTTGCGTGAAATACCACAAATTACTCAAAAAATGCTCACACAACAATTAAGAGAATTAGAAAATGATGGCTTAGTTCAAAGAAAAATATATAAGCAAATACCGCCTAAGGTAGAATACAGCCTAAGTAAATGCGCAAAGCTTTTAACCCCTGTGCTAGATGCTATGCAAAGCTGGGGAGAAGAGTATGCTAAAAATCATAATATTAAAGTTATCTAAGCTTTTTAAGGCGGGTTTTGCCTAGGCGGTAAATGCGAGATATGGATGGCCTCCATTACCGCAAATACATTAAGAATTTATTCTACTCTCGAACAGTTAATTAGATATCTTGGTAACAAATACTCACTTTTGGGTGTGATAAACGACGATTAAGGCAAATTTGAGCAAATTCAAAGTTAAAATTTAATAGAATTTGTTTCTTAAAATTTGGAGATTTAATGAAAGAAAAAAAAGAGTATTTAAGCGAACAGCTAATTAGTTATTTAGGCAATAAGCGTTCGCTTTTAAATTCAATTGATAGCGTTGTATGCGATATTAGAAAGAATTTTAAAAAAGAAAAAATTTCTTTTGCCGATGTTTTTAGTGGAAGTGGAGTTGTCGCAAGACTAGCCAAAAAACACTCAAATTTGATATTGGCAAATGATTTAGAAAAATACTCTTTTGTTATAAATTCTTGCTATTTGGAAAACGCAAATGATGAACTTATATCAAGCTTAAGCCAAATTCACAATCAAATTTTACAAAACTACGCACCAAAAGAGAGCTTTATAAGCGAACTTTATGCCCCAAAAAATGATGAAAATATCCAAAAAAATGAAAGAGTTTTTTACTCAAGGCAAAATGCGTTAATTTTAGGCGGTTTAAGAGATGAAATATCTAAAATTCCAACTGAATTTCAAAAATATTTTATCGCTCCACTTCTTAGCGAGGCATCTATTCACTCAAATACAGGTGGCGTTTTTAAGGGATTTTATAAAGACAAAGATGGCATTGGTAAATTCGGCGGACAGGGCGAAAATGCATTGAGGCGAATTTTAGGCAAAATAGAGCTAAAAATGCCGATTTTTTCAAATTTTCAAAGCGAATTTAAGGTTTTCCAAAATGACGCTTTGGAATTTGCCAAATCCATTCCAAGCGTGGATATAGCGTATTTTGACCCACCTTATAATCAACATCCTTATGGCTCAAACTACTTTATGTTAAATTTAATTAGCGATTTTAAAGCTCCAAATATAGAGCAAATTAGCAAAGTTAGTGGCATACCAAACGACTGGAACCGCTCAAAATATAATAAAAAAGCTAAAGCAAGCGATGAATTTTTTAACCTTTTAAGTGAATTTAAAGCAAAATATTTAATTATTTCGTTTAATTCAGAGGGTTTTATCAGCGAAAGCGAATTTCTTACAAATTTAAATAAGATAGGCAATGTTAAAAAAGTGGAGATCAAATACCCAACTTACAGAGCTAGTAGAAATTTAAACTCAAGAGATATACATGTAACCGAGTATCTTTATATAGTAAAAAAGGGTGGCTAGTGAGTCCTTTAATCAAAATTTGTGGTATCAAAAATTTAAACGAAGCCAAAAGTGTGTGCGAGTGCGAATTTAATGGTCGTAGAGTGGATTTCATCGGTGTGATTTTTGCTCAGAGCAAAAGGCAAGTTAGCTTAGAAATGGCTAAAAATATTGCTGATTTAGCTCATAAATTTAGTATAAAAGTTGTTGGAGTATTTGCTGGAATTGAGTTTGATAAGATAGCTAAGATAGTGAATTTAGCGAATTTAGACGCTGCTCAAATCTATGAAAAAGTAGATGATAAAACCAAATTTGATTGTGAGGTGTGGCAAGTTTTTAGCGTGGCTGAATCGTTGCCTGAGCTTAATGGGAGTTATAATAAAGTATTATTTGATACAAAAGGTGAAAAAAAGGGCGGAAATGGGGTTAAATTTAATTGGGATTTACTAAAAAATTTAGATATCAAATTTGGTTTAGCCGGTGGAATCGGTGTAGAAAATTTAAAAGAAGCTATGAAGCTTAAACCAAATTTAATTGATATAAATAGCAAAATAGAAGATGAGTTTGGGTTTAAAGATAGCAAAAAGATATATGAAATTTTAAAAATAGTTAATTTAGGAGATTTAAGATGAACGCAAAAGCCTATTTTGGTAAATATGGCGGACAATTTGTCCCTGAAACTGTGATGAGTGCTCTAATGGAGCTTGAAAAGGCCTATGAAAAGATCGCAAAGAGCGATGAATTTAAAGCTGAATTAAACGCACTTTTAAAAGATTATGTCGGCAGACCAAGCCCTATGTATCACGCAAAAAGGTTAAGCGAACACTACGGGCATAATATATATTTAAAAAGAGAGGATTTAAACCACACAGGAGCTCACAAGATAAATAACGCTCTAGCCCAAGCACTTCTTGCTAAAAAGATGGGTAAGACAAAGGTTTTGGCTGAAACTGGTGCTGGTCAGCACGGAGTAGCCACTGCAACAGCAGCGGCACTTCTAGGGCTAGAGTGCGATGTATATATGGGGCAATGCGATACCAAAAGACAAGCCTTAAATGTATATAAAATGCAGCTTTTAGGAGCCAATGTAGTGCCTATTAGCGATGGGCTTGGCACGCTAAAAGAGGCCACCACAGCAGCCATTCAAGCGTGGGTAAATGAGATAGAGAGTAGATTTTATGTGATTGGTTCAGCCGTTGGTCCTCACCCCTACCCAATGATAGTTAGAGATTTCCAAAGTATAATCGGCTCTGAAGCCAAAGCCCAATTAGATGAAAAAGGCGTTAAGCCAGATTATATCATAGCTTGTGTGGGTGGTGGGAGCAATGCTATAGGTATATTTTCAGCATTTTTAGATGATCCTAGCGTAAATATCATAGGCGTTGAAGCAGCAGGTCTTGGTATAGAGACTAAATACCACGCAGCCACTTTAACCAAAGGCACCAAAGGGATAATCCACGGCATGAAAACCATAGTATTACAAGATGAATTTGGAATGATTTTGCCAGTTCATAGCATAAGTGCAGGGCTTGACTATCCAGGAGTTGGACCAGAACACGCCCATTTACAAGATATAGGTAGAGTAAGCTACTACGCAGTGAGTGATGATGAGTGCGTAAATGCTCTAAAACTTCTATCAAGGTTAGAAGGGATAATACCAGCTATAGAAAGCTCTCACGCTTTAGCTTACCTCGAGAAATTATGTCCAAATTTAAAAACAAAATCAAATATAGTAGTAAATGTAAGTGGCAGGGGCGATAAAGATATGAACACCATAATGGAGTATAAAAAAGGAACGATCTATGGATAAGATACGAAAAGCTTTTAGTGGCAAAAAAGCGAATATAGGTTATATAGTTGCAGGATATCCAAATTTAGAATACACAAAAGAGTTTTTAAATTTACTTGATGAGAGCTGTCTTGATATTTTAGAGATCGGAATCCCATATTCTGATCCTTTGGCTGATGGCAAACTCATAAGTATGGCAAGTTTTGAGGCTTGTCAAAATGGAGTTACTACAGATACTGTTTTTGATATGCTTGGAGGCGTAAAAACTAAAAAAGCACTTGTTTTTTTAGTCTATTATAATCTAATTTTTGCTTATGGAGAAGATAGATTTTTAGCCAAAGCTAAAGAAGTAGGCATAAGCGGTTTGATAGTTCCTGATATGCCTTATGATGAGAGCAGTGAGTTTTTCGCAAAATGTAAAGATCTCGGACTTTGTTTAGTTCCTCTTGTGAGTGTGACTTCGCAAGATAGAATCGCTAAAATACTTCAAAATGCAGATGGGTTTGTATATGCCGTGGGTGCTCTTGGGGTTACTGGCAGTAGAGCTACGCCAGAAGATAAACTGAAAGATCTAATAAAAGATATCAGATCAAAAACCAAACTACCTGTGGCGATAGGATTTGGCATAAAAACAAATGAAGATGTAAGACGAACTAAAAAATATGCCGATGGAGCTATAGTGGGAACTAGCATAGTTGAATTGCAAGGTAAGCTTAATATACAAGAACTAAGCAGTGCTATAAATGATATTTTTAAAGATTAATTTACGAATTATTATGTATAATAAATAAAAAAAGCTTTAAGGAAGCATCTATGATGGACGCAGTTTATGAAGCTACTAAGCATTTTTGTAGCGATGTTTTGGGTTTTAAGTTAGAAAACGGATCAAAGCTAGGAGATAATGTTTATGGTGCTAGCATTCCAGTGTTTGATGGTAACGACGAATATCAATTTTATTTATATTTTAAAAAAGATACGCTAAATTATTTTGCCAAAGTGCTTTTAAATTCAGATGATTTATCTCAAGTGGATTTGGCTGATCTATGTAGAGAAGTGGCAAATCAGATCATAGGCTATGCTAAGAATTTACTAAATGAGCAAGGCAAAAAGTATAAATTAGGAACTCCTGAGTTTTTGGGTAAAGTAGAGTCTTTTCCTGTAGAGTTGAACGAATACAGACTTTTTAAAATGAAAAACCGAACATTTAAGATAGGTTATAAAAAAGCATGAGCGAAGAAGAGCTAAGCCCAAATGGTCTATTTCATGGATATGATGAGCTTTTAGACGTCGGAGTTGATTTTATAAGCGAGTTAGGAACGACAACTATAAGCGTACGTGAGCTGCTAAAACTAGAAGTAGGCTCTGTTATAGACCTTGAAAAACCTGCTGGTGAGAGCGTAGAGCTTTATATAAATAATAGAATTTTTGGTAAGGGCGAAGTAATGGTATATGAAAAAAATTTAGCTATTCGTATAAATGAAATTTTAGATTCAAAATCAGTTATCCAATATTTCAAAAAAGAGTTATTATGAGATTTTTAATTTTACTTTTTATTTCACTGCCTATTTTTGCTTCAAATTTACTTACTTATAATATTTATGAGCGTGGAGATCGTGTAGATATTATGCTTAGCTTTGATTCTGCTTATGATGGTTCTTTAAAACAGCAAAGTGGAAATGGTGTAACAGATTTACTTCTTAGCGATCTAGCGATAGATAATGACATTGATAAAAGTATAAACTCAGATATTATCCAAAATCTTTTTATAACTACGACTGCTGATAAAACAGCCACTAAAGTAGAGTTAAAATGGAATGAGCCAATAAGCATAACCGCTTCAAAAACAGCGGATAAATTTGGACTTAGAATCAGAGTAGCAAAACTAAATCAAGCTATCAAAACTGTTATACCGCCAAATATAAAAACCAAAGATAGTACTAACGCGAGCTATGATATAGACTCAAAATATATAACCGTAATTATTATTTTATTTGTGCTACTCATAGTGCTATTTTTTGTTAAAAAAATGATTATAAAACAAAAAAATGCAGCAAATTCTCCATTTACAGTTAGCAAAGGAACTCCTACAAAAAAACAACAACCTATGAAAAATAGCGTTGTTCCAGTTGGTGATGGAGTTGAAGTTTTATACGAAAAGAATTTAGATGAGACAAACAAAGTTGCACTTTTAAGCTTTGATGGCAAAAGATATCTAGTTTTATTTGGTAGTTCAAACGTTTTGTTGGATAAATTTGGAGAAGACAAAATCAAAGATGAAGAGGATTTTGAAGTCTTTTTTGAAGAAAATAGACAAAAATTAGGTAAATATTTAGAAGATAGAAGAAACTCACTAAATAGTTATAAAGATATGATGAGCAAGGACTGATAAAACTTCTGCTTAGTATCCGTTTAAGATTTCTACTACTTTTTTAGCTATCTTATCGTTAAAATTAGACATAGTGCGTTCTTTTGAAAAGTCGATTTTTCGCTTTCTAAATTTAAATTTGTAGAGTATGTATTTTTGTTTTTTATGGTTATAAATAGTGAAATTTGGGCATCATAATAATACTCTTTATTGTAAAAATCGTCATTAAAAGGATCAGTGTAGTATAAAAAGTTTCTGTTTCTATAATGTCTGCCAAAACCAAATCCCATATTCATAAGCATAGTAGGTCTTGAAAACGAATTCTTTCTAAAAAAATTAATACGACCTTTGATATTTATATCGGATAATTCTTCTTTTGTTATGATATATCCGTTTTTTATCAATTCAAATTTGACTACTTCTGTTAGGTTGCCTTCATTTTCGTTGAAATTTACATATACTTTTTTGCCCACTAGATTTTCGTCTATATAGATAGCTGAGGTTGCCTGCATATAAATTTCTTGATTTGCACAGCCTATAAGTCCAAAAAATATCAAAATGCAACATAGTATTTTTTTCATTTTTTGCCTTTTTTTATGGCAATTACAGTTTTGCTATTTTTTGGTTAGTTACAAAGACTATTAATAAGACAGAAAAGCTGATCGCAAGCATTATACTTGAATAGATATGCGCTAGATCATAATCTAAAAGTTCCACTGCTTCATATATAGCGATACTTGCTACTTTTGTATCTCCATCTACACTTCCGCCTATCATCAAAACAACGCCAAATTCACCGAGCGTATGAGCAAAACTAATGATAATGGCACTTAAAACAGAAGCCTTTATATGGGGCAAAACTACAAAAAATAGAGTTTTAGCGCGTCCTTTTCCTAAAGAATAACTAGCTTCTATGAGCGAGTTTGGCATAGATTTAAATCCTGCCAACATAGGTTGAAATACAAATGGAAGCGAATATATACAACTAGCGATTACTAGACCAGTAAAATTAAATACTAGTCTTATATCAAAATTTTTTTCAAAAAATTCTCCTAAAAAAGAGTATGGAGAGAAAAATATCAGCATATAAAATCCAAGCACCGTAGGCGGTAAAACAAGAGGCAAGGAAAATATCGCTTCTATCACTGATTTAAAGCGGAAATTTACTCTAGCCATAAAATACGCAAGCGGAGTAACCAAGCAAAATAGTATAGTAGTCGAAATGGCTGCAAGTTTAAAAGATAGTAAAAATGGTATCCAGTCTATCATTTTATAGCCTTCAGTGATATTTTAAAAGCTTTTGCGCTTGCTAGTGCGTAATCGCCTATGTTTAGACCTTCTAGTTCGTTTTTTGTAAAAACTATCTCACTTATCTGTCCTGCGATCTCGACTATGGCTACATATAGCGTGTCTCTTTTTTGGATATCTAATATTTTGGCATGAAAGCTAAATTTTTGTGAGCCTGATGATTTTAAAAAGATCTCTGCTGGAGTTCCATATCTAGCTATCTTGCCATCTTCTAGTTCATAAACTATGTTTGCTAGTTTATAAATTTCGCTTACGTCGTGACTTACTAAGATAGTAGTCATTTTAAATTTATTATGGATAACAAGCAGATAATCTTGCAATTTTTGTCTTATCGCGTTATCTAATGCAGAAAGTGGTTCATCAAGTAGCAAAATATCTGGTTTTCGCATCAGTGCTCTTGCTAGTGCAACACGTTGTTTTTGCCCGCCAGATAGGCTATTTACATGGTCATTTTTGTGAGCTTGTAACCCAACAAGTTCTAAGAGTTCGTTTGCTAGATCTTTATCGTTGTTTGCAAATAGGAGGTTTTTTAAGACGTTCATATTTGGAAATAACGCATAATCTTGAAACAAATAGCCGATATTTCTTTTTTGTGGAGGCATAAACACTGTTTTACTAGCGTAATATATAGAATCTTTTTTTATCTCTCCGCTATCTGGTTTTAAAAACCCGGCTAATAGCCTAAGAAGCGTGGTTTTACCGCTACCACTTTTTCCATGAAGTGCGACGAAATCGCCACTTTTAATCTCAAGATCCGCATCTAGGGTAAATAGATCGTTTAGTTTCTTTTTGCACGATATTTTTATCATAGAATTTCACTTATATAAAGAGATGTTTCGCTTAGTATTACGTAGAGTTCATCTTTGATTTTATGTATCAAATTTGAGCTGATCATGGTATCAAATTTAAAATCATTTGCTTTTAAATTTATGACAGATATCAACTCTCCTTTTTCTACGCTTTGGACTTTAGCCAAAAAGCAGTTTCTACTACTTATATCAGGACGCCTAGCAGATAATATCAGATCGCTACTCTTAAATCCTAGCATAACTTCTTTGCCATTTTGTATATGTTTATCTAGCTCAAGGCTTAGCATATAAAGTTCGCCAAGCTCTGAGCTGAGTTGTATCTCGAATAAATTTTGATGTGTTTTTATATTTAAAATAGTTGCTTTAAACATTAAAAATCATATCCGTATTTTTTAAATATCTCTTTACCTTTACTACCTAAAATAAAGTCATAAAATTCTTTGGCAAGTGGATTTTTATCACCATTTTTTAGTACTACTATGCCTTGATCGATAGTTGTATAAAGTTTGCTATCTACTAGAACAAAGTTTTGACCTTCTTTATACTCTTTCATCTTTGGGCTATACATAGAGCTAGCAGCTACAAAACCGACATCGCCAGCTTTTAGAGTTTGACTAAGAGCTTCGCCGATACTTCCTGCTTCGATGATCTTATCTTTTATAGCATCATAAATTCCTGCATTTTTAAAAGCTTCAATGCTAGCAGTTCCATAAGGTGCGGTTTTTGGATTTGCTATTATGATAGTTTTGACTTTTGGATCTTTTAAGACTTCTAAACCTTTGCTTAGATCAAATCCCCTTACGCTTAGCATAGCGACTTTACCTTTTGCATAAACTACGGCTTCTTGCGCGGCAAAACCATCTTTGTACAAGCCGTTTGCAAAATCCATATTTGCAGCCATAAACACCTCAAAAGGAGCACCATTTTTGACTTGAGCTACTAGTTTTCCGCTAGATCCTAAGCTTACGTTTAAATTTGCATCTGGGTAAAGCTTTTTAAATTCGCTTTTGATATCATCAAACGCATAAGTCGTATTTGCCGCAGCGGCAATGTTTAGTTCGCTAGCATAAGAAACTAGTACAAACGAGATGAGAAGTAACAATTTTTTCATAAATTTTCCTTTAAGTATGATATTTGAATTTTATATTTATAAATTTAAATATAGTGATGTTTTTTATATATAAATTATATATTTATATTTTATATAAGCCATCAAAGTAGGTGGCAAATAAGCAAAAAGCTTACTTACTCACAACGCCTATTTATTAACGCCGATAATGATGTTACTAGCTTTTATTAGAGCCAAAACCTCATCTCCTATTTTTATATCTAAATTCTTGACTGATTCATTTGTGATGATACTTGATATCTTGTGGTTTGATCTTGTTTGGATAATGACTTCTGCATTAACAGCACCAAGTTTGATGTCGCAAACCTTGCCTTTTATTTTGTTAGCTGCAGATATAAGTAGATCTTTTTCATTAGATACTTTTCCAAGTATTACGCTAGAAGCTTTAAATATAAAAAGAACTTTTTTATTGACTGTTAAACCTAGCGCTTCTTCGCTTTGTTCTGTGATGATAGCTCTTAATTTTTCACCTTCATCAAGTTTGGCTATAATTTCTGAATTTACTGCGCCTCTTTTGACTTCTGAAATCTCAACTAAAAGTTGGTTTCTAGCACTTAATTGCATACTTTACTCCTTGTAAAATTGATTGCAATTATATCATAAAATTTAAATTATAATTTTATATTTAGAAAAATTTTTACGCCCCAACTAAAATATCATTAGCCTTTATCATCGCAGTAATGTTATCTCCAACGCTTATCCCCATATCTGCAGCTGATCTATTTGTGATGATAGATACTATCTTTTGATGTTGTCCGATCTGTACACAAATTTCTGCATTTACGCTACCTAGCTTCGCTTCTAAGACTTTACCTTTTAGTTGATTTTCAGCAGATATTTGCGCGCTATCAAGCTCATCTTTTGAGAGTATAACGCTTGGAGCTTTAAACAAAAATAGCACTTCTTTTCCAACGCTTAGTCCTAGATTTTGCTGACTTTCTACAGTAATGTTGGCTTTTAGTGTTTCGCCACTACTTAGCTTTGCTGTGATCTGTGAGTTTACCGCGCCTGTTTTTATGTCTGTTATAGTTACTAAAAGTTGATTTCTAGCACTTAGTTTTATATTCATTTTTGCAAGCTGCATTATAGTATTTTCGTTTATATCTTCATCTTTGCAGATCTCATCTAAAAATGCTTTTTGTGCTTTTAGTATGGCATCATAAGTTTTTATTAATTTTTTAGCATAATCGCTTAGTTCGCTACCGCTATTTTTTCTATTTCCATTTGCTCGTACTATCAGAGGAAATTTTGATTTATTATTTAAAAGATCTAAACTATCCCAAGCATTTTTATATGAAATATCCTCTTCTTTAGCTGCTTTTGTTATGCTTTTTGTTTTATCTATCGCTTTTAAAAGTTTGATATGTTTTGCTAATAATGCAGTGTCGCCTTCTAAAAATAGTGCTAGGTTGATATCAGCTTTCATCAATTCCTCCAAATTATATGTAAAAAATATATTTAATCTATAGATTTTATATTTTAATAATAAATATTTTTTAAATTTTATATGCCGGTTTTTGTTTGGGTGTATTTATAAAATATAAAGCTTATATTTAGTAGAATCGCAAATTTAAAAAAATTAGTTAGGAACAGATGAAATTATCTATTATTATTTTAATCTTTATAAGCAGTTTGTTTGCTAGTGACATATCATCGTTTGAGAGCGAGTATCAAGAACAAAGCGACTTTGATCCGCTTAGCGGCTACAATAGAGTTATGACAGATATCAATGATGTACTTTATAAAAATCTATTTATACCTGTATTTAGAGGTTATGACTATGTTATGCCAGATGAGGGACAAACTGCTATTAGCAACTTTTTTTATAATATTTTGTATCCCATAAGACTTATAAATAATCTTTTACAATTTAAATTTAAAAACGCCGGCGATGAAACTCTAAGATTTGTAGCAAATACTATAGTCGGTTTTGCAGGTATTAGTGACGTAGCTACAAATGTTTATGGGATTAGAAAGCACGATGAGGATTTTGGTCAAACGCTTGGATACTGGGGTATGGGAAGTGGATTTCCAGTAGTTTTGCCAGTACTTGGACAATCAAATTTAAGAGATATGTTTGGACTAGGTGGTGATTATTTTGCAAATCCTATTAGTTATATGAATGTTTGGTGGGCAAAAGATAGTAAATTTATAAACTTTAGCACGTCAGTCTTTATGAAAATAAATGAAGAATCTCTAGATCCAAATAGATATATAAATTTAACAAGCGATGCTATAGACCTGTATCCGTTTATCAAAAACGCCTATGAACAACATAGAAATGCACTAATAAAGGAATGAAAATTGAAAAAAATTATATTTATTTTTATTATAAGCGTTAGCTTTTGTTTTGCTTTAAATATCAATCAGATAGATCAAACGATGAAAACAGATCTTGATAAAACTCTTTCTATACTAAGAGATAAATCTTTGGATAATGATAAAAAATCACAAAAATTATTTGAGATGTTTGACTCATATTTCGACTACAAGCTCATGGCAAAGCTAGCACTTTCAAAACATTACGATAGTTTAAATGACGATGAAAAAACTAGGTTTTCAGAGGCTTTTGAGAGAAGACTTAAAAAGTCTTTTACTGATAAACTTGTATTCTATACAGATCAGAACATAGAAATAATAGGTTCTCAAAGACCAAATCCAAATCGTTATTTTTTAGATACTCAAATTCTAAATGATGGAACTATCTATAAGATAATTTTTAAATTTTATAAAGCAAACGAAGATGATTTTTTGATATATGATGTCGATATATTAGGCGTTAGCATTATCCAAACATACAGAACTCAATTCAATAATTTAAGCGGAAATTTAAGCTTTGATCAGATACTAAAAAGACTAGATACCACAAATTTGCCAGATAATCAAACAGCAAAAAAATAATATATGAAAAATATTTTCAAATTTATAGTAGAATTTCCCAAAACAGTGCTGTTTTTAAGCATTGTTTTATCGGTCGTTTTTGGATTTTTTAGTTTAAAGCTAGAAATCGACGCTTCTACCCAAACTCTTCTTTTAGACAACGACAAGGAGCTTTCTATCTGGAGAGATATATCAAAACGTTATAAAAGTCCAAATTTTTTAGTCATCGCTTATACCCCCAAAGATGATTTGTTATCCCAAAAAACACTTGCTAAAATAGATAAAATTTCAAATCAGCTTTTAAATTTAAGCTCTGTGAAAAGTGTTTTTTCTATATTAAATGCTCCGCTTTTGCAGAACAAAGATATACCTCTAAGCGATCTGATAAAACATATCCCAACCCTTAAAGACGAAGACATAAATCAAGACGCTGCAAAATTTGAGTTTTTAAATAGTCCTCTTTATAAAAATAATCTCGTAAGTAGCGATTTTAAAACTACTGCTATAGTTATAAATTTATACGAAGATGAAAAATACGATGAGTTTTTGCAAAAAAGAGAATATCTAAAAGAAAAAGAGGCAAACTCTACTATAAATAAATTTGAAAAAATAGAGCTTTTAAATTTAAATAAGGAATTTAAAAAATACCGCGATGAAATTCGTATAAAAGAGCATAAAAATATAGAAGATATTAGAGCTATTTTAGCTGAAAATAGAGGCGATGAAAGACTATTTTTAGGTGGTATAAATATGATCGCCGATGATATGATAAGCTATGTCAAAAACGATCTTTATACATATGGAGTAGCAGCTCTTTTACTTTTGATGCTATGTTTGTGGCTGTTCTTTAGACAGATGAGGTTTGTTATGATCCCGGTTTTGGTCTGTTTTGTGAGCACCATCTTAGCTAGCGGACTTTTTGGTCTGCTTAAGTTTGAGATAACAGTCATAAGTTCAAATTATATAGCTTTACAGCTAATTATCACGATTTCAGTTGTTATACATTTGATTACAGGCTATAGAGAGCTGTATCTGCGTCATCCAAATTATTCTCAAAAAAGACTTGTTTATCTAGCTTTGAGATCGCGCGCAAATCCTTGCTTTTTTGCCGTATTTACGACTGTTATTGGTTTTGTATCTTTATGCTTTAGCGATATCAAGCCTATAATAATGCTAGGAATAATGATGAGCGTTGGCGTAAGCGTTTCGCTGATAGTGGCTTTTGTGGTGTTTGGCTCAAGTACGGTGCTACTATCTAAAAAAGATCCTAAATGCAACTTTGAAAATAGTTTTAAACTCACACTTTGGTGTGCAAATTTTGCTATAAAAAATAGAAAAACTATCTATATATTTAGTATTTTGTTGCTTATTTTTGGACTTTATGGTATATCTAAGATAAAAATTGAAAATAGTTTTATAGGTTATTTTAAAGAAGATACAGAAATTTATAAAGGTATGCAAGTCATCGACACAAAGCTTGGTGGAACAGTGCCTATTGATATCATAATCAAATTTAAAGACCAAACCACAAACCAAAGTGGAGATTCTAAAGAAGATGCGTTTGATGATTTCGAGAGTGAATTTAAGCTCAAAGAAAACGATCATCAGTACTGGTTTTCTGTGTATAAAATGGATATAGTAAAAAAAGTAGATCGCTTCTTGCAAAATTATAAATTTATAGGAAATGTTAGCTCTTTAGGGACTTTACTAGAAGTCGCAAAAGGTCTAAATAAAGGCGAAGAACTAGACTCTTTAAGCCTTGCATTATTATATAACGGCCTACCTGAGCAGTATAAGCAGATACTTCTTACTCCATATATTAGCATACAAGATAACGAAGTGCATTTTATAGCTAGGACAATAGATAGCAGCAAAGATCTTAGGCGAGACGAGTTCATAAAGACACTTCAAAATAGTCTTGCTCTTTTGTTGAAAGATGATAACGTAGAAGTAAGCGTGCATGGCGTTATGGTGCTTTATAATAATATGCTTCAAAGTCTTATAACCTCACAAACTAGCACTTTTGGCTTTGCTGTTTTAGCACTATTTTTGATTTTTGTATTTATATTTAAAAGCGTAAAACTCTCTCTTATCGGTATAGTTTCAAATTTAATCCCACTTTGTGCTGTTTTTGGCGTCATGGGAATAGCTGGAATTCCACTTGATATTATGAGTATAACGATAGCTGCCATTAGTCTTGGTATCGGCGTTGATGATATCATACACTATGTTCATAGATACAAGATAGAGCTAAGGACAAAAGATAGACTAAGTGCTATAAAAGCAGCTCACACAAGTATAGGATATGCGATGCAATATACTTCGTTTGCGATATTTTTGGGCTTTAGCGTTATGTGTTTTAGCAACTTTTGGCCTACTATTTATTTTGGATTTTTAACAGATCTTGTTATGTTTATGATGCTTGGTGGCGCTTTATTATTACTGCCATCTTTGATCATATCTTTTTATTTTGCAAATCTTAAAAAAGAGTAGATATCTACGACTTTATGTGCGGCATACCATATATTTTTATTTTTAACTTAAAATTTATTATTTTTTATATTGGCCTGTATTCAACTTGAATTTATAAAAAATTTGCTAAAATCCCAAGATTATGGAGAGTAAAACGACCTGGTGGCGTTCTAGGACTTCAAATCCTGTGACGGGGCGGTTGACCGTTTCGTGGGGTGTTCGATTCACTCACTCTCTCGCCAAATTTCTTATTTGTTAGGGGTTCATGTCTAGTAGCGATCTGCTTTCTTATGGGCTTATTAAACGAGCCTACCTAATATCTATTTTATCTATTGTCTCTATCATTTCTCTCATTGTTTTTATATTTTCTATCAAAATTGACAAGATAGAAAGCAACCTAAAAACGTTAAATTTATACTATATGTCAAATATAATAAATAAAATAGACTTTATAAATCATGATCTTTCTTTGCTAAAAGATTCAAAAATATCTACTACTAAATTTAAACAGATCGTAGATTCACATATGTTTTTAAAAGCCGTTTATATTTTAGATAGAGATTTAAAAATAATACAAACTTACGGCGATCCAGAACAAAGCCTAGATAGCTTTTTGATTTTTGATAAAAAAAGAAAATTTATAGAAAATGGTGTTTTTGTATCAAAATTTATATTTGATAATGACGGCAACGCTACTGTATTTATGACTATACCAAGCTATGAAGATACAAAGATCTTAGCACAAGTAGATATCTCAAAAATGGTGCATTCTTTATCAATTGCTAATGATACTTTTTTTATAGATTCATCAGGTTTTCTTCTATCAGATGGAAATGGTGAAAATATCTATGATATGCTTAGCTTAAAAAATGATCTTAAAAGCAATGATAATTGTGGTATTTCATTTAATGGAGAGAGCGGTGCTAGTTTTTACTACGTTAATTTTAACGATATATTAAATATCGGTATCGTTTCTAAAAAGCCGTTTTTGGACATTTTTAAAGAAAATCTTGCATTTTTTAGTTTGGCATTGATCGCTCTAGTGCTTTTTGTGCTTTTGGCTTTTGATAATTTTCTTTTTATAAGAGAAGGTTTTGTAAAGCAGATAAAAAATTTAAAAGAGGTGCTTGAGAAGCTCAAGATAGGTGAGTTTTATCAATCCGAACTTAGTGGTGCTTTTAAAGATGTGCAAGAAAATATGATGGATATTTATCTGCAAGAACTCATCGCTATAAATGATCTTAGGGACTATAAAGAGCAGTATGCGCTGATATTTCAAAAAAGCAGTATAAATATCTTGTTTATAGATGCTAAAACGGCTCAGATCATAGATGCAAGTAGCGCCGCTGTTGAGTTTTACGGATATGATAAAACTCATCTTCTTTCGATGAGTTTTTATAAGTTACAAGCTTGCAATCCATACAAATACGCACACGTTCAAGCAAATTCTCTTTATGATAGTGGCAATATTCTTTGTACTCATAAAATGGCAAATGGAGATCTTAGAAAAGTTCGTATCAGCACGACGCCTATAATTACGAATTTAAACAGCTTTTACTTTATGATAATCTGGGACGTCACAGAGCATCAACTAAAAATAGATAATCTTAGAAAAGAAAAACAGCTTTTAGGGCTTAGTCCTGTGCTTATAGTTTCGTTTAAATTAGATGAGATTTGGAAAGTCGTGCAAATTTCAAACAACGTATCTGAAATACTTGGATATAATGTAGAAGATATGATTTTCAATGATTTTGGGTTTAAAAGCATCATTCACGAAGAAGATATTATCCCTATATTAAGAGATATAAATCATAAAGTCAAGCTTTTTGGAACATACCATGAGTCTAATGGCGAGTTTGAAAGACCTTGTAGGATATTTCTTAAGAGTAAAAAATATGAATGGTTTAAAGTATATATTAAAATTTCAAAAGATAGTTTTGATGGCATCATAGTTACTTTATTTATGTTTAAAAATAGTCGCCAAAAAGCATTAGAAGATACGTATAAAGAAAAGATCAATAAATACCAAAATTTATTATGGGCGTCATCTGCCATATCTTTTGAATATGACTGCAAAAGTCAAACTTATCACTTTTCAAATAACTTTTTTGATCTTCTTGAATACAAACAAGAAGAGCTAGGAATGATAAAATTTGAAACTCTTGCAAAGATTATCCATCAAAATGATATAGATAAATTCTACAAAATGCAGACAAAATGTATAAACGGAGATATAGATAATCTATATCTAGAGATAAGATTTATATCAAAAGATGAGAGAATAATCTGGATGGCAATAAAAGGCAAAAGGCTAAATTCTCATCAAGATATTGGAAATATATGCGGTACCATAGAAGATATAAGTAAGCAAATAAAAACAGAATCTCAGCTAAAGCTTATAGCAAACATATTCTCATACTCTAAGGAAGCCATAACCATTACTGATATGTATGCAAATATACTTGACGTAAATGACGCATTTACACAAATAACTGGTTATTCTAAAGAAGAAGTAATAGGAAAAAATCAAAATATTTTATCATCAAATAGATATAGTGTAGATTTTTATGCGGATATGTGGAAAAATATGAAAGAATTTGGCTTTTGGCGTGGTGAAATTTGGAATAGACGTAAAAATGGAGAAGTATATCTTGAGATGCTTACCATAAGCTCTGTGAAAAATGACGATGGCGAAGTGCAAAACTACGTAGGTATATTTTCAGATATAACTCAGTCTAAGAAAAATGAAGTCAGATTTGAACAAATAGCACATTTTGACCCTTTAACAAAGCTTCCAAATAAATTTTTTGTTTTAGAAAAACTATCTAAATTTATGAAAGAATCCAAAGAAAATAATAAAAAGCTAGGTTTGGTTTATTTTGATTTAGACGGTTTTAAACAAGCAAATGATACATACGGACACAATATCAGCGACGCTGTTTTGATCAAGGTTTCATCTCGTATAAAAGAAGTTTTAAAAGAAAATCTTTTGGCTAGATTTGGTAAAGACGAGTTTGTAGCATTGATAAAAGATGTAAATGATATAGAGAATTTAAAAACTATATTTGATGATATACTAAACTCTGTAAATGATGATATAATCATAAATGATATAAATATAAAAATTGGAGTAAGCATCGGTGCTACTTTGTATCCGCAAAAAGAAGATATAGACACAAGCGGTCTTGTAAAACAAGCTGATTGGGCTATGTATAAAGCAAAATATTTTGGTAAAAATAGATTTTATATCTTTGATGAAGATAAAGACTTTTTGTTTGATTATTATAACCAGATGATTTTGTCAAATAATGAGTTTAGTCACGATGAGTTTATCTTGATGTATCAACCAGTAGTAAATACGAAAGATAAAAAAATAGTAAGCTTTGAAGCTTTGATTAGATGGAAACATCCGCAAAAAGGTATTATGCTACCGCTTGATTTTTTACATGTTTTAAAACATAAAGAATGGATAACAGATTTTAGTATTTGGGTTATAAAATTTGCACTTTCAACCATAAAAAAACTCAAACATACTAATATCAGTGTTAATATACCTCTTAAACAGCTAAGAGATCCGCTATTTTTTGATAAATTTAAAAAGTTATGTAGTGAGTATGGTGATATTTGTCATCTTTTAGAGATCGAAGTTACTGATGTGCCGCTATCTACAAGCGCTACTTTTGATGGGATTTTTAAATATAAAGATCTAGGGATAAATTTGGTATTTGATGATTTTGGTTTAGATACGGCTTTTATTAAAACGATGAAATATATTGAGGCAGATATTTATAAGATAAATAAAGATTATGCGCTAGAGATCTTAGAAGATAGTGCAAATATAGAAGTATTGCAAAATATATATAGCGTTTGTAAGGCGTTTGGTAAGACTCCAGTAGTCAAAGGCGTAAGTGACGAACGAATATATAAAATCGTCTCAAGCATAGGATTTGACAATATCCAAGGAAATCTAATATCAGAACCTATGAGAGAAGATGAGATCTTGCCTTTTATGAATAATTTTGAGTTTAAAATCGCTCAATCTTTAAATTTAAAAAGCGATTTATGTTTATTTTATGCATTTGAGATAGCTTCTATATATAAATTATTATTTAAAGATAGAAATTTAAATAGCGCTGAGAAAACGGATTTTGAATTTGAAAAATACTTCAAAACCCATGAAGAATTTGCCACTAGATATTCTGAGCCGTTGCTAGATGAGTCTAAGAATTTGATAGCAGATATTTACAATAGCAAAGATAAAAATAGCCATTTGATATCAAGACTAAAAGAGATAAGAACTGATTTACTAAATAAAATAGACGGAGATGAAATTTGAACGAAAATATCGATAAAGCAGTGTATGAACACGAAATTCCAGATGGAAGTAAGTTGTATTTTGGAAATAGTGCAAAATTAAAAAGATTTATAGAAAATAAGGCTAGCGATATCCTTTTAAATCACGGTTTTAGTGAGATCATAACTCCGTATTTTAGTTATCATCAGCATTTAAGCGTAGATCCTAAAAAATTACTTAGATTTTCGGATAATAACAATCACGAGATAAGCCTTAGAGCAGATAGCACAGTCGATGTGGTTCGCATAGCAACACGTCGTATAAAAGACGACGATACCAAAAAGTGGTTTTATATACAGCCGGTTTTTAAGTATCCAAGTAGTGAAGTTTATCAAATCGGTGCTGAAATACTAGGTAGCGATGATCTAAAGGCATGTATGGATATAGCTAAAGAGCTTTTTATAGAGCTTGATATAAAACCGCATTGTCAGATAAGCAATATAGAAATTCCAAAGATAATATGCAAACTTTTAAATTTACCCATTAGTGTGTTTGAAAATGGAAGATTAGAAGTTATATTAGGAACCAACCAGCCTTGGCTAAATAAACTAACTGCCATAAAAGATATAAAAGATATCGATGAAGTTATAAAAATGGCACCTTTTGAACTAAAAGATCCTTTAAATTTAGTAAAAGATTTAGCAGGTTCATTTGAATGGGAAAATAAGGTCTATGCACCGCTTTATTATTCTAAAATGAGATATTACGATAAGCTATTTTTTAGGTTTTTATGCGATAATTCCATCTTAAGTGGCGGTGGTAGCTATGAGATTGATGGTAAAGTTTCCGTGGGTTTTGCTGTTTTTAGCGATGCCTTGATAGAGTATTTGAGTAAGTAATATAAAAAGGATAGATTATGAACAAGGCTGATTTGATAGTTGGAATACAATGGGGCGATGAAGGAAAAGGTAAGATCGTAGATATGCTTTCGCAAGATTACGACGTAGTTTGTAGAAGTGGCGGAGGACACAATGCCGGTCATACTATATGGGTAGATGGCATAAGATACGCTTTGCACCTTGTTCCAAGTGGAATTTTGCATAAAAATATTATAAATATCATAGGAAATGGTGTTGTTGTAAATCCAGAGGTTCTTATTAGCGAGATGGCGCAGTTTGAAGATCTAAAAGGTAGGCTTTTTATAAGCAATAGAGCACATTTAAATTTAGCTCATCACTCTTTGATCGACCAAGCAAAAGAGAAGTTAAAAGGCGATAAAGCCATAGGAACAACAGGAAAAGGCATAGGGCCTGCGTATTCAGATAAGATTAGCAGAAGCGGACATAGGGTTGGTGAGCTTTTAGATCCAAAAACTTTATGCAAGAGCCTTATGATGGATTTTGAGACAAATAAGGTATATTTTGATGCTTTAGGCATAGAGATACCTGAACATGACAAAATACTTTCTGATCTTATTAGATTTAGTGATGTTTTATCGCCGTTTATTACAGATACGACAGAACTTTTATGGAAAGCTTTAGATAATGATAAAAAAGTTCTTCTTGAAGGAGCTCAAGGCACTCTTCTTGATATAGACCATGGTACATATCCGTATGTTACTAGCTCAAACACTATAAGCGCAGGAGCTTGTACAGGTCTAGGGCTTAGTCCAAAAAGCATAGGAAAAGTTATAGGTATCATAAAAGCGTATTCTACAAGAGTTGGAAATGGAGCTTTTCCTACTGAAGACTTAGGAGATGATGGAGAGAGACTATGTCAGATCGGTAAAGAGTTTGGCACCACTACTGGACGTAAGAGAAGATGCGGTTGGCTTGACGCTGTTGGCGTAAAATACGCTTCAAGGCTAAATGGAGTCGATACTTACGCTCTTATGAAATTAGATGTTTTAGATGGATTTAAAACGGTTAAAATTTGTAAAGCTTATGAGTATAAAGGCGAGATAACAGACTGTTTCCCAGCTGATTTACAAAACGCAAAACCGGTATATGAAGAACTACCGGGTTGGGATACTATAAGTGGCATCAAAAAATACGAAGATCTTCCTCTTAATGCTAGAAAATACATAGAAAGAATCGAAGAACTAACCGGAGTAAAGGTAGGATTTATATCAACTAGCCCTGAGAGAAACGATACTATTATCAGATGAATACTAAATTTAGCCAAGTAATAAAGCTCAAAAAGCAAAATTTAGATAAGATAGAAATCTGCCTTGCAAAGTGTAGAACTTTGCGTTCGCAGTTAGAAGATCTTCTTAAAAAAGCTACTTTGGAACTTAGTTCGCATAAATTTCCAAAAGGTGGAAATTTTATAGTTATGAAGTCTTCTTTGGAAGAGCAGAGACTTTTAAGAGAACATAAAGATGATCTTATAGAAAAGCTAAGTCTTAATCAAAAAGAGATTATGCACTATGAACTTCAGTATAAAAAAGCATATATGGAATTTGAAAAGATCAGATATTTAGAGCAAGAAGAGATTAAAAAAATTTTAGAAAAAGCAAAAAAAGACGAAGCAATAATGCTTGATGAGATCGCTATCCAAAGATACTCTTTTATAAAGGCAAATTAGTGAAAAGCATTTTGATCTCAATGTTTATTTTTTTAAATTTATTTGCTAATGACTGGAATGCGATATATGAAGCTAAAAAAGACGAGATACTTAAAGAATTTGAAAAACTTGATAGTGCAAGACAAGAGCTAGAGGCTTATAGAGCGGCTACAAAAGCACTTTTTGATAAAAGAGAAGAAAGTCTTTTAAAAAAAGAAAGCGACATAAATAAAACCCTAGAAGAGATAAACAGACAAAAAGAGAGCATAGAGAATTTGGTTTCTAAAAATGAGCAAATTCTAAGTGAGTTAAAAACTATCACAAGTGATAAAGTTTTGCAAGTCTATGAAAAGATGAAAGATGCTCCAGCAGCCGGTATTATAAGCTCTTTGCCAAGAGAAGAGGCCGTAAAGATCTTATACGCATTAAATCCTAAAAAAATATCTTCGATACTTTCAAAAACAGATCCAGCAGTAGCTGCAGAACTGACTAGTATGCTTAGAAAAAGTGAAATTTTTATGGAAGATAACGCTACGAAATAGCTTTTTTAACCATTAAATTTACTTTTCAAAATTTAAACATTTTTACTCTTTAACATAATTTTAAAAGAATTTAAATGTCACATTAGTTTAACTCTTTTTTTACATTTATTTGGCTAAAATAATGACAAAAAAGTGAAAGGTTGTCTATGCGTATAAAATTGCCACACGCACCATACATAGCAAGAAAAGTCGGACTAGATCTTTATAACTGTGGTTTTGTGAGCTTTAATGGCGGTATCGAGCCCACCATCAACTTGATAAAAGATATCTTAGAAGATGATATAAATAAGGAAAAAGCATTAGAAGAAAAAGTAAAACAAATTTTGGATCAAAACGAGAATGAAATGGATTTTATGCAAGTTGATAGAAAAAATATGTTTTGGCTTATAAAAAAAAGGCTTGCAAAAGATTTTGGCGTGATACTCACTTACGAAGATCGTTACAATCACATGGCACATGAGATCTTAGAGCTTCTTTGGAAAAAGAATTTTATAGATTATAAAGTTTCAGAAAATAGAGTAAAAAATATTATTTATAATGCAATCGAAGACTATATAAATAGCTATGAAGAGATCGAAGATATAGTTGTAGATAAGTTAGAAAACTATAAAAGAAAGCTTATACCTGGCACTGAAGAGTATGATCTTGTCTTTGAAAAACTTTATGAAGAAGAGCTAAGAAAAAAAGGGATGATTTGATGAAAGCTTATATTTACCTTGAAAACGGGATTTATCTTGAAGCTAAAGCTTTTGGAAAAGGTGGAAGTGCTTTTGGTGAGCTTGTATTTAACACGTCATTAACTGGCTATGAAGAGATCATCACAGACCCTAGCTATGCTGGACAGTTTATAGTATTTACTATGCCTGAGATCGGTATAGTGGGCATAAATGACGATGATCAAGAAAGCAGTAAAATTTACGCAAGTGGTATATTTATAAGAAATTTTAATGAAACACCAAGCAATTTTAGAAGTCAAAAAAGTATAGAAAAATTCTTTTATGAGCAAGGTAAATTTGGTGTGTATGATATAGATACTAGATTTCTTACAAAGATGTTAAGAGATAGTGGAAATATGAGAGTTTTCGTATCTACTGAGATCAGCGATAAAGAGCTTTTAAAACAAGAGCTTGAAAATAGCGCTAGGATAGATGAGATAAACTATGTTAGCATAGTAAGCACAAAAAACAGATACACTCACTCCAAAAATGCGTGGAAGCACCGCAATATGAACTATGGCTCACTAAAATCTATCGGCAAAAAAGTAGCTGTTATAGACTATGGCGTAAAAAGAAATATACTCAATGAGCTTTGCGAAGTAGGACTTGAAGTAGAGGTTTATCCTCACGACGTTAAAGCTGAGTTTTTAATAGATAAATTTAAAAAAGGCGAGATAAACGGAGTGTTTTTGAGCAACGGACCTGGTGAGCCAAAAATGCTAGTTGATGAGATAAATGAGATCAAAAAACTTATCAAAGAGGGCATTCCTATGTTTGGAATTTGTTTAGGGCATCAGCTTTTGTCAAATGCCTACGGATATGAAACTTACAAGCTTAAATTTGGACAACACGGCGCAAATCACCCTGTTTTAAATTTAGAAACAAAAAGCATAGAGATAACTACTCAAAATCATAATTATAATGTTCCTGAAAGTATAGCAGAAGTAGCGACAATCACACATAGAAACCTTTTTGACAACACCATAGAGGGCGTTAGATATAAAGGCGATAAAGTATTTTCTGTGCAACATCACCCAGAAGCTAGTAGCGGTCCAAATGAAAGCAAATATATGTTTAAAAAATTTATTGAGATTTTATAAATGGATATAGCTACTTTAGTGAGCGTTATTAGTGTTGCATTTCTTGCAAGCATATCGCATTGTATATTTATGTGCGGCGGGTTTGTGATAGCTTATAGTGCTAAACTTGCAAATAAAAACGCTTTTAGCGCCACTATTTTTAGCTTTACATATCAGATATCTAGAATTTTTGGATATATTGTACTTGGTTTGTTGTTTGGTTTTTTGGGTTCTGCTATTATTTTTAGTAGCGTGGCTAAGGGTTATATATTTTTTTTGTTAGGTATTTTTCTTGTCATTTTAGGGATCGCACTTATCAAAAGAGGCAAGTTACTAAGCTTTATAGAAAACGATACATTTGCTAAAAAACTTATCATACCCAAATTTAAAAAACTGATTAAAAAAGATAGTTTAGTCTCTTTTATGATGCTTGGATTTTTAAATGGTTTTTTACCATGTGGCATTGTATATTATTTTTTAGCGTTATCTCTTAGTAGTGGAAGTGCTTTATACGGATCTATTATTATGCTTATTTTTGGTCTTAGTACTTTGCCAGTTATGCTCTTTTTTAGTGGTATTGCTCATAGCTTGAGTACTAAATTTAAGAGTATAGCAAATTTATTTTCGTCTGTTATCATATCTTTATATGGTATTTATTTGGCATATTTAGGATTTATGGCTATAAAATGAATAATCTAAGTTTTAAACTTAAACAGTATCAAGATGCCATTGATAAGAGCAACATAGTCTCAAAAACAGACATCAATGGCTATATCACTTTTGTCAATGATGAGTTTTGTAAAATAAGCGGTTATAGTAGAAAGGAGCTCATCGGACAGCCTCATAGTATAGTTCGTCACCCAGATGTACCTAGTGAAAATTTCAAGCTGCTTTGGGATACTATTTTGGCAAAAAAAGTCCATAAAAGCATCGTTAAAAACAGAGCAAAAAATGGTAGTAGCTTTTATCTAAATACCACCATTATACCTATACTTGGCGAGAGTGGGGATATAGAAGAATTTGTAGCTATCAGGCATGATGTGACAGAAGTCGTTTTGCTAAACGAAAGACTTTTAAAAACGCAAAATGAGCTTAAAGAGTTAAATTTACTTCTTGAGCATAAAGTAGAAGAGCAGACAAAAGAGTTGCTAGATCTAAATAAAAATTTAGAACAAAAAGTCCTACAAGAAGTTGCCAAAAACGAGGAAAAAACTAAACTGATGTTTCAGCAAAGTCGCCTTGCAAATATGGGAGAAATGTTAGCAAACATAGCCCATCAGTGGCGTCAGCCATTAAATGAGCTTAGCATAGATCTTTTTAGACTCAAACAAGTTTCAAATCCAAATGATGAGTTTTTAGATATTTATGAGCATTCAAAATCAGTCATAAAAAGTATGAGCAACACAATAGAAGACTTTAGAAATTTTTTCAATTCAAATACAAAAAAAGAGAAATTTGAAGTTTCTTCTGCACTTAAAGATGCAGTTTTAATGCTACAAAGAACGCTTGAAAAAGACGGGATAAAACTTGAGATAAATTGTGATCAAAATACGTGGGTAAGGGGATATAGAAATGAACTTTCTCAAGTATTTGTAAATATATTAACAAATGCTAGAGATGCATTTAAAGATGTAGAACCTCCTACAAAACTTATTAAATTCTCTATAAAAAATGGCAAAAATTACGTAAATATCAAAATTTGCGATAACGCAGGAGGCATCAAAGACGATACTAAAGATAAAATATTTGAGCCTTATTTTACTACGAAACATCCGAGTATAGGTACGGGTCTTGGACTTTATATGAGTAAGCAGATTATAGAAAAATTAAATGGAAAAATAGGCGTAAAAAATATCAAATTCGGAACTTGTTTTGAAATAAATATACCAGTAATTACAACAAACAAAGGAGATGAAAATGAGTGAAGCACTAAAAAATCTTACTGTATTATTAGTCGAAGATGAGGATAAAATTAGAACTAGCATGGGTAATGCTATGGATGGCGTTTTTAAAAAAGTTTTACTTGCCGGAAATGGCGATGAAGGCTTAAAAAAGTTTAAAAAATTTAGCCCAGATATCGTTATAACTGACATTTCTATGCCGATTATGGACGGACTTGATATGTCACTAGAGATTAAAAAGATCTCAAAAGATTCTCCTATCGTTGTTCTTAGTGCGTTTAGCGAAAAAGAAAAGCTTTTAAAAGCCATAGAGATAGGCATAGACAAATACATCATAAAACCTATAGATATGGAAGAGCTATTTGAATCGATATCTTATTTGGCTCAAAGTAAGATAAACGGAGCAAGTATCATTGATATCGCAAATGGATATGCGTTTAACAGAACAAAAAAAGTCTTAATCAAAGGCGGCGAGGAAATCCCACTTACTAAAAAAGAGCTAGCTTTTGTGTCTATCTTAGTAAAAAGACTTGGAACTTTAGTGTTGCATGAAGAGATAAAAAATAGCGTTTGGGTCGGTGAAAAAGTTAGTGACGCTGCGATTAGAACGTTTATTAAACGTATTCGTGATAAAGTAGGTTCAAATTTGATTAAAAATGTACCGGGTCTTGGTTACAAAATAGAAACAAATTTGTAGAAAGTTTATCTATGTAAAAGCCCATTTTTAGGCGATATATAAATGATTAATTTATACTAATTTAATCTTTTTAAGAAAATTTATATTTTATTTACCTTATAATTTCAAAGTTATGTGTTTTTCAGGATTACATAAAAAATTGACAGGAGGAACTTTTTAATGCAACCAAGTAATGCATTGAACTACGACTACACAGTCGCTAAGTACTTCATGTTTACCACTATTATATTTGGTATAGTAGGTATGGCTATAGGAACTTTGATAGCTTTTCAAATGGCCTATCCAGATCTTAATTACCTAGCTGGTGAATACGGAACATTTAGTCGTTTAAGACCGCTCCATACAAATGGCGTGGTTTATGGGTTTATGTTGTCAGGTATTTTTGCTACCTGGTATTATATCGGTCAAAGAGTGCTAAAAGTCTCTATGAGCGAATCTAAATTCCTAATGTTTATAGGAAAACTTCATTTTTGGCTATATGTTATTGTTATAGCTTTGGCTGTAGTCAGTCTTTTTGCTGGACTTAGTACTTCAAAAGAGTATGCAGAGCTTGAGTGGCCTATAGATATACTAGTTGTTATAGTGTGGGTATTATGGGGGGTTTCGATATTTGGACTTATCGGAATTCGTCGTGAAAAAACTCTATATATCTCTTTATGGTATTACATTGCTACATTCCTTGGCGTAGCTATGCTATATCTATTTAACAATATGGAAGTTCCTACCCGTCTAGTAGCTGGTGTTGGTAGTTGGTTACATTCAGTTTCTATGTATGCTGGAACAAACGACGCACTAGTTCAATGGTGGTGGGGACATAACGCTGTTGCATTCGTATTTACTGTGGCGATAATTGCTCAAATTTACTATTTCTTGCCAAAAGAGAGTGGACAGCCGATATTTAGTTACAAACTATCACTATTCTCATTTTGGGGCTTAATGTTTGTCTATCTTTGGGCTGGTGGTCACCACCTTATTTATTCTACTGTACCAGATTGGATGCAAACTATGGGATCTATATTCTCAGTAGTTTTGATACTTCCTAGTTGGGGATCTGCGATAAATATGCTTCTTACTATGAAGGGCGAATGGGGACAACTAAGAGAAAATCCACTTATCAAATTTATGATTTTGGCAAGTACGTTCTATATGTTCTCTACTCTTGAAGGACCGATCCTTTCTATAAAATCAGTAAATGCACTAGCACACTTTACTGACTGGATCCCTGGACACGTTCATGATGGAACTCTTGGCTGGGTTGGATTTATGACTATGGCAGCACTTTATCACATGACTCCACGTGTGTTTAAAAGAGAGCTTTATAGTAAATCTTTGATGGAAGCTCAATTTTGGATCCAAACAACAGGTATCGTTCTATACTTTGCTTCTATGTGGATAGCTGGAATCACTCAAGGTATGATGTGGAGAGCTACTGATGAGTATGGCAACCTTGCTTATTCATTTATAGATACAGTTACTGTTCTTATACCGTATTATTGGATTAGAGCTCTTGGCGGATTGCTATACTTAATAGGCTTCTTTATGTTTAGTTATAACATATTCAAATCAATTTCATCAAGTAAAATAGTCGAACGTGAACCAGTAAGTGCTTCACCGATGGCTGCGTAAGGAGGAATGAATGTTTAGTTGGTTAGAAAAAAATCCATTCTTTTTTGCAGTATTTGTTTTTATCTTTATAGCTTACGCCGGTGTTGTTGAGATTTTACCTGATTTTGCTGATCGTGCTAGACCTGTTGAAAATAAAAAACCATATACAGTTTTGCAATTAGCAGGTCGTCAAGTATATATCAATGATAGTTGTAATGCTTGTCACTCACAGCTTATCAGACCGTTTAAATCAGAAACAGATAGATATGGAATGTATTCTATCAGTGGCGAATACGCTTATGATAGACCATTTCTTTGGGGATCAAAAAGAACAGGTCCGGATCTTTGGCGTGTAGGTAACTACAGAAGTACTGATTGGCATGAAAATCATATGAAAGATCCAACAAGCGTTGTTCCAGGATCTATAATGCCCGCATATAAACATATGTTTAATAAAAATGCAGACATAGAAACAGCATATGCAGAAGCATTTACTGTAAAAAAAGTATTTAATGTCCCTTATGATACTGAAGGTATGCCAAAACTTGGTACTTTAGAAGAGGCTAAGACTATGGTAAATGAAGAAGCAGCTGCTATAGTTGAACAGATGAAGGATCAAGATGTTAAAGATGCATTTGCTAGAGGCGAGATTCGCGAGATAGTTGCACTTATAGCATACTTGAATAGCTTAAAATAAGGTTTATGTTATGAGCGTAGAAACAATGAGAGAACTTCAAGCTTATGGTTATTTTATACTATTAGTAGCTATGGTGGTTTTGCTTTATGGTTATTGGTTTCATCTTAAGAAGTCAGAAAAAGTCGGTAGACGTGACTATGAGCAGTACTCTAAACTAGCGCTAAATGATGATCTAAGCGATGAGATCTTAGAAAATGTTTCTACTAATAACGATAATGCTAAGAGGAGCGTTGAAAAATGAAATGGTTTAATCTAGAAGATAATGTAAATTCGCTTACTATTCTTGGCGCTATAGCTATCATTTTATTGACACTTGTTGTTGTTGGTAGGCTATTTAAGCTGATGAAAGTAAAAAAAGAGGGCGGAGAATTAAGCGAACATAACTGGGATGGAATAGGCGAATATAAAAATCCACTGCCATTTGGTTGGGCTGTTGTGTTTGTATTGGTTATTATTTGGGCTATATGGTACTTTTTGGCTGGATATCCACTAAATTCATATTCTCAAATAGGCGAATATAACGAAGAAGTTAAAGCTTATAACGATAACTTTCAAAGTAAATTCGCAAATGCAAGTAGCGAAGAGCTAAGAGCTATGGGTGAGCAAGTTTTCTTACTTCAATGTGCTAGTTGCCATGGCATAACAGCTGATGGTATCAACGGCAAAGCTGCTGATCTAAATATATGGGGAACTGAAAAAGCTATTTACGATGTCATAATAAATGGTTCAAAAGGACTTAATTATCCACTTGGCGAGATGCCTGCTGGTTTAGCTGAAGCTGCTGAGGCAAAAGCTATTGCAGCTTTTGTTGCAAAAGAAATTTCTGCTATTAAGAAAACAAGCAATGAAAATCTAGTAGAAATAGGACGCGCAGCGTGGGCTACTTGTGCTGCATGCCATGGTGAAGATGGCAAAGGTATGGACGGACAAGCTCCAGATCTTACTATATATGGCTCAGGCGCATTTGTCGTTGATGTATTAAATCGCGGTAAAGTAGGAAACATAGGTCATATGCCTAAATTTGCAGGTTCTGGCATAATAAATCCAACACAAGAAAAAGCTGTTGGCGAGTATGTTATCTCACTTTCAAAAGGAGAATAAATGGAAAATACAAATAGATCTGTTTTTAGTCTTAGCGGTGTTACTGGTATGCTTATAGCTACTGTTTTACTTCTAAGCATTTTGGGAGTTTTAACATATCTTGGCATCGTATCTCAACAAGATGTTATGCAAAAACCATATAAACTCGTAAATCCAACTTCGGTGCAAATGAAAAGTAGTATGACTCAAGAAGCTGAAGTTATGGTAGTCAAGGAGTAAAAATGTCAAATATTTTAGATTCACTTATTGTAATTGGTCTTATAATAGCAGCAGCTATAACTGCTTGGTCTGTTTTAACTCCAAATCATCTATTTATCGGATGAAGTTATCTGCATTTTTTAAGAGCGGTTTGATAGCCGCTCTTTTATCAGTTTCAAATTTAAATGGCATTGTTATAGATAATGCAGGCATTATAAGTGATAATGTAAAAACTAAATTAAACCAAATAGGTTCTGAGCTCAAAGAAAAAACCGGCGTAACTTTAGATCTTATAACTACTAAAGATAGCGATCTAAGATCTGCTACAAAAGAACACGAAAGTAATCTTAAAAAACCTTATATTTTATTAGTTATTTCACCTAAAACAGAAGATAAAAAATCAGGCAAAGTAGATATATTTGCTTCAGACGATGCTTACGCTTTGTTTGATAAAGAGGCTGTTTTAAGCCCTTATCCTGAAGTAGGAACAATACTTCCCATATTAGTATCAAATAAAGGTGAGGATATCTACAACGCAGCTATGCTAAACGGATATGCTGATATATCTGATATGGTAGCTAAAAGCAAAAATGTAATTTTAGTAAATTCTATAGGAAATTCAAATAAAACTACATTAAATTTACTTAGATATTTTGTTTATGGTTCGATATTTTTAGTAATAGTCATATTTTTGGTGCGAAAATTTAAAAGAGGACTTCATGCGTAAAAAAACATTTTGGCCATATGGAATTTTACTCTCCATATTTGCTATAGTTTGTGCTTGTGCTTATACTATATATTACTCCTTGGATTATCCTGTTTATATTGATGATTATTACTTTGATAAGTATCAAAAAGTCGATAGCAAATTTAATGAAATCCAAGCGGCTCAATCAAATTTTAGTCGTGAATTTAGTTTTAATACAACTCCGCAAATTGAGCTAAATTCGCTAATCTTGCCTAGCCAAACCCAAAAACTTCGCAGAGGCAAGAGTGCGACAATAGTGCCATTAAATCAAAATTTCAATCTCAAATTTGATACAAATGCGACTAGCTATTCTACTAAGATATTGCTAACTCGCCCAGATAGCAGTGAATTTGACAAAGAGCTAATATCTCAAAATCAAAGTGGCAAGATGGTTATAAATGACCTTAATCTAACCAAAGCAGGTAGATGGCAGATAAAAGCTAAGATTATTATCGATGAGAATAAAACAGGATTTTATAAAGTAGAGCTATATGCAAAATAGAGCTCTTTTTGTCCTTAGCACTTCTAGAAATGTGCGGGATTTTTATTCTAATAATCTAAGCTCAAATTCGCTCTTGCCAAAGATAATGAATATAGCAGAGTTTTTTGGTGAGGTTATATATGTCCCAGATAGACGCCGTGCTACTGATATGGAGTCCTTGCTATATATGCGAAATGCTATTAATAGGGTGGAGAATATCTCTTCGATATTAAATATAAAAGATGAATTTTTGGTCTTTTTGAAAAACTCAAACTACCTATTTTCATTTTTCAAAGAGCTAAGCAAAGAGAAAAAGAGAGTCGCAGATTTAAGTATCGCTGATACATACGCTAATTATGATGAGCATCTGACAATTTTAGATAATCTAGGGCGGATTTATAAGCAGAGCTTAGATGAACTTGGCTTATATGATGATATTACGATAAGTGATTACTATGAGATAAATCCAAATTTCATTAGCAATTTTGATAGGATTGAGCTACGGATTGATGGGATTTTGACGCTTTTGGAGTGGGAGATTTTGATTAAAATAAGCGAAAAAATTCCACTTATTTTAAATTTTGATTGTAGTAAATTTAATCAAAAAACGATAGAAAAGATAAGGAATTTCACAAATTTAAATTTCAAAACCGGCCATAACTATAAACTAAATTTAAGCGATAAATCCATAGAAAGCAAGACCAAACTAAACCAAAACCCAAATATAAATATCAAGGGATTTTCTATTCGTAGCTTGCAAGCGGCATTTGTTTTTGATGAGATATCAAATATGATAAGAGATGGGATAAAACCACAAGATATCGCCGTGATACTGCCTGATGAGAGCTTTGCTTTAATTTTGCAGAATTTAGATGAGAATAATATGCTAAATTACGCTATGGGAAAAAGCTTGAAAAATAGCCAAATTTACACGCTTTTACATACGATTAAAGAGGCTATATCTCAAGGATTGGAGTATGAGTTTGATGAGAATTATATACAAAATTCCAAAGAACTAAATCAGTTAATAGCAACTCTAAATAGCTTTAAAATCCCAACGCAAATATATCAAGATATCCAAAATATGTTCTATTCTAAGGCTAAATTTGATAGCTTTGAGAATGCGATAAAATCGCTATTAAATGATATCAAAAGGGTTGATGAGATAGATGAGATTATAGAAAATGAGCTATTTTCTATCAAAACTCTTTTACGCCAAATAGAACTTAAATTTAGCGATGTTTTGGAGCTATTTTTGATAAATTTCTCTAGTAAAACTCAAAGCATGGTCGGCGGTGGTTTAGTAAGCGTGATTGGGATTTTAGAGAGTAGATTTAAGAGTTATGACGGCGTGATTATAGTTGATTTTAATGACTCTTTGGTGCCTAAAAGAAGCCAAAAAGAGATGTTTCTAAGCTCAGCAGTGAGAAAAAATGCTGGTCTAATCAGTCATAGTGATAGAGAGAATTTACAGAGATTTTACTACGAAAGCTTGATAAATAGAGCCAAAAGGGTATCTATCAGCTATGTTGAAAATGATGAGAATATCGTATCTAGATTTATTAGGGATTTTGAGAGCGTTAAGAAGATTGAAATTTCGCAAATTTCATATGAAAACGCCTTGCATAAAGGCGGAATCGCTATTGATTTGACGCCTAGGGATATTGTAGAAACTCACGATTTTTTCGCTGAGCCTATCTCATTTAGTCGCTTAGATACCTATCTTAAATGCAAAAGGCGGTATTATTATAAATATATCAAAAAGATTAAAGAATCTAGATTTTATGATAGAGATGCGCTAGATTTTGGCACTTTGGTACATGAAGCTTTAGAAGAGTATTTTAAGCAATCAAGCGCTAAATTTGATAAAAGCGAGTTTTTACAGATATATAGCAAATATCAAAAAGATACCACGCTAAAAAGCGAGATTTTCAAGCTAAAACTTGATGAGTTCGCATCTAGTCAAAATAGCCATTTCAAAGATGGATTTAGCGTTAGCGAATGTGAGAAAAAGATTGAAGCTAAGTTTAATGGGATTTTTATCAAAGGCAAGATTGATAGAGTAGATATCAATGGTAATGATATTTGGCTTATTGATTATAAGAGTGGAAAAGCAGATGAAAAGTCCTTGCAGCTAGCGTTTTATGAGCTTTTGTATCAAGCGAAATTTGATAAAACCGCTAAGGGGTATTTCTACTCATTTGATGATAATAAATTTACTAATAGCAAAGCCGACATTGATAAATTAATCGAAGTTTTAGATGAGTTAAAAAAGATGAGTAATAGCCAAATTCCCTTTTCTCAAGATACAAAACATTGCGATATATGTCCGTATGAATCTCTGTGTTTAAGGGGATTAAGATGAAATTTGAAAATTATTTGTGCTTAGAAGCGAGTGCAGGAAGTGGCAAGACATTTGCTCTATCAGTTCGCTATATCGCTCTATTATTACAAGGCAATCACCCAAGCAAAATCCTAGCCCTAACATTCACAAACAAAGCTGCAAACGAGATGAAACACAGGTTCACAGATACATTTTGTAATCTACATTTAAGCAAGTGCGATGGCGAGAGAAATGCGATTTGCGAGCTTTTGGGCAAATCAAAAGAAGAAGTTTTGGCACTTAGAGATAAATTTATGGCTGATTTTTTATCAAGTGAGTTAAAGATATCTACATTTGACTCCTTTTTTGCTACTATTCTTAGGCAGTTTAGTTTAAATTTAGGTCTTATGCCAGATTTTAACTCTCTTAATGATAATAGCATTGAGGTTAAAAATGAGTTTAAAAGGCTCTTAAACTCAAATTCAATGATGAGCAAAGTAGCAAAATATCTATATTATACAAATAGCAAAGAAAATGCCCTTTTTGAAAAGCTTTCTCTACTCTCACAAACTAAATTTGATAAATTAGGCGCCCCATTGCCAAGCCCTAAAAACGCAATGGATAGATATACTGCCCTATGTGATGTGGCATTAAAATTGAGTAGCGATAAGAATTATATAAGTAATTTTAATAAAAATTTAAGCTTAAAAGATATAGTTGAAAAAGCGGTTGTAAAAGATATAAAGAAAAATTATTTTAATAAAGTAAGAGACAACGCCGAATTTAACGCCGCTAGAGATGAGTTTATAAATGCTTTAAAAGAGTATTATCTAGCTCTTGAGAAATATGAAATATCTCAAATTTCATATTTTGTGGATCTCTATAAAAAGGCAATCGCTAATGTAAATCGCCGTGAAAATAGCCTAAGTTTTGCCGATATCACAAATTGGGTTAATGAGCTTTTAACTAACAAAAACAAGCAAAATATCGATATGCTATATTTTCGCCTTGATGCTAAGATCAGGCATATTTTGATCGATGAGTTTCAAGATACTGATATCAAGCAGTATGAGATATTAGAACCACTCATAGCTGAAAGTCTCTCTGGCATAGGTCAAAGTGGCATTGGGAGCTTTTTTTATGTTGGTGATATAAAGCAGAGTATTTATAGATTTCGTGGGGGTCAAAGTGGGCTATTTGATAAGCTTAAATTTAAATTCCCACAGATAAAAACTCAAAGCCTAGATAAAAATTATCGCAGTGATAAAATCATAGTAGAATATGTAAATGATAAATTTAAATACAAATATCCACACTACAAAAATCAAATTCCAAATAGCAAAGATGATGGCTATGTGAGGGTTATTAAATTTGATAGAGAAAAATATTTAGAGGCAATTTATGATAGCATAAATCATCTAAGTAAATTTGGTGTAAAGTATGAAGATATGGCGATACTTTGTTGGAAAAATAGTGATATTTATAATATCAAAGATTTTTTAGAAGATAAAGGTTTAGAAGTATCGACTCAAACTACAAATAATCTTATCAAAAGTGCAAATGTAGCGGCGGTGGTGGCGTTTTTGAAATACTCTATTTTTGGTGATGAGATATATTTAAACGCTCAATATGAGATAACCAAAAACAAAAAAGTCAAACTAGAGTTAAAAAGCGATGCTAGCGTAGCTCAAACTCTTAAATTTATCGCTAAATACCTTGAGCTTGAGCCTTGTGATGTTGATCTATTGAAACTATATGAGATTAGTAGCAGATATAGCGATATATACGACTTTGCTTTTAATATCGATAATGACCAGACAAATAGTGCCAAAAATAGCCAAAAAGGCATAACGATAATGACCGTTCATAAGAGCAAAGGGCTGCAATTTGACCATGTCATCGTGCTTGATTATATAGGCAAAGAAAATAGCCAAAAAGATAAATTTTTAATGGAGTATAATCTAAACACAGATAGCTGGGATATAAGGTTAGCTAATAAGGTGTTTGAGTATTTGGGCGATGAGAATTATATCAAGCTTCAAGATAGACAAAAAGAGCTTGATAGAAAAGAGGTTATAAATAAAATTTATGTAGCATTAACCAGGGCTAAACATAGCTTAATAATCTTAGCCAAAGATAATCCAAATGGCAACAATATCTCATATTTTACTAGTTATGAATCAAATGGCAAAGCAGTAGAATATCTAAATTTAGATGAATGCAAATCAGGGATTATCAAACCAAATATCGACAAGAAGCAAGAGCCAAGGCCGCAAATAATCCATCTTAAACCATTTGAAAAGGTTGCGCCACAAGAGATTTTAACCAGTGATAAGCCAAAAGAGAGCTTAGATTCTATCTACTTTGGCAAGGCGCTGCATTATTATCTTGAGAGCATTGATTTTGCTGATTTAAAATCGCTTAAAATCGCTCAAAATTGCTTGTATAATAAATTTGGAGCATTTATCGACCAAGATGGCTTAAAAGAGATTAAAGCTAGAGTTGATAGACTTTTAAATAACCCGCAATTTTTAGAAATTATAAAAGATAAAAGATTATATCAAGAGCAAGATATCGGATTTAATGGGGCGTTAAAACGCATCGATTTATTATGTGTAAATAGCGATGAAATCGAGATAATAGACTATAAAACCTCTCTTAAAAATAGCGATGAGCATAAAGAGCAAGTCAAAGAATATCTAGATATTTTATCTCAAATTTATCCACAAAAAAATCTAAAAGCTAGTATAGTTTATATACTACATGATGAAATTCAAATTTCAAAGCTCTAATATAAAAATTTTCTTAAATTCAGTTATTTTTAAGTTAGTCTCGCTATAATTTCATCTCTTAAATTAATTATATAAAAGGCAAGATTATGACAAAGATAACAAAGCCAAATGAAGTAAAGCGTGATTGGATCGTTCTTGATGCTTCTGGAAAGAGATTTGGTAGATTGCTAACTGAAGCTGCTACACTACTTCGTGGCAAACATAAGCCAGGATTTAGCCCAAATGTTGATTGTGGAGATTATGTAATCATCATCAACGCTAGTAAGGCAGAATTCACAGGTGCGAATAAAGCTGAAGAGAAGCTTTATCACAGACATTCAGGCTATTTTGGTAGCGTAAAAAGCGAAAAATTTGGTGATTTACTAGCTAATAAACCTGAAAAACTTTATAAATTAGCAGTCCGTGGTATGCTACCTAAGACAAAATTAGGCAAAGAGATGCTTAAAAAATTAAAAATTTATGCCGGTAGTGAGCATCCGCACACTGCACAAATAGCTAAAGAAGGAAAATAATAATGGCAACAACATACGCAACAGGTAAGAGAAAAACAGCAGTTGCTAAAGTTTGGGTAAAACCAGGTAGTGGCAAAATAGTTGTAAATGGTATGGATCTAAACACTTGGCTTGGCGGACACGAAGCTATAAAGCTTAAAGTAGTTCAACCATTATTAGTAACAAAACAAGAAACTTCTATGGATATCACAGCCACGACTTTAGGTGGTGGGTATTCAGCTCAAGCAGAGGCTTTGAGACACGGAATTTCAAGAGCTTTAGCTTCTATCGACGCAACATTTAGAGCAGCTCTTAAACCACAAGGCCTTCTAAGTCGTGATAGCCGTGTTGTTGAGCGTAAAAAATATGGCCGCAGAAAAGCGAGAAGAAGTCCGCAATTCTCAAAGAGATAATCTTTATTTCTCAATATTATCAAATTTGGAAGCTCGTTTGGGCTTTCAAATTTATATTATCTATTTTATATTATCTATCAAATTTACCCTTATTTATTTAGTAAAAGTTTATAAAAAATTTCGATTAAGTTAATAACTTCTATATATAATTACGCCGTTCAACAGTAAACCTCCTTTTTGTAATAATTGATCCGACCATCTAGATTTTAGGTGGTCGCCTCCCTTTAAGTCTCTCTTTAAAATGTAGATTGTTTAAATCATTTTTTTAAAAAATTTATAATAAAATTAAAAAATTGTGCTAAAATAGTATATGAAAATTCTATAAAGGACAAGAAATGAAAAAGATTGCTTTGGCGTTATGTGCTGCATCTGCACTTTTTGGTGCTAACACATATAACTACGAATTTACTCCAGTTGTGGGATATGCCCATCCAGAAGGTACTCAAGGTATTGATGACCAAAAATTTATAGGTTTAAGAATAGCTGGAAATCTAGATATGTTTTTACTAAGTCAATTAGAGCTTGGTTTTGACTATTCTAAAAACGTAACTTTCGAAAATATATTAGGTAGAGAGACTGATCTAACAAGATACTATATAAATTTAATTAAAGATTTTCCTTTGACTGATGTATTTTCTGTTTATGGACTTTTAGGACTTGGATATCAAGATCTTACTCATGAAGCAAACGATATCGAAGATGGTGGATTTGCTCAAGCTGGTCTTGGCTTGAAATACAAAGTTACAGATAACTTCTCACTTAAAGCAGAAGCTAGAGATGCGCTTGATTGGAATCACGGATCAAACACATTCTTATACTCTCTTGGATTTGCAGTCTCTTTTGGTGAGGTTGCTAAGGCAGCTCCTGCTCCAGTAGTAGAAAAAGTAGCTCCTGCTCCAGCACCTATTGCTCCAGCTATCGGCGACGAAGATGGTGATGGCGTTTTTGACAATGTAGATAGATGCCCTGGCACTCCAAAAGGCGTTGTTGTTGATGAATATGGTTGTGAAAAAGTTATTCGCTTAAGCTTAAAAGCAAATTTTGCATTTGATAGTGCTACAGTTAGCCCTGAGTATGAAGCAAAGATAAAAGAAGTAGCAAATGTTATGATAGATAACCCAGAGTATAGAGTTATCCTAGAAGGACATACTGATAGCACCGGCTCTGATGCTTATAACCAAAAGCTATCACTAAAAAGAGCTAATGCAGTTGCATCTGTTTTAGAAAAAATGGGCGTTAGTAAAAGCAAGATCACTACAGAAGGATTTGGTGAGTCAAAACCTATAGCATCAAATGCTACAAAAGAAGGACGTGCCCAAAATCGCCGTGTAGAAGCTAAATTCAGAAATAAATAATGAATTTAGAGATTATTCAAAATCTAGATTATATGACTATACTTGCTCTTGTGAGTAAGTATAGCTTAAACCTTATAGTTTCTATTCTTATATTTTTTATCGGAAAATGGATTATTTCAAAACTTACTTTTGTTTTAGAAAAGATCTTAGATAAAACAAAAATAGATTCTATGCTTTCAAATTTTGTGCTAAATACCACAAGAACACTGCTTTTTATATTTGTTATATTAGCCGCACTTTCAAATTTAGGTATAGAGACTACCTCTTTTGTGGCAGTTCTTGGTGCTGTAGGTTTAGCTATAGGCATGGCTTTTAAAGATACTTTTGGCAATATCGGGGCTGGCGTTCTTATTATATTTTTCAAACCTTTCAGACTTGGAGATAGCATAGATATCGATGGTTCTATCGGTACTGCTACAGAACTAAATTTATTTAGTACGTATCTAACTACTAGCGATAACAAAACTATTATTATTCCAAATTCTCAAATTATATCTTCAAAGATCATTAACTATTCTTTAAAACCAAATAGAAGAGTAGATCTTACTTTTAGTATAGATTATAAAGACGATTTAAAATTGGCTAGAGATATCATTCTTGACATAGCTACTCGCAAAGATATTATTTTAAATGATCCAGCTCCGTTTGTTGGTGTTATGAGCCTCGGTGATAATGGCGTAAATTTAGTAGCTCGTTTTTGGGCTAAAAATGAAAATTGTCTATCTGTTTATCATCAAATGTTAGAAGAAGTGAAAATCGCATTTGACAAAAATGGCATTTCCATACCATTCACGCAAGTAGTTACTCATCATATTTATGAAAGCGATAAAAAATGAGCAGACCGACCATATTATTTGATCTAGATGGGACTCTTATAGACTCTACAAATTCTATATTAAACGGATTTTTCGCCGCTTTTGATGCTTTTAAATTTAAAAGACCACAAACTGAAGAAATTTGTGCTTTGATAGGACATCCGCTTGATTATATGTTTGCTCATCTTGGAGTAAATGATGAAGTTGTTTGGGATTTTATAGCTGTTTATAAAGAGACATACAAAAAAACGTATCTACAAGATACAAAACTTCTTGACTTTGCCAAAGAGTCCATAGAACTAGCAAATGAGTTTGCAGATCTTGGAGTTGTTACTACTAAAACTTCAAAATACTCAGTAATCTTACTAGATCACCTTGGCATAGGAAAGTATTTTAAAACAATAATCGGTAAAGATGATGTGATAAATCCAAAGCCACATCCAGAGCCTATCTTAAAAGCTCTTTTAAATTTAGATAAAACTGATAAATTTGCTTATATGGTAGGTGATACTCCTATGGACGCTAAAGCGGCAAAAAGTGCAAATATTATTAGCGTGGGTGTGACGTGTGGATATTGCACTGAGCAAAATTTATCAAAATACTGCGATCACGTTGCCAAAAATAGCTTAGAAGCCGTTAAATTCATCAGATCTGATACATTATAAAATCAAACTTAGCTAAAAATTATCTATTTTTGTGTTAATTTTTGTTTTACAATTTTTATATATAATTTCGATAAGTAACAGTTGTGTTAAAAAAAATGTTAAATTGTCACAAAAATAAAAAACTTTAAGCAATATATATGTAAAATTACAAAATATAGTTAAACAATAAGGAAGGAAACCTATGAGTAAAATTATGAAAACAATGGATGGTAATGAAGCTGCTGCTTACGCTGCTTACGCATTTACCGAGGTTGCTGGGATTTACCCTATAACTCCGAGTTCGCCTATGGCTGACTATACAGATGTTTGGGCATCACAAGGTAAAAAGAATATTTTTGGTATGCCTGTTAAAGTTGTAGAGATGCAAAGTGAAGCCGGAGCCGCTGGAACTGTGCACGGTAGCCTTCAAGCCGGAGCTCTTACTACTACTTATACAGCCGCTCAAGGATTGCTTCTTAAGGTGCCAAATATGTATAAGATAGCCGGACAGATGTTACCAGGCGTTATACATGTTGCAGCACGCTCAATAGCTGCTCAAGCTCTTTCTATCTTTGGGGATCATCAAGATATATATGCCTGTCGTCAAACGGGATTTGCTATGCTTGCGACTGGCTCAGTACAAGAAGTTATGGATCTAGCCGGAGTTGCTCATTTGGCAGCTATAAAAGGACGAGTGCCGTTTTTACATTTCTTTGACGGCTTTAGAACAAGCCATGAAATTCAAAAAGTTGAAGTTATGGATTACGCTGTTTTTGATAGGTTGGTAGATTATGATGCTATCCAAAAATTCCGCGACGAAAGCATAAATCCTGAAACTCCAAAAACTAGAGGAACCGCTCAAAACGATGATATTTATTTTCAAACTAGAGAGCTTACAAACAAATTTTATGATAATCTTCCAGATATCGTTGCAGAGTATATGAATGAAATATCAAAAGTCACCGGTCGTGAGTATAAACCATTTGTATATTATGGAGATAAAGACGCAGAACGCGTGATAATCGCTATGGGCTCTGTGACTGAGACTTTAGAAGAAGTTGTAGATCATCTAAGAAGCAAAGGCGAAAAAGTAGGAGTTGTAAAAGTTCATCTTTATAGACCTTTTAGCACAAAATACCTATTTGATGTTATGCCTAAAAGCGTTAAAAAGATAGCTGTTTTAGATAGGACAAAAGAGCCAGGCGGTCTTGGCGAACCACTTTATCTTGACATAAAAGCAGCGTATTATGGCTTAGAAAACGCCCCTGTGATAGTCGGTGGTAGATATGGACTTAGCTCAAAAGACGTTGATCCAGCTCAAATGTTAGCAGTATATGAGAATTTAAATTTAGATACGCCTAAAAATGGATTTACAGTCGGTATAGTAGATGATGTTTCATTTACTTCACTAGCAGTAGGAGATAAAATTTCGCTAAGTGATAAAGATTGTATAGAGTGTTTGTTTTACGGACTTGGAGCAGATGGAACAGTCGGAGCAAACAAAAACTCAATCAAGATTATCGGCGATAAAACAGATCTTTACGCTCAAGCGTATTTTGCTTATGATAGTAAAAAATCAGGCGGTTATACGAGAAGCCATTTAAGATTTGGCAAAAAACCTATCCGCTCAACATATCTTGTATCAAATCCTCACTTTGTAGCTTGTTCTGTAGCAGCGTATCTTGATATTTACGATGTTGTAGATGGATTAAGAGATGGCGGAACATTCCTTTTAAATTCTATTTGGGACGCGGACGAAACTATAAAACGCATACCAAATAAAGTAAAAAGGCTGTTAGCACAAAAAAATGCAAATTTCTATATCATAAATGCTACAAAATTAGCTTATGAGATAGGACTAGGAAATCGCACTAATACCATAATGCAATCAGCATTTTTCAAACTTGCAAAAATCATAGATTTTGAAGACGCACAAAAATATATGAAAGAGTATGCGAAGAAAACTTATGCTAAAAAAGGCGATAAGATCATAGAGATGAACTACGCAGCTATCGATCAAGGTGCTGATAAACTTATAAAAATAGATATCGATCCTAGCTGGGTAAATTTAAAAGATGAAGCAGTAACTAGCGAGAATCATTATAAAGGTACTGAATTTGTAGAAAAAATAGTAAAACCTATGAACGCAGCTCGTGGTAATGAACTTCCTGTTTCAGCATTTTTAGGACATGAAGACGGCAGTTTTGAAGCCGGTACAACTGAGTATGAAAAACGCGGTGTTGGCGTAATGGTGCCAAAATGGATAGAAGAAAACTGCATTCAATGTAATCAATGTGCATTCGTTTGTCCTCACGCAGTTATTCGTCCATTCCTTATAGATGAAGATGAGATGAATGCAGCCCCTATAGGAGTAAAATCTCATAACCTTGAAGCAAAAGGCAAAGAGGTAAAAGGTTTAAAATATAAAATACAAGTAAGTCCGCTTGATTGTACTGGTTGTGAGCTTTGTGCTCAAAACTGCCCTAGTAAAGAAAAATCACTAGTTATGGTACCACTTGGCGAAGAGATGGATAAAGGTGAGCAAGAAAACGCTGATTATTTATTTAAAAATGTTAGATATAAAGATGATCTAATGAATAAAGATAGCGTAAAAGGAGCTATGTTTGCTCAACCGCTATTTGAATTCCACGGTGCTTGTCCGGGATGTGGCGAAACACCTTATATAACACTTATCACAAGGCTATTTGGCGAACAAATGATGGTGGCAAATGCAACTGGTTGTAGCTCGATATACGGCGGTTCGGCTCCATCAACTCCATATCGTAAAAGCAATGCAAATGGTCATGGCGTAGCGTGGGCAAATTCACTTTTTGAAGACAATGCTGAGTTTGGTATGGGTATGGAGATAGCTACTGAGACTATCCGCCATCGCATCGAAAATATCATGCTAAATACGATAGATAAAGCACCAAATGCTATAGTTGCGCTTTATAAAGATTGGTTGGAATTTAAAGGCGATAGCAAGAAATCAGCTCAGATAAGAGATATGTTGGTGCCTTTACTAGAAGCAAATTTAAATTTAGAAGGTGCAAAAGAGATCCTAAGTCTTAAAAAATATATCGCACGCAAATCACAATGGATAATAGGCGGCGATGGTTGGGCTTATGATATCGGATATGGCGGACTTGATCACGTTTTAGCTAGTGGAGAAAATGTAAATGTGCTAGTTTTAGATACCGAAGTCTATTCTAACACAGGCGGACAAAGTTCAAAATCAAGCCGTAGTGGCTCAGTAGCTCAGTTTAGTGCTAGTGGTAAAGCAGTTCAAAAGAAAGATCTAGGACAGATAGCTATGACTTATGGAAATATCTTTGTAGCTCAAATCAACTCAAACGCAAGTCAAGCAAACGTCATCAAAGCCATAGCCGCAGCAGAAGCTTACAACGGACCTAGCCTTGTTATAGCATACTCTCCTTGTATAGCTCACGGTATAAAAGGCGGACTTGCGCTCTCAGGAGACCAAGCAGAGCTTGCTACAAAGTGCGGTTATTGGCCTACATTTATCTATGATCCACGTCTTGCAAAAGAGGGTAAAAACCCGTTAAAAATTACTTCAAAAGAGCCTGAATGGGATAGATATGAAGAGTTTTTATTAAACGAGGTTCGTTACAGCTCTCTTAAAAAGATAAATCCAGACCACGCAAGAGAGCTTTTTGAACAAAATAAATCCGACTCAAAAAGAAGATATCGCCAACTAAAACGTTTGGCAAATGCTGATTTTAGCGACGAATTAGAATAATCTTGTAGCCTCAAATTTGAGGCTACTTTTTTACTCATCTTTTTTTTACTTATCAAATTTATAAAAAAATCGTAAAATTACGAAATTATAAATCTTATAAAAGAGAGTATCATGGAACAAGCTTTTATCGTGCAAGAAGTCTCAAATAAACAAGGCTATGAAAAACAAAACTCCAAAATGGCGATTTATCAAGACAAATTTGAACGATACCAAATAAGAAAATCAAAAATATTACCCGGTTTTTTTATCATAAATGGCGATGGCGAGACCGACTTTGTAAATGACTTTATAGAAAAATTTGTATTTAGCGACTGTATAAAAAGCTTTGCAGATATCAAGAGTCTTATTGTTTCTAAGGAAGATAGCTGTTCTAATCCACCAAATGGGATTTTGGCAGCCAAAATTCCAACATTCAAACCTAATTTACCAAGCAAGGCAGCCAAAACAACACCAGCCAAGCCAAGTTCAATCAAAATAGACACCACAATGCCTAATCCAAGCGAGATTTCAGTAGGCAAGTCTAATCCACCAAGTAAGACCAAAAGTGATGATCTTTTATCTACGCAAAATGAGAATTTAAAGGAAGTTGGATTATTTTTTGCCAAAGATATTTTTATACCAAGATGCGTTGTGTCGCTCATAAAGATAAGTATAGACGGCTTTGATGAAACCACTGATAGTTTTTCATTTTTACTAGACATCTTTCCAAGCAACGCCGAGTATAAGTATAGTATCACTAAAAACTCTTTTGAGGCGACTATGAAACTCAGCCTTGAAAGCTACGCCGCTAAAGAGCTTATAGATAGCTTTGTATTAAAAGGCAGTGTAAAAGATAAAAATTTGACCTTATCCATAAATGATATGTATATATACGAGTTTTCTCCTTGTGATATTGACAACATATCAAATAAGAGTTATAATCCAACCCCAAATCATACCGAGGAGCTTTAAAAATTATGTATAAATTTAGCGTTTTTATTTTGATATCACTACTTTTTGCAGGGTGTTTTACCACTCAAACACAAATTCCGCCAAAGTCAAAACCGCAAATAACAAAACCCATAAGTAAATTTATCAAAGGCACTATCTATAAAAAGTCAAAAGAAGAAAATGGCTATAGATATGAGATTATAGCTACAGAAACATCAAATGGTAAGCTAAAATGGGCAAGTGCGACTTCAAATGAGGAGTGCAAAGTAGGCGATCTAGTCTATGCACAGATAGAAAATGGCAAGATAACATATCTAGCTGTCATCATAGAAAATTACGTAAATCCTGAAAAAACAAAACGCATTATCCAAACAAACAAAAGAGACAAAACAAAAAAAGTAAACATTGCTGTTCCAAAAGAAGAAAAAATTAGTTTTTAGATTACCGAGCATTTACCAAATTGCTTTATAATTTCATCAGCAATCAAATTTTAACTCCTTTCTAAAAAATATGGGGCGAGACCGTAAAATCTCGCTCTTTCTCCTTGTACAAATTAATAATACAAATCATCTTTATCTATTTTTAAGATAATAACAACTACAATTATGAACGAATAATTTTTTATAAAGGAGAAAACAATGAAATTAGTTAAAATGAGTTTAGCTGCTATCGTAGCTGCTGGTGCTCTTTCAAGCGTAAGTGCGACTCCACTTGAAGAAGCTATAAAAAACGTAGATGTAAGCGGATTTGCTAGATACAGATACGATAATACAACAACTAAAGCTGCTTTAAATGGAGTTGATACTTCAGAAGGTAGCCATAGATTTACTTCTTATGTGGATTTCAAAGCTGCTTTAGATGACAACTTCTATGGTATCTTAGGTCTTAGATATGATAGTAGAGACATTTCTGGTGATGCTGATGGTAGAACAAATGTAGGTGTTAATGATCCAGGTGCTGAAGATTTTGGTCAAACTTTCAACGTTAGACAATTCTTATTAGGATACAAAGCTGGTAACACTACTATCCAAGCTGGTCGCCAAGTAGTAGGTACATTCTTTACTGATGATATGGTAGGAACTGGTCTTAAAGTGCTAAATACAGATATCACAGGTCTTACTCTAGCTGCTGTAGCGTTTGATGATTTACAAAGAGATGTAGATATTAGCAGTAATGGTTTATTAGTAGATAAAAATAACAACCCTATTTTCACATCAGATAACAATCTTTATGGCGTAGCAGCTATAGGCTCTTATGATCCAGTTAGCTTCCAAGTATGGTATGCTATGCTTCAAGACATAACAGATCTATATGCAGTAGAACTTGCTGCGAACTTTGATATAACAGAAGATCTATCTCTTGGTGCTAAAGCTCAGTATGCTGGTTCTAGCATAGATAGTGATTTTAAAGATAGAACAAATAATTTAGCTGATGACGCTGATTTCTGGGCTATTGAGGCTACAGCAGAGGGCTTTGGTTTAGACTTTAGTGCTGGTTATATAGACTTCTCTGCTGATAAAGACAAAGCTTCAGTTATATCTTATGAAGATGCTGGAAGCTTTATAAAACCGGGCGAAGATCTACTAAACTATACTGCATTTTTTGGTGAAAACAAATACTGGTTTGTTACTGCTGGTTACTCTTTCTTAGAGAAATTTAGAGTAGGCGTTGATTATGTAGATGGTAAAAATAAAACTCTTAATAACGGCGTAGTTAAACAAAACGAGATTGTTTATAGAGCAAGTTATGACTATAGCAAAAAACTTAACTTCCAAGCTTGGTATTCAAACATTGATCGTGATAAAAATCAAAATGATGTTAATCACTTCAGATTCCAAGCTAAATACTCATTCTAATTTTATGAGCCGAGTTTTCGGCTCTACTTTTGCTATCCAAACAGCTATCTTTTTATAAAAAACTACTTTATTTTAAATTTACTAGTGTTCAAATTTACTCATTTGGTAAACAATCGGTAAAGATTTTATCAAAATTTATACATTTTTAAGCTTATACTCATTAAACTTACAATTGAACTTTTTACAAGGAGAAAGAAATGAAATTAGTTAAAATGAGTTTAGCTGCTATCGTAGCTGCTGGTGCTCTTTCAAGCGTTGCAAGTGCAACTCCACTTGAAGAAGCTATAAAAAACGTTGATGTATCTGGCTATGCAAGATATAGATTTGATAGTACTCAAACAGATAATGGCACTACTAAAGATTCTGCAATAGCATACCATAGATTTACATCTACTATAGATTTTAAAGCTGCATTAGATGACAATTTCTTTGGTGTTATCGGCTTTAGATATGATAGTAGAGATTTGTCAGGTGATGGTGATAATGTAAATAATACAAATGTTGGTCAAACTATGACTACGCAAGCAGATCAAGGTTTTGATAACTATGGTCAAACTTTCAATGTTAGACAATTCTTATTAGGATATAAAATTGGTAACACTACTATCCAAGCTGGTCGTCAAGTTCTTGGTACATTCTTTACTGATGATATGGTAGGAACTGGTCTTAAAGTACTAAATACAGATATCACAGGTCTTACTCTAGCTGCTATTGCTTTTGATGACCTACAAAGAGATAGACATATCGGTACTAATGCCTTAGGACTTCAAAGACTTACAAATGGCGTACAAACTCCTGTTTTTACATCAGACAATAACCTTTATGGTGTAGCTGCTATAGGCTCTTATGATCCAGTTAGCTTCCAACTATGGTATGCACTTCTTCAAGATGTAGCTGATCTATATGCTGTAGATGTAGCTGTAAGCTTTGATGTAACAAGCGATATCAACCTAGGATTCCAAGGTCAATACGGTGCTTCAAGTATTTATGATTGGTATTCACATCAAAATGTTAAAGATGCAGATTTTTGGGCTTTACAAGCTAAATTCAACGGTTTTGGCGTAGATGCTAGAGCTGGTTATGTAGATTTCTCAACTGACGGAATTTCGCTTGTCTCTTATGAAGATCAAGGTAAATTTATAGAAGCTGGTGAAGATCTATATGATACTTATAGCGGATTTTTTGGTGACAATAACTACTGGTTCTTAGTAGCTGGATATACATTTGATAAATTTAGAGTAGGCGTTGACTATGTAGATGGTAAAAGAACTACAAATCTTGCAATAGGTGAGCAAGATGCTTATGAAATAGTTGGAAGACTAAATTATAACTATAGCAAAAAACTTAAATTCCAAACTTTCTGGTCACATTACGAGATTGACGCTAAAGCAAATGTAAACGATTTTAAAAACGATCACTTCAGATTTGAAGCTAGATACAACTTCTAATTTATCATAGAGCCGAGCTTTCGGCTCTACTTCCAAAAACTTCTTTTTTTAAAATTTACTTATCTTAAATTCCATACTTTACCAAGTATTAAATAAATATTTTGTATAATTTACCAAATTTAACTTCAAGGAAGATTATGAATTTGCTTAAAAAATCGCTACTTTTTGCATCTCTTGCGACGGTTTTATGCGCGGCTGACGATAGTAGCTATGTCATAGAAGCCAAAGGGGATTTTGGTAGAGAGCTTAAAGCTTTGGTAGAAAAGTATGCGGCTGATGAAAATGTATCTATAAACGTATATAAAAAAGTACCACAAGATAGTAGCGGTGGATTTATAAATATAGGAGTAGATAAAAACAGAGGTTATAACGCCGCTAGAGGTGAAGCTCTGTATAATGAAAACTGTTTGCACTGTCATGGTGAAAAAGGCACAAAAAGAGCTATGGGAGTTAGCGAGCGTCTTAGCAATATGAGCGGCGAAGATATCGCGGCGTCTATGTCGGCTTACAACTCAGATCCTGATTTTGGCGGACAACTAAAATACGTTATGCAACCTATGGCAAAAAACGTAAGCTTTTCTCAAGTAGGAGATATCATCGCTTATCTTAAAGGCGATAACGCATTTGTAAAACAAGATGAAGATCAAAATGGCGACATAAGCACAAAACCTTCATCTCAAGGAAGCTATCTACAATAATTTTGCGTGGTTTTTCCACGTAAAATCTTACTAAATTCAAATTTATATTTCAAATTGTTACAATTATAAGCATAAATTTAAATTTTTCATATAATCATTTCTTTTATTAAGATAATTTTATGTATCATTTGTGATTACGATTAATAAGGAGTGCTAATGAAGAAAATTTCACTTGTTGCGGCTATAGCTCTGCTTGCAACTTCATCAATGATAGCAAAAGAAGTAAAAGTAGGTGTCATTATGCCTATCACTGGCGCTGTGGCTGCTTATGGTCAAACAGCTTGGGCTGGTATAGAAATGGCAAATCGCTTAGAGCCAAAACTAAAAAACGGAGATAGTATTAAGCTAATTTTAGTAGATAATAAAGGCGATAAGGTAGAAACAACTACAAGTGCTACTAGGCTTGTAAGTGATGATAAAGTTGCTGGTCTGATAGGAGCTATGGTCACTGGTAACACTCAGCAAGTTTTACAGATAGCAGATGAGAAAAAAGTCCCTATGATAGCACCTGCTGCTACTGCTGATAAGCTACTTGATCGTGCAAAATATGGTGCTAGAGTTACTTTTATGGATTCGTTTCAAGGAACTAGTTTTGCTGCTTATGCCCTAAAAGCAGATCTTAAAACGGCTGTTATCGTCATAGATCAATCAACATCTTATTCTATCGGTCTTGCAAAAGCCTTTAAAAAAGAGTATGAGAAAAATGGTGGTAAAGTTCTAAAAGAGCTAAAGATCAGTAGCGGAGATAAGGATTTTAAAGCTATAGTTTCTCAAATAGCTAGCTTAAATCCAAGTTTAGTTTATATGCCTTTTTATCATCCTGAAGCTTCTCTTGTAATTCGTCAAGCAAAACAAATCGGTCTAAAAACTCAGTTTGCTAGTGGAGATGGCGTATCAAACGATACTTTTATAGAGCTTAGTGGCGATGCTAGTGAGGGCTATCTATACACAGATGCTTTTGATAGCTCAAATCCACCTACAAACAGAAGTAAAGAATTTGTAGCAGCTTACACAAAAGAAAAAGGAAGCAATGACATACCGGGCTTTACTGCTCTTGGGGCGGACTCATACTTTTTGATGCTAGATGCTATGAATCGCTGCGAAAATCCAGAAGATAGAGAGTGCGTAAATAACAAGATCAAAGAGACGAAAAACTTTGAGGGAGTTTCAGGTATCATCAATATAGATAAAAAAGGAAACGCCGTTCGTTCAGTCGTCGTCAAAGAGATAAAAGGCGGCAAGGCTGTTTATAAAGATACTGTAAATCCTTGATCTATAGATTTTATAAATTTAAAAAATTTGAAATTTAGCCCTTGTTTCTTAGCCTAGGGCTAAATTTCTTTTTACTTTTTATTTATATATCGGGATATTTTTACATTATAAAACACGCTTTATTTGCGGCGGTTTATGTTGCTAGAAATCTCTTTTTTAAGTATCAAATTTGATATTTAAAAAATAAATTTAGTTTTGGAATTCGAAATAAAAAAGTAGGAAGATTATGGATAGTGCGCTATTTTTTCAGCAAATGGTAAATGGCTTTAGCCTTGGGTCTATGTATGCTCTCATAGCTATAGGCTATACTATGGTATATGGTGTTTTAAGACTTATAAATTTCGCTCATGGGGATATAATGATGGTAGGAGCTTACGTAGCACTGCTATCTATGACTAGTTTTAGTCTGCCTTTTTGGTTTGCTCTTTTGTTTGCGGTAATTGTTGCGGCACTTCTTGGTGTTTTGACTGATAAGATAGCATATAAACCGCTTAGAAAAGCACCTAGAATATCGCTTTTGATAACTGCTATAGCCATCAGCTTTTTACTAGAAAACCTTTTTCAAGTTATCTTCGGTGGAGCTCCTAGATCATTTAACGTGCCTAGTTATTTTGAACAAGTTGTGAGTGTAGGTAATATAAATTTATCTATGATCGCTATTTTAGTTCCTGTGCTGACTTTGGTGCTTTTATGCTTTGTGCTTTTCATACTTTATAAAACGAAATATGGTATGGCTATAAGGGCGCTTGCCTTTGATATACAAACTGTAAATTTAATGGGTATTGATGCAAATATGATAATCTCTATAGTTTTTGCTTTAGGTTCAAGCTTGGCTGCGATTGGCGGAGTATTTTGGGCTCTTAGTTATCCTAGTATTGATCCTTTGATGGGTGTTCTTATTGGACTTAAAGCATTTGCGGCGGCTGTTTTAGGCGGTATAGGTTCTGTGGGCGGAGCAGTTTTAGGCGGATTTATCATAGGATTTACCGAAGTTGTCGCAGTAGCGTTTTTCCCTGATTTGGCTGGATTTAAAGACGCTTTTGCATTTATATTTTTGATACTGGTTTTACTTTTTAAACCAACAGGAATACTTGGTTATAATTTCGAAAAAAGCAGGTTTTAGTCATGAATAAGATTTTACATATCATATTTTTTGCTTTAGCTATAGGATTTGTATTTTTAAGCAATTACTATTTTAGTGAGTATTCTTTAAGTATTGTAAATAATATAGCGATTTTTATCATTTTAGCTATTAGCTACAACCTTATAAACGGAGTAACTGGTCAGTTTAGCTTGGAGCCTAATGGGTTTGTGGCTGTTGGTGCGTATGTAGCGGCTCTTTTACTACTAGGTAGTGAGTCAAAGCTTTATCAATTTGATATTGAAGATCCGTCGCCTTTTATACTAGCTATTCATACTACGAATTTTATCTTTGCTATGATAGTAAGTGGTATTTGTGCGACTATTTTGGCGCTGATTCTTGCTATGCCGGTTTTTAGAGTAAGGGGCGATTATCTAGCTATTGTTACTTTGGGGTTTGGTTTTATCATTCAGCTTTTGGCTGTAAATTTCCCTGCTTTTACAAATGGTTCTTTAGGATTAAATGAGGTATTAAGAAGTGATAATGAAGGGAATTTAAGTAAATATACAAATATATTTTATAGCGGTTTTGTTGCTATAATCGCTGTTTGTGTGATTTTAAATTTGATATATTCTAAATTTGGTCGTGCTATGAAAGCTGTTCGTGATGATGAAGATGCTGCTTTAGCTATGGGTATAAATACGTTTAAGATAAAAACTATGGCTTTTTGCGTGAGTGCGTTTTTTGAAGGTGTCGGCGGAGCACTTTTAGTTGGGTTACTTGGCAGTGTAAGTCCGGATCAATTTACGTTTATGTTTACGTTTCAGCTACTTATCATCATAGTTTTAGGTGGTCTTGGAAGTACAACTGGAGCGATACTGGGAACGATCTTGGTAATTGGCGGAAGTGAGTGGCTTAGGTTTTTAGATGAGCCGATGAATATTTTTGGCTATCAAACGTCTGCGTATCCTGGTCTTAGAATGGTCGTGTTTTCTGTGGTGCTGATATTTGTTATGTTGTTTGCAAGGCGTGGTATAATGGGACAATTTGAACTATTTGATCTGTTTAAAAAGAGGATTAAGAAATGATACTTACCTTGCAAGATATTAGTAAAAATTTCGGTGGAGTTCAAGCTATAGCAAAGACTAGTTTTGCCGTGGATAGCGGTGAGATATTTGGGCTAATAGGGCCTAATGGTGCTGGAAAAACTACGATGTTTAACATAATCACAGGAGCTTACAGCCCTAGTAGTGGGCAAGTGATTTTTGATGGTAAAAGTCTAAGTGGTGTCAAGCCTTATGAGATAGTAAATTTAGGTATAGCAAGAACATTTCAAAATATTCGTCTTTTTAGCTCTTTGAGTGTTTTGGAAAATGTTTTGATAGGTTTAAATAGCTCTACTAAATATAGTTTTGCAGAAGCGGTTTTGCATCTTGGAAGATTTGGCAGGGCAGAAAGAGTCGCAAAACAAAAGGCTTATGATATCTTAGGTGAGCTAGGAATAGCTAAATTTGCAGATGAGTTTGCAAAGAATTTGAGCTATGGAGCCCAAAGAAAAGTTGAGATCGCAAGAGCTTTAGCAACTAACCCGAAACTTCTTTTGCTAGATGAGCCAGTAGCTGGTATGAATCCTAGTGAAACAGATGAGCTAGCATGTATCATAGCAAATTTAAAAAATGATAAAAATTTAAGCATTTTGCTGATAGAACATGATATGAAATTTGTAAATAAACTTTGCGATAGAGTGCTTGTTTTGGATTATGGAAAAGTCATCTTTGAGGGACTTCCTAGTGACGCTGTAAAAGATAAAGAAGTTATAACTGCTTATTTGGGGGATTTTTTAGAATGATAAATGTTAAAAATTTGCATGTTTATTATGGTGTGATAGAAGCAGTTAAAGGTATAAACTTTAGCGTCGAAACAGGGCAGATAGTAAGTCTTATAGGCTCAAATGGTGCTGGAAAAACATCTACTTTAAATGCTCTTATAAACTCAGTCAAACGCACAGGAGAGATAAATTTCTTAGGCTATGAAACAATAAGGCATAAAACCCATACGATAGTAAAACAAGGCATCGCTTTAGTCCCTGAGGGAAGACGTGTTTTTATAAATTTAAGTGTAGAAGAAAATCTCAAAATGGGAGCTTTTAATAATTCAGAGAACTATGAACATTTAAGAGATGCTATGTATGACTTTTTTCCGCGTTTAAAGCAAAAAAAAGATCAATTGGCAGGGACTTTGAGTGGTGGAGAAGCTCAGATGCTTGCTATTTCAAGAGCTTTGATGAGTGAGCCAAAATTACTTATGTTAGATGAACCAAGCCTTGGTTTAGCTCCAAAAATCGTCGGTGAGGTTTTTGATATTATCGTAAAACTAAAAGAAGAAGGCATAACCATACTACTAGTCGAACAAAATGCGTTCTTAGCACTCAAGATAAGCGACTATGCTTACGTGCTAGAAAACGGGCATATAGCTATGGAGGGCAGTGCCAAAGATATGATAGGTAATGAAGATATAAAAAGAAAATATTTGGGTGCTTAAGGAGTTAGTAAAATATTTATTTTTTGATAATATAATTCGGCGTTTTTGATAAAATAAAGGGATTGTGATGGAGCTTCTAAAAAAAATTTTCTTAAGTATGGGTTCAGCTATCGTTCTTTTTTTAATATTTGCTGTTGCTAGTGGAGTAGCAACTATTATAGAAAGTATATATAATACTCAAACTGCTTGGGCTATCGTTTATGGTGCTGGATGGTTTGCTTTAGTTCAGCTTCTTTTGGGTATAAATTTGGCTTATAATATTTTTAGATATAAGCTTTTTGCATTAAAAAAACTTCCGGTTTTTATATTTCACGTAAGCTTTTTATTTATCCTTTTGGGTGCGATTTTAACGAGATATATAGGATTTGAAGGACAAATTCATATCAGAGAAAATAGCCAAAGCAATGAGATACTCACCGCTCAAAATTACATACAATTAAAATCTATAGACGCTAATAAAACAGACATTGTTTCTAAGCCTATATATGTGTCTAGCACTGGAAATAATAGCTTTGAGCTTTCACTACCTGCAAAAAATGGTACAGCGGTTTTAAGCTATTCGGATTTTATACCAAACGCAGTTCCTACTTGGGTAGAGAGTAAAGATGGAAAGCCTATCTTTGAAGTAATGTTTTCAAATGAGTCAAATAGTCGCTCTATTAGACTATCTCCAAATGAGAGCATAGAGATAGATGATATCAGTTTTACTTTCAACGACAAGCCAAAACAAGCTAAATTTATCAATATTATTTTAAAAGATGGTGAGTTTTTTATAGAAACAAATCAAGATATAAGCTACATGAAGATGGCAGATATGAGCAAAGGTGTGATCGAAAAAAACAGGCTTGTTAAATTTGAAGGGCTTAGGCTTTATACAATAGATGGTATAAACTTTGCTCCAAAGACTATGTTAAAAAGTGGTGTAAAAAGCGTGAAAAAAGCTGATGAAAATAGTCGCGGTATGGACGCTCTTATGGTAAAACTAAGCTATAACGGACAAGAGGCTATTTTACCTATTTTTAATGGTATGGAACCTGATAATGTAGAGATAGGCGGAGATAGGTTTGAGGTGGCTTGGTCGCCGATGATTGTAAAATTACCATTTTCATTATACTTAAAAGATTTTGAGCTAAAACGTTACCCAGGATCAAACTCGCCTATGAGTTACAGCAGCAGCGTTATAGTCAAAGACGGAGACTTAAATATGGACTATGATATTTATATGAACCATGTTTTGGATCATAAGGGTTATAGATTTTTCCAAAGTAGTTATGATATGGATGAAAAAGGAACTATACTTTCTGTAAATAATGACCCAGGAAAACTTCCTACTTATATAGGTTATTTTTTACTTGGTTTAGGGCTTTTACTAAATGTTTTAAATCCAAACTCTAGATTTAGAAAATTGGCTGCAAAAGTAAATGAAGCTAATGCAAAAAATTTAGCTATATTTGTAGTAGCCTGTATCGCATTATTTGGTACAAATAATTTACAAGCATTTAATTCTCTTCCTACTATAGACAAAGAACATGCAAAGAGTATTGCTACTATAGTTGTACAAAGTGCTGATGGTAGAATGAAGCCGTTTGATACAGTTGGATATGAGGTTTTAAATAAACTTTATAGAAGTGATAATTACAATGGAATGGACGCTAATAGTGTTGTTTTATCTATGATGGCAAATTCGTCTTATTGGAGAAGTGTTCCTATCATAAAAATAACAGATAAAGAGCTTAAAAAAATACTCGGTATCCCTGTAAATCAGAAATATGCTAGTTTTAACGACTTTTTTAGCACTGATCCAGATGCAAATATGGAGTATAAGCTGATAAAGTATAGTGAGCTTGCAAATAGAAAATCACCAGCAGTTAGAAATAAATTTGATAAAGATGTGATAAAAGCCGATGAAAAACTAAATATTTTATATATGGTATTTATGGGTGAGCTATTTAAAGTCATACCTAAAGAAGGCGATCCAAATAATACTTGGTACTCACCAGCAGGTGCTATGATGAACTTTGCTGGAGATGAGAGAAATAGGGTGACAAGCTTATTGCAAAATTATTTTGATAGTGTAAGTGTGGCACAAGAAAATGGGAATTGGGAAAAAGCTAATGAGAGTTTAAAAGCTCTAAAAGATTATCAAACAAAATACGGTGCTAGTGTTATGCCAACACAGAAAAAGCTAGATTTGGAGCTAGTTTTTAATAAATATCAAATTTTTGATAATCTAACGCCGGTTTATCTTATAGCTGGTTTTTCGCTTTTGATAGTTGTATTTATAAGAATGATAAAGCCAAAAATAAGAATGAATTTTGTCTTTAAGATAGTTTATTTTATAAATATTTTAGCCTTTATAGTTCATACCATTGGTCTTGGGCTTAGATGGTTTATCGCAGAGCATGCGCCTTGGAGTGATGCTTATGAAAGTATGGTATTTATAGCTTGGTCGCTAGCTCTTAGTGGTACTTTATTTGCTAGGAAATCAGCCATTTCTTTAGCCCTTACTTCTATACTTGCTGGTGTAACTCTTTTTGTCGCTCATTTAAGTTGGCTAGATCCTCAAATAACTACTTTAGTTCCTGTTTTGCAAAGCTACTGGCTTACTATACATGTTAGTGTTATCACTGCTAGTTATGGATTTTTAGGACTTTGTGCCTTGCTTGGATTTTTCACTCTTATTTTATTTGCTTTACAAGGTAAAAAAGAAAATCCGGAACTTTCAAGAAATATACTTGAAGCAACTAGGATAAATGAGATGGCTATGATACTTGGGTTAAGTTTGCTAGTATTTGGTAACTTCCTTGGTGGGGTTTGGGCAAATGAGAGTTGGGGGCGTTACTGGGGCTGGGATAGCAAAGAGACGTGGGCACTTGTAAGCATACTAATTTATGCTGCTATCGCTCATTTTAGATTTGTTCCTAGTGTAAATTCTCAGTATGCATTTGCAGTTGCGTCTATGTTTGGATATAGTTCTATTATTATGACGTATTTTGGAGTAAATTTTTACTTAGTTGGTATGCATAGCTATGCATCTGGCGATCCTATCCCTGTGCCAAATTTCATATGGATCGCTATAGCCGTTATGCTTATAATTACGGCTTTGGCTTATAGAAGAAAGAATTTTAGTAAAACTTTGTAAGTTTTTTCAGCCTTTAAAGGCTGGATTTTTTAAATTTAATAAGGATTTTATTTGAATAACATAGTACTTGGCGTTATCATTTTTATTATTATAGTTTTAGTAGTTATGACTGCTTTGGTTGTAAATATAGCATTTAAAAATAAAAAATCAAAGCCAAATTTAGTGTCAAATACAAATTTAGATCAAAAAGATGGAAATTTAACTATAAATGATCTTATAACTATAGTTTCAGATCCAAACTCTAGTAAAGAAACTATATTTAAAACCGTTCGATACTTTATATCAAACTTTAAATTCCCACAAAAACAAGATGGCGTCTCTTTAGAAACTAACATATATCTTCATTTTGTTACGCTAGTATCAAAACATAGAAATTCAGATGCAAAGATAATCTCATATCTTAATAACGAGATAAAAAAATCTAATCCGAATTACGGATTAGAAGTAGATAAAGCAGAAGCAAATGGTATGAATGGGCGTTCTTTTAGATAACGTAATTTATCGCTTGATAAACGATAGCACTAAGAAGTCCAGCAAAGAGTCCTGCTACCATATCATCTCCCATAACACCAAGTCCGCCTTTTACGTTCTTATCTATACGTCCTATAATGCTCGGTTTTGTTATATCAAGGACTCTAAAGAAGATAATAGATAGTGCTATTTGCATCCACGTTTCGCCACTGATACTGATAGCTAACCATACGCCTGCGACTTCATCGATGACTATATAACTTGCATCGTGAGAGCCTGTTTTGCTTTCATAGTCATTTATGACCTTTATCGAAGCTAAAAATAGCAACAAAGAAGCCAAAAATAGTGTTTGGTCTCCTATAAATTTAAATATCAAAACACCAAAAACTGCCCCTGCTAAACTTCCCCAAGTTCCTGGTGCCGGTCTTAAAAGTCCTATTCCAAAAAATGTTAAAAATAGTTTTTGCATCGTTATTCCTTATATAGTCTATTTTATATTTGATAATATTTTGTGATTATCATTGATTTTAAGTCAATGACGTAGTTTGATATAAATTCATAAGTTGCTCATAAAACTCTTTTTGGTTATGCTTTTCAAGTATTCCAGAATTTGGAAATAGATCGTCATAAATTCTTTGCAAATCATAAAATCTATTTGGAAATAGTTCGCTTAAGATCATAGCCGAAATTTCTTTACGCATCAAAATAGCAGGCGGTAATATGCCTTGATAAAGCAACTCTTTTAAGGTATTTGCGTGATATTTTATATGGTGATGTTGTCCGTGAGGGCATGTTTTTGTACTTACTATGGTGCGACATTCGTTGCAATACACAAACTCAGGCATAACTATCACTTCTAAATTTAGATCTTTTGAATACTTATCTAGCGCCGTATTTGCTCCGCTTTTATCATAAAACATACCTATACCGCCGTGATTTTGACCTACGACTAGTTTTGTAGCACCAAAATTGTGAGCGGCTATGCACTCAAGCACAGGATTTATATGATCATTAAAAAGATAGGTATTTTCAAAAGGGACTATGATGACTCTATCGCGAGGTAAAAAATTGTCTTTGAAAAACTCAAGTGTTTTTAGCCTTAGATCAAAACTAAGTCTTTTATCGCCATTAAACGTTCTTATCAAAAATATTATTAGTAGATCGGCTTTATCTATAGTCATTCTTACTAATCTTTCGTGAAGTCTATGAAATGGATCAGCTGTTAGCATAAGGGCTGTGATCTTTTTTAAGTTATGGCTTTCTATAATCTGTTTTATGTAGGCTTTTTTTTCTTTTAGTGAGTCTTGATATATCTCAAATTCACCGCTGATAGCTAATTTACCTGCTCTTTGATTGCTTGGTAAAGAGATATCTCTTGCTCTAAATATACTTGCTTCGGCGTTATTTAGTTTAAATACTGACGAACATACTATATGCCCTATTATTTTATCATCTTTTATCAGCTCAATTTTATCGCCATGTTTGGCTTCTAGTAAGGTTTGTTGATTTCTTTTACCAAATGGAGCAAAAGTATAGGCGTATGGCATCGGCTCATTTTGAAAATATCCAGATCTTACTACTTCGTTCTCTTCATCTTCGTTCATAAGTTTATTAAATTTACCTAGTATTTGATTTTGGATAAGTAAAAGAGTGCCAAATGCTTCTTGATTTATAAGGATAGTGCTATTTTTTCTTTGCGATGTCATATTTTTTTCTTTTCTCCCAAAGTGATTTTCTAGAAATTCCAAGTCTTTTTGATAGCTCAGTGTCTGGAAAAGTATCTTGATAGCCAAATATTATATGCTTTATGTATTCATCAATAGTCAAAATATCACTTCCATCAAATCCGTTTGAGTCTATATTTATAACCATTTTATCAAATCCGCTTATATCTATATCTGTTTGTGTGGCTAAGATAGTGCTTTTATCTTTTATCAGCTTTAAAACTTCTTCTTGCTCACTCTCTTCTATCTTATCAAATTCAGTTATATATAAAAGTGAATGATAATGATAGGATTTTAGTGAAGTCATCAGCTCTTCATCAAGTGCTGAAATTTGCTTATATGCTAAATTTATCCATTTTGCATAGAAAAATACGAAGCTATCTGCGTATTGCTTCCTTTTTGTTACTATTAGCAGAGGGATTTTCACCTTTTTAAAGTCGCATTTTGGTAATTTATATGATTTTAGATAAGAAGTTACGATCTGTTCGTATGTGTTATTTAAAATCTCATATCTTTTGTATGATTCAAAAAGCTTGATTTTTCTTACTAACTCTTCTATCATAAATGGTTTTTGTATATAGTCATCAGCTCCAGCTTTTATAGGATTTGAGACTGTGTCGCTGCTTATATAACTTATAAGAAGTATGATGATAGAGTTTTGATGCTTTTTTATAACTGGATAAAAGTCTTGTCCTATTAGCCCAGTAGATAGTAGTATGACATCAAATTTATCATCTCTTAGGGCATCTTTTGCATTTGTTGCTATTTCACAGCTATAACCAAAATCCGCTAACTTACTAGCCATACTTTGTGCGAGATATATCTCATTTTCTACGATTAAAACTTTCATAATACATTCTGCCAATTGAAATATTTAAGATTAGTAGTAGCACTTACTGCTATACCTTCTTTGCGTCCTACAAACCCAAGTTGCTCGGTTGTGGTAGCTTTGACATTTACTTTATTTAGTGCTACCCCTAAGATATCTGCGATAGTTTTTCTCATCTCTTCTTTATACGGACTTATTTTAGGTTGTTGTGCGAGTATGGTGATATCGGCATTTATGATATCAAATCCAACTTCTTTTATGAGTTTTACACTATCTTTTAAAAGTAGCTTTGAGTCTATACCTTTAAATTTAGGATCGTTATCTGGATAAAGCTCTCCTATATCTCCAAGTCCGCTAGCCCCAAGCAAGGCATCGCAAAGTGCGTGCAATGCTACGTCACCGTCGCTATGAGCTAAAAATGCTTTATCGTATGGAATTTTAACTCCACCAAGAGTTATGAAATCACCGCTAGTAAATTTATGCACATCAAATCCACTTCCGCAAAACATATCATTTGATGGTGGCATTAAATTTAGATATTTAAGATCGTCTTTATATGTTATTTTTTTTGCTCTCTCATCGCCTTCTATATACCATACTTTGCCACCGATAGCTTTTATAGCAGAGCTATCGTCTGTAAAAATACTATTAGTTTGAAGTGCTTTTCTAAGTAGGCTTGAGCGTGATAGTTGAGGTGTTTGGATAAGTTTTATCTCATCTCTATTTATGTATTCGTTTTGATATATAGCACTATCGCTGACTTTAAGTGCTGGAACTATACAATCTGCGTTTGAAGCGTTATTTATAAGTTTTAAGATCAGCTCTTTTGGAATATTTGGTCTTGCTGTATCGCTTACCATCACAAATTCGCTATCTACTAAAGCCATAGCGTTTTTTAAGCTTTCTTGTCTTGTCTCTCCGCCTTCGACAAACTTAAAATGAGAGTTAAATTTACTCATATAAGCGCTTTCTTTGCTGACTATGATAATATCTTTAAATGTATAGTTTGAACTGATATTTTTAGCCGCATATAGCCAAAGAGGATCATTCCCGATCCTAAGCCACTGTTTTTTCGACTGCAGACCAAATCTAGTCGAATTTCCTGCTCCAAGCATAATTAAAGTTATATTAAGCAACATTCTTCCTAATAAATTTATAAAGTGTTACGAAATTATACACTTTTTTTCTTACATTGTGATTAGTTTAGTTTTAAATTTAAAAGAGTAAGTTAATCTCTTTTTTAGTAATTTTTAGTAAAATACTTAAATCTAAAGAAAATTATAAGGAAAGCAAAATGAGAAAAGAGTGGTGCCAAGCCCGTAAAAACGACCCGACCCCGACTCAGATGTATTACGCAAAAAATGGTATCATAACGCCTGAAATGGAGTATATCGCTAAGATAGAAATGTTAGACGTAAATGATATAAGAGATAACGTAGCTAGTGGCAAACTAGTCATTCCTGCAAACATAAATCACACAAACCAAATTCCAATGGCGATAGGCAGAAGTGTAAAATGCAAAATCAACGCAAATATAGGCTCATCTGCTTTAGCAAGTGATATAAACGAAGAGATAGAAAAGCTTCAAGTTTGCTTGAAGTATGGTGCGGATACGGTTATGGATTTAAGCACAGGTGGCGATCTAGACGAGATAAGAAAAGCTATCATAGCAAATTCTACCGTGCCTATAGGTACAGTTCCTATCTATCAGATCATACACGATATCAAAAATTTAGATAACCTCACACCGCAAATTATGCTTGATTGTATCGAAAAGCAAGCTCGTCAAGGCGTTAGCTATTTTACTATACACGCTGGATTTTTACTAAGACTTATGCCTTTTGTAGCAAAACGTAAGATGGGTATAGTAAGTCGGGGTGGAAGTCTTATGGCTAGTTGGATGATGAAACATCATAAAGAAAATCCATTTTATGAAGCATTTGATGATATCTGTGATATCTGTGCAAAATATGACGTCACGATCAGCCTAGGCGATAGCTTAAGACCTGGCTGTTTGTATGATGCTAGCGATGAAGCTCAGCTAGGAGAGCTTGAAATTTTAGGTGAGCTAACAAAAAGAGCATGGGAGAAAAACGTTCAAATAATGGTCGAAGGACCAGGACATGTTCCGTTTAATCAAATAGAGTTTAATATGAAAGAAGAGCAGCGACTTTGTCACGACGCGCCGTTTTATATCTTAGGGCCTCTTCCTACTGATATAGGTGCAGGGTATGACCATATAACAAGTGCGATAGGTGGAACTATGGCTGCATACCACGGTGCAAGTATGCTTTGCTATGTTACTCCAAAAGAGCATTTAGGCCTACCAAATGCAAAAGATGTAAGAGATGGTATAATAGCACACAAGATTGCCGCTCACGCAGCTGACGTAGCTCTTGGTAGAGTAGGGGCTATCGATAGAGATAATGCGATGAGCGATGCGAGATATAATTTTGACTGGAACAAGCAGTTTGAGCTAGCATTAGATCCAGATAAAGCAAGAGAACTTCACGATGAGAGTTTGCCTCAGGACGTATTTAAAGAAGCTGAGTTTTGCTCTATGTGTGGGCCTAAATTCTGTGCTTATAAGATAAGTAGAGAGATAGCAAAAAACGAATGTGAAAGTTATCCTAAGGAGAATAAATGACAAACGAGCAGATACTAGAAGAGTTAAAAAAGGTTATATATCCGGGATTTAAAAAAAGTATAGTTGAGTTTGGCTTTGTCAAATCAACCGACCCAGAGATCGTAGTAGAGATAGTTTCATCAAAACCAGAAGTAGCAAATAAAGTAAAGATGGATATAGAGGCTTTAAATTTAGGTAAAAAAGTAGTGATCCAAGCCCCAAAAATGGAGCCTGAAAAAAGCAATAGCAGAAGTGGGCAAAATATAGCCCCACAAATCAAAAATTTCGTAATGGTAAGTAGCGGAAAAGGCGGTGTAGGCAAATCTACTACCACACTAAATTTGGCGATATCTATGGCAAAACTAGGTAAGAAAGTAGGACTTTTAGATGCTGATATCTATGGTCCAAATATCCCTAGAATGTTAGGATGTGAAAATACAGAGCCAACAGTAGTAGGTCAAAGACTAGCTCCATTGCAAACTCATGGTATAGAGATGATGAGTATGGGCGTACTTATAAGCCATGGTCAAGGACTTATGTGGAGAGGTTCTATGATAATGAAAGCCATCACTCAGTTACTAAATGACGTTATGTGGAGCGATCTAGATGTGTTATTTTTAGATATGCCTCCAGGGACTGGCGATGCACAGATCACTCTAGCTCAAAGCGTTCCGGTAACTGCTGGGATATGTGTAAGCACTCCTCAAACAGTCGCGCTTGATGATTCAGCAAGAAGTCTTGATATGTTTAATAAACTACATATTCCGATCGCTGGAATAGTAGAAAATATGAGCGGATTTATATGTCCTGATTGTGGTAAAGAGTATGATATATTTGGCAAGGGCGGTACGGAAAGTTTGTCTAAAGAATACAAAGTAGATATCTTAGCTCAGATCCCTATTGAGCCAAGCATCAGGATAGGTGGTGATACGGGAAAACCAGTAAGCTTCTATGAGCCAAACTCTGTTAGTGCAAAAAGATATGACGCCGCTGCTATCAAGCTTTGGGAAAAGATAGAAGAGATAAACGCAAATGGTGGAGCCGATAACTCTGCTATTCAACCTGTAATGGATGGCAAATCAGCTTGTTCTAAGTAAATTTAAGCCCATTTTAGGGCTTAAATTTGATATTTTAAATAACCTTATCAAATTCAATCATCTCTAATACTTCTCATTTTAAAATAAGCTTAAATAAATTATTAAAATAAAGTAGGCAAAATTTATATAAATTGTAGGTAATATCATATAAAAATCAAATTTATAATCTACTATAGCTTTTTAATCATTAATAAATTATAATAACAAAAACTAGAAAAAAGAGATAAAAAATGTGTGATGAATTTTATATGAGCTTAGCTATAAACAGAGCTTGGGAGTTTCAGTTCCTTACCTATCCAAATCCAGCGGTTGGATGCGTCATAGTTTCAAGCAGTGGCGAGATACTCGCTATAGAAGCACACGAAAAAGCAGGAAACGCTCACGCCGAGTTAAATGCCGTAAAATCAGCGCTTTGTCAGATAAATAGTGATTATGTAAATAGTTTAGGACGTCTTAAAAATGCAAATGAAATTTATGATTTTATCTTACAAAATCACTCAAATTTGCTCAAAGATATGGTGGCTTATGTAACGCTTGAACCATGTTCTCATCAAGGACGCACGCCATCTTGTGCTATGCTTTTAAGCAAACTTGGATTTAAAAGAGTTGTTATAAGCACAAAAGATACTAGTAAGCAAGCAAGCGGTGGTGAAGACATACTAAGAAAACACGGAATTCAAACAAAACTAGGAGTTTGTAAGAGTGAAGTGGACTTGCTTTTAGAGCCGTTTTGGACTTGGAGCAATGGAAATTTTACATTTTTTAAGATAGCCCTTAGCCAAAATGGAGTCGCGAGTGGCGGCACGATATCAAATCTTTTAAGCCGTACCCACACTCATAAACTAAGATCTTTAGTAGATATGCTCATTATCGGTGGAAATAGTGTTAGAACCGATCTGCCTACTCTTGATACTAGACTCATAAGCGGTGGCGTGAATCCTGATATTTTAGTATATTCTCATAGTAAGGATTTTGATAAAAGCATTCCTTTATTTAGCGTAAAAGATAGAAATGTTGAGATTTCAAGTAGTTTAGACCCTGCTTTTGAGCGTAAATTTGTTATGTATGAAGGAGGCGGAAACGCACTTTCAAATTTAGATAAAAGAATAAAATGGCTTTTGATATATAGATCAAACGAATTTAAATCTGGTAAAAATATAAGCTTAGATCTAAAGATCAATATACTTCACACTACAAAATTTGATAATGATGAGCTTCTATGGTGTAAAATTATAGAATAAAATACTATTTTATTTATTTTTAAGTAAAAATAAGGTATATAAAAATTTTAAATAACTATTTTATCGTATTTAGTAAATTTTAAGTATTTTTTTGGTAACATTTCGCAATTTTTTGAATTTAAAAAGGGGCGAATATGAACAATATGGATAGGCTTTACTCTTTCAAAGACAATTGCGGGTTTGGCTTACTAGCAAATTTAAATAATATTCCTAGTTATCAAAATACAAGCGACGCCATAACAGCACTTGAGCGTATGATGCATAGAGGCGCTATAGCTAGCGATGGTAAAAGTGGTGATGGTTGCGGACTGCTTTTTTCTATGCCTATAAATTTTATGAAAAAATCGGCAAAGGCTTGCGGAGTATCTCTTCCTGAGCAATTTGGCGTGGCTATGGTTTTTCTAAAAACCAAAGAGCATATAGATAAATTTGAAGAGATCTGTCTAAAAAACGATCTAAAAGTTATCCTAAAAAGAGATGTTCCTATAAATGAAGACGCACTTGGAAAGTTGGCTCTTGAAACTCTTCCTAGGATAGTTCAGTTTTTTATCACGCCAAATACCATAATCGCCAAAAAGTATTTTAAATCACTGCTTTATCTAGCTAGACGCGAGATCCAAAAAACACTGCAAGAAGATGACGACTTTTATATATGTTCATTTTCAGATAAAGTCATAGTGTATAAAGGTCTTATTATGCCTACTTATATAAAGACTTTTTTCAAAGACTTAAGCGATCCTGATTTTACGACAAGTTTTGCTCTATTTCATCAGAGGTTTTCTACAAATACACTTCCAAAATGGCGTTTAGCGCAGCCATTTCGTACTATCGCTCACAACGGAGAGATAAACTCTATCAGCTCAAACCGTGTAAATTTGAGCATTCAAGAAAAATGTCTAAAAAGTCGTGTATTTACCGCTGAAGAGCTAAATACAATGCTTCCTATAACAAAAAGTGATAGAAGTGATAGCGCAAGTCTAGATAATATGTTTGAGTTTTTGATAGAAAACGATGTGGATTTTTTCAAAGCCGTCAGGCTTGTAGTGCCTGCACCTTGGCAAAATAGCCCTTATACGGATGCAAAAATTCGTTCGTTTTATGAATACACGAGCCCAAACTTCGCTCCTTGGGACGGACCAGCTGCAGTATCTTTTACAAATGGTAGATTTATAGCTTGTTGTTTGGATAGAAATGGTCTTCGTCCAGCAAAATACATTATAACAAAAGACAATAGAGTTTTGATATCTAGCGAGTATGGTGTTCTTGATATAGATGAAGAAAGTATCAAAGAGCGTGGCAGACTTCAAAGCGGTCAGATGATAGGGCTAGATCTAAAGTATGGTAAGATTATGAAAAACGACGAGATCAACGACTATATCAAAAATAGCCAAAACTATACTAAATGGCTAAATGAAAATATGATACATCTTGAAGAATTTGTAGAAGTGCCTTTTGAAAGCTATAGTGATTATGAGCTACCAAATTTACACGCGATGCAAAGAAACTTTAGCGTAACTAATGAATTTAAAGAGATGATCTTAAACTCAATGCTAACTAGCGGTAAAGAAGCAACCGGTTCTATGGGAGATGATACGAGCTTGGCTGCATTTAGTGAGCATCAAAGGAGATTTAGCGATTTTTTTAAGCAAAAATTTGCTCAAGTAACAAATCCGCCTATCGATCCACTTCGTGAAATGGTAGTAATGAGCTTAAACGTGACTTTTGGCGAAAATAGAAATTTCCTTGAAGAGAGTGAGTTACATGCAAAGCGTATAAAAACGATATCGCCTATCCTTATGCAAGAAAAGTTTGAAGTTCTAAAGAGTTTTGGTGATGAGTCTAGTCCTAGATATCAGAGTGAATTTAAAAACCAAACTTTTAGTACATTATTTAGCGAGAATTTAAAAGGCAGTTTAGAAGATCTTGTTTATGATGTCATAAATGCCGTAAATAACGGTATCCATATCATCATACTAGACGATAGAGGGCTAGATGAGAAAAATGCCGCTATCCCTATGGCTATGGCAGTAGGTAGAGTCCATCAAGCCTTGATAGAAGAAGGTATTAGATACAAAGTCAGTATCATCGCCGTAAGCGGTGAGCTACTAGACTCTCATAGCTCTGCTATGATGATAAGCTACGGTGCAAGCGCTGTTTATCCGTATTTGCTTTTTGCTAGTGGTTATGAGATTTTGAGATCGCAAGACAGCACAGATATAAAAGCCGGACTTAAAAATATCCATCACGCGCTAAATGCAGGACTTTTAAAAACTATGTCAAAAATGGGAATTTCTACAGTCGGAAGCTATAAAAATTCAGCCTTATTTGATATCTTAGGTCTTAGTCAAAATATAGTAGATGAGTGTTTTTCTCCTTCGGTTGCTCTTATAGCCGGTCTTGGCTACGAAGATATAGAAAATAGAGTTCTTAAGTATCACAAAGAAGCTTTTAACTATAAAAATCATCTGTTGCCTTTAAAACTTGGCGGCTTTTATAAATACCTTGATAAAGACGAATTCCACGATTATACGCCATTTATCATAAATCAAATTCATAAAACCAGTATAACTGCAGATATGAATGATTTTGCTAAAGTAAGAGATGCGGTTTTAAATCGTGGCAAAAAGATGATAAGGGACTTTTTGGATATCAAAAGCGATCGTGAGCCTATCAGTCTTGATAAGGTCGAGCCTATCAGCAATATCTTAAAACGTTTTAATAGTGCTGCTATGAGCCTTGGATCTATATCTCCAGAAGCGCACGAAACATTGGCTTTAGCTATGAATAAACTAGGAGCTATGAGTAACTCAGGCGAGGGCGGAGAGGCTGAAGATAGACTAAAAAGTCCAGCAAACTCACGTATAAAGCAGATCGCTAGTGGAAGATTTGGCGTAACGCCTGAGTATCTTGCAAGTGCAGATGAAATTCAGATCAAGCTTGCTCAAGGCGCAAAACCAGGCGAGGGTGGACAACTTCCGGGATATAAAGTAACAGGTCTCATAGCTACTCTTCGTTATACGACTCCTGGCGTTACTCTCATATCGCCACCGCCTCATCATGATATCTATAGTATAGAAGACCTTGCTCAGCTTATCTTTGATCTTAAACAGATAAATCCTAGAGCGGTTATCGCAGTCAAACTTGTTTCTAGTGCTGGGGTTGGAACTATAGCTGCTGGGGTTGCGAAGTGTTATGCTGATAAGATAGTGATAAGCGGAGGAGATGGAGGAACGGGCGCGGCAAACTGGAGCAGTATTAAATTTACTGGCAATCCATGGGAGCTTGGTCTTATCGAAGCTCATAACGCTTTAAAAGTAAATAATCTAAGGAGCAATGTTCATCTTCAAACTGATGGCGGACTAAAGATAGGAGCTGATATCATAAAAGCGGCGCTATTAGGCGCAGAGAGCTATGCTTTTGGAACTTTGGCTTTAGTGATACTTGGATGTAAGGTTTTAAAAATTTGTCATCTAAATCGTTGCAGCGAGGGCGTGGCTACTCAAGATCCGGCTTTGAGAGATAAATTTGTAGGAAGCGTAGATAGAGTGGTTAATTATTTCACTCTTTTAGCTGAAGATGTTAGACTTGAACTAGCTAAAATGGGATATGAGAGTTTAGATGATATCATCGGTAGAAACGAGCTTTTAGTGCCAAATAATTCTAAATTTGATCTAAGTGAGCTTACTAGAGTAGTTCCTGGCGATAATAAAAGTAGTGGTAAGAAAAATGAGCCGTTTGATAAGAATGAATTTGAAAAAAGCGTACTTAAAGAAATATATAAAACTATACAAAATCCAGGCGAAAGAGTTGTAGTAGATAAGAAAATTTGCAATCAAAATAGAAGCTTTGGCACTCTTATCAGCGGTGAGATAGCTAAATTTTACGGCAATAAAGGTCTTGCTAGTCAAACTATAAGAATAAATTTAAATGGTATCGCTGGTCAAAGTTTAGGAGCGTTTTTAGCTAGTGGAATGGCTATTTATCTAAAAGGAAGCGCAAATGATTATGTCGGAAAAGGTATGAATGGCGGTCGTATAGTGATCGCCCCAAATGATCCGCAAAACTACTTTGCAGTCGCGGGGAATACTTGTCTTTATGGTGCTACGGGTGGTAAATTTTTTGCTAGTGGTATAGTAGGAGAGAGATTTTGCGTAAGAAATTCTGGGGCAACTGCTGTCGTAGAAGGCGTAGGAGATCACGCTTGTGAGTATATGACTGGCGGAGTTGTAGCGGTGCTTGGTGAAACAGGTATAAATTTTGGCGCAGGAATGACTGGCGGTATCGCTTTTGTGTGGGATGAAAAAAGAGAGTTTATAGATAAACTAAATGTTGAGCTAGTCGTCGCTTTGCGTATAGATACAGATGAGTTAGATGAAGTTCGTCATTTCTTTAAAAGGCTTTTAAAAGTGTATTATAATGAGACTAAAAGCGTAAGGGCGAAATATATACTTGACAATTTTAGAGATACCATAAGAGAGTTTTGGATGGTTAAACCAAAAGATATGTCCAAACTTCCACTAAATCCAGCTGAGGGGGACTGATATGCAAGAATTTATAAAATATTCAAGAGAAAAAACTATAAAAAGAGATGAGAACGAAAGAGTAAAGGATTTTAAAGAGATATATCAAATTTTTAACTTGCAAAACGCTACTAAGCAAGCTAGCAGATGCGTACAGTGTGCAAATCCATTTTGTCATTTTTCTTGTCCGCTTCATAACTACATACCATTTTGGCTTTTAAATGTGGCAAATTCAAATTTAGATATAGCCTTTAAGCTTAGCAACGAAACAAATCCCTATCCTGAGATCACAGGACGTGTATGTCCGCAAGATAGACTTTGTGAGGGCGCTTGTACTTTAAATGACAATTTTGGTGCTATAACGATAGGTGCTATCGAGACTTTTATAAGCGAAAATGGTTTAAATAATGGTATGAAGCCATTTACAAAAGTAGAGCCTAAGAACAAAAAAGTAGCCATCATCGGCTCAGGTCCTGCTGGACTTTCAGTTGCAACTTATCTTATAAGAGAGGGTGTGAGCGTACAAATTTACGAAGCTAGTAAGAGGGCAGGGGGACTTTTGGCTTATGGAATTCCTGGATTTAAGATAGATAAAAGCGTGGTCGAAAGACGAGTAGGCTTGTTAAGTGAAGCAGGTTGTACTTTTCATACGGATACTTTTGTAGATGATGCTAAATTTGAAGAACTTATCAGCGAATTTGACGCAGTAGTTTTAGCTTATGGAGCTAGAACAGGCAAGATTTTAGGACTTGCAAATGAGAGTGCTAATGGCTGCTATAAAGCTCTTGATTTTCTAAGCATTATACAAAAAGAGCAGTACAAAGAAGATGGTGTAAGCTTAGATCTAAGCGGTAAAAAAGTAGTTGTAATCGGTGGTGGCGATACTGCTATGGACTGTTTAAGAAGTGCTCTTAGAAAAGGTGCCACTAGTGCTACTTGTATATATAGAAGAGATCTTGCTAGTATGCCAGGAAGCAAAAAAGAGTATGTAAATGCAGGAGAAGAGGGGGCAAGTTTTATATTTAACGCTGCCCCAAAAGATATAGTCGTAAATGACAATAACGAAGTCGTGGCTTTAAATATCTCAAAGACGATCTTAAAAGGAACAAGCGTAGAGATCGTAAAAGGTGGCGAAACTATGCTAAATGCTGATGTGATCGTGTGTGCTTTGGGATTTGATGTTGAAAATCTAAAGTTTTTAAGTGCAAATGGTATAGAGCTCGATAAAAAAGGCAGGATCGCAACTGATGATGAGCTTAGGACTAGTAAAGCAGGAATTTATGCTTGTGGTGATTGTAGGAGAGGAAGTGACCTTGTCGTAACAGCTGCAAGTGAAGGAAAAAAAGTAGCTATGACTATCATCAAGGATCTTGGGATTTAACGTGCATTAATATTTTTGAGTCTTTTAGTCTAACTTTTGATAATTACGAAAAAATGAAGGAAAAACGTGGATTTTGTAACTATTTTTGGTTCTGCAAGATTTGATGAAGATAATATTTATTATAAAAAAACTGTAGAACTAGCAAATAAAATATCAAAAGCAGGTTATGGTATAGTGAGTGGTGGAAGTGGTGGCATTATGGAAGCTGCAAATAAAGGAGCTTTTTTAAACGGTGGAGAGAGTATCGGGATAAACGTTATGCTACCATTTGAGCAAAAGACAAACCCATACTGTACTAGCTCAAAAGTTATACCAAATTTATCAAAAAGAAAAGACGAACTCATAGAAAAAAGTTTTGCTTTTGTTATTATGCCTGGTGGATTTGGTACGCTTGATGAGCTTTTTGAAGTATTGACTTTAGCTCAAACAGGACTTAGAAAACATAAGATAATATTTTGTTGCAGTGATTTTTGGAAGCCTCTTTTGGATTTTTTTGAGACAAAACTTTTACCTAATAAAGTGATATCTCATTCTAGCTTAGAGCTTTATGCGGTAATTGATGATATAGATGAGATAGTTAAGTATTTAAAATCATAAAATTAGAGTATTTATTTGTCAGTTAAACAAAAGAGCAAATAGCCTAAAACTAGGCTATTTTATTTTAAATTCGTATAACTCGCTTCAAATTTAGACGGCTTCATAAGTCCATTTTTCACAAGCTCTTGATACCAATAATGGTGCAGTATATAGACTTCTTCTTCTTCTTTATATCCTGTTATTATGGAGTGTATCGCACCTTTTATCGCAAAAACAGCCATATAGATATGCACTAGTAAAAAGACAGCACACACTATGCCTATGATATTATGAACTACCGCTGCTAGTCTTAAGACTTCTACTTGAGTTAGTCCAAAGACGCTACTTAAAATAGGAGTGTTGAAGTTTAAAAAATACATCGCCACGCCTGTTAATATCATCACAAATCCACCCAACATCGCTACCCAAAACCACGCTTTTTGACCTGCGTTGAATTTGCCTGCTGGAACTGGATTTTTGATTTTAGATAGATATCCACCCACTATCATCATCCATTTTATATCATAAACAGATAAAAGCATTCTTTTGCCCCACATTAAAAACATAGGAACGATGCTTATAGCAAATAATATAGTTGCTATCCCGTGCAAGTTTTTCATTAAACGAACAAAAAATCCACCACCAAATAGATCTCCCCACATCATTATCACGCCAGTAGGTACTAGGATCACCCACGAGATAGCAGCGATCAAATGCACTAAACGGACGTATTTCGAAAAAGCATACACTTTTCCGCTATGATGATCAAAATGTTTTGGACCCACAACCATATAATGTGCGCTAAATGCAATTAAAACGGCTATTATCGCTATAGCCACGCCGTAAGAAAAGTAGTCGTTTCCTTGCAAGTATGTCCAAAGCGAACCAAAATAGCTATCGTATCTGTCTATGCCGACTAGGCGGTTATCGTCCCATATAGGGCTCATACCTTGGTTTATGCCTTCTAGTTGATTTGCGCCGTTAGCTCCTAGCATAACACAAGCTGATACTAAAAACAAAAGAAGTTTTTTCATTAAAATTCCTTGTTAATTTTGTGTTAATTCTACAAAAATAGCGCTTATAAATCGCTTGTTTTGTATCTTAATTTATTAAATTTAAATTTATATCAAAATATATAAATTTAATTAAAATATTTTTATGTTTTTATAAGCGGTTATGATAAAATCATTTGCTAAAAATTTAAAATATGTAAAAATATTACGCTCTTATTTACAAAAACTTTAAATAAGCATTTTATAATATCAACTATTTTACAATACAATTTAAAGGAACAAATTTGAAAATCTTAGTTGCTCTCAGTGGAGGCGTGGATAGTTCAATGTCTGCTAAGTATCTGCAAGATATGGGATATAATATAGTAGGTTGCTATATGAAGTTACACACAAAGCCTGGATATCACGAAGAAAATATAAGAAAAGTAAAAAAAGTAGGAGATTTTTTAGGGATAGAAACACACGTTTTAAATTTAGAAGATAAATTTAAAAAAGAAGTTTTTATGCCGTTTGTAAATGCCTATAAAACAGGACTCACTCCAAATCCTTGTGCGATTTGTAATAAAATGATTAAATTTGGTGCTTTATGGGAATTTGCTAAAAGCTTGGGCTGCGATAAAATAGCCACTGGGCATTATGCTAGGATAGAAAACGGTCTTATAAAATCAGCAGTTGATAAAAGCAAAGATCAAAGCTATTTTTTAGCAAATATAGATCCGCAGATACTACCTAATATCATATTTCCTTTAGGCGATAAACTAAAATCAGACATAAAAGCAGCAGCTGCAAAAATACCTCAAATATCCGAACTAGCTTCGCAAAAAGAGAGTAGTGAAATTTGTTTTGTCGAGACTACTTACATTGACGTTTTAAAAGAGTATTTTGATACAAACTTACCAGGAGTAGTTAGAGACGTAAGCGGAAAGGCTATCGGAAAACATAACGGTTATATGCACTACACTATAGGAAAAAGACGTGGATTTAGCATTAGTGGAGCTCACGAGCCACACTATGTTCTAGGTATCGATGCAGCCAAAAACGAGATAATCGTAGGGCTAAAAAATGAGCTTGAAAACTACGAATTTAAGACTTCAAATTTTAATAACTTTACAGATAAAGATAGTTTTGAATGCTTCGTAAAGATCCGCTATCGTAGCGAGAAATTGCCTTGTTTGGTAAGTAAATTTGAAAGTGGTTTAAAAGTAAATCTTAAACAAAATAACGCTTCAGGAGTTGCTAGTGGGCAACTTGCGGTATTTTATGATGAATTTGATAGAGTGTTGGCAAGCGGATTTATAAAATAATTTCATAAATAAATTTAATTGCAAAATTTTAACAATTTTCGACTGAAATTTAAAATGATAAGAAATTTTGCCTAACAACAATGACAAAAATTGCAAAAACAAAGACGATTTTTAAAGCGATAAAATTAATCGTTATTTTTGAAAATTGTTTGAAATAATTTAAGGCACTTTAAAAAACTTTAAGAGCTTGGCTAAAAATTTAAAAATGGAATTTAAAGATCAATAAGCAGATGAGAATTAGCGATAAAAAGGCGTAATTTGTGCCTTTTTATCTTGCTTGTATGCTATCTATTTGTATCTTCTGTCCAGCTACCATCAGAAAATATATTTGAATCTGCCATAGAAACACCATTATTTCCGTATGATATCCATTTGCTAACTGCTTCTAGATTTCTAAAAACTTTGCAAAAAGAGCTGTTGTCGCTAGTGGCTTTTACATGGACATAAGCTCTTGAAGCTTTATTTGTCCCTTGTGCGTTTTGGTTGCCAGTAGGCCATAACTCTACACATTTTATCCACTCTTCTTTCGTTGGATCTTGTTGATTTTGTTCAAGTGATAGTTTGTATTGTGGCGACATTTCTAATATGGCTTCTTGCCATTGTGTTTGACCTTTTGTTTTGAAATCTATAAGATTGCCGTTGGCTATGTAGTATGTTTTTAGCTGTATTAAAACATCTTTTAAAGTCCCTGCTTGGCTAGTTGCTTTCGCGTCGGTTGCAGTTAAAACTAGTTTTGGTAACGCAAGACTTGCTAAGATAGCTATAATCACTATAACAAATACAAGCTCTATCATAGTAAAAGCTTTTTTCATATTTTGTCCTTATTTTAGATATCCAAAATTTGATAATCTAGCGTTGAGAAATATGGGTAAATAATGTAAAAACTAAGCCTCCCTCCATAGAGAGAGACTTTTATCGTTATTTTTTAATTCTTTTTTTGTGGTTCTTCTTTAAATATACTAGAACCACCTACTTGGATACCATATTTGCTCCAGTCTTTAAATGCTTGAGTTCCTCTAACTGCTGAACAAAATGATGAATCGGCATTACTATCAGCTTTTGCGACTTTTATGTTTGCAGGATTAGCATTACTTCCATCGTTTAGAGTAAATTTAACACATTTTGTCCAGTTATTTCCTGTTTTTTTTGTAGCTTGTTCATAAGTAGGAGATATCTTTTTCATATCATCTTCGCTGATAGTGCCGTTTGTATTAGTAGCACTAGTAGTTGTTGTGCTATCAGTAGGTTTGAAAGTTCCATTTACAGTGTAATAAGCTGTAAATTGAGTAATTACATCTTTCATCTCTACTGCTGCTTTTGCTGCTTCAGCATCATCTCTTGTAGCTGCTAGTTTTGGCACTGCAAGGCTCGCCAAAATACCTAAAATAACGATAACGAACACAAGTTCGATCATTGTAAAACCTTTTTTCATTTGTTTCTCCTTAAGAAAATTTGCTTTATATACTTTTATATAAAGTTATGTGCAATGGTAACACTTATAAACTTAAGAAATTATCAAATTTCACAGATCTTGATTAATTTTTAGCCTATATGAATTTAAACTTTAAAGCAAAGTAATTACGACTTTAGAAAATTTATAAATTTAAGTTAAATTTAGATAGAATAAGCCATTAAATTTGCATTAAGGTAGAGTTAATGAGAAAATACAAAATAGCCGTAGTCGGCGCTACAGGCGCAGTCGGCGAAGATATATTTAGGGTTTTAGACGAGATGAATTTCCCAGTTAGTAGCATTTTGCCTCTAGCAAGTAGCAGAAGTGCTGGAGAAAGTATCGAATTTAGGGGGAAAAACTATACTATTCTTGAGCTAACAGATAGCGTTTTTGAAGAACACGAGATAGATATCGCATTTTTTAGTGCAGGTGGAAGTATTTCAGCTCATTTTGCTCCTTTAGCTGCTGCTAGTGGAGCTGTCGTCATAGACAATACTAGCCATTTTAGAATGGATCCTGATGTTCCTTTGGTAGTTCCTGAGTGCAATCCTGAGGATATAACTAAGTGGAATGTAAAAGGCATCATAGCAAATCCAAACTGTTCAACCATACAAATGGTTCAAGTGCTAAAACCGCTTGATGATACATTTGGTATAAAAAGAGTAGATGTGAGTACGTATCAAGCTACTAGTGGCGCTGGTAAAAAAGGCATGGAAGAGCTAGTCTATCAGATGCAAAAGTTTTTTGAGTTTAAACTAGACGAGTGCGAACCAAAAGCATTTAAACATCAAATCGCGTTAAATGTAATACCTCATATCGATGTGTTTTTAGACAACGACTATACAAAAGAAGAGATGAAAATGGTCAATGAAACACAAAAAATATTACATAAAAATATGGAAGTAAGTGCTACTTGCGTTCGTGTTCCTGTTCTTAGAAGTCATAGTGAGAGTATAACTATACATTTTGAAAAAGACGTAAATGTAGCTAAAGCAGTAGAGGTTTTAAAAAATGCGCCAAGCGTAGTGGTTCAAGACGATCCTGTGCACGATCTATATCCTATGCCAATCCACGCTAGCGATACAAATGAGACCTATGTTGGACGTATCAGAAAAGATAACTATCAAGATAATATTTTACATCTTTGGTGCGTGGCTGATCAAATACGAGTAGGAGCAGCTACAAATGCAGTAAGAATCGCACAAAAATGGTGCGAACTACAAGAAGCCGGGGTTTAAGCCCTAGCTTCTTGTCGCTTGTCTTAAAAAATATTTAATTTATTTTTATACAATGCCACGCTAAAAAATATATGAGGATTTTAATGCTGGAAAAAATTTTTGAAAAATTACTTTGGAATTCAAGATTTGTAACGATTTTGCCAGTCGTTTTTGGGCTTATTGGCTCGTTTGTTATGTTTATGGTAGCAAGCTATGATATCATCAAAGTTATGCTTCAAGCGTGGCAATACCTAGTTTTAGGCGATCATAGCATAGATTTACACAGTGATGCCGTAGGGCTTATCATAGGGGCGATTGATCTTTATCTTATGGCTTTGGTGTTTTTTATATTTAGTTTTGGAATTTATGAGCTTTTTATCAGCGAGATAGATGGCATAAAAAACACAAGACAAGCTAGAGTTTTAGAAGTCCATAGTTTAGATCAGCTAAAAGATAAAATAGGTAAAGTTATCGTTATGGTTTTGGTTGTAAATTTTTTTCAAAGAGTATTGCACGCTAAATTTACTACTCCGCTTGAGATGGCGTATTTAGCAGTTTCTATACTAGCGCTTTGCTTGGGATTATATTTTTTACATAAAAGTTCAACTCATTAAGGATTTAAAATGATATTTATAGATGCATGTTTTGGAAAGCACACAGACTATACTCCGGTATGGATGATGAGACAAGCAGGACGTTATCTGCCAGAATATATGAAAGTAAGAGAGCAAGCAGGCGACTTTTTATCTTTATGCAAAGACTATAAAAAAGCTAGTGAAGTAACGCTTCAACCAGTAGATATTTTGGGCGTTGATGCTGCTATAATGTTTAGTGATATTTTGGTTGTTCCTCTTGAAATGGGTATGGATCTTAAATTTGTAAAAGGTGAAGGCCCTGTGTTTGAAAATCCTATAAAATCTATGGAAGATCTTGATAAACTAAGCACCGAAAAAGCTATAAAGAATTTAGATTATGTATATGATACTATAAAGCTGACTAGAGATAAACTAGCTAAGGATAAGGCTCTCATAGGATTTTGTGGTGCTCCATGGACGATAGCTACATATATGATAGAAGGTGGTAGCACAAAGACTTATAACATCAGTAAAAAGATGGTTTATGACAATCCACAACTTCTTCACGCCATACTTCGTAAGGTTACGAATGCTCTAAAGCTTTACCTTGAAGAACAGATAAAAGCCGGAGTAGATGCGGTGCAGATTTTCGATAGCTGGGCTAGTGCGTTAGAAGAGAGTGCGTATATGGAGTTTGGATTTAGCTATATAAACGAGATAGTAGATTTCTTAAAAGAGCGCTATGCACATATCGCAGTTATCGTATTTCCAAAAGGGATCAGTGGATTTTTGAGTAAGATAACAGGTAAATTTGACGTATTTGGCGTGGATTGGAGTACGCCACTTAAAAATGCTAAAGAGATACTTGGTAAAAACTATGTTTTACAAGGAAATATGGAACCAACAAGGCTTTATAATAAAGACGCTATAGATGAGGGCGTAAGTGAGATATTAAGCATTATGCGTGGATCAAGGCATATTTTCAACTTAGGTCATGGCATACTTCCTGATGTTCCTGTTGAAAACGCAAAGTACTTCATAAAATTAGTTCAAGAAAAATCGGCAAAATATTGCAAATGAGCTATCCTAAAAAATCATACAAATATATATTTGGCCCAGTGAGTAGCAGGAGGTTTGGCAGTTCGCTTGGGATCGACTTAAGCCCATTTAAAAAGTGCTGTAATTTCGACTGTGTTTATTGTGAGTTAAGCCGTGCAAAAGTCGTTTCTATGATAGAAGAACCACCTTTAGTAAAAGACATCATAAGTGAGCTAAAAGAAGCTTTAAAAGAGTTTCCAAACGTAGATGTTATCACGCTTACTGCAAACGGAGAGCCGAGCCTTTATCCAAATTTAAAAGAGCTTATAAAAGAGCTAAACGCCATTAAAACTACACAAAAAACACTTATTTTAAGCAATGGAACTGCAGTCTTGCATAGTGATAAATTTGATGCGCTCTTAGATTTAGATATAGTCAAATTTAGCCTTGATAGTGTTGTCCAAAAGACTTTTAGGAAAATAGACAGAGCTATAAAAAACTATAGCACCGACTTGATAGTAGAAAAGATGAGCGAATTTAGAGATAAATTCAGAGGAAAACTCATCTTAGAAGTCCTTGTAGTAAGTGGTTTTAACGACAATGAGAGTGAGTTTAAAGCTTTAAATAAAGCTTACGAAAGTATCCGTCCTGATAGAGTAGATATAAGTAGCATCGATAGACCGCCTGCGCACGATGTCAAAGGTGTTTCAAGTGATTTATTATACAAGCTTTCTAGTCTGATAACGGCGTCTAAAGTTTGCGTAGCTACAAAAAAAGCACTTGGAGAAAAGCTCGATTTTAGCCTTGATGAGCTAAGAAAACTTCTAAAACTAAGACCACAAAGCAAATTTGACATAGAGAACAATTTCTCGCCTAGCTCAAAAGCAAATTTAGATATCTTGCTTAGTAATGGTGAAGCAAAAGAATTTGATCTAGCTGGAGTTATGTTTTATAAAATTTAGATTGATTTTTTATACTTTTTTTGAATTTCATAATCAACAAAACCATTTCAAAAATCTTGTAATTCCAAAAAGTTTCTACCAAGACCAAATCTAATAAAACCACGCTAAAACCGATATTTAACCCATAAATTTAAATTATTTAAAGCATAAAATTGCGCTTTTATGTTTGACATTATTTAATTAAATTTAATATAATCCCGTCTTTAAAAATCAACCAAAAAGGACAAAAATGAAAAAATTTATTCTTTGTTTTATCGCTATAGTTTGCATAGCTACTGCGTCTGAGATAGATATGCATGGCAAGATGGGAGCAGCGCCTTTAGCAAGTTCCCAGCTTAATGCTGCTAAAAACAAAATTTTAGTTCAAAATTTCTGGAATGCTGTTTTTAACGAACACAAAATTTCTGTTATAGATGAAATTGTCGATGAAAAATACATTCAACACAATCCAGATTTCAAAGATGGCAGAAGTGCGTTTAAAGATGGTATAAGCAGCTTTTTCAAAGAATTTCCAAATAGCAGCGCACAGATTAAGCATATCGGCGCAGATGGCGATTTGGTCTTTATCCACAACCATATCAAGCTAAATGCTGATGACAGGGGACAAGCGGCTATGGATATTTTCCGCCTTAAAGATGGCAAGATAGTAGAGCACTGGGACATCATCCAAGACATCCCTGAAAAAAGCCAAAACAACAACACAATGTTTTAAATGGCTCAAAAATTGATTTAAAACGATAAGCTTAGGTTGAAGTTAGTTTTGCGACCTTTGAAAACGGCTAAATTTTAGCCGTTTTGACACTCATATTTTTATCTGTATTTATTTGATTTTTGGGTTTAAATTTGAATTAAAATTAAATTTGATTTAAATTTGAAAAAGCCAAATTTGAATTTGGCTTTTAGATGCTCTTTGTAAAGCGATTTTATGTCTTTAAATTTGTAATCCAAATTTGAAACGATAAATTTATCTTTTAGAGTATTTATAAGCCATAAAAGAAACTAGGCTTGAAAGTACTAGTATAAAAGCACTTGCTATAAAAGTTAGCTTATAGCCAAAACTATCAAAAATTGCGCCACCAAAACTAGCCCCAAAAGCTATGGCTAGCTGGACTACTGCTACCATAAGTCCGCCTGCTGCTTCGGCCCTTGAGGGCGCTACTTTGCTTACCCAAGTCCACCAAGCCACAGGAGCTGATGTGCCTAAAAGCCCCCAAAATCCTAGTAAAATAAACATCGCTAGAAGTGAATTTGCAAAGCATATCAGCAAAATAGATACGATAGACATAAATATCGGTATCAAAACAAGCAAACTAAAAAGCCTGGTTTTTAGAATATTGCCTATGATAAATGTTCCGCCTAATCCACAAGCTCCCATAAAAAGAAGTATAGCTGAGAGCGTGAAAGCATCTACTTTTGTTTGCATCTCTAAAAATGGTCTAAGATAGGTAAAAAGTGTGAATTGTCCCATAAAAAATAGCGTAACGCCAAGCATTCCAAGAGATATTTTAAGCTCTTTTAATAGGCTAAAAACACTTCCTAGCCGTGGTCTATGACCATCTTTGTGCGTGGTGGGTAGATTTGGCATGCTTTTATATAACCATAAAAAAGTCACCAAAGCTAGTGGAACTATGGTAAAAAACGCCCCTCTCCAACCGATAATCTCTCCAAGAAAGCTGCCCAAAGGCGCTGCGATGAGCGTAGATAGCGCATTGCCGCCATTTAGTATGGCTAGAGCTTTTGGCACTGAGATCTGTGGCACTAGCCTCATAACAGTAGCCGCACTCATCGACCAAAATCCACCCACGCACACCCCTAGCAAGGCTCTGCCTATCATCAGCGTAAGTCCGTTTGGCGCAAATGCGACTATCACTCCTGATATTTCCATCAAAACACTAAAAAACAAAAGTATGCTTTTTCTATCTATCTTGCCTGCTACTGAGGTCAAAAATAGTGCGGTAATGAGAGCAAAAACTCCAGATACAGATATGCTCTGACCTGCTTCTCCGTTTGTTATAGATAGATCGCTCGCTACTAGGGTGAGTAAGCTAACTGGCATAAACTCAGACGCAACTAGCACAAAAGCGCCTAAACTCATCGCCCACACAGCGCCCCATTTTGGATTTATTCGTTCATTCATTATTGTCCTTGCTATTTTTTGGATTTAAATTTGTGTTGATTTTTAAATTTCATAAAGCCAAATTTGGCTTTATGCGTTAGTCTTTTTTGAAAGTGAGTTTAAAATCATAAATTCCTATCTATATAGTAGCTGAGTCAATCACATATCTATATCTAGCTTCTTTGTTTAGCACTTTTTTCCACGCGCCATTTATCTCTTTTGCATCTATGATCTCTATATTTGGATATATCTTGTTTTTAGCGCAGTAATCCACGACATCTTGCGTTTCACGCATATCGCCGATGAGCGAAGCTGTGAAATTTACTCTAGTAGCGGCTAATCCTAGGTTTTGCAATGTTAGCTCAAATTTAGGTGGCATTCCTACTTGAGTAAATGTCCCAAATGGTTTTACGCAACTAGCGTAAGCTGCGATGTCAAATTGCGCTGGGATAGTGCTTATCATATAATCTAATTTTTGATTATAAGCTTCTAGTTTTGAGATATTATCTACGACTACTACTTCTTTTGCGCCAAAACTTAGTATGTCTTTTACTTTGTCTGCAGTAGTTGTAAATGCGATGACTTCGGCGCCTTTGCTAATGGCTAACTTAACAGCCATATGTCCAAGTCCTCCGATACCAGCTACGCCGACTTTGTCGCCTTTTTTTATCTTGTATTTCATAAGTGGTGAGTATGTTGCCACTCCTGCACAAAGTAGCGGCGCTGCTTGCTCGAAGCTGATGTTTTCAGGGATATGTACCGCAAAGTGAGCATTTACGACTAAATTTGTAGAGTAACCACCTTGACTTATGGTAGTAGGCTCTCTTTTGTCTAGATATCCGTAGGTAAAGATAGTATCTTTGCAGTACTGCTCGCCGCCGTTTTTACATTTGTTTAGATCCGTATCTACCATGCAGCCCACTCCTGCTCTGTCGCCGACTTTAAATTTAGTAACATTTTTGCCTATTTCTCTAACGATACCTACTATCTCGTGGCCAGGGACTTGTGGATAGACTTGCTTACCCCAGTCGCCTTTCATCTGATGAATGTCTGAGTGACAAATACTAGCAAATTTGATATCTATAAGTATATCATCATCTCCTAGTGGTCGCCTTGTAAATTCCCAAGGTCTTAGAATTCCCGTTTCATCAAAAGCAGCCCATCCGCGAGATTTTACACCTGCTTTTGAACTATCCCAGTTTTGCGCACCAAATACATTTGATGCTCCGCCAAGCGCTACTGCAGCAGTTATCGTAGCTGTTTTTTTGATGAAATCTCTTCTATCTTCATTATTCATATTTATTTTCTCCCCTTATAATTTGGATTTTATATGGATATATTATAACCTATTATTTAAATTTAGGATAGAATATTTCTCCAGATCACTTGCCTAATCCTACAAAATTTAAAAAATATTCAAATTTAAAATACTACTTGTGTGATTTTAAAATTTACATAACACGACAAATTTAAATATAAAACATATATAAATTTTTCATTTTTTTATCTATTTTACACTTCGTTTTATATAACTATTTGCTAATTTTTGATAAAATTCAGAGTTTATATCAATGAAGGGCGTATTTATGATAGACGTAGTCGAAATCCAAAAAATTTTACCGCACAGATATCCGTTTTTGCTGATAGATAGAGTTTGCGAACTAGAAGTGGGCAAAAGTGTAAAAGCATATAAAAACGTGACCATAGGAGAGCAAATTTTTCAAGGTCATTTTCCAGGACATCCTATATATCCGGGCGTTATGATAATAGAAGGTATGGCTCAAGCAGGTGGAATTCTAGCATTTAAAAGCGTAGAAGATACAAGCAGTATGAGCATAGAAAATAAAGTAGTATATTTTATGAGCATAGATAGGGCTAAATTTAGAAATCCGGTTCGTCCAGGAGATAGACTAGAGTATCGTTTGGAGGTTTTAAAACACAAAGGAAATATCTGGGTTTTAGACGGTCAAGCTTATGTAGATGATAAGTTAGTAGCTGAGGCCGAGCTAAAAGCTATGATAGTCGATAAATAAGACTGGTTTTCATGAATAATATCCACAAAACAGCAGTCGTGCAAGACGGTGCGATTTTAGGTGATGGTTGCGTGGTAGAGCCTTACGCGTTTATAAGCAAAGACGCGGTTTTGGGCGATGAAGTCGTGGTAAAACAAGGCGCTAGAATAGTCGGAGATACGCATATAGGAAGTAAAAGTAAAATTTATAGCTATGCTATCGTAGGCGATATACCTCAAGATGTAAGTTACTCGCCCAAAGATCTAGGCGGTGTTAGGATAGGTTCAAATGCTACTATCCGCGAGTTTTGTACTATCAACTCAGGAACAAAAAAAGGTGATGGTTTTACTAGGATCGGCGATAATGCTTTTATAATGGCATACGTTCATATCGCACATGATTGCATACTTAAAGATAATATAATTTTAGCAAATAACGTAACTCTAGCCGGACATGTCGAAGTAGATGACCACGTCGTTATCGGCGGACTTACGCCAGTACATCAGTTTGTAAAGATAGGCGAAAGTTGTATGATAGCAGGTGCTTCTGCCTTATCTCAAGACATAGTACCATTTTGTTTGGCAGAAGGAAATAGGGCTTATATAAGAAGTTTAAATTTAGTAGGAATTCGTCGTAGATTTGATAAAGAGATTGTTGAAGAGATAAATAAAGCTTATAAATTTTTATTTAGAAGTGGTGGAGGCTTGAAAGATAGAGCTATGGAGCTTTTGAGCTCAAATCCGAATGAATATGCAAAAAAAATGTGTGAATTTATAATCAATACAAAAAGGGGAATACCGCTTGAAAAAGGAAAAGATTAATGGCTAGAAAGTGTAGTTTTTGCGGAGAAAGCGAAGGAAGCGATAGAAAGCTTTTAGCAAATGAAACCGATAGTGCTTTTATATGCGAGTATTGTATAGACGCGGGCTGGGCTGCTATACACGGAGAAGAAAGCGACTATACCAGCAAAGATACAAATAAAAATTATAAAGATATAACCCCAAAACTTTTAAAAGAAGTTTTAGATAGCTATGTGATAGGTCAAGAAAAAGCCAAAAAAGTTTTTAGCGTAGGTGTTTATAATCATTATAAAAGAATTTTTAAACAAACAGATGCTAATGACGATACAGAAATATCAAAATCAAATATCTTGCTTATTGGTCCTACTGGAAGCGGTAAAACGCTTATGGCTCAGACTTTAGCAAGGTTTTTAGATGTTCCTATAGCGATTTGTGATGCTACTAGTTTAACAGAAGCGGGATATGTCGGAGAAGATGTTGAAAATATACTTACGAAGCTTTTGCAAGCAGCTGATGGCGATGTAACAAGGGCGCAACAAGGTATAGTTTTTGTCGATGAAGTAGATAAGATAGCTAGAATGGGCGAAAATCGCTCTATTACTCGTGATGTAAGTGGCGAGGGCGTTCAACAAGCACTTCTTAAGATCATAGAAGGAAGTCAAGTAAATATCCCACCAAAAGGCGGTAGAAAGCACCCAAATCAAGAATTTATCCAGATAGATACTACAAATATCCTGTTTGTTTGTGGAGGAGCGTTTGATGGATTAGAGGGCATCATAGAGCGAAGGATCGGTAATAATGTGCTTGGCTTTGGACAAGAAAAACGGGGTCGTAATGATAAGATAAATTTGATAAATTTAGTTGAACCAGACGATTTAGTTCATTTTGGACTAATTCCAGAGCTTATAGGACGTTTGCACGCGATTGCAACTTTAAATGAGATAACCATAGATGATATGGTTCAAATTTTAACTAAGCCAAAAAACGCACTTTTAAAGCAATACCAAAAACTATTTTCGATAGATGGTGCAAATCTTAAATTCGATGATGACGCCGTTCGCGCAGTAGCAGAACTAGCTATCAAGCGAAAAACAGGCGCTAGGGGACTTAGAAGCATTATGGAAGAGATGATGACTGATATTATGTTTGACCTTCCAGAACTCAAAGGCTATGATGTCGTGATATCAAAAGACGTAGTCTTGGGTAAAGACAAACCACTGCTAATAAAAACACAAATTTAAAAGGACGATTATGATATTAGATCAAATTATTGGATTTTTTTCAAGCGATATGGGAATAGATCTTGGTACTGCAAATACTCTTGTACTTGTAAAAGACAAAGGCATTGTTATAAATGAGCCAAGCGTTGTTGCAGTTCAAAGAGAAAAATATGGAAAACAAAAGATTTTAGCAGTTGGACATGATGCTAAAGAAATGGTTGGCAAAACTCCGGGTGATATAGAAGCTATCCGTCCTATGAGAGATGGTGTGATAGCTGATTTTGATATGACTGAAAAAATGATTAGGTATTTTATAGAAAAAACTCATAAAAGAAAAAGCTTTTTGCGTCCTAGGATTATCATCTCTGTACCTTATGGTCTTACTCAAGTAGAGAGAAAGGCTGTTCGTGAGAGTGCTTTAAGCGCAGGAGCAAGAGAGGTATTTTTGATAGAAGAACCTATGGCCGCAGCTATCGGAGCAAATTTACCTATACGTGAGCCTCAAGGTAGCCTTGTAGTAGATATCGGTGGTGGTACTACTGAGATAGGAGTTGTATCTTTAGGCGGTCTTGTCATCAGTAAGTCTGTAAGAACTGCCGGGGATAAACTTGATTCTAGCATAGTTAATTACATAAAAGAAAAGTATAATTTATTGATCGGAGAGAGAACCGGAGAAGAGATAAAGATCAAAATAGGCTCTGCTATCCAACTTCCAAAAGAGCTTTCTATAGTAGTAAAAGGAAGAGATCAAGTAGGCGGACTTTTAAGTAGGATAGAGCTTACTAGCGAAGATGTAAGAGAAGCTATGAGAGAGCCACTAAAAGAGATAGCCGATGCTTTAAAAACGGTTTTAGAGATGATGCCGCCTGATTTAGCAGGTGACATAGTAGAGCGAGGCGTCGTATTAACCGGAGGTGGAGCCTTGATACGTGGGCTAGATAAATATCTTGCAGATGTGGTAAAACTTCCGGTCTATGTCGCAGACGAGCCACTTTTAGCAGTAGCTAAAGGAACAGGAAAAGCTTTAGAGGAGATAGGCTTACTTCAGCAACTTATGAATGAAGAATAAGATAAAATTTATTTTAGTTATCGGTTTTTTTGTTTTATTCTCTATATATTTTAGTGAAAATGTGAGATCTGTTTTTGTAAATAGCACAAATTCTTCAATAGGTTTTTATGATAATTTTATAAATTTAGTAAAAAATAAAATAAACGAACACTTTCGTCAAGTTGAAGAGATCAGAGCTTTAAGGGCTCAAAATGCGGAACTAGAAAAATCAGCCGCATTGCTATCGACTTTTGCATACGAACTAAACAATATATTAAGCGATAGAAGCGTGGAGCAATACTCACCAAAAATCAAACAAATAAGAGCGTTATCTTATGTAAATATAGGCGATTATGATAAAGTTTGGTTGGATTTCAAAGATTTTGATCCGGATAAAATTTATGGGTTGATATATAGAGGAAAGACTGCTGGTATCATTGTAAATAAAGACGGCACCCCACAAGGGCTTTTGCAGACTGATCCAAATTCGATATTTTCCGTATATATAGGAAATAATAAAATAGCTGGTATCGCAAAAGGAAATAATAAAAATATAGTTATAAAATACATATCTAGATGGCTAAATCCTAAGCCTGGAGATATGGTTTATACTACGGGGTTAGATGGTATATTTTTCGGAGGTATTCCAGTAGGAAAAGTCATAAGTGTAAATGAAGAAGATCTGTATAAAAGTGTTATAGTTGAGCCGGATAATAAAATAGAGGTTCCGTCGTATTTATATGTTGTTATAAAGGAAGATTAATGCCAAAAAGGGAAGATGTCAAGACAATTTTACTTATAGGAAGCGGACCTATAGTTATCGGTCAAGCTTGTGAGTTTGACTATAGCGGAACACAAGCTGCAAAAACATTAAAAGAGTTAGGATATAGAGTCGTACTTATAAATTCAAATCCAGCTACCATAATGACCGATCCTGATTTTGCGGATGCAACTTACATAGAGCCGATAACCAAAGAGAGCATAAGTCGCATTATACAAAAAGAGAGCGTTGATGCTATTTTGCCTACTATGGGTGGTCAAGTAGCACTAAATGTCGCTATGGAGCTTTATGAAGCAGATATGCTTGGAAATGTTAAATTCCTAGGTGCAAATCCGGCTGCCATCAAAAAAGGCGAAGATAGGGTGGCATTTAAAGAAGCTATGTTAAAAATAGGCATGGATCTTCCAAAATCAATGTATGCTTATAATATGCAAGAGGCTTTAAATGCAGCTGCTGACATAGGATTTCCACTTATTATAAGAGCTAGTTATACTCTTGGGGGAGCGGGTAGCGGCGTGGCTTATAATATAGATGATTTTCGTGAGTTAGCTCAAGGGGGGCTTGATGCAAGTCCTATAAGTGAGATATTGATAGAAGAGAGTTTGCTTGGCTGGAAAGAGTTTGAGATGGAAGTTATCAGAGATAGAAATGATAACTGCATAATCGTCTGTTCTATAGAAAACTTTGATCCTATGGGTGTGCATACTGGAGATAGTATCACTATAGCTCCTGCTTTAACGCTTACAGATAAAGAGTATCAGCATATGAGAGACGCTAGCTTTAAAATCTTGCGTGAGATAGGCGTAGATACAGGCGGAAGCAATGTTCAGTTTGCTATAAATCCAAAAAATGGCAGAATGACAGTGATCGAGATGAATCCACGAGTTAGCAGAAGCTCAGCTCTTGCGTCAAAAGCTACAGGATATCCGATAGCCAAAGTCGCTACTATGCTTGCTGTGGGATTTACTCTTGATGAGATAAAAAACGATATAACAGGCACACCGGCGAGTTTTGAGCCTGTAATCGACTATATAGTAACTAAAATCCCACGATTTACATTTGAAAAATTTCCAGGCTCAAACCCTTACTTAGGTACTGCTATGAAAAGCGTAGGCGAAGTAATGGCGATAGGTTCTAGCTTTAAAGAAAGTATCCAAAAAGCTCTTTGTTCTTTAGAAAAGAACTATGCTGGATTTGATTTTCTAAATTTAGATGATGAAAAACTCATATTTGGACTTAGAAATGCACATGAAAAGAGAATTCTTTATGTAGCTCAAGCTTTTAGAAATGGTAAAAGCGTAGATGAAGTTTATGAACTAACTAAAATAGATCCGTGGTTTTTAAATCAAATTTATGAGATAACTGAATTTGAAAAAAGCGTAGATATGGATATCTTAAACAATAAAGAACTTCTAAGAAAAGCCAAAACTTGGGGATTTAGCGATAAGATGCTTGCTCAGCTTATAAATGAAAAAGATAATCTTGAGCTTAGCCAAAACGATATATATTACGCTAGAATGAAGCATAATCTAGATTTAGAATACAAAGAAGTCGATACTTGTAGCGGTGAGTTTAAAGCGCTTACTCCATATCTTTATAGCAGTACAAATATCACGCCAAATTTACCAAATTTAAAAGTAGATAACAGCAATAAAAAAGTTCTCATCATCGGCGGTGGTCCAAATAGAATAGGTCAAGGCATAGAATTTGATTATTGTTGTGTTCATGCTAGTTATGCTCTAAAAGACCTTGGCATCACTACTATAATGTATAACTGCAATCCAGAAACCGTCTCAACAGACTATGATACTAGCGATATTTTGTATTTTGAGCCGATAGATTTTGAACATTTAAGAGCGGTTATAGAGCGTGAAAAACCAGATGGTGTTATAGTGCATTTTGGTGGTCAAACTCCTCTTAAGTTTTCAAAACGCCTTACAATGATAGGCTCTAAGATAATAGGCACGAGTGCTAGAGTCATCGATATAGCAGAAGATAGAAAGAAATTTAGTGAGTTTATAAGCAAAATAGGCGTAAAACAGCCGCAAAATGATACAGCAACTAGCGAGTCTGAAGCCGTTCAAAAAGCTTCTGCTATAGGCTATCCAGTTCTTGTTCGTCCTAGCTATGTCTTAGGTGGTAGAGCTATGAGAAGAGTCCATAGTGAGAGTGAGCTTAAAGAGTATATGAATGAAGCTGTAAAAGTAAGCAACAACTCTCCTGTGCTTTTAGATAAATTTTTACAAGATGCTACTGAGCTAGATGTAGATGCGATAAGTGATGGCAAAGATGTATATATCGGTGCTATTATGGAGCATATAGAAGAAGCAGGAATCCATAGTGGCGATAGTGCTAGCATACTTCCACCACAAAACTTAAGCAAAGATATCATAAGTCAAGTTGAGGTTTGTACTAAAGATATCGCGCTAAATTTAGGTGTAGTAGGGCTTATGAATATACAATTTGCAGTGTATCAAAACGAGCTTTATATCATAGAAGTAAATCCAAGGGCTAGTCGCACTGTGCCGTTTGTGAGCAAGGCTACAGGAATTCCTATGGCAAAAGTAGCAACTAGAGTTATGTGGCAAGGAAATTTACTTGAAGCACTTAAATTTTATGATAAATTTGGTGTAGTTAGCAAAAGCGGAAGCATTTATAAGCCTAGTATTAGCTCTCATATATGCGTAAAAGAGAGCGTGTTTCCATTTAATAAGCTTAGTGGAGCTGATCTCATCTTAGGTCCTGAGATGAAGAGCACAGGCGAAGTTATGGGCATAAGTGATAGCTTTGCTAAAAGCTTTGTCAAGTCTCAGATCGCAGCCAAAAATAGTCTTCCAAGCAGTGGAAAAGTCTTTATCAGCCTAGCTGACACTGATAAAGAGCGTGGAGTTTTACTAGCCAAAGAATTTGTTAGCTTAGGATTTATGGTGCTTGCAACTAGCGGTACATATAAATTTTTAAATGCTGCAAATGTGCCTTGTGAAATGGTCTATAAAATCAGCGAAGGTCGCCCAAATATCGAAGACAGGCTAAAAAATGGCGATATAGCCCTAGCGGTAAATACTAGCGATAGCAAATCTAGCACAAGCGACGCTGTGAAAATCCGCCAAGCGGTGCTTAGATTTAAAATCCCATATTTTACCAATATGAACGCAGCTCTAGTCGCCGCTAGCTCTATCAGTGCAAATGAAGCAGCCTTAGAAGTAAAAAGCTTGCAAGAGTATTTAAATAATGGTAAATAGCACGAAATTTACAGACTTTATGAATTCTTTACAAGTAACAAACGAAAATTTGGCGTATTTTTGTAATTTTCAAAAGTGTAGTGATAATATCCAAAAAATTGAAATTAAATTAAATACGCTTAATTTTTTATTAAATAAATCAGATTTAAAAACTGCTATTAATATTCTCTTTAGTGAAAATAAAGAGTGTTTTAGTATATTAAATTTGTTGATTGCTGTTAGAGATAAAAATAGAGATATTTTAGATATGGATGGGAATTTAATACCATTAGATACCTATTTCGAAAATCCACAAAAAATATATGATTTTTTTATTCAAACTGGACTAGCAGAAATTTTTGCTAGTGGCAAGATAACAAATTTATGCGATTATGTGTTTGGTATAGAGGTTGGATTAGATACAAATGCTCGTAAAAATCGTAGTGGAACGGCTATGGAGATATTGATATCTAATATTTTTCAAAATAATAAAATAAAATTTGATAAACAAGTAAAAGCTGGTGATCTAGGTATAAATTTAGGTGTAGATATTAAAAAATTTGATTTTATTATAAGAGATAAAAATGTTACATATTTAATAGAAACAAATTTTTACAATAGTGCTGGTTCTAAGCCAAATGAAGTTGCTAGAGCTTATATAGAATTATCACAGAAAATATTCAAACAAAATAATTTTAATTTTGTTTGGATCACAGACGGGCGAGGGTGGCTTGAAGCAAGGAACAAACTTCAAGAAGCATATAATAGTGTAGAAATTTATAATTTATCAAATTTAGATATTTTTATAAATAAGGTAAAAAATGTTTGAATTTCTAAGTGAAGATAGAAAATTTAATCTTTATCAAGGTGATTGCTTTGAAATTTTACCTAAATTTCAATCTAAATTTGATCTCATCTTTGCTGATCCACCTTATTTTCTTTCAAATAATGGACTTAGTATCCAAAACGGACAAATAGTAAGTGTAAATAAAGGAGAATGGGATAAAGGCACCGATATAGATGAAATTGATGATTTTAACTTTCAATGGCTAAAATTAGCTAAGGATTTACTAAGTAATAATGGTAGCATTATGATTAGTGGAACTTATCATAATATATTTTCGATAGGTAGAGCTTTACAAAAATTAGATTATAAAATTCTAAATATCATCACTTGGCAAAAGACAAATCCACCACCAAATTTTAGTTGTCGCTATCTTACTCACTCAACAGAGCAGATTATTTGGGCTAGAAAGAGCAAAAATCACAAACATATTTTTAATTATGAAGTTATGAAAAAACTCAATGAAAATAAACAAATGAAGGATGTGTGGAGTTTCCCAGCTATTGCACCTTGGGAGAAAAGTTGTGGAAAACACCCAACTCAAAAGCCACTCGCACTTTTAGTGCGTTTGATTTTGATGGCAACTAATGAAGATAGCTTGGTTTTTGATCCATTTAGCGGTTCAAGCACAACAGGAATTGCAGCAAATTTGCTTGGTAGAAAATTTGTTGGAATTGAAAAAGAAAATGAATTTATCAAAATATCAATGAATAGAAAAAAAGAGCTTGATAAAAATATTGAGTTTTTCAAAAACAAAATTACTGATTTAAAATTTTTAAATAAAATTACGCTAATAAATCAAACTTTATAGGCGTTTAGATGGTTAAATTTAGTAGTTTGGAGCTAGAAGAGCTTATAAATAGCGATATATCTTTTAATGACCTTACAACTGAGCTTATGGAAGTAATGGCTAAGGCTAAGCTAACTTTGCTCTCAAGGGGCGAGATTGTGCTTAGCTCTTTAGATGCGATAGAACAGATTTGTAGGCTAAGAGAGCTTGAGTTTAATTCTGATTTTACAAACTCTACAAGGGTTAAAAGTGGAGCTCAAGTTTTAAGCGTGATTGGCGATTTTAACGAACTTCATGCCGTGTATAAGAGTATTCAAAATTTGCTTGAGTATGCTTGTGGTATCGCAACTAGCGCAAATAATCTAGTAAAAATAGTAAAAGAAGCTAGTCCAAAATGCGAAGTTTTAGTCACTAGAAAGGTCTTTCCCTTTGCTAAAAAACTCTGCTTAAAAGCTGCGCTTGAAGGCGGGGCAAAAGTGCATAGGCTTGGGCTTAGCGATAGTGTTTTGTTTTTTGAAAATCACACAAATGCTTATGGGAATTTAGATGAGTTTTTATCTGATATCTCTAAATTTAAAAAGAAGCTTTGTGAGAGAAAAATCATCGTTGAAGCTAGTGATTTAGAGTTTGCCTTAAAGGCTTTAAAAGCTAGAAGTGATGGTGTGCAGTGCGATAAGATGAGCGTAGATGATATAAAAAAAGTGGTTGAATTTAAAAATACAAATTTCACCGATGCCATAGTCTTAGCAGCTGGTGGAATCAATGAGAAAAACGCCAAAGAATACGCAAAAACCGGTATAAACGCTATAGTTACGAGTGCGGTTTATAAGGGCGTGGCTGATTTTGGAGCTAGGATAGAGCTTTTATGATTTATTTGGCTCAGACTGATACCACGGCTGGATTTTTAAGCCAAAACTTAGAAGAGTTAAATAGGCTAAAAAATCGCCCTTTAAATCAGCCTTGCTTGATTTGTGTAAGCAAATTTGAAATGTTAAAAAACTTTACTAGGGTTCCTTGCAAGTTTAAAAACCTTGTTAGACGTGCTAAAAAAACGACTTTTATTTATCCAAATTCAAAAGCTATTCGCGTTGTCAAAGACTGCGATCATGCTAAATTTTTAGATGAAATAGGCTGGGCGTATTCAAGTAGTGCGAATATTCACGGGCAAAAATTTGACTTAGAATTTGCAAAAAATAGTGCGGATGTTATTTTAGATGGTGATTTTAAGGAGCTTCCACCTTCAAAAATTTATAAGCTTTCAACCACAAATTTATTAAAAATCAGATAAGCTATAGTCTCTGTGTTTTGAAAAATTTGCATTAAGCTTCGTCGTCTTTGACTATTTTTTCGATTATTCCAAATTTTATGAGCTTAACGCCACTTTTTCCTACTTCTACAAATCCAACGCTATCGTTTGGTTTTACTTTAAATATTTTTGATTTTATCTTTAGTTTTTTCTTTTTACCTATCAGTGAGCTTAAAAAGCTAAATGGAATTTTTCTGTTCCATTTAAGAGAGCAATTTGCCCTAAAATGTTTTGGCAATCTTGTTCTTTTACCATTTATCACAAAGTACCTGATATTTCCGCAAAGTTCAGCGCCGCCGTATAAGTATAGTTTTGAAAATATTGTTAGAGAGCTTAGGATATTTACTAATTTTTCATCAAACGCTACTTGCTTTTTAAATTTTAAAAATCTATTTTTTCTGTTTAGCATAGCTACAAAATCTTTACTTGTTTTTATATAAATGCTGTTTTTTAGCTCATTTGCGAGTTTTAAAGAGTTATTCATAAAAATAACTTGCGGATATATTTCATAACCTTTTAGATCAAAGCCAAGAGATCTTAAGTGAGAAACGAAAAATAAGGTATTTCTAAGTAGTTTTTTGAGTGGATTTGAGTGATTTATACTTTTTTGTTTGCTATTTTGTATCCATTGATCATCTTCATTTACGCTGACACTTCCAGACCAGTTTTTGATTTCTATGAGATAAATTTTTTTACCATCAAGCACGATAAAATCTATTTCGTGAAGACCTGCGCCATTATCTTTTATGCGTTTGTTTTTAAATACGCGAATTCGTTTTATCTGCCCAAGTAGCTCGGCAAACTCGCTTTCGCCGTTATTTCCTGCTACTTTACTCAAATTTGGTTCTGTTTTTACCGGATTATGCAAAATCATAAAATTTTGCCAAAAATTAAGCATTTATGATCTTTTTTATAGCTAGGCTTGCTAAGTTTAGTCCAAAACTAGCAGTTACACCTATGAAACTTCCTAAATTCACGCAATTTGGTGCTTCGGTAGAGAATACCACCTTATAATCACCCTTAAATCCAGCTTTTTTAAGCTCATATCGTATTTTTCTAGCAAATGGATCATTTGTAGTTTTCCAGATACTTGCGGCTTTTATTTTTGTTGGATCTAGCCTTTTAGCGCCACCCATTGAGCTAAGCAGTCTTTTGGAGCAAATTTTGGCTATTGCTACTTTGGCAGGGATATCATCGATACAATCTATTATAAGGTCAAACTCGCTAAAATCAAATTCGCTTATCACGCTAGGCGTTAGCTTTAAATTCATCGTTTTTATACCAGGATAGAGTCTAGCAAATACATCAGTTTTAAACTCCCCTAAAAAGTCGCTTCCTATTTGGCGATTTTGGTTTGTTATATCAAATTTATCGCAATCAATCGCCGTGATACTGCCTACGCCACTACGATAAAGCGCATCGATACACACACCGCCTACACCACCACAGCCACATACTAGCACCTTTGAGCTTTGGAGTTTTTCAAATTTATCGCCAAAAATCCAGCGACTTCTAGTAAATCTATCAACCATTTTAAATCCATTTTTTTATAGTTTCTATGCTTTTATGAGCGGTCATATCAAGCTTAATTGGCGTTAGACTAGCGTAGTTTTCATCAAGCACCGATATATCGCACTCATAGCCTAAATTAGCAGCATATCTAATCCCCGGTGTCCCCAGCCAGTAATACTCTAGCCCTCTTGGATTGCGATGGATTTGGGCGTTTGTGTTGTAGCTTTGCTGACCAGTTGGGACGATTTTTAGCCCTTTATACTCGCTTTTTGGGACAGCGGGGATATTTAAATTTAAAAACTCTCTACCGCTTAATGGGTAGCCATTTTCAAAGATATTTTTGACTAAATCTAAGGTAATTTCACAAGCTAAGCTAAATCCAAATTTATCCAAACTATCATTTTTATATAGTTGCGAAACCGCAATAGAGCAAATGCCTTGAAGTGTGCCCTCCATAGCGCCACCGCAAGTGCCTGAATAGGTGATATCTTCGCCTACATTTGCGCCGTGATTTATCCCACTTATTATAAGATCAGGCTTTTTATTTTTATACATTGTCTCAAGCGCAAGATAGATACAATCACTAGGCGTAGCATCATCAAGTTTGAAAAATCCATCATCAAGCTGAATAAATCTAAGTGGGCGAGTAAGAGTAATGGAGTGCGAACAAGCTGATTTTTCGCTACTTGGAGCGACTACTACTACATTAGCTATTTGGCTAAGTGTATCACGCAAAGCTAGTATCCCAGCTGCCTCAAAGCCATCATCGTTTGTTATTAAAATCTCTTTCACTTATATCCTTTTTGATGAATTTTACCTACAATTTTTAAATTGTTGGCTATAATTTGAGCTAAATTTAAAAGGGAAATTATGAAAATTTTAGTTTCTTGCCTTGAAGCTTCGGCAAATCTACACCTTAAAGAGATTTTGGCTTATCTTGACGGGGTGGAGATTTGCGGGATTTTTGATAAGAAATTTGGCGAGGTGCTTTATGATAGCAAAGAGTTTAGCGCAATGGGGTTTGTGGAGATTTTACCACTGATTTTTAAGGCTAAAAGAGCGTTAAAACAGATGGTGGAGTTAGCTAAGACTTGCGATAAGGTTTTGCTAATTGATAGCCCAGCTTTTAATCTGCCTTTAGCAAAAGCGATAAAAGAGGCGAATTTAAAATGTGAGATAACCTACTACATACTTCCACAAGTTTGGGCATGGAAAAGTGGGCGAGTGGCTAAGGTGGAGAGATACTGCGATAATCTAGCTTCTATTTTGCCTTTTGATGAGAGATATTATAGTAAAAGTGTATATGTAGGTCATCCTTTGCTAGATGAGATAAAGGTGCAAAAAAGAGAGCTTTTAAATAGCGAAGTTATAGCATTTATGCCAGGTTCTAGAAGGAGTGAGATAAGTCGCTTAATGCCTATTTATAAAGAAGTTGCGTTAAGTCTAAAGCATAAAAAACTCTTAGTTATCCCGCCAAATTTAAAAGATGATATAGATGAAATTTATGGTGACATTAGTGAGTTTGAGGTGGTTTTTGATACTCATAAAGCTCTTTTACAAAGTAAATTTGCCTTTATCTGCTCAGGCACTGCTACGCTTGAGGCGGCTCTTATAGGAACGCCTTTTGTGCTTTGCTATAAGGCAAAAGCGATTGATATATGGCTTGCTAGAAAGCTTGTGAAGCTAAAACACGCAGGACTTGCAAATATAATATTTGATTTTATGGGAAAAGAGCCTTTACATGATGAGTTAATCCAAGAGCAAGTTACGTTACAAAATTTACTTAATAGCTATAAAAGCTATGATGGGGCTAAATTTTTAGACGCTTGTAATGAGCTTAGGGGATATTTAAAGCACGGAAGTGCAAAGGGCGTGGCTGATATGCTTTTAAGATAAAATAGGATAAAATCCTAAATTTAAATATTTGTAAGGAAAATTTATGACTGAGCCAATGACAATTTATGGTTATGAGAAGATTACGGCTGAATTAAAAGATCTAAAGACAATCCAAAGACCAGCAATAGTAAAAGAGATAGATATAGCAAGAAGCCACGGCGACCTAAAAGAAAATGCCGAGTATCACGCCGCTAGAGAGAAGCAAGCCTTCATAGAAAACCGCATAGCCGAGCTTAGCGATATAGTAAGTAGAGCAAAGGTCATAGACCCAAGCGAGTATGAGCATGATAAGGTTAAATTTGGCTCAACTGTAACTATAATGGATATTGATAGCGAAGTGGAGACAACTTACACGATTGTAGGTATAACAGAGAGCGATCTTAGCCGTGGGCTAATCTCAATATCTACCCCAATTGCTAAGCAGCTAATAGGCAAAAAAGAGGGCGATGAGGTGGTTTTAACCCTACCAAATGGCAAAAGTGAGATAGAGATAGTTTCAGTATGCTATAAACCGATTAAATTTAGTTAAGGTTAAATATGAAAATAAATGTAGGGATAGTTGGAATTAGTGGTTATACTGGGCTTGAGTTAGTTAAAATGCTGGTGGCTCATCCAAATTTTGAGCTTTGTTATGCTGGGGCTAGTAGTAGCGGGAAGTTATCTGATAGCTTTAGTAGTTTAAAAGGCGTGATCGATATGCCAATTGAGGTGGCAAATGCTGATGAGATAAAAGCTAAATGCGATTTGGTATTTTTGGCTTTGCCACATAAAGAGGCTATGAGTTTAGCTAGCAAACTTAGAAAAAGTGGCGTAAAGATAGTAGATCTCTCAGCTGATTATAGGGTAAGCCAGGAAAATTATGAGAAAAATTACTGCTCTCATATCGATTTAGATGGGCTAAAAGACGCTGTTTATGGGCTAGTGGAGATAAATAGAGATAGGATTAAAAACGCAAATTTAATAGCAAATCCAGGGTGCTATCCTACTTGTTCGCTTTTGGGTTTGTTGCCTTTTGCCAATATGCTAGATCCTAAATTTGGTGTTATGATCGATGCAAAAAGCGGATTAAGCGGAGCGGGCAAGAGCCTAAAACAAACTAGCCATTTTGTAAGCGTAAATGAGAATATGAATGCCTACTCGCCACTTACTCACAGGCATAGCGATGAGATAAAAGAGCATCTAAATTTAGCTCATAATACTAATATTGATGTAATGTTCGTGCCACATTTAATCCCGCTTACTCGTGGAATGTTAGTGAGTAGCTATGGGATTTTAAAGCCTGAATTTAATGATATTGACCTAATAAGCGTTTTAGAAAATTTTTATAAAAATGAGAAATTTATACGCATTAGGCGTGAGCCTGTTAGTATCAAAGATGTCGCCGGAACACATTTTTGTGATATTTTTGCGATAAATAATGGTGGCAAGATTTGGATAAATTCTAGTATAGATAATCTTCTTCGTGGCGCTTCATCTCAGGCCTTAGCAAATGCGAATTTGATGTTTGGTTTTGATGAAAGCTTGGGGCTTCCTTTAGTCGGCGACTCTATATGAGAGAAATTCTAGACGGCGCTTTGTTTATAGCCGATGCTCATGATAATGCAAACAAAAAAGGTTTTTTAAATTTTCTAAAATCTTTAAAAAATAAAGCCATCTCTACGCCGCCACAGCTTTTTATAATGGGAGATATGTTTGATTATCTCTCAAATACGACTTATTCTAAAGAGTTTTTTAAAGATCAAATTAAGCTTTTAAACGAACTCAGTAAAGAGATGGAAATTTATTATTTCGAGGGAAATCATGATTATAATCTTGCTGAAATTTTCCCAAATATAGAAGTGTTTAACATTTATGCTCAGCCTCAAATTTTTACAGATAAATTTGGACAAAAAGTCAGTTTAGCACACGGCGATATTTTTTTAAAGCCGTTTGAGAGCTTGGCTCTTAGATTTTTGAGAAATAAAGCATTTTTATGGATAATGGATCTCATAGATAGATTTTTTAAATTTAAGATATCAAAGCTGATCTTAGCAGCTCAAGCTATAAAGCGACTTGATTATAAAATAGTTGATTTTGAGTTTGTTATTGGAGCTAAGATTTATAACTACCAAACTCCAAAAATCATCGAAGGACACTATCATCAAGGTGTAAATTTGCAGTTTGATGATAAATTTTATATAAATTTACCTTGTTTTGCGTGTGAGCAAAGGTATTTTATAGTAGAATACACAGATGAAATGAAATTTCAAATCTTAAGGAGCCCAAATGTTTGATGATAATATTCTTAAAACGGGTTCGAATGAGATGGAACTTGTTGATTTTCGTATATTTAAACAAGGCAAAGATAGAGTTTATGAAGGAATTTACGGAGTAAATGTTGCCAAAGTTAAAGAAATCATCAAAATGCCAAATCTTACCGAACTTCCGGGAGTCCCAGACTATATAGAAGGTATTTTTGACCTTCGCGGTGTGGTTATCCCTGTTATAAATTTAGCAAAATGGATGAATATAATCGAACCAAAAGATAGTATATTAAAACCTCGTGTTATCATCGCTGAGTTTAGCGATATATTTATAGGATTTATCGTCCATGAAGCAAAAAGAATTCGTCGTATAAACTGGAAAGATATTGAACCGGCAAATTTTAGCGGCGGCGTCGGAAATGGTACTCTTGATAAATCAAAGATAACCGGCGTAACTAGGATAGAAAATGATGAAGTTCTTTTGATCTTGGATTTAGAAAGCATAGTTGAAGAACTTGGAATTTATCAGCCAAAGATCGAAATGGAAGTAGATGAGATGACTCAACTTAGCGGTATAGCTTTGGTGTTAGATGATAGTCTTACTGCAAGACGTTTGGTCGGTGATGCTCTTACGAAAATGGGGCTTAGGGTTGTTGAAGCAAAAGACGGAGCAGAGGGGTTAGAAAAGATAAATGATCTTTACGCTCTTTATAAAGATGATTTAGATCAAAATCTAAGAGTTATCATAAGTGATATTGAGATGCCACAAATGGATGGCTTTCACTTTGCAGCTAGCCTAAAAGAAGATAATAGATTTTCAAATATTCCTATTATTTTCAACTCGTCTCTTAGCAATGAATTTAGTGAAATGCACGGAAAAGAGGCTGGAGCTGATGGATACTTGACTAAATTTAATGCTACTCAGCTTTACAAAGAGGTCATAAAAGTGATAGATGCTCATAAAAAATATTTGGATAAGAGGTGATTTATGGACGATATGCAAGAAATACTCGAAGACTTTTTAGTTGAAGCGTTTGAACTTATTGAACAGATTGATCACGATCTAGTAGAACTTGAAGCGAATCCGGAAGATTTGGAGCTTTTAAATAGTATATTTCGTGTTGCGCATACTGTTAAAGGAAGTTCATCTTTTTTAAATTTTGATATACTCACAAAACTTACTCATCACATGGAAGATGTTTTAAATAAGGCACGCCATGGAGACTTAAAGATAACTCCTGATATCATGGATGTTGTGCTTGAGTCTGTAGATATGATGAAAGCTCTATTAAAAAGCATCAGAGACAATGGTAGTGATGCGAGTGCTGGTATAGATATCACTGATATCTGCGCTAGGCTTACTGCTATAAGCGAAGGCAATGAAATGCCTGCTAAGCAAGAAGAAAGCACTCAAGAACAAGCAAGCAAAGAAGTCGCACCGCAAGAAGAAAGCCAAGAACAAGCAAACGAAGAAGCCACACCGCAAGAATCAGAAGAATCTAACGATGAGGATATAAATGTAAATAATCTTAGCGAAGCAGAAGTAGAAGCAGAGATAGAAAGACTTTTAAAGGTTAGAAAAGCCGAAGATAAAGCGAGAAAAGAAAATAAGAAAAACGAACAACCAAAGCAAGAAGCAAAGCCTGCTGAAGCTAAAAAACCTGAACCAGCACCGTCATCTAAAGAAAAACCGGCCGCTAATCAAGTAGCTCAAAGCGGAGGCACGGCTATGGAGCAGACCATACGTGTTGAGGTAAAAAGACTCGATAATCTTATGAATTTGATCGGTGAGCTTGTTTTAGGTAAAAATAGACTTCTTAAGATATATGATGATGTAGAAGAGAGATATGAGGGTGAGAAATTTCTTGAAGAGTTAAATCAAGTTGTTTCAAGCTTAAGTCTAGTTACCACAGATATACAGCTTGCTGTTATGAAAACAAGAATGCTTCCGATAGCTAAAGTGTTTAATAAATTCCCAAGAATGGTAAGAGACCTTAGCCGTGAGTTAGGTAAGCAGATAGATCTAGAGATCAGCGGTGAAGAGACTGAGCTTGATAAGTCTATTGTTGAAGAGATAGGCGATCCGCTTGTTCATATCATCAGAAACTCTTGCGATCACGGCGTTGAGGAGCCTAAAGATAGGATTAAAGCAGGAAAACCAGAAAAAGGTACTATCCAGCTAAAAGCTTACAATGAGGGAAATCATATAGTTATAGAAATAGTTGATGATGGTAAGGGTATAGATCCTATAGCGTTAAAAGCAAAAGCTGTAGAGCGTGGTATTATTACCGAGAGAGAAGCAGATGCTATGAGCGATAAAGAGGCTTATGCTCTAGTGTTTAAACCTGGATTTTCTATGGCTAAAAAAGTTACAAACGTAAGCGGACGTGGCGTAGGAATGGATGTTGTTAAAACAAATATCGATAAGCTAAATGGTACCATAGATATAGATAGCGAGATAGGACGTGGTACTATAATCAAATTAAAAATACCTCTAACTCTAGCCATTATACAATCGCTTCTAGTAGGTGCGCAAGAAGAGTTTTATGCCATTCCTTTAGCAAGTGTCAAAGAGACGGTTAGAGTACCTGTAGAAGACATATATACTATAGAAGGTAAAAACGTTCTTCGTCTTAGAGATGAGGTGCTTAGCCTAGTTAGACTTAGCGATCTATTTGGTGTAAAGCAAGTATTTGAAAGTGGAGATCAAACCTATGTGGTGGTTATCAATGTAGCTGAAAGTAAGCTAGGCATCATCGTTGATCACTTGATAGGTCAAGAAGAGATAGTTATCAAATCGCTTGGAAATTATTTGCAAAATATCAGAGGAATAGCAGGCGGTACGATAAGAGGAGATGGAAAAGTAACGCTTATAGTAGATGTCGGTATGATAATGGATATGGCAAAAGAGATCAAGATAGATATAAGAGCTAGCATAGAATCTACTGTTAAAGCTGCGACGAAAGAAAAACCTAGTGATTATAAAGTTCTTATAGTCGATGACTCGAAAATGGATAGAACTATAATGCAAAAATCATTAGAACCACTAGGCATAACGGTTATAGAGGCGACAAATGGCGTTGAAGCGTTAAATTTAGTAAAATCAGGCGATCATGCACTTGATGCTATATTAATAGATATAGAAATGCCAAGAATGGACGGATATACACTAGCTGGAGAGATCAGAAAATACTCTAAATATAGAAATTTACCTCTCATAGCAGTTACTAGTAGAACCAGTAAGAGCGATCGCTTAAGAGGTGTAGAAGTTGGTATGACTGAGTATATAACAAAACCTTACTCTCCAGAATACCTTGAAAATGTTGTTAGAAAAAACATCAAGCTAATGTAAGGAAAGTAAAATGAGCGATAAATTAGAAGAAGTTTTACAAAAACAGAGACAACAAATAGAAGAGCCTATTACTAAAGATAAAGAAGAGGTTGAGCAACTTGTTGGCTTTATAGTTGGCGAGGAAGAATTTGCGATTCCTATTTTGTATATAAAAGAGATAATAAAACCTATAGAATACACTAGGGTGCCTAGTGTTCCGGACTATGTTTTAGGCGTGTTTAATCTAAGAGGTAGCGTAATACCACTTATAGATTTGAGAATCAAATTTAATCTAGAAGCGACAAAAATGACTGCAAATACACGCTATATAGTTATGAAAGATGATGATAATATTGCAGGCTTTGTTATAGATAGGCTTACAGAGGCTATTAGGATAAATAAAAACCGCATAGATCAGCCACCTGAGACTTTAGCAAGAGATAAAGGAATGATCCAAGGTATAGGTAAAAGAGACAATAATATCCTTACTATATTAAAAGTCGAAGCACTTTTAAAACGTGATTTTTAAGGCTTTAGATGATCAAACTTTGCGTATTTGATTTTGATTCTACTTTGATGGATGGTGAGACTATCACCATCCTTTCAAAAGCAGTTGGAAAAGATAAAGAAGTTCGCGATATCACAAAAAGAGCTATGGCTGGAGAGCTTGATTTTTACGAAAGTTTAGTAAAAAGAGTAAAATTTATAGAAGGTTTAAAACTTGAAGATGCTACACATATTGCTTCAAATTTACCATTTATAAATGGTGCAAAAGAGATCATAACTTATCTAAAATCCAAAAATATAAAAACGGTTGTATTTAGTGGCGGTTTTCATATCGCAACTGACGTTGCACAAGCTAAGCTTGGATTTGATATAAACTTCGCAAACGAACTTCATCACAAAAACGGGATTCTTACAGGAGCTGTTGGCGGAGAGATGATGTTTAGTGACTCAAAAGGTAAAATGTTAGCACGTTTAAAGCAGTTTTTAAATTTAAAAGACGAAGAAGTGGCTTGCGTAGGAGATGGAGCAAATGACGTTTCTATGTTTAAAGAGGCAAGCACTGGTATAGCATTTTGCGCAAACGAAATACTTAAAAAAGCAGCAACTCACATAGTAGATGTAAAAGATCTAAGAGAAATCAGACAAATTTTATAAAGGTTTTATGCATATGAAAGATATTAAATTTTCACTTTGGTGTGATTTTTTAGAAAGAGATTTTATAAACGGCGAGTTTTTAAATTTGATACAAAACTCTACTATAAATGGAGCTACAAGCAATCCTGCTATTTTTAAATCAGCTATTTGCTCTTCAAATGCTTATGAAGAGATGAAGAATGATTATAAGAGAAAAAGCCCAAAAGAGCTTTATGAAATTTTAGCTACATCAGATATTAAAAACGCTGCAAATAAGCTACTTAAAAATTATGCAAACGGCGATGATGGCTTTGTGAGTTTAGAAGTTGATCCAAATTTATATGATGATAGCGAAGGAACTTATAAAGAGGGAAAAAGGCTATTTAACACTATAAAAATGCCAAACGTGATGATAAAAGTCCCTGCTACTCAGGCTGGATTTGAGGCTATGAGTGAGCTTATGAAAAAAGGTATAAGCGTAAATGCTACTCTTATATTTAATACATCTGCTGTAAATGAATGCCTAGAAGCCTTTAAACAAGGAAGCAAAGCTTACTCTAAAAGATTTCCCGGAGCACCTTTACCAAAAGGCGTTATAAGCATATTTGTAAGCCGTTTTGATAGATTGCTTGATAGCAAGCTAAAAGAGGCAAATTTAGAGACGTCAAAATATGGTATTTATAATGCTGCAAAAGCTTATAAAATGATACAAAACGCAGGACTTAGCAATGTCAGAGCTTTATTTGCTAGTACTGGAGTAAAAGGAAACGAGTTAGAAAGCGATTATTATATAAAAGAGCTTTTATACCCAAATTCGATAAACACAGCTCCGCTTGATACTATCAAAGCGTTTATAAAAGCAGATCACACTCCAAAAGAGATTTTAGAAGATAGTGTTTTGGATAAATTCTTTGCAGATGCAAAAAATGCGGGTATAGATTATGATGATATTTGTAAAACATTGCTTGATGATGGATTAAAAGCGTTTTGCGATGCTTTTGAAGAGATACTTAAAAACCTAAGATAAAACATTATGAATTATGATATAAACATAAATGAGCTTGATTTTAAACTAAAAGCAGAGCTAGATGAGTATCTTTTAGAACTCATAAATACCAAAGGAAGTGATCTTCATATAAAAGCTGGTGGGGTTATAAGAAAAAGAGTCAAAGGCGAGATAATCCCAGTAGAAAATGAAAGGGTTTTAGATCCTTCAGAAGCACTCACTCTTGCTAAGGAACTACTTCGTGGCAGGTTTGGTGAATTAGTAGAAAAAAAGAGCGTGGATTTTACCTATAAATTAAATAAAGATTATAGGTTTAGGGTAAATATCTTTTTTCAAATGGAAGGTGTAAGTGCTGTTTTTAGAACTATTCCGGTAAATCTGCCTTCGTTTGAAGAGCTTAAACTTCCAAGTGCTGTTGAAGATATATGCAAAAAAGTATATAGAGGTATCGTGCTAGTTACTGGACCTACTGGAAGTGGAAAATCTACGACTTTAGCAAGTATGATAAACTACATAAATAAGCATAGAAAAGCACATATCATAACGATAGAAGATCCTATTGAATTTGTTTATAGAGATGAAAATTGTATTATAAATCAAAGAAGTGTAGGGCAAGATACGGTAAATTTTGCTGACGCTCTTAGAAGTGCTTTGAGAGAAGATCCAGATATTATTTTAGTCGGTGAAATGCGTGATCTTGAGACCATAGAAACAGCTATGCACGCAGCTGAGACAGGACACCTTGTACTTTCTACTCTTCACACCGTAGATGCAAAAGATACTATAAATAGAATAGTTGCAATGTTTCCTGGAAAAGAACAAAATCGTATAAAGCTCTCACTAGCTTCTGTTTTAAAAGGCATAATCAGTCAAAGACTTTGCAAAACTTTAGATGGCAAAGGTAGGATAGCAGCACTTGAGATTATGCTTTCAAGTCCTAGAATTTCAAATATGATCTTAGAAGGAAGAGACGACGAAATTTATGATGCTATAAATGAGTCTGGTGGAAATAGTGGCATGCAAACATTTGAAGCTCATCTGCTAGAACTTTATAAAAAAGGCATCATAGACAAAAAAGAAGCATTAGAAAATGCTTCAAATTCAAATGATCTAGAACTAAGGCTAAAAAATGCCGATCTTAACAGAGCTTTGGGCGACAAAGATGAGCCAAAAAGCTGTGAGATAGATGATATCATACCTCTAAAACCTATAGACTAAGTCTAAATTTAACTAAATTTAGATATAATCCACGACTATTTTATTTTAAAAGGAAATACGATGTTAGAAGGTATCGTTAGAGAGAGTATAGATAAGAGAAGTACAAAAGCTCTTAGGAAAGATGGTTATCTAATCGCTAACATTTACGCAAAAGGTATTGAAAATATCAATGCTACATTCAAAGTAAATGATTTTATCAAAGCTGTAAAAAGCAAAAGCGATTTGAAATTCCCTATAAATGTTGGTGGCAAAACTTATAATGTCGTGGTTGTTGATTATCAAAAACATCCAGTAACAAGTGCTTTAAAACACGTAGATCTAAAAGTCGTGCTTGATGATGAAGTATCAAAATATATGGTGCCTGTTAAGGTATTTGGAACTCCAGTCGGTCTTAAAAATAAAGGCGTTTTATTGCAATCTAAAAAACGTTTAACTGTTAAATGTACTGGTAAAAATTTACCAAATAGTTTTGATATAGATGTAAGTCCGCTTGATGTTGATAACACAATCCTTGTTCGTGATATTAAAGTTCCTGAGGGCGTTAGTATAGTTGAGGCTGGACGTGTTGCTGTAGTAGGCGTCATCAAAGCAAAATAATGACTCTAGTAGTAGGGCTTGGAAATATAGGTAAAGAGTATGAAAATACTCGCCATAACGTAGGTTTTATGTTAGCCGATCTGCTACTTTTTGATGGCGGATTTAGCGATGTTAGCTCTGCGAAATTCAAAGGTGAGCTTTTTAAAAAAGGCTCACAACTCATTGCAAAACCGACTACTTTTATGAATTCTAGCGGACTTTGTGTCAAATCTATCAACGATTTTTATAAACCTGATCATATAATAGTTATTCACGATGATCTTGATATTCCTTTTGGAAGTGTAAGATTTAAAAATGGTGGAAGTAGTGGCGGACACAACGGTATAAAATCTATAGATAGTCTTATAGGAAATGATTATGATAGGGTTCGCATAGGTATAGGACGCACAAAAGGCGAAGTTATCAGCTATGTTTTAGGTGAGTTTGCTCAAGAAGAAAAAGTAGCACTAAAAGAGATCTTAGCTCACTGCAAAGAGGCTGTTTTAAGGCTCATACAGACAAATGATATCAAACAAATTTCTTCTGATTTTACAAGAAAACCTGCTGACTTTGGTCTGTAAAATAGACTAATATTGTAAATTTATTATCGCAAAAACATTACAAAATTTCAGATATTTTTTAGTATAATCTTTCAAAAATAAAAAAGAGAGCATATGAAATTTGATGAGATAAAAACTCCAGCTTATGTCTGCGAAGAGGCTAAACTTGAAAAAAATTTACAAATTTTAAAAGATATTTCTACAAAAAGCGGAGCAAAGGTGCTTTGTGCTTTAAAGGGTTTTGCATTTAGCGGGGGTATGGAGTTGGTCGCAAAGTATCTTGGCGGTGCGACTTGTAGCGGTTTGCATGAGGCAAAATACGCTAAATTCCACGGATTTAAAGAGATACATACCTACTCACCAGCATTTAGCGATGATGATATAGATGAGATTTTAAGTATATCTAATCACGTGGTGTTTAACAGTTTTTCGCAGTGGGATAAATTTAAAGTAAAAGCTATAAAAAGTGGCAAAAGTATAGGACTAAGAATAAACCCTGAAGTCTCATCAAGCCCTGTTGATATGTATAATCCTTGTGCTAAGTTTTCAAGGCTTGGTATAACAAAAGCAAATTTTAATGAGGCAAATATAGATGGTATCGACGGACTTCATTTCCATGCACTTTGTGAAGAGAGTGCTAAAAGTTTAGAGCTTGTTTTATGTAAATTTGAAGAACAGTTTGGAAATCTTATACCAAAAATGAAATGGGTAAATTTTGGTGGCGGACATCACATTACAAAAAGCGGATACGATATAAATTTACTCATAGAACTTATAAAAAAATTTAGAAAAAAATATGGCGTAGAGGTTTTCATAGAACCAGGCGAAGCAGTAGGTTGGCAGTGCGGATTTTTGATCTCAAGTGTGCTTGATATCGTAGAAAACAAAGAAAAAACTTGCATCATAGATGCTTCTGCTGAGTGTCATATGCCAGATACCATTCTTATGCCTTACCGCCCAAAAATGCGTGGTGAGAGCAGTAATGGTAAATTTGCTTATCGTTTTGGTGGCGCTACTTGTCTTGCAGGAGATGTCATAGGAGCAGCTGCTGGCGATCCTATTTTTAAATTTGATAATGAGATCAAAGTTGGCGATAGGGTTATTTTTGAAGATCAAATTCACTACACCATAGTCAAAAATAGTACGTTTAATGGCGTAAAACTTCCAAATTTAGTTATGATATGTAAAGATGGAGAGATAAAGACCGTGCGTGAGTTTGGCTATGAAGAGTACGCTAGGAGAAATTAATTTTTATTAATCGTTATTGATATAAAAATTTGTTATAATTGATTCAAGGTTTGAATATACAAAATTTAAGGAGAAATAGTGAAAATAGATTGTAGAAATTTAGATTGTCCAGAGCCGATCATCAGGACAAAAGATAGCATAGAGAATTTAAATATAGGCGATGATTTGGAGATTTTACTAAATAGTGAAGCTTCATTTACAAATGTTAAAAAATTTTTAAGTACAAATAAATTTGAGTTTAGCGTTAGTTCAAAAGATGGCGATCATACTCTTATTCTTAAAAAAACTCACGAGCTGATAGACCAAAATGTTCAAAACTATAATTGTGATATCAAATTTAAAGATAAAGTTTTATTTTTAAAAGAAGATAAAGTCGGAAGCGATCCTATTGGAAGAGGACTTTTAGCTAAGTTTTTAGGCTCTATTCATTCTTTAGAGGCTAGTAAAAGACCGGCGTATATAGTATGCGTAAATGAAGCAGTTTTGATGACTACTAGTAGATCTCATCCTAGCTATGCCGCTTTAAAAGAGTTAGAGAGCTTAGGCGTCAAGATCTTGAGTTGTGGTAGTTGTTTAGAAGCTATGGGGCTTGTAGATAGACTAGGAGTAGGAAGTATGAGCAATGCTTTTGAGATAATGAATATACTTTTAGAAAATGAAACAGTTAGTTTATAATAATAAAAATCTTACTAAATTTATAAAAGCATCAGGTTGTGCAGCCAAACTAGACCCGTTGGGTCTAACACAGAGTATCGGCGACATAATCGGGTGCGATCCTAGACTCATTTCATCGCTAACTAGCAATGAAGATGCAGGAGTATTTAAGCTTGATGCTAATACGGCTATCGTTCAGACTTTGGATTTTATTACCCCGGTGGTCGATGATCCATTTTTATATGGACAAATAGCAGCTGCAAACTCGCTCAGCGATATCTTTGCTATGGGTGCAAAAGCGATAACGGCTATGAATATAGTGGGTTTTGATAGTTGTCATTTTAGCGGAGATATTTTAAAAGAGATTATGCTTGGAGGCAAAAATAAAATAAGCGAATGCGGCGCTGTTTTAGTCGGCGGACATAGCATAGAAACAGTAGAAAATATTTACGGCCTAAGCGTAACTGGCATCGTAAATCCAAATGATTTTTGGGCGAACAATACGGCTAAATTAGGTGATTTGCTGATACTTACCAAACCTCTTGGAAGTGGTGTCTTAAGCACGGCTTTAAAAGGTGGATTTTTAAGCATAGATGAGACTTATGAAGTAGTAAATGTAATGGCGCAGCTTAATTTTTATGCACTTAAAGCATTAGAAGATATAAAGGTAAATGCTGCTACTGATGTTACTGGATTTGGTTTTTTAGGGCATTTAAGCGAGATGTTAAGAGATGATATTTGCTTTGATATATATCAAAATTTAGTTCCTATCTTAAATAGTGCAAGAAAATACGCAGATCTTGGACTTATACCAGAAGGTAGCTACAAAAATGCTAAATTTATATCCAAATTTTGCCAAATAAGCCCAGATATCTTGCTTTGCGACGCACAAACTAGTGGCGGATTAATTTTAAGTATAGCCCAAAAAGATGCTTATAGAGCACTAACGAATTTAAAAAATGCCGGTTATGAAAAAGCTGAGATAATAGGCGTGGTAACAAAAGAAAAAGAGCATAAAATAAATTTAATTTAAAAGGATTAAGATGAATTTCAAAGAAGCCTTAAACTTTCGTCATGCGTGTAAAGTTTTTGATGAAAATAAAAAAATAAACAGTGCAGATTTTGATGATATTTTAGAGGCTGGCAGACTAGCCCCTTCTTCTATGGGTATGCAGCCGTTGGAATTTGAAGTAGTTGAAGATAAAGAGCTTTTGCAAGATTTGAAGAAGGCATGCTGGAACCAAGCTCAGATAACTACTGCCTCAAAAGTTGTAGTAATATATGCTAAAATAGATGATCTAAGAGCTAGTTCAGACTATGCTAAATCCATAATCTGTAGTAGAAAAGATAAAAGTGAAGACGAACAAAAAGCATACTTACAAAAATATGCAAATATGCTTAAAGACAACGAGGGCACTAGCGACAAAGAACTTTTTGGTTGGGCTAGGGCGCAGTGTTATTTGGCTGCGCAAAATATGATGATGCAAGCCGCTTTTTTAGGAATAGATAGTTGTCCTATTGAAGGTTTTGTGCGTGATCAGCTAGAAGGTGTTTTAGGTATAGATACAAAACAAAAAAGAGTTGCTTTAGTGCTTACTTTTGGATATAGAAAAAATGCCATAAGCCAAAAATACAGACGCGATATAAAAGATATAGTAAGTTATAGATAGCCGTGGCAGACGATCAAGAAAAAACAGAAGAGCCCACCAGTAAAAAGATAGAAGACGCTAGACAAAAAGGTAATGTCCCAAAATCGCAAGACGCAAGCGGTTTTGTGACGCTTTTAGTCGGTATAATCGCACTTGTGCTTTTGCTATCGTTTATGGGTGAGAGACTTATCAAGCTTTATATTTATTATCAAAATTTGATTGGTATAGAGCTTACCAAAGAGCTATTTTTTAAAATAGTTATCCATACTATGCTTCAAGTCATACTCATCATACTTCCAGTTGCCGTTTCTATCATGATAGCAGGAATTCTTTCAAATGTAATGCAATTTGGATTTTTATTTACAACTGAGCCTTTGATGCCAAATTTTGGTAAGATAAATCCTATAAAAGGTTTAGCAAATTTATTTTCACTTAAAAAACTTGTTGATTCTATCAAAATCATACTAAAAGTAAGTGCCGTTTTTGGAGTGGCATTTTACTTTTTCTTGCAATTTGTAAAAGAGCTTCCTCATACAATATTTTTTCCTATGTTTAACCAGCTATTTTGGTTAAAAGAGAAAATGCTCATCTTAGCTGGAGTTATGCTACTTTTGTTTTTGATCATAGCTATCGCAGATATTTTTATAGTTCGTTTTCAGTATTTTAAAGGGCTTAGAATGAGCAAACAAGAAGTTAAAGATGAGTTTAAGCAGATGGAAGGAGATCCAAGAGTAAAGGGGCGTATAAGACAGCTTCAAATGCAAGCCGCGCGTAAAAGGATGATGCAAAATATTCCTACTGCTGATGTCGTTATCACAAATCCTACTCACTACGCAGTAGCACTTCGCTATGATAAGAAAAAGGAAAAAGCTCCTGTAGTTTTGGCTAAAGGCGTAGATCATTTAGCGCTTCGTATAAGAAAAATAGCGGCTGAAAATGGAATTCAAATAGTGGAAAATCCACCTCTTGCAAGGGAGCTTTACAAGGTTTGTGATGTGGATTCTATGATACCAGTAAATTTATTTCAAGCAGTAGCCGAAGTGCTAAGCTTTGTTTATATGGGAAATAAAGCTAAATTTGCCAATAAATTAAAATAATTATGTTAGCATCGCAAATTCTATTTGCTAGTTTTTAAGGATTTTTATGAAAACGACTGTGGCTTTATGGCGGGATTTGGGTATTGTGTATCAAGTAAAATCTTGTCTATATCATAAATACTATTCCCATAGGACGCTCCCACTAGCCTTAGCATTCTATAGCCATGTTTTTTTACTGGTCAGATACTTCCCATCAAGTAAGCATAGAATGAGCAAGGATTATTAAAATTGCCGAGTTTTCTTTGCCTTAAAAATAGAAAATTAATTTTAATATTTCAAAATCACATATCATCAATCAAAAATCAGCAATATCTATGCCTTATCTTTTTTAATAATAATAGCATTTGATTTCTTGTATCAAAAAATTATAAGATTGACTTAAATTTAATAAATATTAGATAAAATAACTCAAAACTACGTAGGAAATTTATGATTATTAGAAAAATGTATGATTATGAAAATGCTCATATAGTTAGATTTTGTAGCTCGAAAAGATGCAAGGAAAGTATCCACGGGCATAGTTATAAATGTGAAGTATTGCTAAGCTCAAACTACCTTGATAACGCTGAAATGGTTTATGATTTTGGACTTATGAAACAAGGCATCAAAACCATAATTGATAGTTTTGATCACAGTACTACGCTTTATGCAAAAGATGACATTGAGTATAAAAACGATATAAAAAGGCATTCGCGTCGCTGGATAGAACTACCTTTAAATCCAAGTGCTGAGCAGTTTAGTAGGGTATTTTTTGTTCTCATTGACAGACTTTTAGAGCTTACTAATATGATAAATGGAGAAAAGGGCGTAAAGCTTCATAGCATCATTGTGCATGAAACAGCGACTGGCTACGCGCAGTGTTTTAGAGAAGATGCTTATAATCCAAATATGGGTAAGATAAACTTAGAAGATATCATTTTTAGCGACGGTATCAAAGAAGAATGGGACAAACAAGACTTTTATGAAAATTTAAAAAATGGTATTAAATTTACCAATCCAAAGGAGTGTTAGTGAAAGTTTTATTGCTATTTTTAGCTCTATTTTTAGCAAGCTGTTCTAATGACGAAAAACAACCTATATCTATAGATATAAATCAAACTACGCCCCCACCTGATGTGCCTATCGCAAAAAGCGATGCAAACATCGCTATAGATAAAGATTTTCCGCCATCGCCAGTAGCGGAGTGAGTTATGAGTGAAGTTTATGAAATGAGTCTAAATTTACACCTACTTTTTATAAAGGTGCTTTTTGGGCTACTAATACTTCATATTATACTCGTTTTTGTAGGCGACACGGCTAAATTTGCTTATATAAAAAGGCTTATGTATTTTTTACCGACTTACTATCTTTTTATGGCTTTTGTGTTTTTTACCGGCATTTTAAATTTGGCTATTACGCATTTTAGTGTAGGAATTTCTGTTTGGGTTATGATATTTTGCCAGATTGCTTTGATCCCGCTTGGGGCTATAGGATTTAAAAGATTAAAAAGAGTCAAAGTCACTAAAGAATTTAATAAATTTAAAAAATTTATGCTAGTAAAAATAGTTTGCGAGATAGCTCTTGTAGTTTTTGCCACTTTGATCGGAGTTTTATTTTGAGATTTTTATACGATGAAAATGCCGGAAATGACTTCTTAGAGATAAAAGGCGATAATTTCAATCACCTAAAAGCTAGGCGTGTTAGCGTAGGTGAGCGTTTAGATATAAGAAATTTAAAAGACGGCTATAGCTATCTTTATGAAATAAAAGAATTTAGTAGAAAAGCGGTCTGTGAGCTAGTTTTTAAAAGTCTTGCTAAAAGTTACGAAAGCGACCTTACCTTAGCGTGGGCTGTAGTCCAGCCAAGCGTGATAGAAAAAACTTTGCCTAGCCTAAATGAAATAGGCGTTAGAAAAATACTTTTTGTTTATACTGATTTTTCACAAAAAAATATAAGGCTTGATTTTGATAGATTTGAGCGTATTTTGATAGGATCGTCTGAGCAATGCGGTAGAAATTCTATAATCAAATTTGAAATTTTTGCTAGTGTAAGTGAGCTTTTAAATGCTTATAAAAATGTGAGTTTGGTGGATTTTGGTGGAGTAAATTTAGATATGGCTTCTAAAAATGAGATACTTTTTGTAGGAAGTGAGGGTGGATTTAGCGATGCTGAACGAACTAAATTTACAAAAAGTTACGCTTTAAACTCGCCAAATATCCTTAGATCAAACACCGCTATCATAAGCGTAGCTGCTAAAATGCTTTTATAAAAGAGAATGATATGGCTATAGTTTTATTGCTTTTAGTTTGCATTATGCATGCGATCTTGTGCTTACTGCCTGGATTTATCATAGGATTTTTTTGGGATATAAATAGATACAAAAAGTGGCTATTTTTGTTTTTTGCGTTTCTTTTATCTTGTGGATTATTGATTAAGGAGCCGTATTTTGGAGTACAAAAGAGCTTTATATATTTCTTTGAAGATTTTTTTGGTTCTTACGTAGGTTTGGTGCTTCTTTATGGATTTAAAAATATGGCAAAACGAGCGGCTAGATTTTGTAAGATTTGTGATAAATTTAGGAGAAAACGTTGAAAACAGTTACTATTATAGATACATTTGGATTTTTCTTTAGGCTTTATTACGCGATGAGCGGACTAAAAAGTAGCGATGGTAAGCCAAGTGGTATGGTGCATGGTTTTGCAAATTTTATTTACAATCTCAAACAAGACTTCCCAAGCGATTATATAGTTTTTGCTCTTGATAGTGGCGGTAAAACATTTAGAAATGAGATAGATCCAAACTATAAAGCAAATCGCGTAAGTCCGCCTGAGGATCTTAAAGCTCAACTTCTAGTTTGCATAGAAATGATAGAACAAATGGGGCTTTGTAGCCTAAGAGTAGAAGGCTATGAGGCAGATGATATCATCGCAAGTTTTATCAAAAACAACAAAGGCAAAGATATTCAGTTTAGAGTCGTAACTCACGATAAAGATCTGTATCAGCTAATAGATGACCGGGTTAGCATTTTTTCTCCTGCAAAAAAAGAGCTTTATGACAGAGATGGTTGCTATGAAAAATATGGTGTTTATCCAGAGCAAGTTAGAGATTTCTTAGCGCTTTGTGGCGACAGCGCCGATAATATACCAGGCGTTAAAGGCATAGGTGAAAAAGGCGCTAAAAAGCTACTTGATGAATTTGAAAACATAGAGAATTTATATGATAATCTATCACAAGTCAGAAATGAACGCATTAAAAATATGCTATATGAGAGCAAAGATAGCGCCTTTGTGTCAAAGCGGTTGGCTACTTTATATGACGGGCTTGCTACGCCTAGTTTAGATGAGGCTGTATTTCCAAAAGAAAATCCACTCATGAAAGTTACACAGACCTTAAAAGACTACTCTTTAAATAGACTTTTGGCGTCATTAAAATCATCAAATGAAGTAAAAGAGATGAGTTTTGAACCTACGCTTTTAAATGACGAAAACGAGCTTGAGCGAATTTTGCAAAGCATAGATGAAGATACGCTAATAAGCTTTGATACTGAAACCACAAGTATAGATGCAAAAACTGCAAAAATAGTCGGATTTAGCTTTTGTTTTAACCTAGAAAAAAGCTATTATGTGCCTTTAAATCATAGTTATTTAGGTGTTCCAAAGCAAATTTCAATGAGTAGTGCAAAATGGGCTATAAGTCAAATTTACAAAGGTTTTGTAGTTGGGCAAAATTTAAAATATGATTTTAGAATCATCAAAAATAATTTTGGATTAAATCCGCCAAAACATTACGCAGACACGATGATACTAGCTTGGTTAAATGATCCGCAAAGTAGCGTAGGTATGGATAGTTTGGCAAAAAAACTTTATGATTACGATACTATTAAATTTGAAAGTATCGTAAAAAAAGGTGAAACATTTGCGAGTGTAAATTTAGAAGACGCACTAAAATACGCTAGTGAAGATGCATGGATAACTCTTAGATTTTACCGCACTTTTATGAATACTATGGATAAGAATTTAATAAAGATCGCAGATGAGATAGAGTTTAAATTTATCCGTGTTTTGCTTGATATGGAGAGTAATGGCATCGGTATAAATACATTTAAGCTTAGAAATTTGATAGCACAAAACGATGAGCGGCTAAGAGCTTTAACCTCTGAAATTTATGAGCTTTGCGGAGAAAAGTTTAATATCAACTCCACTAAACAGCTTGGCGTTATCTTGTTTGAACATCTAAATCTTCCTACTAAAAAGAAGACAAAGACGGGATATAGCACCGATGAAAGTGTGCTTTTAGAGCTTAGGCAAACTCACCCCGTCATAGAAAAATTACTAGTTTATAGGGAGCTTTATAAACTTCAAAGTACGTATTGCGAACCTCTTTTAAATTTAGCTATAAAAGATGAAGATCATAGAGTTTATACGAATTTTATACATACAGGAACAGCAACCGGAAGGCTTTCTAGTAAAAATCCGAATTTGCAAAATATACCTGCTAGAGGAAGCCTTGCTAAGGATATGAGATCTGTTTTTGAAGCTAAAAAGGGGTATAGTTTCATCTCTCTTGATTATTCACAGATAGAGCTTAGGTTGCTAGCACATTTTAGTGAAGATCCAGCTTTGCTTAATGCGTTTTTCAGCGGTGAGGATATCCACGCAAGAACGGCTATAAGTATATTTGGACAGAGTAATCCTAAAAATAGAGCCATAGCAAAATCGATAAATTTCGGTTTGATTTACGGAATGGGAGCAAATAAACTAAGTGGTGAGCTTGGGATCGATAAAAAAAGTGCAAAAGAGTATATCGAACTATATTTTAAAGCTTTTTCAACGATAAAAGATTTTTTAGAAAGCTTAAAAATATCAGCTAGAAACAATGGTTTTATCGAAACTTTACTAGGTAGAAAACGCCTGTTTGATTTTTCAAATGCATCGCCTATGCAATCTGCAATGTTCGAAAGAGAAGCAGTAAATACGAAGTTTCAAGGTAGCGCAGCTGATATCATAAAAATAGCGATGCTTAGAGTTCAAGATCTGCTTAATGATGATGCAAGACTGCTTTTGCAAATTCACGATGAGCTGATCTTTGAAGTGCGTGATGAAAAAGCAGAGCATTTTGCATCTGAAGTAAAAGAGCTTATGCAAAACGCCGTAAGTCTAAAAGTGCCTTTGATAGCGAACTGGGCTATAGCTAAAAACTGGGGTGATTTAAAGTAAATTTAAAACAATTATCTGTATTAAAGCTAAAATTAAGTTAATTTTTTGCTTATTTATGCGATAATTAGCTATTTTAACAATCGGGGATTTTATGGATTTATCAACTCTATTAGGTATGGTTCTAGCCATTACTAGTATATCTGTGGGCGATATATTAGAGGGTGGAAACCCACTTCATGTTATACATATAAGTTCGGTTTTGATCGTTATTCCGACGGCGATGTTTTCTGCTGTAACAGCTACAAATAAAAAGTATGTAAAGGCAGCATTTAAGGAGCTCAAAGTCGCATTTAAAGGCTCAGGCGTTGATATGTCAAAGCGTATATCAGAAATGGTAGAGTATAGTACTCTAGCTCGTAAGAATGGAATTCTCTCATTAGAGCAAAAAGCAGCTCAGATAGATGACGAGTTTTTAAAAGCCGGACTTAGTATGCTAGTTGATGGTCAGCCTATAGATGAGGTAAAAGAAAATCTTGAGCTTGCCATAGAAACAACCGAAGAGTATTATCATGAGTGCGGACACTTTTGGATAAAAACCGGCGAAAGTTGCCCTACATTTGGGCTAGTAGGAGCCGTTATGGGTCTGATGCTCGCCCTTCAACTACTAGATGATCCAGCAGCTATGGCAGCAGGTATCGCAGGAGCATTTACAGCAACCGTTACTGGAATTATGGGGTCTTACGCTTTTTTTGGGCCGTGGGGGCAAAAAATACTTGGAAATGCAAAAGATATAATAAAAGAAAAAACTATGATAATAGAAGCTTTAGTCGGTATAGCTGAGGGCGCAAATCCAAGAAGCTTGGAAGCTAAGCTATTTAACTTTTTAGATAAAAACGAACCTAGAGTTTCACAGTTTAATTAGGAAAACAAATGGCTAAAAAAAAGAAATGTCCTGAGTGTCCAGCTGGTGAAAAATGGGCTGTTCCGTATGCGGACTTTCTTTCACTTCTTCTTGCTCTTTTTATCGCGCTTTACGCGATATCAGCCGTAAATACCGCAAAAGTTGAAGCTCTAAAAACTGAAATTATAAAGATATTTGATTTTCCAGACACTAAGGCTGTAAAAGATAGTTCTAAAAACTCAAAAAATGAAAAACAGTTTGATGGTCCAGGTATCGCTATACAAAATAGCGACAATACAGCAGAGCAGCAAAATACAAATAACGAAAGATATAAAATTTCTTTAGATCAAGCAGAAAATCAAGTAGCTATAGATCTTCCTACAGGTGTTAAATTTGATGATAAAAGTGCTGAAATTTATAATCCTGATATGATAAATTTCATAAAGATAATCTCTATGATAATAAATAAAATGCCAGAGTCAGTATCTGTAGAGATTAGAGGATTTGCTAATGACTACGATAACAAACTAGATGATTATAAATTAGGGTCTGATAGAGCATATAATGTTTTAAAAATGCTTATAAGCAATGGTATAGATCCAAAAAGACTTAGATATTCATCATTTGGTGATAGTGTAAAAATAAAAAATTCAGATCTTAAACTAGCTAAAATTTATTTTAGAGTGGATATAAAAGATAAAAAAGTCCAAATGTCCGTGCTTGACATTATCAGTGAAATCAAATAAAAATAGTATATTAAGTCATATTTTAGTCAAATTTTGATAATCTTATAAACCAAATCTAAATTCAGGAGATATTTATGGCAGTAAAAATTACAGATATATGTATAAGTTGTGGATCTTGCATTGACGAGTGTCCAGTGAGCGCTATAGTTGATGATAGCGATAACCCAACAGGTGAGGATGCATACTATGTTTATGCAGATAAATGCGTAGAGTGCGTAGGTCACAATGATACTCCAGCTTGTGCTGATGCCTGTCCAACTGATGGTTGTATCGTTTGGAGCGAAGTAGTAACTGGTCAGCCAAGCAGAAGCGATATAGACGCGAGCTTACGAAATTCACAAACTCCAGTTATCGCATAAATAATAGAGCCACATTTAAGTGGCTTTATTATTTTTTTAAGTTAATATCTGATATAATCATCGTTCTGTAAAAAATTTCAACCATCATTAAAAGGAGATTTAATGGAACAAACTTTATCTATAATCAAACCTGATGCCGTAAAAAAGGGTGTTATCGGTAAAATAATCGATAGATTTGAAAGCAACGGATTAAGAATTGCGGCTGCAAAAAAAGTTCAACTTAGCACAGAAGATGCAAAAAAATTTTATGAAGTTCATGCTGCTAGACCATTTTATGGAGAATTAGTTGAGTTTATGACTAGCGGACCTGTTGTTGTTATGGTATTAGAAGGTGTTAATGCGGTTGCAAAAAATCGTGAGCTTATGGGAGCTACAAATCCAAAAGAGGCTGCTAAAGGCACTATAAGAGCAGACTTTGCAGAAAGCATAGATGCAAATGCAGTTCATGGAAGTGATAGCTTGGAAAATGCAGCTATAGAGATAGCGTTTTTCTTCGCAAAAAGAGAAATTTGCTAAATTTTAAGAATAAACATTGAAAATACCATTTGATAAAATAACTACTTCACTATATCCATTTGAAGTTATATATGAAGATATTAAATTTACTGGGAATTTTAGAAAAAATAACCCGCAAATGGTAGAGTGTAAAGCAAAGATTTTTGGCAGATTAAACCACTATTGTGATAGATGTGGCAAAGATCTGATTTTAAATTTAGATGAAGATATAATTGTAAATTTAAGTAACGGTATTTATAAAGATTTAGATAACGTACTTAGTGATACTATTGAATTTTATGATGGCGAGATTGACATCGATGAAATTTTTAAAGGTGAAATAGAAGCTTACAAAAGCGACTATTTTTACTGTGATGAATGTAAAATTTTAGAAGGAGAATAAAATGGCAGTACCTAAACGTAGAGTGAGTCATACACGTGCAGCAAAACGTAGAACTCATTATAAAGTAACTCTTCCTATGCCTGTAAAAGATAAAGACGGTAGTTGGAAGATGCCACATCGTATAAATAAAACAACCGGCGAATATTGATAAATACTATGATTAGTATAGCAATAGACGCTATGGGAGGGGATTTTGGTCCAGATCCTATCGTAAATGGCGTGATAGATGCTCTAAAAACAAAGGAGTTTCATGCTGTTTTAGTCGGTGATATCCAAAAGATCAAGCCCCTTATACCAGATAATTACAAAAAATTTATAACTTTTGTAGAATCAGCCGAAGTATTTTCTATGGAAGAAAGTGCTACTGATGCTTTAAAAAGAAAAGACAGTAGTATATTTAAAGCTATAGAATTAGTAAAAAATGGCGAATGTAAAGCAGTAGTTTCAGCCGGTCATAGCGGTGCTACTATGAGTTTAGCTACTCTAAGAATAGGTAGGCTAAAAAATGTTACAAGACCGGCGATAGCTACTCTTATGCCAACAAGCATAGGTAAAAAAACTCTCGTTTTAGATGTCGGAGCCAATGTAGATTGCAAAGCTGAACATCTATTTCAGTTTGCTGTCATGGGCGAAGCATACTCAAAACAAATTATGAAAATCCAAAATCCAAAAGTTGGACTGCTTAGCAACGGTGAAGAAGACTGTAAAGGCAACGAAGTAACAAAAGATGCGTTCTTGATGATGTCTAAGCTTGATAGTTTTGTTGGAAACGTTGAAGGGCATCAAATTTTTGATGGTAGCGTGGATGTGATAATATGTGATGGTTTTGTTGGTAATATCTTGCTTAAGACAAGTGAAGGCGTGGCTAGCGCCATCAAAAAAATTATTAAAGAAAATGTTAAAAAATCACCTTTTGCGATGCTAGGTGCAGTTTTGATGAAAGGTATATTTAAAAATTTAAAAACACAGATTGACTACGATGAGTATGGCGGAGCACCGCTTCTTGGTGTTAAAGAGTGTGTTATAATAAGCCATGGAAAAAGTAGTCCAAAGGCAGTTAAAAATGCTATTTTTCAAGCATTAAAATTTGCCGGGTCTGATATAAATAAGACTATTGAAGATGAATTATCACATTTTGCGAGATAAACTTTAGGTAATATATGAAAAAAGCATCGATGATTTCAGTAGGAGCCTATGTTCCGCCACATATTTTGACAAATGCAGACCTTGAAAAAATAGTTGAAACTAGCGACGATTGGATTGTAAAACGTACCGGTATAAAGACAAGACATATAGCAAAAGACGAGCTTACTAGCGATCTAGCTTACAAAGCCGCTTTGGTTGCTATAGATAGGGCAGATATCGATAAAAGCGATATAGATGCTATCATCTGTGCCACTATAACTCCTGATTATTTTTGTATGCCATCGACTGCTTGTAAAGTGGCAAACAAACTTGGATTGTATGATATAACGGCGTTTGATATAAGTGCTGCTTGTACTGGTTTTATCTATCTTTTAGAGCTTGCAAATTCGCTTGTAAAAAGTGGTGCTAAAAAAAATGTTCTTATAATAGGTGCTGAAAAATTAAGCACTATAATCGATTGGCAAGATAGAAGCACCTGCGTACTTTTTGGAGATGGAGCGGGAGCTGCTATAATCAGCGAAGCAAAAGATAATTATATTATAGATGTCCATACATCAAGTGATGGTTCTAAGGGCGATCTTCTTATAACTCCTGGTTGTGCTATAGCTCATCCAGCTAGTAAAGAGACTATCGAAAATAGACTAAATTATCTTCAGATGGCTGGAAATGAAGTTTTTAAAATAGCTGTTCAAACCTTGACTAAGGACGTTGAAGGTATTTTAGAAAAAAACTCGATAACCAGTGATAAAATAGATCTTTTTATCCCTCATCAAGCAAATTTTAGGATTATAGAAGCAGTAAAACAGAGATTAAATTTCACCGATGAGCAGTGTGTCGTGACAGTAGCAAACTACGGCAACACAAGCTCAGCTTCTATACCTATGGCTATGAATGACGCTTATGAGCAAGGTCGCCTAAAAAACGGAAGTTTGATACTTCTTGACGCCTTTGGCGGTGGATTTACCTGGGGTTCGGCACTTATAAAATTTGGCGGTAGATAGATTTATCGACTCAGATTTACATTACTGTGATATAATCTCTTCTTATTTATAAAGGATTTTCTTGGACTACGCTGGTAGAGAGATACTTATTATGGATTGTATAGATGTCTTACAAGATCTCAAAGATGATTATCTTAAATACGTCACAAATTTGGTAAAACAAGGTGATATATATGTAGATCATTATGATCTAGAAGAGACTTTTTCTCTGATATTTGACTCTTTATCTAGTCAAAAATTAGACAATGATTCGATTTTAAAAGACGTTTATAAACTTTTTAATGATGATAAAAATTATACTAAATATATCATTTTAAATTCTTTCTTTTTCTTGCTAAAACGTTTTAGTTTAGCCGTAAAAAATATGGCTAAAGCTATAGACTATATCATTTATCTACAAAATGCGATTGAAGCTTTTAGAAAATTATTTATACAAGCTAAAATCTTAGACGAAGACGAAAACGACAAAAAAAAGATTATAAATTTCAATGCAGATTCAAATTCAATGTTTTTTTCTAGCAGTATAGATCAGTTTAAACGTGTAAAAGCACTCAATGAGAGTATTGATTTTTTAAATTTATACAACGGCGTTCCTATAAAATGTAGCGGTAGGATAGTAGAAATAGACGAAAATAACGTTTTATGTGAAGTAAATTTGATGCAAATAGTGGCTATGAAAGAAGAAGGGAGTGCTTATATAGTCAAGAAAGACGGACTTTTACGAAATACAAAAGCCGATATCTTGAGTATAAATTTAAGTAATAACACTGTTTTGTTAGGCAATTTCGTACATATAGAAAATATGCTTGCCAACCAAAGAAGATACCCAAGAGTTCATCCAAATACCCTTACTCGCGTAACGCTTAAAAATAAAAATGGCACTACCATAAATGGAAAACTTTATGATATTTCCCAAGGCGGTATCGGTGTTGTTAGTTTGGAAAATGGTAAATTTAGTAGCGGAGATGATCTATTAGCGGAGTTTGAACTGACTATGCCAAAAGATGGCAAAAAGATAAAAGTTTGTCTTGAAGTCTGTCTTGTGATAGCGCTTAATTATCAAGGTTCTATGAGATATTGCTGTGAGATAATAAAAGAGCAAGCCGTAAAACAAGATATAATAGAGTTTGCAAAACAAAGGGAAATTGAGACGTTAGAAGAGCTAAATAATAAAGTAAAGCTTTATGCGTAGCAAAAATAAAAAAGGATAAAAATGAATGAAAATATAATCGCTTATCTGCTCGCTTATCTGATAGGTGCAATTCCGTTTGGCCTAATTTTTGGTATGATCTATGGTAAGACAAATATAGCAAAAGAAGGTAGCCGCAGTATCGGAGCGACAAATGTTTTAAGAGTTCTTAAAGAAAAAGATCCGAAATTAGCAAAAAAAGTAGCGCTATCCACGGTAATATTCGATGCTCTAAAAGGCATTGTTCCGATTTTAGTAGCTAAATTTGCTTTTGATCTTAGTGAGCAGACTTTATGGACTATGGGCGTTCTTAGCGTGGTGGGGCATTGCTTTTCACCATATCTTAAATTTGAAGGTGGGAAAGGCATAGCAACAGGCGCTGGAGTGCTTGCATATTTTTTACCTATTGAGATCATTTGTGCTTTTGTGGTTTGGTTTTTGGTCGCAAAGGTCTTGAAAATATCAAGTTTGGCTTCTTTATTTGCCCTGCTTGCTCTAGTGATAACTTCATTTATTTTTGATTATGATATGCCTGTTATCAATACTCATGCTCCTGTGTTTATCATAGCGTTTATCGTATTTTATAAGCACATACCAAACATCAAGAGGCTGATTTTAGGCGATGAAAAGAGAGTGATTTGACGACTATTTTTATTGAGGAACTTAAATTTAAAACCATAATTGGGCTTTTGGATTTTGAGCGGATAACGCCACAATATATCGTCGTTGATGCTAAATTTAGAGCTAAAGAATTTGTTGATTATGCTTTGGTTTGTGAGTATTTAGTTGCTGAGTTTAACGAGATGAAATTTGAAACTGTTGAAAAAGCATTGAAACATTTTAGAAAAAAATTTAAAAAAATATTTCCTACTTTAAGATATTTTTATATGAAAATTTCAAAAATAGATATTATACCAAATGCTAGAGTTGGGGCTCAGATAGAGAAGTATTATTAAATTTACTTTAAAATAACTTGAAATATTACTTAATTTATGGTAGAATCACGACTAAAATTTGTATTTTAAGGAAAACATAATGAGAATTTTGATAGTAGAAGACGAAGTTACGCTAAATAAAACAATAGCGGAGGGTTTGCAGGAATTTGGTTACCAAACAGATAGCTCAGAAAGTTTCAAAGATGCTGAGTATTATATAGGTATTAGAAATTATGATCTAGTTTTAAGCGACTGGATGTTGCCTGATGGAGATGGCGTAGATCTTATCAATGTTATAAAACAAAAAAGCCCGCGTACATCTGCTGTCATAATCTCAGCAAAAGACGATAAAGAAAGCGAAATAAAGGCTTTAAGAGCTGGTGCTGATGATTATATCAAAAAACCGTTTGATTTTGATGTTTTAGTAGCTCGTCTTGAAGCTAGACTTCGCTTTGGCGGCACAAATGTTATTAAAATAGATGAGCTAACCATAGATCCAGATGAAGAAAAGATCACATATCTAGGTCAAGAGATAGAGCTAAAAGGAAAGCCTTTTGAAGTTTTAACTCATCTTGCACGTCATAGCGATCAAATAGTAAGCAAAGAACAGCTTTTAGATGCTATTTGGGAAGAACCTGAGCTAGTTACTCCAAACGTTATAGAAGTTGCTATCAATCAAATTCGTCAAAAAATGGATAAACCGTTAAATATCTCTACTATAGAAACAGTAAGACGTCGCGGATATAGATTTTGCTTTCCCAAAAAAGCTTAAGGGCTAAATTCGCATTACAATTAGCATCTGCTGGAGCGATGCTGATTGTAATTTTTTCGGTGATGTTATATCATTATATCAAGATCACTATATTTGAAAACATAGTAGGAAGCTTAACTTTACAAGCTAAAAATATACTTTTATCAAACGAATTGCAGATCGGAAATATAGAATTTTATTATCCAAATATCAAAGATTTGACCCTTATAAAAATAGAAGAAAACTCAGAAAAACTTTCACGTCCTAAATTTATCCAAACTCAAAGAGAAGAGAGTACTTTTTTAACGCTATATTATCCATTTAAAGATTCTATGCTTTTGGTAATAGAAAAAGATACTACAGAATACAGCAATATAGTAAATCAAATTTTGGTTGATATTTTGATAATAAACGCGACTGCTATATTTTTAGTGCTATTTTACGCTCTATTTTTATCTAGGATGTTGCTACTTCCTATAAAGCTTTTGAGTTTAAAACTTAGTAAATTAAATGAGAGATTTTTAGAAGAATTTAGTGTAGATGAGCTTCCAGATGAGTTTAAGCCTCTTGGTGATAGTATCAATCGTCTGATCGGACGGATACTTACGTTTGTTAAATATCAAAAAGAACTTTTTGTCGGCGCCGCTCACGAGCTAAAAACCCCTCTTGCTGTTATGAAAACTAAAAATGAAGTTACGCTCATAAAACAAAGAGAGGCTCAAAAATATATAGAAGCTCTAAAAAATAATAACGAATCTATAGACCAAATGAATAAAATGATCACTTCTATCTTAGAAATAGGTCGTCAAGAAGGAGCTCAGTTTGAAAAGCCTGTATATATCGATATTATAGCTTATTTAAATGAGATAGGAAATAACTTTTTGATACTAGCTAGAGGCGATAATAAAGATATAAAACTAAATTTAAAACCGCAATCTTTAAAGATATTAGTTCAGCAGACGCTTTTTTTACACGTGATACAAAATTTCGTGCAAAATGCGATCAAATTTTCTCCAGTTGAATCTACGATCGAGATTAGATCAAAGCTAGTAGGAAAAGAGTTTAGCGTCTATGTTATCGATAGTGGTATGGGAATAGATGAGAGCAAGGATCTGTTTGCGCCATTTAAGAGATATGGCGATAAAGGTGGCACGGGGCTTGGGCTTTTCTTAGCAAAAGGTGCTGCTCAGGCTATGGGTGGCACGGTTAGTATAAAAAACAAAGAAGACTTAAGCGGAGCGATAGCGACTTTAACCATACCAGTAAATTTAAAAAAGCGTTAAATTATGCCAAATTCAAATATTTTAAAGTGAAAATATAGTATAAACCTGCTTTAAAACAATTACTTTGAAAGGTTAAAAATGTCTTTAATGATAACAAAAGATTGTATAAGTTGCGATGCGTGTCGCGAAGAGTGTCCAGATGAGGCTATTTACGAAGATGAGCCTACATATATGATAGATCCAGATAGATGCAGTGAGTGCATTAGCGATTATGCCGAACCGGCTTGTATTGTGGTTTGTCCAGTTGATTGTATCATTCCAGATCCAGACAACATCGAAACTCCAGAAGAGCTTAAATTTAAACATGAACAGTATTTAGAAGGGAATTAATGCCTAAACGTGTAGCAGTCATCGATCTTGGTTCAAATTCGGCTAGAATGGCTATTTTTGAACGTACGAGTAGGCTAGGATTTTATATATTGCGTGAGTATAAGATCAAAGTAAGATTAGGAGAGGGCGCGTATGAAAACGGCGGAGTTTTACAAGACGCAGCTATGGATAAGGTATTTTATGCTTTTAAAGAATTTAGCTATTTTATAAAACTTTATAAAGTTAATAAGGTTTTATGTGCAGGTACTTCGGCTCTTAGAGATGCACCAAATTCAAATATCTTTATAAATAGGATCAAAAAAGAGCTTGGGCTTGGACTAAAAGTGATAGATGGCAACAAAGAAGCTTACTACGGCGGGATCGCCACACTAAATTTACTCTCTCCGCTTGATGAGGCTACTACTATAGATATAGGTGGCGGATCTACTGAGTTAGCTAAGATAAAAAACGGCAAGATAGAAAATACCATATCTTTAAATATAGGAACAGTAAGGATAAAAGAGCTATTTTTTGATAAGAAAAATACAGCAGGTGCTTCTAAATTTATAGATGAAGTCTTGCAGAACTTACCAAAAGAGTTTGCTAGTAACAATATAGTGGCTATAGGTGGAAGTCTTAGGGCTATATCAAATGCTATTATGCAGATACAAAAACATCCATTAAAGCTTGTTCATAACTTTTCTTACCCTTACGCTGAACATTCTGCATTTATAGAAAAATTAGCAAATTCAAATATCTTTGATATGAAGGATTTTCCTATAAAAAAAGATAGATATGATACCATTAGAGAAGGCGCGACAATCTTTGCAAAACTTAGTAAAAAACTAGGGGCTAAAACCATATACACAAGTGGTGCTGGAGTTAGAGAAGGTATATTTCTTACAAATATACTAAGACCTGGTATCAAATTTCCAAAAAATTTTAATCCAAGCCTTAGAAGTTTGCAAGATAGATTTTCTAAAAGAGGCAATGAAAATACATATAGATATGCAAAAAGGTTGTTTGATATCTTAAAACCTATCCATAAAGTCGATGATAGATATCTTCCTGATCTGCTTTGTGCGACTAAACTTTATAATATAGGTAGGTCTATCGGATTTTATTCAGAACATACACATAGTAGTTATTTGGTTAAAAATGGACTTAATTATGGTTATACTCACGAGCAAAAAGCCTTGATAGCCTTTATCATAGAGTATCAAAATAAGCAAGTTACAGATCTTGGTGAGTTTGCAAATTTACTTCCTAATGTGAGCGATGTCTGGTGGCTAAGCTTTTTGCTAGGACTAGCAAAATCTCTAAGTGTATCTGATGAAGTTAGGCTTGAGTTTATAAATCATACGTTGCATATAAAGGGTATAAAAAACTTTTTGATGGCAAAAGATAATATCAAAAAACTATTTAAACCCGCTATTTTTGCTATAACTTTTGACTAGCTAAAGACCTTCTAATACGATATAATAAAGGCTATCTATGTCATTATCGCTAATATGCGTACATTTTTTTGAAGAAAATAGTTTTGCGATATCTTGATGCAAGAATTTGGTTTTATTAAGACAACTGATATGAGATGGTAGAAAACCTCTAGCCAAAGATAGCTCTCCTTTTATTTTTTGATTACATAAAAAACAGCAGATATCTTTATGCAGTCTTCCTTCAAAATCCAAAATTTGTAGATATGCCTCTATAATCACTCGTTTTGGATTTTGTTTTTCAAATTTATACGCGCATATATCTAATAAATTATAGTAGAAATCGCCAGGTTCTTCTACGCCCTTTAAATGCTCATAAAGCAATCTCATAAAATGTTGCCAAACCAGCAGTCTTTCTCTTTGAAAAAGCCATTTAAATCCTAAATGCATAGTATTTCTAAGGTGGGGTAAAAATACTCCTCCGCCTTCAAGCTCAAAATCAAGCTTAAAGCCTTGAGTGATAATAGAGTGTCTTGCGCCATAAAATCTATATGATTTTACTAGTTTATTTTCGGTAAGTATAAAGACTAAGCAGTCCTCATCACGCACCTTTTGTACGCGCAATATATAGCCTTGCATCTAAAAAAATGCTTTTATGGCTTGGAGCATTTCATCTTTGTTTGTTATTGAGTTTATATCATTTCTAAAAGAACTTGCACCATTTATACCTTTTGAATATTCGTGTAGGTGTTTTCTAAAGATCGCTACTCCTTGATCCTTATAATGTTTTATCATCTGATCAAAATGCTCTATAATAATGTCTTTTTTGAGCTTAGGATCTATACTTTTTTTATTTTTTATCTCATAAAAGATCCACGGCTGACCGATTACTGCTCTTCCTATCATCACTGCATCGCAGCTAGTTTGTTTAAAAACCTCTTCTATGTTCTTACTATTTATATCGCCATTTGCAATGACCGGTATATTTACGCTTTGTTTTACTTTAGCGATCGCATCATAATCGACTTTTGCGCTGTATCCACCAGCTCTTGTACGTCCATGAACGCAGATATAATCACATCCGGCGTTTTGTAGATCTCGCGCTATTAAATGCGCCGTTTTTTGGTTAAATCCAAGACGAATTTTAACCGAAGTGTATCTTTTTTTGGAAGTTTTTTTGATGGTTTCTAAAATGCCACATAGTAAATTTATATCGTTTAAAAGGGCAGAACCGGCATTTTGTTTGACTACTTTAGGAACTGGACATCCACAGTTTAGATCTATACCATCTATACCATCTATATCATTTAATATCAAAACGGCTTGTTCTATAATGCGCTTGTCGCTTCCTGCTATTTGAACTATATATGGCGTTTCTGCCGTATTTTTTTCTATCATAGCAAGGGTTTTGCTTGACTCATAAACCAAAGCGTTAGAGCTTATCATTTCACTTGTCGTAACATCACAACCAAATTTTTTGACCACGCCCCTAAGTGCTATATCAGAAAATCCTGCCAAAGGGGCTAAAAACAGAGGCTTTGAGCTAAAGTCTATCATTTATAGAAAATATCTGCAGATACCATTTTTCCATTATCTCTTAAAAACATAAGAGTTTTTAATTTGTCAAAATCATCGTTTTGAGAGCTTGCCAAAGCTTCTCTTAGCTCTTCTATCATTTGAAAATCATAAAGCAGATATAAGTAAGCTTCACTAGCATTTAAATGCTCATTTCTAAGTTTGTCAAATATACCAATTAGCTTATCTGGAGCCACTTTTGTTTTTAAATTTATAGCCATTTTGATATATTCTTCGCACTCAAATTGATTTTTATTGATGATATTAAACAGATCAGAAGTTGCTATCTCAAAGTTTTTATCTTCAACATATCTATTTATGAGTTTTATGATATCTTCATTAGAATATTTTAGATTAAATTTAGATATTTCTAGGTAAGTTCCATACTCTATCAAGGCGTTATATGCTTCTTTGTATAGACTTTCATTTATATCGCCTTTTGTGGATAATATACTCAAGGCGTACTTATAGTCGGCTTTTATCTTATTTTTTTCATTTTGTATAAATAGCGGATTTGTTTTTAAAAGTTTAACTTTTTTAATTTCACAAACTTCACCATTTTTGATCTTTTGCGAAGTCTCATAAGCTAACTTTAGATCATCGTTATTAAATTTAGGTTCGCCTAAATTTAGCCACGGAGATAGTGCTTTAGTAGCCTCGCTAGGATTTAAAAAAAGATCTGTTTTAAACTCTTTATTTGACTCAAGCCCTAAAAAAACCTCTTTTGCAAGTATGTTGTAGAGTTGAAGATCGCTTCTTACTGCTCTAGCATCTAAAAAGTTTTTAAACCCGTAGTAACTCATATGCAAGATGCTAAGCAACGCAAATAGCCCTATTGGTAAGATGACCCATGATGCGATAGGCAAGTCTATACTGTATTCAAATACGCTTATCGTAAATCGTCCATTAAAAAATGTAAAAACTAGCACCCAAACCAAGGCAACATACAAAATAGAATACAGTATATACCTTCTTGCTTTCATCTTAAATCCTTATTTTTATTATTTTTTTCCATCAGTTCTCTACAGCTTATACAATGGCGTGCGTGAGGATTTACTTTTAGACGTTCTATGTCTATTTCATCTTCGCACATTTCACAAATTCCATAAGTTTTGTTTGCTATCTTTGTTAAAGCTACGCCTATTTCGTTTAACTCTTGTTTTTGTTTTGAAGAGATAGACTGTTCTAAAATGGAGTCTGCACTTATATTTGCAAAATCAAACTCATCACTTGCTCCACTATCTCTTAATCCATTTATTTCACCCTCTGCATCTAAGATATTTTTTTTGATTTGTAATTTTCTCTCTTCAAGAAGTTTTTTAAAATACTCTAAATCACTATTTGTCATCGAATTCCTTTATTTATGGTATGGATGATTTGCATTTATGCAAAGACCACGAAAAATTTGCTCAAAAAGCATAAGCTTTGCTATTTTGTGTGCTAAAGTAAGCCTAGATAGACTTACTAACCTATTCATTTTTGACTTAAATTCCGAGCTTAGACCATAAGCACCACCGATAAAAAATGAAATTTTTTGACTATCTTTTAGAAGATCTGCAAACTGCGGGCTGTCTAGTTCATCGCCTTTTTCGTCAAGCCCTATGCAAAAACCATCTACACAAGGCATATAAACGTTGTCATAAGCAACGTGGGCATTTTGTTTTGATAGGCTTTGTGCTTTTGCTATTTGAGAATTAAATTTATTTATATCTTTTATATCAGCCCATTTTGAGCTCATTTTTATGTATTCGTTTATCTCTTTAAAATCATCACTGCTTTTTTGAATACAATGAACTAAAATTTGCATCAAACCGCCTTAAATTTAAAATCTATCTTCTGTTCTATTTTTGGGTTATTTGTCAAAAATCTTACCATATCTGCAATGTATTTTTTGTGTTCGCTTCTAGGGACTATGGCATCTATTAGACCATGCTCAAGTAAGAATTCTGCTCTTTGGAACCCCTCAGGTAAGCTGGTCTTTATGGTCTGTTCTATCACTCTTTGACCGGCAAATCCTATAAGTGCTCCTGGCTCTGCGATGATCAAATCACCAAGCCAAGCAAACGAGGCTGAAACCCCGCCCATAGTAGGATCTGTCAGCACTGAAATATATGGCAGTTTATGATCGCTTAAGAGTTTTAAAGCCGCACTAGTTTTACTCATTTGCATAAGGCTAAATGTGCTTTCTTGCATTCTAGCCCCACCACTAGCGCTTACTATAATGAGAGCTTGTCTTTTTTCTATGGCTCTTTTAGCAGCTCTTGTGATTTTTTCGCCTTCTACTGAGCTAAGACTTCCACCCATAAATCCAAAATCAAATACAACTAGCTGTATAGGAACTGAGTCTATGGTGGCCTCTCCTGAGATAACAGAGCTTGATTTACCCGTCTTTTCTTCGCTCTCGCTAATTCTTTTTTTATATGATTTTTTATCTACAAATTTAAGTGGATCAATCGGCTTTAAATTTGAATCAAATTCAACAAAACTTCCATCATCTGCTATTAGTTCTATTCTTTTTTTAGGGCTAAGTCTCATGTGGTAGCCACATTTTGGGCATACATTATAGCATGCTTCGACCTCTTTATAATACATTAAAGAGTTACAGCTATCACATTTTATCCAGTGGGTTGGTGCTTCGCTAGGATCTGATTGTTTTCGTCTTATTTTTGAAAAAAAGTCACCAAACATTTTTTTCCTTACATTAAAAAATTGGTCGATTATAGCTAAATTTAGCCAAATTTATCTTTAAAGAAAAATTGCATTTAAATTCAATAAAAATATATTAAATGTGTAATTTTGTGCTAAATTTTTTATGTTTTTGTATAAATAAGATAAAAAAGATAGTAGTGTTTAAAATTAATTAAATTATATTTAATACAATATACTTACAAATAAAAATTATTAAGGAGATTACTTATGATAGTAACAAACAAAGCGCCACAACTAAGCGGTGTAGCAGTACTTGGCAATGGACAAATCGAAGAGAATTTCGAACTTTACAAACATATAGGCCCAAAAGGTGCAGTTGTATTTTTCTACCCAAAAGATTTTACTTTTGTTTGTCCAAGTGAGATTATAGCATTTGATCATAGATATAGAGAATTCAAAGAAAGAGGCATTGAAGTTATCGGTGTAAGTTGCGATAACGAGTATTGCCACTTTGCTTGGAGAGAGACTGATGTTAAACAAGGTGGTATCGGTAGAGTTCAATTCCCACTAGTAGCTGACCTTAAAAAAGAGTGGGCAAAAGGATTTGATGTATTGTTTGATGATGCAGTTGCTCTAAGAGGTAGCTTCTTATTAGACAAAGATGGCACAGTTCGCCACGCTGTTATAAATGACCTTCCACTTGGAAGAAACATTGATGAAATGGTAAGAATGGTAGATACAATGCTATTTACAAATGAGCATGGTGAAGTTTGCCCAGCTGGTTGGAATAAAGGTGATAAAGGTATGAAACCTACAACTGAAGGCGTAGCTAGCTATCTTTCAACTGATGGTGATAAACTATAATTTGATTTAAAGCTCCATTTTTGGGGCTTTAAACTTCTTTAAATTTAAATATTTATTCCGATATTAAAATATAATGAATTAATATGGGAGTAATAGATGCAAATAAATTCTACAAGAATAGATATAACTTCGCAAGATTTTAGTAATACCAAAAAGATTTCAATTAACAAAAAAGATGATAATATGGATACTCAAGAAAGCAAAAGTCCAACTGCTATGATCCAAGAGACTATAGAGCTTTTAGAAGAGCAGTTAGAAAGATTACAAAAGCAATTAGGTAAAGTTGAAGAGAAAATAAGAGCCTTATCGAGTATTCCAAATGAATATGCTAAAAATATGCTAATGAGTTTAACAGAGCAAGCTACTGATTTAATAACTAAAATCACGATTATAAATACTAGGATTTTAGAGTTAGAAAAAGCGCTTGCTTAGGATAGGTTTATCCGTGTGTTCTTTGGAATTCTTTCATAAATTCACATAAAGTTTGGACGCTTTGCGTGGTTACTGCGTTATATATTGAAGCTCTTAGACCGCCTAAGATTCTATGACCTTTTAGACCTATCATCGCATTTTCTTCTGCTAATTTGACAAATTTCATATCTAACTCAGCATTAGGTGTAGCAAAGCTAACATTCATTATACTTCTTGAGCCTGGTTTTGCAAATGCTGTGTAAAAATCTGAGCCATCGATCAAATCATATAGCATAGCAGCTTTTTTCTGATTTATGCTATTTATAGCATTTAGTCCGCCTTGATCTTTTATCCAGTCTAAAACTAGATCAAACATATATATACCAAACGTACAAGGCGTATTTGCCAAAGAATTCGCTTCTATCTGAGTCGTATAGCGAAGAGGAGTTGGGACACTCTCTTTGACTCTATTTGCTAAATCTTTGCGGATTATAACGATGGTTATACCAGCAGGTCCTGCATTTTTTTGTGCTCCGCCATAGAATAATCCGATATTATGTGCTTTAAAATCAATATCACGGCTTAAGAGATCAGAGCTACTATCGACTACCAAAGGGCATTTTGGGCTAGGAAGTGTGGCGTATTGTGTGCCATAAATTGTGTTATTAGAGCAGATATAGCCATAATCAGCATCATCGCTAAAATTAAAATTTGGAATGTGATCAAATTTGCTATCTTCGCTACTTGCTATTACCTTGTAATTGATATTTTGAATTTTTGCTTCTTTTATAGCTTTTGTAGTCCAAACGCCTGTATTTACATACTCAGCCACGCCACCATTATATAAATTCATAGGAATTTGAGCAAATTGCAAAGTCGCTCCGCCTTGTAAAAATAATACGGCATAATCGTCATTTAAGCCGTAAAATTTTTTTACTTTAGCTATGGCGTTGTTGTGAAGCTCGTCAAAAACTTTTCCCCTATGGCTTACTTCCATTATGCTAAATCCCATACCTTTGTAGCTTATAAACTCATCTCTTGCTCTTTCTAAAACGCTAAGTGGCAAGGCGCTAGGTCCTGCACTGAAATTTAAAACTCTGTTCATTTTTTACCTTTCTAAGATTTTATTATTGCTTGTTTTTGTGTATTTTGCGAGTAAAGTTTTATAACATCATCTTTTTTTAGTTTTTCAAGTGAGATTAATTTTCCGTCTTTTTCTATTTGAACCATATTTTTTGTGGCTTTAAAAAACTGCTCACGCTCGTAAAATATCAGTTCAAACTCTCTTAATTTATGCGTCTGATTTACCAGTTTTGATTGCACTATATTGTTTAAATTTGCCTTTTTATTTTCTAAACTTATGGCTAATTTTTCTATCTTTTGGCTTAGTGCTTGATTTTTTAAATTTAATATTTTTAAATCTAAAATATTTTGGCATTTTTGTACTTTTTGATTTACATAGTTTGTTAAAGTATCAAATGCCATATCTAAACCTTGCATTAAATTTAACTCATCAGGTAAAAGATCTACCATCGCAGCTGTTGGAGTAAGACTTCTGTGGTCGCTCACAAAGTCGCTTATGCTATAGTCTATCTCGTGTCCGATAGCTGATATAATCGGAGTTTGCAAAGCAAATATAGTTCTTGCCAAACTCTCGTCATTAAAGCACCAAAGATCTTCTTTGCTTCCGCCACCTCTTGCTAAAACTAAAGCATCAAAACCCATTTTATCAACTTTATTAAGCACATTTATGATGTTTTTAGCGGCATTTTCGCCTTGAACTAAAGTGTTAAATGCCACAAACTCGCACAGCTTAAATCTTGATTTTATTACTTTTAACATATCTTGGTAGGCTGCTGAAGTAAGGCTAGTGATAAGAGCTACTTTTTTTGGAAATTTAGGGAGAGATTTTTTAAATTTGATATCAAAAAGCCCCTCTTTTTCTAATTTTTCTTTTAGCTGATTAAATGCAAACTCAAGCTCACCAACTCCCTCAGGCAACATTTTATTTGCTAAAAGCTGATAGCTTCCACTTGGCGGATAAATAGTTAGTTTTCCTTGCAGTGTGACTTTTAGCCCGTCTTTTACATCAAATTTGACTGATTGATTGCTAAATTTATACATAGCGGCACTTATGACGCTTTTTTCATCTTTTAAGCTAAAATACCAATGCCCAGAGCTGTGTTTTATAAGTCTAGAAATTTCCCCAGTGACTTCAACAAAGCTAAAGTGGGTTTCTAGTAGAGTTTTGGCTTGTTCATTTAGTTCGCTAACAGTCATTTATTTCACTTTTTTTGCTACAAAGAGCGTGCTGACTTCAAAGCTATAGCCTTTGCAGATTTCTACTTCAAATCCGGCTTCTTCAAGCAAGGCACAAAACGCCGTTTTATCAAAAAAGTTTTCTATGCTACTTGGTAAATATCTGTAGGCTTCTTCATTTTTGCTGATGAGAGCGCCTATTTTTGGTAATATTTTGCTTAGATAAAAATCTCTTATTTTTGATATAAATCCGCTATTTTGACGTTTTGTAAATTCTAATACAGCGACGTATCCGCCTAGTTTTAATATCCTATTAAATTCATTTAACGCCTCTTTTAGCTCAACTACGTTTCTTATACCATAGCTGATGCTTACTATGTCTGCAAAGTCGCTTGGTAACGAAGTTTTGTTTGCAAATGCGGTTATAAAGTTGTAGTTTGGAAATTTTTCTTTGGCGATTTCAAGCATCCCGGTGCTTGGATCAACGCCAGTCATAGAAGAAATTTTTATATTTTTTTTCTTTGCCATTTGCTCCCAAATACCCATCATATCGCCTGTTCCGCATGCAATATCTACTATGTTTATATCGCTTGTTTTTAGCTTATCTAGTAAGATTTCACACGCGTTTTTTCTCCAGCTTATATCAACTCCAAAGCTAAGAACTCTGTTTGCTTTATCATAAGTCGGCGCTATTTGGTTGAACATTTCTATGATTTTTTCTTGTTTTTCCACTTAAATTTCCTTCTGATAATAAACCTTCAAATTTCTTGATAATTTATATAAATTTTCTATGATTTTTTTGGATTTTTTAGCTATTTTTTTGTTTAATTTTTTGATTTGAGAATCTATATTTTTGTTGAAAGTATCTAAATTTTGACTAGATTTTAGATTAAATTTAATGTCTAAAAATACCTTGCATTCTGAAATAAATTTATATATTTTTATTATTTTATCTGTTTGTTTAATGAGCTTGCTCTCGCATTTTATCATAAATAAATCCTCGAAGTATCCTAAAAAAACATTTAGTTTTTTGCACTCAGAGAGTGTATTTTTTGGGTTTTGACCTCTTAGACTTTTTATGGTTTTTAGACTAATTTTTCTAAGATTATACGCAACACTTGATTTTATAGGAATCCTATAGTTGCTTGATACGTAAAAATCATTTTCGTCGCTAAGCACGATATCCCACTCTTTTATTAGCTCATCAAAATCATCAGAGCTAAGAGCTAGTCTTATTTCATCTTCTAGAATTTGCCTTTTTGTGACAAATGCTTTGTCTAACTCAAATCCAGCGGCTCCGGCACATTCAAGGGCATAATTTAGCTCTATCAAATTTGATATTTTAGAATGTAAAATTTCAAATTCGTTTATAAATTTACTTACGACTTTTTCATCTATTACGTTTGTAAAAGTTTCTAAGAAAAATAGAGTTTTTTCTATATCAAAACAGAGCTTTTCAAGTGAGTTTTTATCTTTTGATTTTAGGTAGCTTAAGTTGTTTTTTAGCATAGATCTGCAAATTTGAAAAAGCACCATTCTAATGGCGTCGTAAGTGCTTATAGATGAAGCAAAAAATAGCTTGAAGTCGCCTAGTTTTTCTATAATTTTTAGTGAGTTTTTATAACTAAATTTAAAATCTGGCTTTCCAAAAAGTGCTAAATTTATATCTGTGTAATTTTTATCGCCTGTTATCTCTTTTAAGACGCTGTTTTGTAAAAACTCAGGCAACACAAACTTATTTGCATCATCTCTTGTCATAAATTCTATCTCAAATATAAAAAGTCCGCAAAGCTCGTCTTTATAGATATCTATACTACAGGGCTGATTATTTAGTTTAAAGCTAAATCTGCTTTTTGAGATACGTGGATAATCTCCACAATTAAGAGCTACTTCAAACTCTTTTTTTGATATTGGCTCTTGCTTTTCTTCTTTTATAAGACCTTTTTTGATTGTCTTTGTTTTAGTATAAAATTCCTCGACTTTTTTAAATTTTATCTCTTCGTTTGATGAAATTTTTGTGTAAAATTGCAAGATGTCTATTTGTTTAAACTCTGCACCGTCCTCTTTTAGAGCTGGTTGTAACGGTTCATCAAGTAAAAATTTACGTTTTATTTCCAAAACCAAAGCTAGTCCTTATTTTTTATAAAAACGCAAATATTTTAACTAAAATCTACTAAAACATAGCTTTATATCTAGTTTATCATTCAGAACTATTTAACGCCAGTAATTGTATAATTACGCTAAATTTTGTTTTTTGGAGATGGGCTTGAAAAAGATCTTGCTAATTATTTTAGCGTTTGTTTTGGTGTTTTTGGGTTATAAATTTTATGAAAAACAAAATGCCCTTGATGCCAAAGTTTCCGTATTTTACGGCAATGTGGATACAAAAACGGTCGATCTTGCTTTTAGATTTTTAGGTAAGATAGAAAAGATAAGCAAAAAAGAGGGATTAAGAGTTCAAAAAGGCGAAGATATCGTATTTATGGATGATTCATATCTTAGAAACTCTTTTTTAAATTTACAAACAAAGATCAAACTTGAAGAGATAAATTTAGAAAAATTAAAATCAGGCTATAGGGTTGAAGAGATAGAACAAGCAAAAGCAAAATACGAAATGGCTATGGCAAATTTAAAAGAAGCGCAAAACACTTTTGATAGACAAAAGAAGCTCATGCAAGCAAACGCTACTTCAAAAGAGATGTTTATGAACTCACAAACTACGCTTGAAGCGATGAGAGCAAATTTAAATCTATCTAAAGCAAATTATGAGCAGTTAAAAAATGGTTACCGAAAAGAGGATATTTTGGCTCAGAGTGAGCTTGTAAATTCCCTAAAAATACAGCTACAAAGCGTAGAGTTAGACTTAAATAATTCAGTTTTAAAATCACCTTACGATGGCGTTTTGCAAAAAATTTACAAAGAAGCAGGAAGTATGGCAGGAGCAAATGAGCCTATTGTAGAGATAGCTAGAATGGATAAGTTTTTTATAAGAGCTTATATAGATGAGCCTCATCTTGGAACTCTTAAATTAGGGGCAAAAATGAGAGTTTTTAGTGACGCAAAAAAAGAGCCTTATGAAGGATATGTGAGTTTTATTTCAAGTGTTGCAGAATTTACTCCAAAACATATCCAAACACAAGAGCTTAGAGCTGATCTTGTTTATAAATTTGAAGTTACTTTAAGTAACGCAGATGAAAGGATAAAACAAGGAATGCCAGTACATATTAAATTTAGCGATGATAAAAGCAACTAATCTCTCAAAAGTTTTTCATAAACCGCTCACTAAAGCTTTAAGTGAGCTAAACTTTAGTGCTACTTTTGGGATAACAGGAATAGTAGGGCCTGATGGCGCAGGAAAGACCACTCTTCTTAGGCTATGTGCTGGACTTTTAAGCCCAAGTAGCGGAGAGCTAGAAGTGCTAGGAGGCAAGATGAGCTCTCAAGAGTTTTTAGACAATATAGGCTATATGCCACAAATGTTTGGACTTTATGGTGATCTTAGCTGCGAAGAAAATTTAAAACTTTATGCAAAACTCAAAGGTATAAAAAACCCAAACGATAGGATAAATGAGCTACTTGAATTTACAAATTTAAAGCAGTTTAAAGATAGGCTTGCAAGTAGTTTAAGCGGCGGAATGAAGCAAAAACTCGCATTTGGCGTGACACTCTTAAAAAAGCCTAAATTGCTTTTATTAGACGAGCCAGGAGTAGGCGTAGATCCTATATCTAGAGCAGAGCTTTGGGATATGGCAAGAAGTCTAAATGATGTTTGCATACTTTGGGCCACTTCATATCTTGATGAAGCTAGTTTGTGCGATAAAGTCATACTTTTAAATAAAGGTCAAATTCTATATGATGATAGCCCAAAAAAGATAGAGATTATACTTGAAAATAGGGTATTTTTGGCTAGAACTAAAGCAGATAAAAGAGAGCTTTTAACAAAGCTTTTGGAGTATGAAAATGTGCTTGATGCTTATCTGATAGGACAAGATATTAAATTTATACTAAAAACAGAAGATAATGCATTTTTTGATGATTTTAAAGATGTTAAATTTAAAAGCATTAAACCTAATTTTGAAGATGCTTTCATAGACATACTAAAAATAAAAACAAAAGCTCACTCAGAGCTAAGCAAAGTCTTAACACCAGCTCGTAAGATAGATGGTTTTGCCGTTCAAGCTATAAATTTGACAAAGAAATTTGGTTCATTTGTAGCTACAAATAATGTAAGTTTTGAGATAAAAAGTGGTGAGATATTTGGATTTTTAGGGCCAAATGGAGCGGGAAAATCAACTACCTTTAAGATGATATGTGGGCTTTTAGCAAGAAGTAGCGGAGAGTCTTTGATATATAACAAAGATATAAATGATATGAAAGGCGCCATAGGATATATGGCTCAAAAGTTTTCTTTGTATGGAAATTTAGGTCTTAAAGATAATCTTGAGTTTTTTGCTGGACTTTATGGTCTAAAAGGAAGACAAAAGAGTGAAAAAATAGCTTCTATGATAGAAATTTTCGGTTTAAAACCATACTTAAAAAACAAAGTAGATGAGCTAAGTCTCGGGCTAAAACAGCGTTTGGCACTTTCTTGTTCGCTTATGCACTCGCCACTTGTGCTATTTTTAGACGAGGCGACAAGCGGTGTTGATCCTATCACTAGAAAAGAGTTTTGGAGACATATAAATGCTATCTCAAAGCTTGGCATTAGCGTTATGATTACAACTCATCTTATGGATGAGGCTGAACTTTGCGATAGGATTATGATCATAAATAAAGGAACTTGTATAGCAGTAGGAACGCCAAGTGAGATAAAATCTAAATTTGGAGATGATATCAGTATGCAAGAGGCGTTTATCAGACTTGTAAAGGGTTCAAATGAGCTTTAAAAGGATTTTTGCTCTGGCATTAAAAGAGAGTTTGCAAGCTCTTCGTGATCCTAGCACGGCTCTTATCGCCATACTTTTACCGCTTATTTTGCTATTTTTAATGGGTTATGCCGTATCTTTAGACGCAAAAAATATACCTTTTGGCTTGGTGAGTTTTAGTAGTTCTAAAGATGCAAAAGAGATAATGTCTAAATTTAGTGCTTCAAATTTTTTTGATACCAAAATAAGCTATGATAAAAATGAGCTAATAGTAGATCTAAAAACGGGTAAGATAAGTGGATTTTTGGTTATAGATGATGATAAAAGTGGCTTGAAATTCCAAATTATCACTGATGGAAGCGAACCAAATAGTGCAAATTTGATAAAACAATATGCAAGTAGTATTATATCATCAAAAAATACTATAGATAGCAGGTTTTGGTTTAATGAAAAGCTATCAAGTAGATATTTTTTGATACCTGGATCTATAGCTGTGATTATGACTTTAATAGGCACACTTCTTACTTCTCTTATAGTTGCTAAAGAGTGGGAGAGAGGGACTATGGAGCTACTTATGACTACTCCTTTATCGAATTTAGAAATAATTTTAGGCAAACTCATACCGTATTTTGTTTTGGCGATGCTTTCTGTGCTTATATGTTTTTTTGTGGCATATTTTTGGTATGAAATCCCTTTTCGCGGCAGCATTTTTATACTTTTTCTACTAAGTTTTATCTATCTTTTTCCAGCACTTTGCATAGGACTGCTTATATCTACTTTGGCTAAAAATCAGTTTGTAGCAGCTCAAGTCTCCATACTCGTAGGATTTCTACCTGCGTTTTTGTTATCTGGATTTATATTTGAGATAAATAATATGCCAAATTTATTGCAATATGTCGCAAAAGTAGTTCCGGCGACTTATTTTGTAAGCTCTTTGGGAAATATATTTTTAGTTGGAGATAGTTATGAGATATTTATCAAAGATGCTTTATGTATGCTTTTGATAGGATCTGTGCTGTTTGCATTTGTGATTTTGAAGTCTAAAAGGAGGCTAGATTGAGACTACTTGCGCTCATCAAAAAAGAGGCTTTGGCCATAAAAAATGATAGGCGAAGTATGTTTGTCATCATCGTGCCACCTCTTTTGCAGATACTGATTTTTGCATTTTCTGTTACACTTGAGGTTAAGAATTTAAATTTAGCTATTTTAAATTTAGATAGTTCAAGCTACGCTAAAGAGGTTATCACAAAGCTTGAGAGTGCTAAATTTATAAAAAATATAACCATGGTAAAAAGCTATGAAGAGGGCAAAAGACTGATCACAAATCAAAAAGTTTTAGCATTTTTAGTGATACCAAAAAACTTTAGTAAGGGTGAAAACTTAGCACTTGTGATGGATGGGCGGTATTCAAACTCTGCTCAGATAGCAAATGGCTATATAGAGCAAACTATTTCTGGTTTAAGCATAGATGAGAGAAATTTTTATAACCCAAATTTAGATAATTTTTGGTGGATAGTTCCAAATTTATCGTGTTCTATCCTTATGGTGATGTCTATAGTTTTAACATCTCTTAGCATATCAAGAGAGCGAGAAGTTGGCACTTTTGATCAGATTATAGTTTCGCCTTTGAGCTCATTTGAGATACTTCTTGGGAAACTTTTACCTGCATTTTTGATAAGTTTGGTTTTATCAAGCGTAGTTTTGTTTATAGCATATTTTTTCTTTAAAGTGCCTATAGTGGGTTCTTTATGGCTTTTGTATCTAGGGACTGCTATTTTTATATTTTGCGTGTGTAGTATCGGGCTTTTTATATCTGTATTTTCAAATACACAACAACAAGCCATACTAGGAGCTTTTGTATTTTTACTTCCTTCGTTTATGCTTTCTGGGTTTGCTACACCTATAGAAAATATGCCATCATGGCTTCAGCCGATTAGTTACTTTGTACCGCTAACTTATCACATAGCTTTTGTAAAAGGCGTACTTTTAAAAGATATAAGCTTTATGCAGTCTTTAGAGTATATCTTGCCTATGGCTGTTTTTGGTATAGTTGTATTTATAATAACTTTGATATTTTTTAGAAGAAGTATTCTAAGATAGATAATCCGATTTTTGTCGGATTATCTACATTTTTTGCAGCCTGATGTCGTAGCTACGATGTTTAGTCTATCTATAAAGTTACCTATTTTTTTCTCTAGGTGCTCTTGATACTCGCTCATTTTAGCATCATCGCAACTTACATCAGTTACCGAGCCGCAATTTGAGCAAACTACGTGAATATGCGGTACTTCGTATATGTCGTATTTTGCTTTTTGGTTAGGCGTATTTACTTCTATGACTAATTTTTCGTCAATCAAAGTATTTAAATTTTTATAAACCGTAGCTAAAGATATAGAAGGATAATCCTTTTTTATCTCAGAGTATAGTTCTTCTATAGTTGGATGGGTGTGTTTATCAAGAAGCTTTAAAACACACAGCCTTTGCGGAGTAGCTTTTAAATTTGCTTGTTTAAGCATTTCGATAAAATCCATACTATTTTCCTCTTAAATTTTTGTGGCTGATTTTATCAGAAAAAAGTTTAAGAATAGATTATAATAGATAATATTTTTTATCTTTTAAAATAAATTCAGAAATTTTTTCTACGCTTATATCTAAGCTATCTTCGATAAGAGCTTGATTTCCATGCTTTATAAATTTATCTTCGTATTCAAAGCTTTTTATGCTGATATTAGATAATAATTTTTCTTGTAAAAATCCAGCTAATATCTCGCCAATCCCACCTTTTTTTGCACTATCGCTAAAAATATACCAACGCTTAGTTGTTTTGGCAAGCCCTAAAAGCATCTCTTCATCAAGTGGTTTTGCAAACACTAAGTCTATGATTGTTCCTTTAAAATTTAAATTTTTAGCAACTTTTATAGCTTTTCCGACTGCATTTCCATATCCTATGAATGCTACGTCACTATCTCCTTGTTTAAGGATCTGAGCTTTTGCGAATTTTATATCTTTTGCTTCAAACTCACTATCTAGCATAAAGCTTCCTCTTGGATATCTGATGGCTAAAGGTGAGTTAAAAGAGTATGAAAAATCCATAATTTTTGAGAAAGTTGCGGCGTCTCTAGGTGCTATTAGCGTTAAATTTGGTATTGCATTTAAAAAGCTTATATCAAATACTCCTTGATGAGTTTCGCCGTCTTCTCCTACAATTCCTGCTCTGTCCATACAGATGACGACTGGCAAGTTCATAATTGCCACATCGTGAATAACTTGATCATACGCCCTTTGCATAAAGGTTGAATAAATAGCAATATATGGTTTAAAGCCTTCTTTTGCCATAGCTGCCATAGATGTAACTCCGTGTTGCTCGGCTATAGCCACGTCCCAAAAACGCTCCGGATAGGCTTCTATAAGCTTATCAAGTCCGGTTCCACTTGGCATAGCAGCAGTAATTCCCACAACATTTTCGTGTTTTTTAGCTAAGCTTAAAAGCAGATCGCTAAATATAGAAGTTGCATTTTTTGTGCCACTTTTTTTGGTGCATTCTCCACTTTGTGGATCAAACGGGCTTACTCCGTGCCATTTTTCAAATTTACCCTCAGCTGGCTCATATCCCTTGCCTTTTATGGTCTGGACATGAACTATGACCGGTTTATTCATTGTTTTTGCAGTATTTAAAGTAGAAATGAGTGCTTTTAGGTCGTGCCCATCAACTGGTCCTATATACTCAAGCCCCAACTCTTCAAAAAACATACCCGGTGTTATGAGCCTTATACCTTCTTCTAGGCGTTTTGCCATATATGCTGCTGAGTCTGGAACATAGCTTAAGAACTGATTTACGCGGGATTTAAATTTTTGATAAAACTGCCCTGCCATCATTTGAGATAGATACTTGCTAAGAGCTCCTATGGGTTTTGATATACTCATTTCGTTATCGTTTAATATAATGACGCAAGGATACTTTCTATCCCCAAGCTCATTTAGAGCTTCATAAGCCATACCAGCACTCATTGCCCCGTCTCCTATTAAGGCTACTGGAAGTCTTTTTTCACCTTTTAGTTTTATGGCTTTACAAGCACCAACTGCGATACTTATAGAAGTAGAGCTATGTCCTGCTACAAAGTAGTCAAATTTGCTCTCGCTAGGTTTTGTGTATCCACTTATACCGCCAAATTGTCTAAGAGTGTCAAAATCGTCCCATCTGTCTGTTAAGAGCTTATGAGTATAGCTTTGGTGGCTTACGTCAAATATAAACGGATCGTTTTTTGGATCAAAAACATAGTGCATAGCCACGCTCAACTCTACTGCACCCATATTTGAGCTAAGATGGCCTCCATTTAGACTTACTATTTTAAGTATTTTACTTCTGATATCTTTGCATAAATTTGAGAGTTCATCTATGCTTTTTGATTTTATATCCATTTCTACTCACTTAGTATTTTTTTGATTTTTTCAAATCTCTCAGCAACGCTTCCATCTATATTTCCTATATCGCTCAATATAATAACCCCGCCTTTGCTTATGGCATCATCAGCAGATACTTTTAGGTTGCTAGATAGTTTGATATTTTCTTTGACAAACTCATAGTCTTCTGGGTTTGTTTTTATCTCTATTTGCGAAGCATTTTCTAGCTCCCCAATCAAATTTTTTGCTATATTTGATGCTATGGCAGCTGAGCTATCTTTTATCTCTTTTAATATCACTTCTTTTGCTATGTCTATAGCTGTGTTTGCTATCTCTTTTTCGCTTTTTTGGTATAGTTTTTCTAGTTTATCTTTTTCTTCATCAAGCTTTTTGATAGAGTTTGTATATTTTGTCTCAATTTCACTAAGTTCAGCATCAAATTTAGCTTTAGCTAAACTCTCTCCTTCTTTTAATGCATCTTCTTTTGTCCTATTTACTTCAGTTTCAAGTCTCTCTTTAAATTCTTTTTCTTGATTTTCTATCTGTAGCTGAAGTTTTACTATATTTTCGCTAAGCTCTTCAGTTCGTTTTAGAAGTTCTTCTATAAAACTCGGCTCTAACTTCGTATCTTCTGATGAATTTACAGCTTTTTGAGCCTCATCTTTTGTCTCTTCTACTAACTCAGGCTGATCTTCTTTTATAGGTTGTTCTATTTGTTTTTCTGGGGCAGGTTGCGAAAATGAGCTTATTACCTTAAATCTATACTGTTCTACGATATGTTCTTTATTTTCTTCTTGATTTATGACGTTGCTTAGTATCATTCTATCATCTCATCGCTTTCACCGACTTGGAATACTCCTTCTTCGGAGAGTTTTTGTACTGCTTCTACGACTCTTCTTTGAGCTTCTTCGACATCTTTTACACGAACTGCACCTAAGAACTGCATCTCTTCTACAAATGCTTCGCTTGCACGTTGGCTCATATTTGATAGGAATTTTTGTTTTAACTCTTCGCCGCTACCTTTTAATCCTATCATTAGATCTTTTTTATCTACTACTTTTAGTATCTCGCGTATAGCGTTGTTATCAAGCGTGTTGATATCTTCAAATGTAAACATCATCTCTTTTATGGTTGTTGCAAGATTAGCGTCTGTTTGTTCGATGATGCCGATAGTAGATTTACTAGCTTTTTGACCAAGACGGTTAAGCACTTCAGCAACAGCTCTTGGGCCTCCGACTTCGACTTTGTAGCTAGTAAGGCTTTCAAGTTTGCTCTCAAGTACGGTTGAAACTCTTTTTACTACAGATGGGCTTATATCGCCTAAATTTGCCATACGAATTATCACTTCGCTTCTAAGCTCATCAGGAAAATATACAAGCGTTTCAGCCGCACTAGTAGCGTCCATATGTGCTACTATAAGAGCTATGGTTTGAGGGTGTTCTTTCATGATAAAATCAGCTAGTTGCTGAGGTCTGACTTGACTTAAGTAGCCAAAAGACTTAGTTGTTTCCATGGATTTTTGAAGTTTATCCATGATTTTTTGTGCGATCTCAGGACCAAAAGTACGAAATAAAATTTCTTTTGCGTATTCGATACCGCCACTTTTCATATATTGATTTGATTGCATAAGGGCGTAAAACTCTTCTAAAACAGCTGCGGCGACTGTTTTATCTATAGTTTTAGCACTTGCTATATATCTTGATATTTCGGTGATAACGTCGATATCCATATGAGAAAATATAAGCGTTGTAGCGTCTTCGCCAAGTTGAATTAGAAGTATTGCGACCTTTTCTGGCATACTAAGGTCATCATAGATCATCTTTTGTTGTTCGTCTAGCTTTGTCATCAAAACTCCTTGCGAGAACTAAAGTCAGAGTCGTTTTTTATCATACCTTGAAGTAAATTTGCTATCTCTTCACCTCTATCTGATACGATAAGTTTCATTTTTTCTAATAATACTTCATATTTTAGTTCATCTTCATTGAATTCCTCGCCAATACCAAGCTGTTCTTCAACTCTTTTTCTTGCTGCTTTAAATTTCTCTAAAACATCTTCTGTATCTTCTTCGACTTTCATATCTTCTTTTTGAGGTATGAACTCGTCTTCTTTTGCGTCTTTTAGCATTTTTTCTAAGAATGGAGTTATGACTTTTTTGTAAAATACAAAGAGTATTATTAATGCTATGATATATTTAAATAATGGCAATAAAGGATTTAAATAAGTATTTATAAACGAATCTACTTTTGAGCTTTGACCTTTTTGTGATAGCTTAAACTCGAAATTACTAACAGTTACCTCATCTCCTCTGTTTTTATCATACCCTATGGCTTGTTCAACTAAAGATTTAAGCTTATCTAGCTCTTCTGTGCTTAATGGAACATACGTCAATATATCGGTAAATGCGCCATTTTCGTCTTTTGTGTTTTCATATTTGCCATCGACTACTACTGCTGCAGTTACTCTTTTTATGGTTGCGTATTGATCTTTTACTTTTATGATTTTTTTTGATATTTCGTAGTTTGTATTTGCTACGTTTTTAGAGTATAGTTCTTTTAGTTTATTATCTTCTAGCCCCTGTACTGGACCTATGTTGCTAACTGCACCTGGGACTCCACCTACCTCTTTTTCTTGTCTGCCTTCTCTTTTTTCTTCTATATTTTGTTCGCTTCTAATGACTGAGTTTGGATCATAAATTTCACTATGGCTATCCTTAGCAGAAAAGTCAAACTCAATGCTGACTTTTGCTGTGACTTTATCTCGCCCTCCTATAAATTTGCCTATCATATCTATGATTTTTTGCTCATATGAGCTTTCAAATTCTCTTTTGTATTTTATCTGAGCAGCTACTAGCTCGTTTTCTAGAGCTATTTCGTCTTCTCCTACTGCTACGCCATCGCTAGTTACTATTTTTACGTCTTCTAGTTTTAAATTTGATACAGAACCAGCAACTATTCTTTTTATGCCATCTATCTGTTTTCTATTTAGTTTTTCGCCGTCTTTTATCTTGACTACAACAGAAGCAGTAGGCGGGATTTGACGTTCGGTAAATACGCTGTCTTTTGGGAACGCTATATATACAGTAGCTCTTTGTATCGGCTCAAGGCTCTCGATAGTTCTAGCAAGCTCACCTTGCAACGCTCTTTGGAATTTAACTCTTTGTTCGTTATCAGTAGCTCCAAAATCTTGTTTATCAAATATCTCAAAACCATTTTTGCCTTCTTTTGGAATGCCAAGACTCGCAATTGCGATCCTTTCTTTATAGACGCTTTTTGTAGGAACTAGTATTGTTCCCTCATTTGCAAGTTTGTAGCTTACTCCGTCTTTTTCTAGCTGGTCGATGATCTGTGCTGAGTCTGCTGGATTTAAATTTCTAAATAAAACACTATATCCGTCGTACTGCTCACTCCCACCCCCGCTACTTTTATATAGGCTTAAAAATACCAAAAACCCAACTACGACAACTATGCTACTAGCTGCGACTATTTTCTGTTTTTTTGTGAGATTTTGATATAGCTGACCGACTTGATGAAAGAGTGTTTTAAAATCCATATTTTATTAAATTTCCTTCTTTAACTCAGCTAAAACTCGTTTATTTTGCTTCTTTTTGCCTATCGTGATTCTAATGGCATTTAGTCCGTAACTTTTTAAATTTCTTAATATAATGCCTTTTTTAAGAAGATTATCTGCTATTTGTGACGCATTTTGCTTTTTATTAAACACAAAAGTGATAAAATTCGTGTAACTAGGGATAAATTCTATACCATTTTTCTTTGCAAATTTTTCATACACTTTCATCTCTTTAAAGTTATTTTTAATAGTTTTTTCTATAAATTTTTGATCATTTAAAGCTTGTAATGCTGCTGCTAGACTTAAAGTAGTGATGTTAAAAGGGGCTCTTAGTTTGTGAAGAGCAGTGATTATCTCTGTATTTGCTATACCATATCCAACTCTCATTCCACCAAGACCATAAGCTTTTGAAAACGTACCTAGATATAGTGTGTTTTTAAATTTACTTATAAGCTCTTTTGGATTTATAGCTTTTTTGCTATCTTTAAATTTAGCAAATTCCATATAAGCACAATCAGTCACCACTAACGTATCTTCGCTAACGATACTTATAAAATCCATCACTTCTTTTGCATCAAGGCATTCGCCCAAAGGGTTGTTTGGCAAACATAGAAATATAATACTAATCTCATCTTTATGAGCAAGATAGAGTTCTTTTAGCTCATTTAGATTATGCTCTTTGCTTTTTGTTTTATAAATTTTTGCACCGACGTGTTTGGCGTAGATCTCATACATAGCAAAAGTTATACCTGCTGTTAAAATCGCGCTTTTCTCGTTCGCTTTTGCATGTAGTGCAAACTCTATGATCTGGTCGCTTCCGCTACCGATGATAATGTTTTTTGAGCTTACTTCATATAGGTTTGCTAAAGCATCTTTTAGCTCATAAAAACTATCATCTGGATACAAACTAGCACTACTGGCTTTTTCTTTTATGATAGAGATTACTTTTTTGCTAGTTCCTAGTGGATTTTCGTTGCTAGCTAGCTTGATAATCTCTTTTGGATCTATGCCAAACTCCCTAGTGACTAGCTCTATAGGTTTTCCGGCTTCATAAATAGGTAAATTTTGCAAATGTGTGTTGAACTTCATTTTTATCCTTCTTGATTGATGTAGCTACCTAGCCAATGAATTTCATGGTTGTTTTTACTGGCTAGTTCTATAACTCTTTGTACGTTTTCATCATCTATATGTCCTTCAAAATCTATATAAAATACCGTTTTGAAGTCTTTTTGTTTCACCGGACGACTTTCTAATTTCGTCAAATTTATACCTTCGTTTCTAAACATAGAAAGTAGCTCAATAAGTCCGCCTGGTCTATGGTCTGTTTTTGCTAAAATACTAGTTTTGTTGTGTTCGCTTCTTTGGTTTTTAAAATCGCTTAAGACAAAAAATCTAGTGCGGTTTGCAAGGTTGTCTTCTATGGTGTCAAACATTATAGGAACGTTGCTTATATTTGCTGATATTTTCGAGCAGATGGCAGCAGACTCGCTATCTTGTGACGCTTTTAGGGCGGCTTCGGCTGTAGATTTTGTTGGGATAAACGCTATCTCACTTAGATTATGATCTTCTAGAAATTTTCTGCATTGATTGTATCCTTGAGGATGTGAGTAAATTCTTTTTATATCTTTTAAATTTTCATTTATACTAACAAAACTATGGTGAATATCCATATAAATTTCAGCTACAATTTTTACTTTTTCATATTTTCCAAGGCAATCAAGCGTTATACCTACGGCTCCTTCGGTGTTGTTTTCTATAGGTACTACGCCGTATTTTGCTTCGCCGTTATTTAGCTCTTTGAAAACTGCTTCTATAGTGGCTAGTGGGGTGTAGTTGCTCATAGCGCCAAATCTACTTTCGGCCGCTTGATGTGTGTATGTGCCAATAGGCCCTAAAAATGCTACTTTTTGAGGCATTTCAAGGTTTCTGCTAACTGCAAAAATTTCTAAATAAATCGCCTCTATGGCCTCTTTGCTTAAGCGATTATATTTTTGGCTTTCTAAACGCGAAAGTATGGCGCGCTCACGCTCAGGGCGGTATATAGATGTCTTTGAGTTTTGTTTTAATTCGCCGATTTTTTTGACATAATCCATTCTCTCATTTAGTAGAGTTAAAATTTGGTCATCAACCAAGTCTATTTTAACTCTTAAATCATCAATGCTAAGCATTTATAACCTTTATATAATCTTGTACATCTTTATAAATTTGATCTATTATATTCTCTTTTACGCCTGTTTTTGCCACGTCACTTACTTTACCGCTTAGTACTAAAATAGTTTTCATTCCAAGCTCTTTTGCCCCTACAAGATCACCTTTTGCATCGTCGCTAATGATAGTTATATCGCTAAATTTAATGCCTTGTTTTTGTAAATTTATGAGCCTTAAGGCTTCGTTATAAAATGCCATACTAGGTTTCCCAACCGCCTTATAGCTAGCTCCTGTAGAGTATGATACCATAGCAGCTATTGCTCCTACTCCAGGATAAAGACGTCCGTTTTTTTTGTAAATGCTAGTTTCATGCATAGCGATAAACTCAGCTCCATTTAATATCAGCTCGTTTATACTAGCAAAATCACTAAATTTAAAATCGTCCCAGCTAGCGATGAGTACGGCTTTTGGATTTTTTAGATCTTGCACGTATCCTAAGCTTTGCATAGTGGCTATAAACTCACTCGCTCCAAACATCGCTACATTTGAGGGACTTAACGCCTCTTTTAAAACGCAAAATGGATCAAGGTAGGCGCCATCTTTTATATTTAATCCTTTTTTACGCAATCCTTCTAAAAAGTCATCACTTTTTGCTTTTGTGTTATTTGTGATAACAACATATGGAATGTTTTTTAAATTTAAGATATCTATAAGCTCACAAGCTCCATTTATAGGGCTTTTATCGCTATCACTTATAAGTGTGCCTTGTACGTCTATGAAATACATTATATAAACTCTTTTTCATTTTGAATTAGATCTTCGAAATTCTCTCTTTTGCGGATCAATCTATCTTTTCCGCCTTTTATCGCAATCTCTGCGGCTCTTGGTCTTGAGTTGTAGTTGCTAGACATTGAAAAACCATAAGCTCCAGCTGATTTTACGACTAGTATATCTCCTGAGCTAAGCTCTGGTAAGCTTATGTTTTTACCTAAAAAATCTCCACTTTCGCAAACAGGCCCTACGACATCGCAAAGCTCACCTTTGCCTTTTTTTAAAGCGTCTATCTCATGATATGCTTCATAAAGACTAGGGCGAATAAGATCATTCATCGCGCCATCTACTATCACAAATCTTTTACGGGACTCAGGCTTAGCGTCATTTGTTTTTTCATAAAGTACTTTTGTGATAAATACTCCGCAATTTCCTACTAAAAATCTTCCTGGTTCGCAGATTATGGTTACGTCCATTCCTTTTAGCGCTGATAAAATTCCTTGAGCATAAGCGTATAGATCAGGATCGTTTTCTTGATCGTATCTGATACCAACGCCGCCCCCTACATCAAAGAATTTGATATCTATCTCAAGAGCTTTTAGCTCTCTTAAGAGTTTGCTTACGATGTTTGCTGCTTCGACTACTGGTGATAGATCTGTTAGCTGACTTCCTATGTGAAAATGAATGCCGATCGGATCTAAAAATTTGCTTTTATGTGCGTAGAGATACATTTTACGAGCTTTATCTATGCTGACTCCAAATTTATTTTCGCTAAGTCCGGTTGAGATATAAGGGTGCGTTTTTGGATCTACGTTTGGATTTACGCGTACTGAAATTCTAGCTATTTTGCCTAGTTTTTCAGCTATTAACTCCACTCTTTTCATCTCTTCATCGCTTTCTAAATTTAGCATCAAGATATCTAAATTTAGAGCTTGTTCTATCTCTTCATCGCTTTTACCAACACCGCTATATATGATCTTATAGTTTTGTGCGCCTGCTATAAGCGCTCTTTTTATCTCACCTATGCTCACGCAGTCAAAACCAGCTCCTTGAGCAGCGATATGTTTTAAAACGCTCAAATTTGAGTTTGCTTTAACCGCGTAAGCTATGAGAGATTTTCTAGCGTTAAATTCTTTTTTTAATTTATTATATTGATTTTCTATATAGTCAAAATCATAGGCATAAAGTGGCGTACCATACTTTTTGGCAAGCAGTAAATAATCCATCGCGTCTCCAAACAATATAATTGGTCGCTATTTTATCTAAATTTGTCTAAAAAAAAGCTAACTATTTTGATAAAACTTTTTAAATGCAAAAATGGCTAGTAAAATTATAGGTGCTATGATGCCGATTTCAGGAATTATCACTCCATTTGAGCTAAATCTGATAAGCACAAATAAAACTCCCCATAAGCAAAGTGTAACTATAATGTGTATAAAACTAGCAAGAGCTAGATTAAAAAATCTACCTGTGACTGGTAGATAATAATACAATATCATCACCATAAGTGGTGCAAATAACGGAAAAAATAGTAAAGAATACAGGGTTGATTTGATTTTATTTAAATTCAAATTTTCTTTTTTAAGAGCTAGAAGAGAGTCTATGGCATCGATAATTGAATAATTAGAGTTTGATTGGTATATGTTGTCGATTGTTTTTGGTTTAAATCCGTTTAAAACTAGAAGTTCTTTTTCTTCAGTTTTTGTATAACCGCTTTTATTTAGGTCAAGATTTTGTGGTAAAGTGATGATAGAAACACCTTGTAGCGCCCATGCATTGTATTTAAAATCAGCCTTTTTTGCAAATATCTTACTTGTTATCTCGCTATCTGTAGTCTCAAATATCTTGACGTTATTTGCAACTCCTATCTCAGGAAGCAAGGACTCGATATATATAAATTTATTTTCGTATTTTAAAAATATACTATTTTTAGATATGCTTGAAGAAGACTGGAAATTCATCAGATTTTTTTGGTAATCTCTAGCATAGGCAAATGGCGTGGCTGAAAGAAAAATGTAGAAAAACGTTATAAACAAAGAGATGAGAAAAGGTGGCATTATAAGTGCGTTTTTACTAATGCCAAGTGAGTAAAAACTGACTAGTTCATTGCTTCTTATCATATTTATTTTTGAGACTATGAGTGCAAAAATAAGGCTTAGAGGCAATACATAATTTACCGCCGTAAGTGCTGTTAAACTAACATAAATGAGAGCTAAATTTGCACTTTTTGGAAAATCTTTTAAATTCGTTAAAGTATCTATACCTACATAAAATAGCTCTAAAGCTATAAAAATAATAAAAAAGTATTTTAAATAAACCGCGCTAGTATATCTTGCAAATAATTTCATAATATATCCAAATTGTAACTTAAGGCTCGATTTTAGCAAAATTTGACTTAAATTATTAACTAAAACAAGCTAAAATTTGCCAGTAATTTATCTGTATAAACGTAGGCGGCTTTGATTTTATGGTCTTTTATGTGTATATATCAAAATTATTCGTAAAAATAAAATAGATAAATAGGTCAAAAATGACAAATAAAAATATCGTTAAATTCTGTGTGTTTTCTGCTTTGTGCTGTATCTGCGTAATTGTTTATTTAAATTTAGATACCCAAACTCTAAGATTGTATATAGAAAAACAGAGTAAATTTAGTGAGATTATTTATATACTTTTATGGATTATTTTACCTATTTTTATGTTTCCAGCAGCTGTTTTAGCTGTAGTTGGCGGAGTCTTTTTTGGTCTTTTTAAAGGTCTTGTTTTGACTATGGTAGGAGTTGCTATAAACTCGGTTATTATGTATTTTATAGGCAGATATTTAGGCAAGGACTTTTTGGCTAGATTTTTTGATGTGAATAAATTTAAAAAAGCTTTCATAAAAGATGAGTTTTTTACTATATTTTTACTTAGACTTATCCCACTTATCCCATATAACGCTATAAATTATTTTGCTGGAGCGTTTGCTTTTAAATTTTGGAGATTTTTTTGGGGAAGCTTTTTAGGCAAAATAATAAGTAGCGTTGTCTTTTTAAATTTAGGTTTAAACGTAACTGATATAGGCTCGACAAAGTTCTTTTGGGCTGTTTTTTGGGTGTTTGTTTTGGTTGTTTTATCTGTTGTTCTAAGATTTGGATATGATAAGATCTATGAAAAAGATAAAACTTAGATTAAGCCTAAAATTCTACTTTTTTAAGGAAAAATCGTGAAAATAGTTCTTGCGACAAACAATAAAGATAAAGTAAAAGAGATAAAAGCATTTTATAAGGATTATGAAATTTATGCCTTGAGTGAAATTTGTAAGCCTTTTGAAATAGAAGAAAATGGAAAAAGCTTTAAGGAAAACGCGCTTATAAAAGCAAGAGCAGTATATACAAAGCTTTGTGAGCTTGGACTTGAAAATGAGTTTGTAAGTCTTAGTGATGATAGTGGGATAAGCGTAGAAGCGCTTGGTTTTGCGCCAGGAATTTACTCAGCTAGATATAGCGGTGAGCGTGCTACTGATGCAAGCAACAGAGAAAAGCTTACCCGTGAACTTCATAAACTCGGGCTTAAAAAAAGCAGAGCATTTTATACTGCTTGTATAGCAGTCGTGAGTAAATTTGGTGAGTTTAGTACGCATGGATTTATGTATGGCAAGGTTATTGATAGAGAGCTTGGAGATAATGGATTTGGGTATGATTTTATGTTTATACCAAATGGATATGATAAAACAATAAGTCAGTTAGATGAGAGCGTAAAACTAGCTATTTCCCATAGATCTCGTGGGCTTGCGTTAGCAAGATACATATTAAAAAGTCTTAGCAAACACTACAAATAATCCAGTTAAGTCTAAATTTATATAAAAATTTAGACTTATTATCTACAAAATATACAAAAATATATAAAATGTGTAGAATATAAATATAACGCTTTACTAAATTTTATGTTAATTTCGTTTATCAAATTTATGAAATTAATAAAATATACTGATAAAATATCTATATATAGATAAATAAAACTTAAAATATAAATTTTACTATTTTTAAAAAAATAGTTATAATAACAAATCTAAATTTTTGAAAGGATTTGAATTTATATGAAAAAACATCTATTTTTAAGCTTTGCTCTTTGCTCTGTTTTATTTGGAGCTGATGATGTATTTGATCTTGGTGTAGTCGAGATCAGCACCAACAAAAACGCTACACCCCCCCCCGGTGTAGAAAAGATCTCAAAATCCCAGATGGAGCTAAATAACGCTATCAGCGTAACAGACGTCGCTATAGCTACGCCAGGAGTTAGCATAAAGGGTGCTAGTGGTAGCAGAAATGAAAGTATGATAAACGTACGTGGATTTACTTCTACTAGAGTTCCTATTTATATAGATGGAATTCCTGCTTACGTACCATACGATGGAAATATGGATCTTGGTAGATTTACGACTGCAGATCTATCTCAAATCGATATTTCAAAAGGCGCAAGTAGTGTTTTATACGGACCAAACTCGCTTGGCGGCGTTATAAATTTAGTTTCTATAAAGCCTACAAAAGAGCTTGAAGCAGAACTTCACTATGGTATGAAATACGGCTCCACAAAAGGCGAAGCTAGCAAAAATTTATTTGATAGCAGAGAGGATTTTAGAGTAGGAACTAAGCAAGAAAAGTTTTATTTGCAAGCTACTGGCTCATTTAGAGAAGGCTACAACGGTCCTACTCCTGATGGTATATATTCAACTACTGATCTTAGCCATTCAAATGAAACAAGAGATAAAAAGATAGGGCTAAAAGCAGGTTTTACTCCAAATGATACGGACGAGTATAGCCTTACTTACGCTAAACAAGAAGGTGATAAAACAGGCAAAATTTATCAAGGAGAAAATCCAAATAGCTTAGGAAAAGATAGGTATTGGTATTGGCCTGATTGGAATAAAGAGAGTTGGTATTTTCTCTCAGATACTCAGTTTGATGGCTGGTATATCAAAAGCAAAATTTACTATGATAAATTTATAAATGAGCTACAAAATATGGCTAATAGCAAATTTAATACCATAGCAAAGCAAGGATGGGTAAGCTATTATGATGATTATAGCTTTGGCGGCGGGATTGAAGTAGGTGTAAATACAAGCGATAATAATATTATCAAATTTGCCCCTAGTTTTAAAGAGGATGTCCATAAAGAACGCAATCTATATCCAAAACTACCTACGAATAATGAGCCGTGGCAAAAAAGCAAAGATAGGATGTATAGCTTTGCTATAGAAGATACATATAGTTTTAGTGAGATGACGTCTTTAACCATTGGCGCTAGATATGATAAAAGAGACGCCGTATCTGCTCAGGAATTTGGAGTGCCTGAGTGGGGTGGATCAGCTAACTATCTATTTAACTTTCCTACAAAAGACGATGACGCATTTAACTATCAAGCACTTTTAGAGCATAGTTTTGATGATAAAGACAGCATTTATGCAAGTTTTGCTAAAAAGACATATTTTCCTACGCTAAAGGAAAGATATAGTTCAAGATTTAATAGATACTTACAAAACCCAAATTTAGCTCCGGAGCAATCACTAAATTATGAGATAGGCTACAAAAGAGACTTTGATAGCTTTGATATTAGTTCAGCACTATTTTACTCAGATATTAGTGACAAGATCGAAGCCATAAAAGTAGGGGCTCTAGAACAAAACCAAAATGTTGGCAAAGCTGAAATTTATGGTGTGGAGCTAGGAGCAAATGCTATGCTTCTTGATAACCTAAAAATTGGAACAAACTATACTTATATGCATTCAGACGCAAAGCAAGAGGGCATATATCTTACAGATATCCCAAAACATAAATTCTTTGCTTATGCAGATCTCAAACTTAACTCTAAATTTAGAGTTTATTTGAGCGAGTATGGACAAACTGGTGCCAAATCAAATAGCGACGGCACTTACTCTCCAGCAGGTTTTGCAGTGACAAATCTAAAGCTTATCTATGATGCTACAAAAAATCTTAGTTTTGATTTAGGTGTTGAGAATTTGTTTGATAAAGCTTATGCTTATACAGATGGTTATTATGAAAATGGTAGAACTTTCGTGTTTAATGCGAGGTACAAATACTAATGAGACACGGGATCTTTGCGTTTTAAACCAGCAGCTTTAAGCTACAAACGCCATAAAGAAATTTTAAAAGATTACGCTAGAAGGATAATGCCTTATGTTTAAATTTATACTTTTGTGTTTTTTAGCTATAGTGGCTAATGCGAGTTTGATTTTAGGTAAATTTGAGTGTCAAAACTGCGAAAATTTAAATCCGCAAAATATCAAAAAAGTCTATGCGAGCAATCCGACTTTGCTCTACTGCCTCTATAGCTTTGATAAAAGCTTGATAGCAGGACTTGTTTTTGAGTTTTGGGATATCGAAAAAAGATATCTTGATAAAAATGTGTATAGTTTGCCAGTTGTAGGTGGATTTTACGGACAAGGTAGAGTGCCAAATATCGAAATGGTTTTAAGCTTAAAACAAGATCTCATCATAACTAGCAGAAGCACAAAAGACGATCCAAAATACGGAGGAATTTTTAGAGCTTTAAAAATCCCAGTTTTGTATATAGATGATGAAGATAGCTTTGGAGTTGAATTATACAAGGCATTTGGAGAGGTTTTTGGCAACCAAAAAAGAGCAGATGAGCTGATAGCTTACGCTAACCAAAGTCAAAAAATGGCTGATAGTTTAGCAAAACTAAGTTTAGATAAACCAAGCGTTTATTACGCTTTTGGTAGTGATGGGCTTGAGACTGAGTGCGGAAGCTCAAGTTTTATAAAACTAGTAGATCTAGCAGGTGGAGACAGTGCCAAATTTAAATGTAAATCGAAAAACAAAATGAGCCGAGTAAAGGCGGATTTTGAAAAGATCTTAGCGGCAAACCCTGAAGTCATACTAGTCTATGAAAAGGAATTTTTTGATAAAATTTGGAGTGATAAAAAGTGGAGCTTGATAAACGCAGTAAAAAATAAAAGAGTCTATCTCATACCCAGAAGCCCTTTTTCGTGGGTAGGAAAACCTGCTAGTTTTACAAAGCTTTTAGGGCTTAGATGGCTTATAGACGTTTTGCATAAAGACGCTTTAGGCTTAGATATAAGGCGTGAAGCTAGTGAGTTTTACAGGCTATTTTTGTATGTGGATCTAAGTAAAGACGATCTGGATTTTATATTAAATGAAAAAAATTAGTTTTATTTTTGCTCTGCTTGTTATATTTAGCGTTATATCTTTGATTAATGGTAAATTTGATATAAGTATGAGTGAATATCTGAGAGTTTTTACGGGGATTTTTAGCGGTGAGCAAATTCCTGCTTCTGTTATCGTGCTTGATATAAGACTTCCTAGAGTGATCGCAGCTATCATCATAGGCGCGGCTCTTGGCGTAGCAGGTGGTGCTTATCAAAATATGTTTATAAATCCATTAGTAAGTCCGTCTATCCTTGGAGTTTTGAGTGGTGCTAGTTTTGGCGCGGCACTTGCTATGGTGATGGGTTTTGGTGTGTTTTATCAGATGCTTTTTACTTTTATATTTGGTTTTGTCGCTGTTTTTTTAGCAGTGATCATTGCTCTGTTTGGCGAAAGTAAAAATATGATAATGCTAGTTCTTGGCGGCGTTATATCAAGCTCTCTTTTTAGCTCGTTTTTAGCAGTTTTAAAATACGCAGCAGACCCAAATGAAACACTTCCTGCGATAACTTATTTTCTTATGGGAAGCCTGAGTTTTGCTACAAAAGAAGTTGTTTTTGTCGTTTTTATACCTATGGTTTTTGGTACTTTATCTCTTATACTTTTTGGCAAGCAGATAGACGCTCTTAGTATGGGCGAAGAAGAAGCAAAAAGTCTTGGGGTAAATGTGAAGATGCTTAAAATTTGTGTTATATTTTTTGCTACTTTGATATCTGCTTTAAGCGTAATGTTAGCTGGAATCATAGGCTGGATAGGACTTATCGTGCCTCATATAGCTAGATTTATTTATGGGGCAAACTCACGCACTATGCTGTTTAGTTCGGCATTTATAGGAGCTTTGTTTTTGCTTGTTTGTGATCTTTTAAGTAGGGAGCTTTTTACTTACGAAGTTCCTATTGGTATAGTTTCAAGCCTATTTGGAATCCCTATATTTTTAGCTGTTTTACTTAGGAGAAGAGCTTGATAAAGTTAGTAAATTTAAACGTGAAATATGCTAAAAAAGAGGTATTAAAGCAAATTTGTTTTGAGTTTGAGGGTGGAATTTTAAATATACTTGGTGAAAACGGCTCTGGCAAGTCGAGCCTTTTAAAAGCTATTTTGGGGCTTATCAAATTTAGCGGAGATGTTTTGATAAACAGAGCTAATTTACGTTCTTTTAGTTCAAGAGAATTAGCAAGTCTTATAAGCTATATACCTCAATCAAATTTCACGCCGTTTAACTATAGCGTACTTGATATGGTTTTGATGGGAAGACTTGCGTATAAAGGGCTTTTTGATAACTACTCTAAAAATGACCGACTTATAGCTATACAATCCTTAGAAAGTCTTGGTATATTAAATTTAGTAAATGATGAGTTTTTAAACCTTAGCGGAGGACAAAAGCAGCTTGTTTTGATAGCTAGAGCTCTAGCTAGCAGAGCAAAAACTATCATAATGGACGAGCCTATAAACGGGCTTGATTTTGGCAATCAAATAAGGCTTTTAGAGATGATAAAAATGGTCGCTAGTAGCGGGTATGATTTTATCATAACCACACATCACCCAAGACACGCTAGATTTATAGGTGGAAGGGCGATTTTGATAAAAAATGGTGAGATATTTAGAGACACTGCTAGTGAGCTTTTAGATAGCTCTTTGATATCCAAATTATATGGAGTTGATTATAAAAAATATGAGGAGTTACTATGATGATGAGTTCAAATTACGATGAGATAGATTTTGCTGGACTTTATATAGAGCAAAAAAAGATAAGCACTTTTAAGCCAAAAAGTAGTGCGGACTGGGATAAAAAAGCTTCTAGTATGAATGAAAGTGTGCATAAAAGTCATTACGTTGATGATTTTATCTCTAAGATAAAATTTGATAGTTCTACTAGTGTTTTAGATATGGGATGTGGCCCTGGAACTATAGGACTTAGACTTGCAAAAGATGCTAAAAACGTACTTTGCTGCGATTATAGCGACGAGATGCTAAAATGCGTCAAGCAAAATGCAAAAAATTTAAATTTAGATAATGTAAGCGTTAAAAAGATATCATTTGAAGATAGCTGGAAAGATCTTCCAAAATGCGACATAGTCACTGCTTCAAGGTGTCTTGAAGTAGATGATGCAAAAGACGCTTTAACAAAGCTTATTAGCAAAGCAAATAAAGCAGTCTATATAACTTACAATATCGGAAGAAGTTTTTTAGGCGATGAGATAAGCAATATCTTAAGTGATAAAGTCTATCCAAAGCCTGATTATATTTATATTTTAAACATACTTTATCAGATGGGTTATCTTGCAAAAGTTGATTTTATAAGCCATAGTGATTGTAAATTTAAAGCTAGTAGTTTTGATGAGTTTATCGCTGCAGTGCAGTGGAGTTATGGTAAAAATCTGAGCGAAGCTGATAAGCAAAATTTAAGAGTTTATTATGAAAAAAACAGCACTATATATAAAGAAATGAATTGGGCTTTTATAGAAATTTTAGTTTAAGGTTTGCATTATGGAAGTGGTTCTGTTTTTAAAACAAAATGTTGTCATTATGGGAATTCTTGGTTTTATGAGCTTTTTCGCACTATATTTTAGCATAGAAAGAGTTCTGTTTTATAGCTTGATCGATACTAAGCATTATAAGAGTGTTAAAGAGCTTGAGATAGCGCTTACTAAAAATTTAACTTTTTTGTATGTGATATACTCAAACGCTCCTTACGTAGGGCTTTTAGGGACGGTTTGTGGGATAATGATAACGTTTTATGATATGGGTGCCTCAGGAAACATAGACGCAAATACTATAATGATAGGGCTTTCTTTAGCCCTTAAAGCTACCGCTCTTGGTATCGCAGTGGCGATCCCAACTTTGGCGGTATATAATTTGCTAAATAGAAAAGTAGATGTTTTACTCGCTAAATTTGAGGAAACATTTTGAGACTTCCTAAAAATGATGGTCTAAATATAGTTCCTTTTATAGATATTATGCTAGTATTGCTCTGCATTGTGCTTAGCATATCGACGTTTATAACTAGCGGACACATAAAGCTAAGTTTGCCAAATGCAGATTCTAGTATAAAAAATATAGAAAAAAGCCAGATTGTAATAAGCGTAGATAAAGAAAATAACTTATATTTTAATGACAGATTGGTAGATAAAGAAGCCTTAAAAAACGAAATATTTAAACTAGAAAATAGTGATTTTATAGAGATAAAAAGCGATAAAGAGAGTAAATTTGAGACTTTCGTGTGGATCATTGATATATTAAAAGAGAAAAACCATGAGAATTTCTCCATCGTCACAAAAAACGATTAGTATAAATTTACTAGCGTTTTTGATATCGGTCGTTTTGCACGTTTGCGTTTTTGCTTACGCTCTAAATTTGGATATCAAAACTCCAAAAGAGCAAACTAAACACAGCCTTAAGCTATCTCTCAATAAATTTGAAGCTTTAAATGACAATGTAAAAAGTGATGAAAAAGCCAAGAAGCCAACAACTATTCCAGAAATGGCTAAAAAACTAGAAGAGCCAAAACAAGAACCTAACCCAAAAACTCCTAAAAAACCTATACCAAAAAAAGTGGAAAAAAAGCAAACACCAAAAGAAAACATTTCAAATAAAGCAGATAATACAACCCAAAAAACGGCATCAGATCAAAACGCAATAGACGTAAATACAACTTCAAGCGCTCTTTTGCAAGATGAAAGAACAACTACTACCGGCGATATCTCAAAGCCTATTTATCTAAAAAGTGATGATGAGCTATTTATAAAGATAAAAAACGAGATCGTCAAAAACGTAACTTATCCAAGAGCAGCAAGAAAACTAGGGCAACAAGGCGTGGTAAAAGTGGAGTTTGTCTTGGATAAAAATGGGCTAAAGAGCTACGGATTAAAAAAACAGAGCCGCTTTAGCTCACTAAATGCCGCAGCTCTTAAAGCTTTGAAAAATGCGAGTTCAAACTTTCCAAAAGTAGATAGCGAGTATCAAATTTCACTTGATATCGCTTTTGAACTCAAGTAAAATGCTACTAAATTTAAAGCTCAAGCATTTATATTAAGTGCATTTGCGCCTAACTCTTCGATCCTTGAAGCAACTTTTTGTATGGCTTTGTCTATGGTTTGATTTGATATATCAGGAAGTTTTCCGCCCCAAAGTTTGCTAGCCTCTTCAAAACCTCTTTTCATACCTTCAAAACCCTTTTGTAATTTATTTGTATCATCTCCTGCGCCACTTATAACAAAATTTGCGATGCGTTCGCTTGTTTGCTTAATGCCAAAAAATCCATCTTCGCTTACTAAATCTTTAAGCTCATTTTGATCCATAGTACTTATGTCTTTACCGCTATATCCACTAAGCAAAGCCATACTAGAGATAAATTCTTTTCCTTTTTCACTTGCACCACTAAGTATATCCATAAGTGAGCTTTGAGCTGCTGTGTTGTTTGAAGATATACTTAAGCTTTGCTGTGAAAATTCCATAAAATACGCAGTGCTTATACCTTTAGCACCCATCTGTTTTAGCTCATCTATGCTTTTATCTTTTGTGCTAAAAGTAGAACTTTTAGTGGCAAATGTCTGATCATATCTGTTTAAAGCTGTATTGATTTGCATAATTTCTCCTTAGAACTTTTATATAATATCGTTCAAATTTGATTTGATTTAAGGCTTGTCTTATATGGTATTTTAGCAAAAATTTGATACAATTGCTAAAAATTTATCAAAGGATTAAAATGAGTCATATTTTGATCATCGGCGCTGGTGGCGTGAGTCAAGTAGCGACCGTAAAATGTGCTATGAATACAAAAACTTTCACAAAGATAACTCTAGCAAGTAGAACAAAAAGCAAATGCGACGCAATAGCTAAATTTATAAAAGAGCGTTTAAACGTGGATATAAACACGGTCAAAATCGACGCTGATGATACAAAAGCAGTCGTAAATTTGATAAAAGATATAAAAGCTGATTTGCTTTTAAACGTTGCTTTGCCCTATCAAGATCTAACCCTTATGGATGCGTGCGTGGAGGCTAGAATCCCATATATCGATACTGCAAACTACGAGCATCCAGATACTGCTAAATTTGAATATAAGTTGCAATGGGCAAAAGATAGCGATTTTAAGAGTGCTAAGACTATGGCGCTTCTTGGCAGTGGATTTGATCCGGGCGTGACAAATGTATTTTGTGCTTATGCAAAACAAAATTTGTTTGATGAAATTTATGAGATCGATATCTTAGATTGTAACGCTGGAGATCATGGATACCCTTTTGCTACAAACTTTAATCCTGAGATAAATTTACGCGAAGTAAGCGCAAAGGGTAGATACTGGGAAAATGGCAAATGGATAGAGACAGATCCTATGGAGATAATGTTTAAATGGGACTATCCAAAAGTCGGCGTAAAAGATAGCTATCTGCTCTATCACGAAGAGCTTGAGAGCTTAGTAAAAAATATACCTACGCTTAAAAGAATTCGCTTTTTTATGACATTTGGGCAGAGTTATCTAACTCATATGAAATGCCTTGAAAACGTTGGAATGCTACGCATAGATGAAGTAGAACATAACGGCGTAAAAATCGTACCTATACAATTTTTAAAGACACTTTTACCAGATCCTGCTAGTCTTGGGGAGCGTACAAAAGGTAAAACAAACATCGGTTGCGTGATAACAGGTATAAAAGATAATAAACCAAGAAAAGTTTATATCTACAACGTCTGTGATCATGAAGAGTGCTACAAAGAGACAGGTGCTCAAGCAGTGAGCTACACCACAGGAGTTCCTGCGATGATAGGAAGTATGATGGTCGCTAATGGAATTTGGAGCGGTAAAGGCGTATTTAATATGGAAGATTTTGATGCAAAACCATTTATGGACGAGCTAAATAAACAAGGTTTGCCGTGGGAAATCATCGAAATGGATCCAAATAGCAATAGGATAGTAAAATGAAATATATCATCGTTATATCTCTCTTTTGTGTTTCTTTATTTGCCGGGAATTTAAAAATAGACTTTATAAGCGAAGATGGTCTAAAACTCACCATAGATGCCAAAGACTATTTGGCTTTAAATTTACCTTGCAAAGGCTGGAAAATAGGTGATGAACTTGAGATTTTAAGTGGCGATAAAAATGCAAGATGCCTAAATGCTAAGTATTTAAATTTACGCACTAAAACATCTTGTGAACTGCTTTGCGATGCGAAGTAAATTGAATTTAAGGATTTTTAGCTATAATGCCAAACTTTATAAAATTTAAAAGGACAAGCAATGAAAAAAGATATACATCCAGAGTATGTTGAATGCACAGTTACTTGCGCTTGTGGAAACACATTTAAAAGCAAGTCAAATAAACCAGAGATCAGAGTCGATATCTGCAACGCATGCCATCCGTTTTTTACAGGTAGCGAAAAAATCGTAGATAGTGCAGGACGTGTTGATAAATTCAAGAAAAAATACAATATGAAATAAAACCTTGCTCTATTTTCTTCCGACCCCGATAGGGAATTTAGATGATATCTCAAAGAGATGCCTGGACGTCTTAGAACTTTGTGAAATCATCATCTGTGAAGATACTAGAGTAACAAAATCTCTTATAACTCTTTTGAACGCTAAATTTAATTTGCAGATCAGCCCAAAAGAGTTTTATTCTCTTCATACTCACAACGAAAAAGATTTTTTTGATAAATTTGATAAATCTAAGCTTGAAACTAGGATTTGTGTTTATGCAAGCGACGCAGGAATGCCTTGTATAAGTGATCCAGGAATTTCGCTAGTGAAATTTGCTCAGAAAAATAGTATAAAATATGAAGTTTTAAGTGGTGCAAACGCTCTTTTACTAGCAGCTGCAGCTAGTGGGATAATAGAAAAAGAATTTATATTTTTAGGATTTTTACCAAATTCGGGCAAAGAAAGACGCATAGCGATCCAAAATGCGTTAAATTCACTATATCCGGTGATTATATATGAGTCTCCAAAACGAATTTTAAGTCTAGTAGAAGATATAGCAAAATTATCGCCAGATAGAGAGATCTTTGCCATAAAAGAAGCTACGAAGAAATTTGAAACCAAATTTAAAGACAATGCTACAAATTTACTCACTATCTTAAAAGAATCAAATTTAAACGGAGAGTGGTGCATAGTCGTAGATAGATCTTTTGTTAGTGCATTTGAGCGTATAAGTCAGAGCGATATCTTAGCTCTTGATATACCGCCAAAACAAAAGGCGAAATTACTTTGCAAAATCACAGGCGAGAACTCAAAAAAAATATATCAAAATTTGATAAAATAAGCTAATTTTTAACGGCTTTAGGATATCATCATAGTTATGATTATTTATGGAAAACAATTATTTTTACATTTATTAGATAAACATAAAGATAAGTTTATAAATATCTACTTAGCTAAAGAAGTTGAAAAGGATATCTTTAGTAAGATCGCTAAAAGCGGTATCAAAATTCAAAAAGTAGATAATAAAAAAGCTCAAGCTTTGGCTCGGGGTGGAAATCATCAAGGCTTTTTGGCCGAAGTCAGTGAATTTGAGTTTGCAAATTTAGATCTTATCAAAAAACAAGATTTTATAGCAGTTTTATATGGACTTAGTGATGTTGGAAATATAGGCAGTATAGTGCGAAGTGCTTACGCGCTTGGCGGGGGTGGTGTTATCATAGTAGCAAAAAATGCTGCTATGGAGGGTATAGTTAGAACTAGTAGCGGTGCTGCTTATGAGATTCCGATAGCTTTAGTAAATGACGGGCTAAGTCTTTTAAATGAACTAAAACAAGTGGGATATAAAATTTACGGCTCTGATGCCAAAGGTAAAAATCCTAACGAGTGTAAATTTGATAAAAAAATCGTACTTGTGATGGGCAATGAAGGCGAAGGAATCCATAAAAAAGCTCTTGAAAAATGCGATGAAAGTTTAGGCATAAAAATGCGTGAAGGCTGGGATAGCTTAAATGTCAGCGTGGCGTTTGGAATATTATTTAATAGGATGATAAATGGCTAATGATATATTGAAAATTAGAGATATTGGTGCAAAGGAAGTATCAAAGCGTACTCATATAGAAGCTGAATATTTAGAGTATATGTGTGATAAAAACTTTGATAAGCTTAAAAAGCTAAACGCGATAGGTTTTGTCAAAATTCTATCAAGAGAGTATGATTGGGATCTTAGCGATTGGACTGAGGAGTTTAAGGCTTATTGTCTAGAGCATCCAGAAGAGGGCGACCCTGTGTTCTGCGTAGCTCCAAAAATTCCTGCTTATACATCTACTAATAGTTCTAATAGTGGGTCGTGGATATTGGCTGTTGCTTTTGTTGTTATTATTTGTGGATTTATATGGCTGTTTGGTTTTACAAAATATTTTGATGATATCGGCTCGTTTTTTGATGATAAAAATAAAAGCGTTACGTACTCTAATAGCCCAGTAGTAGAAGATGCTAAAGAGAATTTAAAAATAGAAACAAATATAACCATTCCGTTTGATGAAAAGATAATAGACGCAAATATCACAGATATAAATGAATCTCAAAGTAGCCAGATGAATGAAGTATCTACTGAACAAGTTGCTACGCAAACAGAAGACAACATCACTTCATCGCAAGTAGATGATATACTAAAAATTTCAAAATCAAATTTATTTGCCACTATAAATCCTAGAAAAAGCGTTTGGATAGGCATCAAGTACCTAGATACAAATGAAAAAAGTTCTAAAACCACAAATAAACCTTTTGAAATAGATCTAAGTAGAAATGCTATAGTAGTAGCAGGGCACGGCGATATAACTCTTGAGCTTAGTGATCAAAATAGAAGTTATAATTCAAAGAATTCCATCAGATTTTTAGTTCAAAACGGCGAAATAAGACAGATAGATTACGATGAGTATGTTACTATAAACAAAGGCAAAGAGTGGTAAGGGTATTACTATTTTTTCTTGTTTCAAGCCTATGTTTTAGTGCAAATTTAGATCTAAATTTAAAAAATTTATTGGGCGATAAAGTCTATGAACAAAACTTGGTTAAGCTTAGAACGCTTTTTTCAAATGAAGCTATGTTTTTGGATGAAAACTCAAATCCAAACTACGATAAGATCACAAATTTACTAAGAACAAATTCTATTTTAAGCTTGAGTTATTCATCTCCTGCATATATGGATCTTACGTTTAAAAGCACTAGTCCTACCATACTTTTTTTAAAAGTCATAACTCAAAGTTTAAATAATCTTGGATATAACTACTTTCTTACAAAAAACTTTTCTACTCAAAACTCACAAATTTCATGGCTTGTGACTATAAATACTAAGTTTATCTTAAATCCTGGAAGTTTATATAAAGAGCTAAAACAAAATAATGTATATATAAAAGGTATTTATAAAACAGGTGCGTTTTCTTATACTTATGATATAGATATGAGTAGGGCGATTTTAAAAACATTGCCTTATGAATCAGACACAACAGTTGAGCTTTCTAAACCATTAGAGCCATATTTTTTAAATATCAATGGTAAAAAAAATATAGAAATAATGGCAAATCCGGCTGATAATTGGATATCGCTTGTAAAAATATATGATAGAAATTTAAAACTCATAAGTCAGATAAAATCTGATATGAAAGAAAAAAGTTTAAATATTGAATTTCCAGACGATGCATTTTATATACTAATAGACGATGCTTTTAGTTTGGAAAATATAAAACGCGGTTTAAAAATTTATATAAAATCATAAGGAGTTTTTATGTTTGACGAGATTCGTTTTAATACAATTGAAAGATTACCAAACTATGCCTTTGCCGAAGTAAATGCTATAAAAATGGCTGCTAGGCGTGATGGTGCCGATATAATCGACTTTTCTATGGGAAATCCCGATGGCAGAACGCCAGAGCATATCATAGATAAACTTTGTGAGAGTGCTAAAAAAGACAAAACTCACGGTTATAGCGTCTCTCAAGGTATATATAAACTTCGTTTAGCAATTTGCAATTGGTATAAAAGAAAATACGGAGTTTTGCTTGATCCTGAAACTGAAGCAGTCGCAACCATGGGAAGCAAAGAGGGATTTGTTCATTTAACTCAAGCTATAATAAATCCAGGAGATGTTGCGATCGTGCCTGATCCTGCTTATCCTATACATACTCAAGCATTTATCATAGCCGGTGGCAATGTAGCGAAGATGCCTCTTGATTATAATGCCGAATTTGAGCTAGATGAAAATAAATTTTTTGAAAATTTACAACATACTATTGATGAAAGTATCCCAAGACCAAAATATATAGTAGTAAATTTTCCTCACAATCCTACTACTGTAACTTGTCAAAAAAGTTTTTATGAGCGTTTAGTTGCAATGGCAAAGAAAGAGAGATTTTATATCATAAGCGATATAGCTTACGCAGAACTTACTTTTGATGGGTATAAAACTCCTAGTATTTTTGAGGTTGAAGGTGCAAAAGACGTTGCAGTAGAGTGCTATACGCTATCAAAATCATACAATATGGCAGGTTGGAGAGTCGGTTTTGTATGTGGAAATAAAAAACTAGTTGCTGCTCTTAAAAAGATAAAATCGTGGTTTGATTATGGTATGTTTACTCCTATTCAAGTAGCAGCTACTGTAGCACTTGATGGCGATCAAAATTGTGTTGAGCAAATTCGTCAAACATACGAAAAAAGAAGAGATATATTGATAGATACGTTTTGTTCTGCTGGATGGGAGATAGCAAAACCAAGAGCTAGTATGTTTGCGTGGGCAAAGCTTCCTACTCAAGTGGGAAATATCAGTAGCAAAGAGTTTGCAAAACAGTTACTAACAAAAGCTTGCGTAGCAGTTAGCCCCGGCGCTGGATTTGGCGTAGCGGGTGATAAATACGTAAGGATCGCGTTTATAGAAAATGAAAACCGTATCAGGCAAGCTGCGAGAAACATTAAAAAATATCTAAAAGAATTTGAATGAGAGTAGCGATACTTGGAGTAGGAACCGTTGGCAGTGAGGTTGCTAATGTTTTGCTTAGAAATCAAAAATTAATTTCTGCTAGATCTGGTATGAATATAACTCCTGTTGTTGGCGTTGTTCGCGATCTAAATAAAAAAAGAGATTCTAAAATACCTCTAAGCGATGATATAAATAGCGTGATCGATAGAGATGATATAGATGTTTATGTCGAGCTTATGGGTGGTATAGATGAACCTTATAAAGTCGTTAGTAAAATCTTAGAAAAGAAAAAGCCTGTAGTTACCGCAAACAAAGCTATGCTTGCATATCATAGAAATGAGCTTGAAAAACTAGCTGGAGACACTCCTTTTGGTTACGAAGCTAGCGTAGCTGGTGGCATTCCTATCATAAAGGCTTTAAGAGAAGGTTTAAGTGCAAACCATATCCAAAAGATAGTCGGTATTATGAATGGTACTAGTAACTATATACTTACAAATATGATGCAAGGTGGCGTTAAATTTGATGAAGTGCTTAAAAAAGCTCAAGAATTAGGTTACGCTGAGGCCGATCCTACATTTGATATTGGTGGTTTTGATACTGCTCATAAGCTGCTTATTTTGGCAAGTCTTGCGTATTCTGTTCATGCTAAACCAGAAGATATACTTATAGAAGGTATAGAAGGCATCACGAATGAAGATATATATTTTGCAAATGAATTTGAGTATGCTATAAAGCTACTAGCTATAGCAAAAAGAAGAGAAGATAAAGTAGAACTTCGCGTACATCCAGCACTTATTCAAAAAGAAAAAATGATAGCAAAAGTAGATGGCGTGATGAACGCAGTAAGCGTCACTGGAGACGCTGTTGGCGAGAGCTTGTTTTATGGGGCTGGGGCTGGTGGAAGTGCTACTGCAAGTGCTGTTATAAGCGATCTTATCGATATCGCTAGGGAAGTTAAAAATCCTATGCTAGGCTATAAAGCTCCACTAGAAGTTTTGCCTCTTGGACTTTTTAAGCCAAATGAGATAAAAACAAAGTATTATCTAAGGCTAAAAGTGGTTGATGAAATAGGTGTTTTAGCTAAAATAACAAATTTAATGAGTCAAAACAATCTTTCTATAGATAGTTTTTTACAAAAACCTAGAATCGATAAAAGCCTTGATTTTAGTACTTTGTATTTTACAACGCATACTTGTTTAGAAGCTGATATGTTAAGAGTAGTAGGTCTTCTTCAGAGCGAGAGTTTTATAAAAGATAGACCTTTTATGATACGAATCGAAGAATAAATTTGAGTTTAAAAGAGTATATTTTTGGATTTAGGAGTGAAGATTTAGCTGCAGATTATCTTAAAAGTTTGGGTTTTGAGATAATCTGCAGAAATTTCCACTCTAAATTTGGTGAGATAGATATAATCGCAAAAAAAGATGATGTGTATCATTTTATAGAGGTTAAATCTACATCTAAGGATTATGAGACTGTATATAGAGTCACTAAAAAGAAAATTTATAAGATAATAAAAACTATTAACTTTTATATGTTAAAATTTAACATAAATTCAGATTATCAGATAGATTTAATATGCGTAGAAAAAGGTGAATTTAAATTTTTAGAAAATATAAGTTTTTAAAATTTATATTATCTTTTAATTTAAGATTTTTAATGTATAATTTTTTAAAATTTATTAAGGAGAAAAAAATGGGTAAATATATTGAACTTACTTCAGAAAACTTCAATGTAGCAAAAGAAGGCGTTGCGTTGGTTGATTTTTGGGCACCTTGGTGCGGACCTTGCAGAATGCTAGCACCAGTTATTGATGAGCTTGCTGGCGAGTTTGAGGGAAAAGCTAAAGTTTGCAAAGTAAATACAGATGAGGCTCAAGATTTGGCTGTTGAGTATGGTGTTCGCTCTATTCCAACTCTACTTTTCTTTAAAGACGGACAAATAGTAGATCAAATGATAGGCGCTCAATCAAAAGTGGCTATCGCAGATAAAATCAATTCGCTTTTATAATATAACTAAAAAAGGGGAAGATATCCCCTTTACGCTCACTATCTATCAATCTGATTTTAAAATTTATTTTTTTATAATTATCAATTTTACGTAATTATACATATATAAATTTATATTAAAGGAGTTTAATTATGTTAGATGTAGCAATAATAGGTGGCGGACCAGCAGGACTAAGCGCAGGACTTTACGCGACTAGAGGCGGACTTAAAAACGTGGTTATGTTTGAAAAAGGAATGCCTGGCGGTCAGATCACTAGTAGCTCTGAGATGGAAAACTATCCAGGTGTCGCTACTGTGATGGATGGTATGAGTTTTATGGCGCCATGGACTGAGCAATGCACTAGGTTTGGTTTAAAACACGAAATGGCAAACGTAGAAAAAGTAGCGAAAAATAGCGATGGTAGCTTTAGTATTTTTTTAGAAGGCGGTAAAGAAGAAAAAGCAAAAGCGGTCATTGTTTGCACCGGTTCTACTCCAAAAAGAGCAGGATTTAAAGGCGAAGATGAATTCTTTGGAAAAGGCGTTTCTACTTGCGCGACTTGTGATGGATTTTTCTACAAAAATAAAGAAGTTGCTGTTTTAGGTGGTGGCGATACTGCTCTTGAAGAAGCTCAATATCTAGCAAATATCTGCTCAAAAGTGTATTTGATACATAGAAGAGATGAGTTTAGAGCAGCTCCTGTTACGGTGGAAAAAGCTAAGAAAAATCCTAAAATCGAGTTTATAACAAATGCTAGCGTTGATGAAGTTTATGGCGACAATATAGCCGGAGTAAAAGGTGTAAAAGTCAAACTAAAAGATGGAAGTGTGCGTGATTTGCAAGTTCCTGGCATATTTACCTTTGTTGGATTAAATGTAAGAAATGAGGTTTTAAAAGATAAAGATGGCAAATTTATCTGCGATATCTTGCCAACTGGACAAGTAAGAGTAAATTTAAAAATGCAAACAAATATTCCAGGGCTTTTTGCAGCGGGTGACCTTAGAGAAGACGCTCCTAAACAAGTCGTTTGTGCGGCGGCAGATGGGGCAGTAGCGGCACTTTCAGCGATGAGCTATATAGAGAGTTTGCATTGATATAAAAAGAATTTATTTAAGCCAAATTTATAGTTATCTGATATAATTTAGGCTTAAATTTATCAATTAAGGTATTATGATGAGAACATCATTTAAAGCTATACTTAGCAGTGTCGTTGCGGCTTCATTGATAGCTGGTTGTGCTACTACAACCTTGCAAACAAGCGCTAAAATGACGCAAAGTATATTTATAGATCCAGTCGCTAAAGACAAAAGAGTCATCTTTGTCAGTATAAAAAATACTAGCGGACATGACATAAATTTGGAACAAAAAATTATCCAAGGCTTACAGGCAAAAGGTTATACTATAACAGATGATCCAGAAGTCGCTACTTACGTGTTAATGACTAATGTTTTGTATTGCGATGAAAAATCAGAAAATAATGCCGTTGGCGGTGCTGTGGCTTTAGGTGCCACAGGAGCTGCTATCAGCGGTTATAATAATGGCGGTGCTGGTAGTATGATAGCTGCAGGAGCTGCAGGAGCTTTGGTGGGCGGAGTATTAGGAAAGCTTACAGAAGACACTATTTGGCAGATGCAAGTCGATATAAATATCAGACAAAAAGCGAAAAATGGCACTGTTCTTAGTGAGACAGGAAATGTAAGCGGACAATCTAGCGTAAAAGATAGATCAAAGTCAGGCTTTATAAACTCATTTGGTGGCGATATAAGAAATGTAAATGCCACAGGCGCTTTACAAAGCAATCAAATAGATACTAAAAATCAGACTTATGAGACAGATTATATAGAGAAAAAAACTATGATATTTGCCGAAGCTACAAAAACAGGACTTCAGCTTTCAGAAGCAACTCCTATACTAGAAGAAAAGATAGCTTCACAGATAGTAGGTCTGTTTTGATATTAGTCGGAGATCTTCTCCGGCTTTATATATAAAAATTATCTAAATTTATTAACCATTTTATAAATAACTTTATGCTAAAATCCACAAAAATTACACTTAAGGTTTAGTATGATAAAGATCGGTTTGCACGGCGCAAGCGGTAAAATGGGCACTGAGATAATCTCAAATTTAAAAAATAGCGATTTAGCAAAACTCAGCGTAGCTTATAGCATAGATCCGGTGCTTTGTAATGTGGGCGATGCTTTGGTCACTGATGACTTAAAAGTTTTATTTGATAATAGCGATGTTATCATAGACTTTACCATAAAAGACGGCGCGATAAATTTGATAAACTACGCAAGGACATATCCAAAACCTCTAGTTATCGGTACAACTGGGCTTGGCAGCGAAGGCGAGGAGCTTTTAGGACTTGCAAGTTCTCTTATGCCAGTTCTTCAAGCTACAAATATGAGTTTAGGCGTAGCTGTGCTAAATAGACTAGTAGGGCTTGCTAGTAAAGCTCTTAGTGAGTTTGATATCGAGATAGTAGAGATGCATCACAGGCATAAAAAAGACGCTCCTAGTGGCACGGCACTTACCTTAGCTACTCATGCAGCAAAAGCTAGAAATTTAAATTTAAGTAGTGTCAGAGTGAGTGGTAGAGATGGAATGGTGGGAGCAAGAAGCAAAGATGAGATAGCTGTTATGGCTCTTCGCGGTGGAGATATAGTAGGTCGCCATACTGTGGGATTTTACAATGACGGAGAGTTTATAGAGCTAAATCATACTGCAACTTCTAGGGCTACTTTCGCAAAAGGTGCTATAAAGGCTGCTATTTGGCTAGATGGCAGACAAGCAGGGCTTTATACTATATATGATTGCTTAGGAATTTAAAAATACTAAATTTAAGAGGATAATTATGATAAACGATGAGATAAAAACAACCTACGAAGATCTTGTTTATAGCTCATCTTCGTTTGTTCAGTGTGATATCGACTATCTACACTGCTTAGCTAAAATGCACGGATTAGACATTTGCTTACCGCAAAATTCAGCTGTTTTAGAGATAGGTTGCGGATGTGGAGGAAATATCTTACCTCAGGCTTTAAATACGCCAAATGCTAAATTTGTTGGTATAGATCTAAGTAGCAAACAGATTGAAATCGCTAAAGATGCGGCTAAGCGTATGGAAATTAGCAATATATATTTTAAAGATATTGATATGTGCGAATTTGCTGATTTTATAAATGGGGGGGGGCTTAGCGAATTTTTAAATTTAAAAAATAGTGATATTAAATTTGATTTTATCATTATGCACGGTGTCTATAGCTGGATTCCGACTTTTGTTAGAGCAAAATTTTTAGAAATAGTTCGTGATTTTCTAGCACCGCAGGGCATTTGCTTTGTGAGTTATAACTGTTATCCAGGCTGGAAGTATCTAGAAATCCAGCGTGATTTTATGAGATTTAGTGCAGCTGCTACCCCAAGAGATGATAAATTTCAAGCAGCACTTGACTCGCTAACGTTTAAAAAAGTTGCATTAGATAAAATGGCTTATGTATGTAGCGATCTATACAACGAATTTAGAATAAATATTGAAAAAACACATTGTGATGCGATACTTAACACTCCAAATAAAAGCTATTTATATCACGAATATTTAGAAATTTGCAATCAGCCTTTTTACTTTTTAGATTTTGTAGATGATATAGGTGAGTTTGGTTTGGGTTATGTTTGTGATTCATTTATAGAGCCGTATTATGAAGATCTAAACGATAAAACTTTAGTTGAGTTTGCTATGCTAAACTACCCTGAGCATCATCAAAAAGAGCAAATTTTTGACTTTTTAAACAACTCTAGATTTCGCAACTCAATCATAACTCACGCTTCAAATAAAATAGAGTTAAACGAAGAAAAAATGCTAGAAAATATCAAAGATTTTCATATGATTTTTACACAACAAGATATAAATTTAAAAGAACGAGCCAAAGGAACGATAGATGAGCCTTTAGTAAATGCTCTTTATGAAGCTTATCCAGCTTCACTTAGTGTTAAAGAGCTTGGCGAGATAGTTCCAAAAAATGCTTTATTAAGAGCATTTTTTGATCTGTCTAATTATGCCCAAATCGTCATAAGGCTAAGAACTACCAAATTTGAAGCGGTGTATTATAAAGAAAATAAAGCTAGAATAAAGCAAAATTATATTCCTTATATAAAGTATTTTTTAGATACCCAAAGTGAGCATTTAGGAGTTTCAAGTATATTTAATATGCCTATCTATTTTGATAAAAATACTCTTGAAACAGCATTAAAATTTGATGGAAAAAATAGCATAGATAATATAGTTAAGTTTATATATGAGAAGTTTCAAAAAGCCGAAATGCTTCCGACTATAGAAAAAGATGGCAAGATAGTAGAGGTTATAAAAGATAAACAAGCACAGATAATGCATTTTAGAAAGTTGATAAAAGATTTTTCTAAAAATTTAACTAATGGACATTTTTTTGAAAAAATATAAAGAATTTTTATAGTAAAATATACACTATAAGTTCAAAAATTTAAGGCAGACAATGTGTGCAATAGTCGGTGTTATAAATTCAAAAGACGCTGCAAAAACGGCTTATTATGGGTTATTTTCTATGCAGCACAGAGGAGAGGAAGCTAGTGGCATCAGTGCAAGCAATAATCATCATATCAAAACTATAAAAAATCGCGGTCTAGTAACTGAAGTATTTGATAGTAGCAGCTTTGAAGTGCTAAAAGGTGAAATGGCTATCGGACATAATCGCTATAGCACAGCTGGAAGCGATAGTGTGCTAGATGCTCAACCTGTGAGCGCTAAGTATTCTTTGGGTGAGATAAGTATAGTCCATAATGGAAATTTGATAAATAAAGATGAAGTTCGCAAAAGTCTTGTTGATGGCGGTGCGATATTTCAGTCAAATATGGACACAGAAAACATACTTCATTTGATAGCAAGAAGCAAAAAAGAGCATCTGCAAGACCGCATAGTAGAAGCCGTAAAGCAGATAAAAGGGGCTTACTGCCTTTTGATACTTAGTAGATCAAAAATGTTTGTTTTACGTGATCCTTATGGCGTAAGACCTCTGAGTATCGGTAGGCTTAAAGATGGTGGATATATCGTATCTAGTGAGACTTGTTCGTTCGATCTTGTTGGGGCTACTTTTTTAAGAGATGTAAAGCCAGGCGAAATGCTGATTTTTGAAGAGGGAAAAAGTGAGTTTAAAAGCATACAGCTTTTTGGACAAACAGATCCTAGAATTTGCGCTTTTGAGTATATATATTTTGCTAGACCAGATAGCGTGATAGATGGTAAAAATGTCTATAATATCCGCAAAAAGCTAGGCGAAACTCTAGCTAAAAAATCAAAAATAAAAGCTGATCTCATCATACCAGTACCAGACTCAGGCGTGCCAGCAGCTCTTGGATATGCAAGGCAGAGCGGAATTCCTTTTGAGATGGCAATAGTAAGAAACCACTATGTAGGAAGAACATTTATCGAGCCTACTCAAGAGATGAGAAATCTCAAAGTCAAACTCAAACTAAATCCTATGAGCGATGTTTTAAAAGGTAAAAGCGTAGTCGTGATAGATGATAGCATCGTAAGAGGAACGACTAGTAAGAAGATCGTAGAGCTTTTAAGACACGCAGGGGCAAAAGAGATTCATATGAAAATCGCAGCTCCAGAGATAAAATTTCCTGAAAAATATGGCATAGATACACCGAGCTTTGCCGAACTCATAAGTGCAAATATGAATTCTAACGAAGTATGTAAATTCATAGGTGCTGATAGTTTGGAGTTTTTAAGTATAGATGAGCTTACAAACGCTCTTGGAAATGAGAGAAAATACTCACTTGTTAGCTTTGATGGTGATTATTTTATAAAATAATCCTAATGGCAATAGAGTTTATAATGATAAGTTGGGGTTCTAAAAGTGGCTGGGTATGGTAAAGAGACGCTAAAAGCTCTTGATTCTCTTGGTTTTAAATTTGTGCCTATTTTGAACTCCTTCTCTACTGAACTTTTAGTTTCTGGCTTTGGTTTTAAAGCATCTAAAAAGCCTTTTTGTTTAAATAGATTTCCGTCTAAACCGCCTTTTTCTACCGGTGAGTTTGTGAGTTTTATCTCAAGAGTACAACTTGCGATCGCGTAATCCCCGATATTTTTTATGGTGCCAAAAAACATTATGCTTTCATTTAGCAAAACTCGATCATAATTAAGATTTTCTATCCTAGCTTTTTTTGTATATTGATCTATGCTAAGCATTGAAAATATCGCTATAGCCGTCATCACGAATATATTTAGTCCTACCATACTGATTACAACAGATATCCGTTTTTCTTTTAAAGTCAAAATCAAAAATAGTATAAAAAACACGAAGATAATAACTAACGCTATGATATGAAAAATTGTAAAATACATCAGAAACACTCCGAATTTATAGTTGTATTATAATCTATCGGCTTAAAATTATTTATGATTAGCCTTACATTTTTTGTAGTGTTTATGTCTATCTGCTCGTTGATAACGCTTTTTTGCACTTTAAATGGCTTTAGAGAGTTTATATAATTTTTAAATTTATTATCTGAATGGGTGTAGAATTTGACTTTTACACTACAATAAGAAAATGGTTTTTTGGATAGATTGGTTAAATTTAAATCCACTATAAGAGTATCTGAAAAACTTAGCTGTTTGATAAAATTTAGTTCTAGCTCTCTTTTTCTTATATTTTCATCAATTATCTTATGCGTGTAGATGATGCCAAAAATGAGAAAACAAGCATCTAGTATAAGTATAAAACTAGCAAAAAATGGTCTTTTTACTATCAAAATGATAACTAAAAAAAGTACTACTAAAAAAACAGCTAAAACCCAAAGTATGGCAAAATAGTCAATAAATGCAAAATGTGCTGCATAAAATCGCATCATCTCTTTTAGACTATTTATCGCGTGCATTTTTCTCCTCTATACCGCTTATCCCCTCTCTTCTTTTTAGTTCATCTATAATACGCGATGGATGTAAATCAAAGTCTGCTAACGCAACTATGACATGAAAAAATATATCTGCGGCTTCATATATCACGTCATAGCTAGGATCACCAACTTTATGTTCGCCAAAACTTTCCTTGCCAAATTCCTTGTATTTTTTAAATTTAGATAGATCTTTAAGTGCAAAACAAAACTCTCCGGCTTCTTCACAGATTTTTTTTAGATATGCGTTTTGCCCTTTTGAGTAGAGTTTTGCTATATATGAGTTTTGTGTATCGCAGTTTAGTTTTCTATCAAGCGCGACGTGGTATAGATGATCGAAGATATCGTATTTTTCATTTTTTATAAATTTGGTATTTGTAAGTGTTTTTGAAGTGAGTGAAATTTCATTGAAAAAGCAAGATTTTTTACCGGTATGACAAGCTACACCGCCTTTTTGTTCGACTTTTATGAGTAATGAGTCATTGTCGCAGTCAAGTAAAGCGGATCTGATTATTTGGATATTTCCACTCTCTTCACCTTTTTTCCAAATTCTATTTTTTGTGCGTGAAAAATAGTGAGCAAAACCTGTTTTTAGGCTTAAATTTAGAGCTTCTTCATTCATATAAGCCAACATCAAAACTTCATTTGAGCTCTCTTCTTGAACGATAACAGGTAAAAGTCCGTCTATTTTATCCCAATTCACGCACACATTTTTTCCTTTTATTTTTGTTCTATCATACTTTGTTTAGGCTTATCTTTCGTATCTACCCAGATATTTGGCACGGCTCCTCCAGGTGTTAAAAATATCTTAGCATCGCTATTTACTTTTAGAGCTTCGTTAAACTCTTTTTGAGTTTGAATTTGTTTTAGTTGAAGTAAATTTGAATTGAGTGAATTTGCTATTTCTTTATTTGCATAAGCTTGAGCGTTTGCTTCTATCTTAACAGCGTCTGCTTTACCTTGAGCTTCTATCTTAACAGCTTCTGCGTTACCTTTAGCAAGGGCTGCTTTTTTGAGCGCTTCTTGATTTGCTCGTTCTACTTCGTATTTTGTTCGTTCAGCTTCTTGTTTTGCTATTTGAACGCGTTCTATTTGCTCTTTTACTTTTGGTGGAAGTATTATCTCGCGAAGTTGAACACTTAAAAGCTCAACAGGCTTGTTTTGCTGGCTGTCTATGTCTGTTCTTATACCATTATCTATGGCTACTGCTATATCGTTACGACGCTCTGGAAGCTCTTCTGCAGTGTATTTACCTGTCACGTTTCTAACGACATTTCTAACGACTGGATCTATGATCTTACTCTCCCAGCTAAAGCCCCACGCAGCGATAGTTTGAGGTGCGTTTAAGGGATTTAGTCTGTACTGGACTGTTATATCCATACTAACAGGAAGCCCCCTTGAATCAAGAACTGAAATTGTATCTTTAGTCTCGATACCGCTACCACGATAATTTGCTTCATTTCTGCCTTCGCTTGAAGTATAGTTTATGATACGAACTTTAGTATCGACGATCCTAACTTCTTGTATGAAAGGCACAAAAAAGTGAAAGCCTGGTTGAAGTGGGCTTGGATCAAACTTACCTGCTGTGGATTTGATACCGACTTCACCTGAGTTGATGACGACAAATGGCTTTGCAACTACCAAAATCACAATAATAGCGATCAAAGCATATATAACGCCACTAAATTTACCTAAACCACCGCTTAAATTTGGAATATTTGGTTTTTTAAAGTTAAAATTTGGCTTATTATCGCCTCCGCCACCGTTTCCGTTTTTTTTATTAAAATAATCATTTAAATCTGCTGGCAAATCGTTTCCTTTTTAAATTTATTTTGCATATGTTAAGAAATGCTCATATTTTGGATTTTTACCCATTACAACGTCAAAATACGCTTGTTGTAATCTTGTGGCTACTTCGCCTCTTTTGCCACTACCGATGATTCTGCTATCTATATTGCTTATCGGAGTGACTTCTGCTGCTGTTCCTGTAAAGAATGCTTCATCTGCATTGTAGGCTTCATCTCTAGTGATACGGTTACGCACGACTTCGTATCCTAGGTCTTTTGCTATGGCTATGACTGTTTTTTGAGTGATGCTCTCTAAGCTTGTATCGTTTGGTGGAGTGATTATAACGCCATCTCTTACTATAAAGAAGCATTCGCCACTGCCCTCAGCGATAAATCCTTGCGGATCAAGAAGTAAAGCTTCATCGCAACCAGCCTCTAAAGCTTCGAAATTTGCCATTTGAGAGTTGAAGTAATTTGCGCTTGCTTTTGCTTTTGCCATCATAGAAAATGGAGCTGGCTTCATCCAAGATGAGATTTTGACTTTGATACCTTTTTCAAGTGCATCTTCGCCCATATAAGCACCCCATTGCCACGCTGCTATAGCGACATTTACAGGGCATCCGATATGACTAACGCCCATTTTACCATACCCTAAAAATACAAGTGGGCGGATATAGACATTATCGGTGTAGGTGTTGCTTTTTAGAAGTTCTACGTGGGCTTTATTTATCTCTTCTTGCGTAAAAGGTATTTTTATCCCACAAGCCTTTGCAGACTCAAAAAGTCTTTTTGTATGTTCGGCGAGTTTAAAGATAGCCAAACCTTTTGGAGTTTGATACGCCCTTACGCCTTCAAATACGGCATTTCCGTAGTGTAGTGAGTGTGACAAAACGTGAACGGTCGCGTCTTTCCAAGCTATTAATTTACCATCAAACCATATATGCTCTGCTTCTGGTAGTGCCATTGTAGCCCCTTTGTGAAAAATTTTTAGGAAATATTTTATCTAAATTTAATTAATATCTTTTGAATTTTGATTTTTTCTTTCAAGTCAGATGAACTTATATGATAAATTTTTTAGGCTAATTTATTATAATACAACGCTTTATTAAAAATATGGCTAAAGTAGATTTTGTAAAAATTGATGAAGCTAGATTTGTAGAAGTTTGTAGGCTTTATTTTATTTGGAAAGACCTAAATAACTCAATTAAACTTCTAGGGGGATTAATGTCCCGTTGATTTTAAGTAAATTTGGAAATTAACACCTAAAGAGTGCTTTAACTTACAAGGTTTTCCAAAGGAATTTAATCTGCCAAATATAGCCGATAGTCATCTGTATAAGCAATCAGGAAATTCGGTTTGTGTAAATGTGATAAAAAGAATAGCACAAAGATTAAATTAATTATAAATAAATCCATAATTTAAATTTAGATATAATTTGCCAAATTTTATTCACAAAGGAAAGATATGCCAATTATAAATATCAAACTAGCTGACCCTATGCCAAGTCGCCAAAAACTCGATGAAATCGCTGTGAAAATCACTGATATTATGGTAAATGATCTAGGCAAAAAGCCTGAGCGTGTGGTTATAAATTTTGATGAGATTAGAAGTGATGCGACGTATTTTGGAGCCAAATCAGTCCAAGCTATAAAGGAGGGCAAATAATGGAGGCTAAAAATCCAAATTTCACTCAAGAGGATTTAGAGCGTAAAGTTACCTTAAAAGCCGGTGATAAGGCGCCTGAATTTGAGCTAGAAAATGCCGATGGGGTTAAAATTTCGCTTAAAGATTTTAAGGGTAAAAATGTGATTTTGTATTTTTATCCAAAGGATAATACCCCAGGTTGCACGACTGAGGCGTGTGAATTTAGCGCTAATTATGATGAGTTTATCGCTAATGATTGCGTGATTGTAGGCATAAGCCCTGATAGCGTCAAATCACACTCAAATTTCATACAAAAACAGAGTCTTAAACACATACTTTTAAGCGATCCAGATAAAGAAGTGGCTAAGGCTTATGGAGTTTGGCAAGTTAGAAAAAACTATGGAAAAGAGTATTTGGGGATAGTTCGCACGACTTTTGTGATAGACAAAGATGGGAAAATCTCAAAAGTCTATAAAAGCGTAAAAGCTGCCGGTCACGCTCTTAAAGTCTTAGCAGATTTAGTAAAATAATTTTAAAAAGATTTAAAGCGCCTTTAAAGTGCTTTAAATCATATGTCATTGCGTAACCAAAACGATTTTTTCACTTTGTTTTTATATTTATTTTCATAGATACTTTTTTATCTTTTTTAGCTCCGTTAGCATCAGTGATATCAAGGACTTCTATCTGACTTTCATCTACACCGCTTTCTAGCAATCTTTTACGTAGATTTTCCACTCTTTTTGCTGCTATATTTAAGATCTTGTTTTCTGAGACTTTTGTCAAATTTATGAGCTTTTCTATGGCAACATCGGCATTTACAAAGTTTTCGTTGTTTATTTTTTGTCTAAAGAGCATTTTTGTAGCATTTTCATAGTTTAGATCTTTAGTATTCATAGCTAGGGCTATCTCTCTTTGTACGGCTCTACTTGCTATGGCGTAAGTGTCTGTTTTAGTGCTGTATGTAGGTGATAAAGTAAATACGATATCTGGTTTTTTCTGAGCGATATCTGCTAATTTTTTGATTTTATTTTCGCTTGTCTCTAGTAAAAATGCACTTCCAGGAGCAAAGTCTATACTGCTAAGCTCATCTACGCTTATGTTAAGTGCGTTTCCTATAAATCTAAACGGGCTAGTAACTATATCGCTAAATAGCTGAAAAATAGCTTTCCATACTATACTTGCATAGCTAAACTCAGGGCTGTTTAGATCGCCATTGATAGGTAGATTGATGTCTATTTGGTTGTTTGAGTCCCTTAGTATGGATATGGCTAACTTTAAAGGAAGACTTACGGCGTCTTTGCTAGGAATTTCGCGTCCTAGAGTAAGGTTATCGAAATTTAGTGAGTTTGAGGCATTTAAAATGGAATTTTTTATCTTATAGTTTAGATTTACGTTTAGTCTGCCATCATCTATCTCATATCCTAAAAATTTGACCGAATATGGCGTAATGTTTTTCAAATTTATATTTTTAAATCGCAATATAAGATCTGTATTAGAAGTAGGGTTAAAAGGCATAGTGGTGACCAAGATCTCGCTAAATCCGTAGTTTGCAACAACTCCGTGAAGTGCGATATTGCTAGTCTTGTTGTTTGATATCTCGTTTATGGTTGTTGAAATTTTAGTTATATTTGTATCAAAAACTATAGGTAAGCTTTCATCTTTAAACTCCAAAGAACCATTTTTTATATTGATGTTTTTTAAATTTATGTTTAAAGCTGGATTATCATTGCTAGTTTGCTTTGCATCTTTTGTTTTGATGAGATTTAAGATATTTAGCTCTTTTTGCTTTGAAATTGCTAATTTAAGATTAGGATTTTCTAGTTTGATATTTGATATAAAAAGGTTGTTTTCTTGGAAATTTATATGCCCCGTAAGGCTTTTGAACGAACCTAAAAGCTCGTTTTTCTCATCATTTATAGAAAAATTATTTATGGCAAGGTCTGCTTTTGTTTTTATAAATTTATCAAAGCTTGTCTTTGCATTTAGGCTTAAATTCGCATTTAAATTTTGCGTGTTTATATGTTCTTTTAAGTATGGTTTGAGAAAATGCAAGTTGTGTAGCCTAAGCTTTAAGTTTGAGTCGAATTTTAACTTGCTAGTATCTATTGAATTACTACTTTTTAGATCCAAAATCTGATCTTTTATGTCTAAATTTAATTCAAACTTATCTTTATTTTGGATATTTTTTGCCGTTATTTCTATATTTTTTAGTCTGTTTTGGCTAAATGGATCGCTTAGGTTTAGTGAGCCGTTTTTTAGAGTGAAATTTTGTATGTTGTAGTCAAATTCTTTACTATTTTTGCTTGTTTTATTGCTACTTTTAGGTATTAAATTTAAAAAAGAATTTATAAGTTTAGGGCCTTTATCGTCTATAAAACTAGCAAAATTTGGCTTTTGAACGCTTATGTTTTTTATAGAAAGATTGTTATCTAAAAAATTTAGATCATCTATGATAAATGATTTAAGTTCTAGATAATTTTTCTCATCTAGATGCGAATTTGCTTCTAAAATGGAGATATTTTTTGTGCTTATAAGTTCGTTTTTTAACTCAAATTTATTTAGATTAAGCTTGCTTATATCTAAATTTAATCCTTGTTTTGCGGCGTTAAAATTTCCTAGCTTTAGTAGATCTAAATTTATATTGGTGCCGAACTTTTGGCTATATGTTATAGTTTGGTTTGTTAAGTTCATATCACCTAGTTTTGCATCAAATTCTTCAAATTTAGTTTTAAATTTAGAAGCTATGATCTCTTTTGCTTGGACTTTTATGTTGAAATCTTCACTGCTATTTTCAAGCTCAAGGCTAAAGTGCGGGACATAAAAAGAGCTAAGAGCAAATTTATTTGTATTTTGAGAGATATTTAAGTCTTTTATGAGTGTATTTACATCTGCTTTTATACTTAAGTTTTCATCAAAAACCAGCTTATAATCTATCTTTGAGCTTAAAGTCGCACTCTCAATGCTAAGAGGCATATCTTGTAAAAATGAGACCCAAATAGGGTTTATATCTAATTCTTTAATTTCTAAAATTCCATCTATTTTCACAGGATTAAAACTAGCATTTGCATCAATAATTATGTGATTTGCCAGGTTTGAATCAGCTAATAGAGAGTGAAATCCTAGCTTTTTATCTTTTGTGGATAAATTTGATAATTTATAGTTCATATTTTGCAAATTAAGCTTAAAACCACTCTTTAGATCTAGATAGTCAAACATTGCGTTTGTTATCTCGAGGTTTTTTATCTTATACTCAAAGTTGAGTTTGTCGCTTTGCGGCTCACTTTTGCTTGTTTGATTAAGATCATTTTGGAGTAAAAATGAAAAATTAAAGGTGTTATTTTCATCTTTTTGGATAAATACTTGAGGATTTTGAAGTTTTAACGTTTTTATATTTATGGTTTTATCAAATAAATTTGATGGTTCAAAATCTACATAAATAGCATCAAATCTAATGATAGGCAATTTTTGCAAAACCTCTACACCGGTGATGTTTGCTTCAAATGTGAAAGGATTTATCTTGATATCTTTTATGGTTAAATTTAGATCTTTTTCAATAGCGATTTTTGTAGCGTAGTGAGCTATAAGTTTTGGGGCTATAAAAAAGCCAAATATCACGTACAAAGTAGCGACAAAGCAGATAATCACTGCAGTTATTTTAGTTTTCATAGACCTCTCCTTTTTAGTGCTTAATTATATAAAAAAATGAGTACAAAATAGATAAATTTAATAAATTTAAAAACCGCATTTTGCTATCATAAAAACAAAAAAGGTTTAAATTTGTTAGTTCATATATGCTGTAGTGTCGATAGCCACTACTTTTTACAAAAGCTTAAAAAAGTATATCCAAATGAGCGAATTATCGGTTATTTTTATGATCCAAACATTCATCCTTATAGCGAGTTTTCGTTGCGTTATAAAGACGTAAAAAGAAGCTGTAAAAAGCTAGGGATTAAGCTTATATGTGGAGACTATGATTATGAAAGTTGGCTTAGTGGCACAAAAGGGCTTGAAAAAGAGCCTGAAAAAGGTAAAAGGTGCGAGTATTGTTTTGATTTTCGTGTAGGAAATTCTGCTAAAATGGCGGTAAATTTAGGCTGTAAAAGGCTTACTACAACGCTTTTGATGAGCCCAAAAAAAGATTTTAATCAGCTAAAAAATGCACTAAACAATGCCATAAAAGATACTAGTTTAGAGCCTGTGGCGGTGGATTTCCGTAAAAATGGCGGGACAATGGAGCAGTTTGATCTGGCTAAAAAAGATAAGCTTTATCATCAAAATTACTGCGGTTGTGTATTTGCTCTAGAAAAACAAAGAGCCAAAGATGAGATCTTAGACGAGCTTTTTGAGCCTTTGGGCGGGCAGGTTCAGTTTGGCTCTATAAAAAGCCGTTTAAAATTATATAAAAAAGTTAGAAAATATGAAAAAAACGGCATAGAATTTGATCTGGTGAGAAAAAAAATACTAAACTATCGTCTTAAATTTGCAAAAGTTTGTGTTGATGGTGTTTTTGTGCCTAGCTATATCCTGTTTTATTCACATTTTGGTAGAAATATGCTTAAATTTACTCTTCATAGCGGTGGTGAGCTGATAAATGTAACAAATGATGGTGCTAAACTCTTAAGTCTTGCTAAGTTTAATGAGCTTGGCGGATTTGGCTATAAAGATGTTTTGGAGCTTATGAAATGTCCGCCTAAATTAGGACGCGAACTAAAAGTAAGAAAACTTATAGAAGTCGGTTTTAGCTTATCTCCTATCATCGTACTTGATGAGATAAGGGCTGGGAAGTTTGAAGTACAAGCTAGTAGTGTTATCTATCCGCAGATCATAGAAAAGGTGAAAATTTAAAAAGGCTTTTAAATTTATATAATCTTATGATTATTAAGATCAAACAGGATTTTATTTAAGCTAATTTTTATTGACAAATAAAAGGTTTTTAGATATAATTCAAACTCTTTTTTATATACATTCCGGATTAGCTCAGCGGTAGAGTAGTCGGCTGTTAACCGATTGGTCGCTGGTTCGAATCCAGCATCCGGAGCCACTATCTATCATCTTTTTTTGATCCCATTATTATTTCAGTTTTTGTTCTAAGCTTTTTATTTATAAATCTTTTCTCTCTATCAATTAGTTTGCTATCTTCATCTTCTTTTAGTGGTTTTGGTTTTTGCACTCTTTGTTTTGATAGTCCAAATAAAATATATACCACAAAAGATATACAAGATATAGACAATATCCACTTTGCAAAAAGTGCGTATCCTATGATATCTTCTTGCTTTGTTAGCTTGAGATATTCTACTACGTCGGTATATATGAATTGTGAAATTAGCACTAAAAATATAAGCATCAAGATCAGTGCAAGTCGTTTTCTAAATTTGTAAATAAACGTCCAAAATATGGCTGATTTTATACCTTTTATCACTTGTTTTTCCTAGACTAGAAAATCAAGTCCTAGTATAGCTAAAGCCGCTACTATGGTTTTGTTTTTTAAACTATCTACTATGCGACTTTTTTCATCTATTAGCATTATCTCAAGCTCATCATCGTTAAAATCATCAAAACTTTTGTGATTCATAGTCAGTTTGGCTTTTAGAGCAAGAACTGCTTTTTCTTGTATCTTTGCATCTACTCTATTTTTAAGTTTGCTACCGCTAAGCTTTGCATAATCAAATGTTTTTTGTAGTTTTGAACTTGCTGCTTTTATAGCTCTGTTTGCTTTTATTTTTTTAGTTATATTCAAAATTCGACCTTTAAATTTTTAAAATTATATTTTAAAAGTGTAAATATTTATAGTTTGGGATAATAATGCTCTGTTTTGGTATGATAAAAATAGATAATAAAAGCAAAATTGCCCCTATAAAAAGGGGCAAAATATTAGTGTAATTTAGACCAAATTTTCTTCTTCCAAAGTAGTGCAAATATACCAAGTATAAAGAAATAACCCATCATATATAGACCAGTTGTTTCACGCTCAGCTTTTTTGCTATCTCCTGCTTTACTCATATAAGCAACTGCTTGATTTTGAGCTTTCTCATTTAGTCCGACACGTGGCATAGAAGTGCCAGGAAGAAGTTTTTGAGTATCGTTTATAAAGTTATGCAAGTAATCAATACTTCTTGAACGGATATACATAGAAAGATCAGGAGGCGTAGTGCCAAGATAGCTTGCTATGCTTTGTTTATTGCCGTTTGCATAAACGCCCTCATATTTCATATCATGACATCTCGCACAAGCATTTACAAATACTTCTTTATCGCTCATCTCTTTTGGAGCTATACTTTTAAAGTAAGCTACTAGGTCAGCAATCTCACTATTTAGATCACCGCCAGCACCCATAAACGCAGTCATAGGAAATGGATTTTCATCGCCGAATTTATGACCGACTTTTAGTGCGGTAACTGGATCTTTGATAAGAGCAGCTAGGAATTTAGAATCATAAAGATATCCAGCAGTGCTAAGATCAGGAGGAGCTACGCCAAAGCTTTCACTAGCGGCTTTTGGATCCATAGGCTCAGGAATATTTGCTGATGCTATGCCATGACATCCTGTACAACCTGCTGCATTTACGAGCTCAGCACCTCTGTTTGCGTCGCCTTTAGCAAGATCTATAGAGTTTATATCAGCCCAAAATGCTGTATATTTGTCCAAAGTAGCTTTGTTTATATCTACTATTTTTTGAGCTGATTTGATAGCTTCTTTATCGCCACTTGCTTGTGCTTCTTGCAAGGTGGCTTGAGAATTTGCCACGTTTGATTTAGCAAGATTTATATCTTCTTTTGCAAAATCAAAATTTGCCGGTTCTACGTGAGGGTTCAAAACTGAATGTGCGTAAGGCTCAACTCCCCAGTATATGACGCCAGTTACTACGAGAACTATGATAAACGCCTTTAATTCTTTCATTTATTCCCCTTTTCTTTCGCGTATTGTAATGATAGGTAACACCACTAATAATAAAGCTAAATAGCTAATAGAAGCATAAAATCCTATCCAAGCATTAAAGCCTGTTGGAGGAAGTTTTCCATATATCGTTAAAACGATTAGATCAATAATAAGTAGCCAAAACCATACAAAAAACGCTGGTCTTTTGTGGGCTGGAGCAACTACATTGCTTCTATCATATAATGGCATAAAGAATAGAGAAATTCCAGCAAATCCCATCGCTAGTGAGCCAAGATCTGCTGCTTTTAATGTTGTAAAACCTAGTGGGATATCAAAGAAAAATCCCCGTAAAATTTCATATTGCCACAAGAAATACCACTCAGGATAGATGTGAGTAGGAGTTTTTGAAGCGTTTGCAGGATCAAAGTTTATAGGATCCATAGCAAAGTTAAAATGGAAAGTTACCAAATAAGTAAAGAAAATCATAAAAAATGATATATACATAAAGTCTTTACTTAAAAATCCAGGCCAAAATGGTATGACTTTTGAATTTTTTGTGTCACCGCTCAAGTATTTTTCAGCCTCAAGCTCAAAGTCTATCTCTTCACCTTCTAGATTATTTACATGAGGAACTCTTAGAGTGTAGAAGTGGATAACTATAACCATGATGATTACTATAGGAAGTAAGCAAACGTGTAACATAAAAAATCTAGTAAGAGTAGGATCGCTAACTGCGTAATCTCCTCTTATCCATTCAACAAGCGCCTCACCAATGACTGGAATACCGCCAAAAAGTTGAGTGATAACTTGTGCTGCCCAGTAGCTCATTTGTCCCCAAGGCAACATATATCCGCTGAATGCTTCAGCTGAAAATATAAGGAAAAGAAGCATACCGCTTACCCATATCATCTCGCGACCTTTTTTGTATGAGCCGTAATAAATTCCTACAAATGCGTGGATATAAAGTATCAAAAATATAACCGAAGCGGCAACTGCGTGCATATGACGCCATAGCCAACCATACTCAACTTCTTTCATAATAGTGTAATTTACGCTATCAAAAGCCAAATTTGCATCTGGTTTATAATACATAACTAGCAAAAGACCAGTTACAAACAAAACTGTAAATAACGTCGTAAGGATAACACCCATTGCCCAAAGGAAATTTATATTTTTTGGGATCCAGTATTGTCCAGCTAAAACATTCCATAACTTAGTGATAGCGATACGTTGCTCAAACCAATCATAAACGCTAGTAGCTTTTGTAATATGTGCCATTTTCTCCCTTTCTCTTAAGCTAAGCCGGCTAGTTTCTTGTATTCAGGACCTTCTTCGCCTAAAACAAGTTTTGTACCGTCGATTCTAAATGGTGGGATATCTAGTGGGCGTGGTGGCGGTCCAAAAGTATTCACTCCACTTGCGTCAAACTCACCTCCGTGACACGCACATTTAAACATATTTTGACTAGCTGACCAGCTAGGGATACAGCCAAGATGTGTGCAAAGTCCGATAGCTACCATATATCTATCGTTACCGATAACTATATCTCTATTTGGATTTGCTTTCATTTCATCATTTTTTTTGATGATGAAAATAGGTTTTTTACGCCATTCTACTTGGCGGAACTCTCCAGCTTGCATAGGGCTTAGATCAACAGTCGTAAATCCTGCTGCCTTTACACTAGGAAGCGGATCCCATGTTTTTTTCATACCAACAAGAGCAAATGCGCCACCCACCGCAGCGACTGCGCCAAATGCCATGCCTATGAAATCACGTCTTTGCTTTTCTACAGACATTTATTTCCTTTCGATTTGATTTATTATTTGTTTTAATCAAATTTGGTTTTAGTCAAGCTCATCACGTAATACTAAATTTAAATAATAGTAATGCAAAATCACCTGATAACTTGTAATTATAGTATTTTAAAATTAAAAAATTATTTAATCTGTTTATTTAAATTTTATATATAGGAGCAAATTCATTGCATATTAATATTATTTAAATTTTTAACGCTCATATAAAAACAAAATTTAAAAGCTAAAATTATCATAATAACGCCCTATTATCAACACTCTAGCGCCATTAAGCCAAAGAAAAACAATAAAAGCACTCATAACTCTCTAGATATAAACGCGTTTATCGCTTATTTTGCCTCGATTTTATGGCTATATGAAGTATATCGATGGCTGCTGGAGTTATACCGCTGATGTTTGAAGCTGCAGCTAGCGTAGGCGGAGTAAATTTATTTAGTTTTTCGACGACTTCATTACTTAGTCCGCTTATGCTTTTAAACTCAAGATCTTTAGGAATTTCAACATTTAAAAGTCCTTTCATCTTTTCTACTTCAAGGCGTTGTTGAGAAATGTAATGGTAGTATTTTGCCTCAGTTAGAATTTGGTTTAGACTATTTTCATCTAAATTTGCAAAAAAATCATCTAGCTTTTTTAACTTTTCTATAGTAAATGTTTTGCGTGCGACTATCTTTTGTAGTGGCATTTTTTCGTTGATATTGTCTTCGTTTAAACTTGCTAAAAACTCTAAATTTTGTTTTGTAGGACTTAGCTCTTTTGTAAGCAAGATTTCCATACCTTTTTTTAAATTTGAACGCAAATTTAACATATCTTCGTAAGCATCTTTTGGTAAAAGCCCTATGTTAAATCCATACTCGCTAAGACGCAAGTTTGCATTATCTTCACGTAAAAGTAAACGATACTCGGCTCTAGATGTAAACATTCTATATGGCTCTTTTGTACCTTTTGTGACTAGATCGTCGATAAGAACGCCTATATAGCTCTCATCACGGCGCAAAACTAGCGGATCTTTTCCTTGCAAACTTAAAGTAGCGTTTATTCCAGCCATTAGCCCTTGAGCCGCGGCTTCTTCGTATCCTGTGGTACCATTTATCTGTCCTGCTAGGTAAAGTCCGCTAACTTTTTTTGTTTCCAAGCTATGTTTAAGCTCTGTAGGCATCACGTAGTCATACTCTATGGCGTATCCGTGGCGAACTATTTTAGCATTTTCAAAGCCCTTAACAGAGTGTAGCATATCTACTTGAGCATCATAAGGCAAACTTGTCGAAAAACCATTTACATAGTACTCTGTAGCTTCTAGAGTCTGAGGTTCGATGAAAAGATGATGGCGATCTCTATCCCCAAAACGATTTATCTTGTCTTCTATGCTAGGACAATATCTAGGACCGATCCCTTCTATCTGACCTGTAAATAGCGGGGCTCTATCAAAATTTGATCTTATGATATCGTGAGTAGTTTCATTTGTATAGGCTATATAACAAGGTAGTTGAGTTGGATTGAAATCTTTTGTACGGAAGCTAAACTGGGCTGGATTTGCGTCGCCTTCTTGAACTTCTAAAACGCTAAAATCTATGCTACTAGCAAGTACTCTAGGGCAAGTGCCGGTTTTTAGTCTGCCCATTTCTAAATTTAAGCCTTTTAGTGAGCTTGAGAGATTTTTACTGCTTAGTTCTCCGACACGTCCGGCTTCAAGTTTGGCTAGTCCTACGTGGATGAGCCCATTTAAAAATGTTCCTGTAGTGATGATGAGTTTTTCTGTTTTGTATCTATTGTCTAAGTGAGTTTTTACGCCTGTGATTTTTCCGTTCTGTGTCAAAATCTCAGTAGCTATCTCTTGAGTGACTTCTAAATTTGGAGTATTTAAAAGTAAATTTCGCATATAAACTCTGTATTTATCCATATCGATTTGAGCTCTACTTCCGCGTACTGCTGGACCTTTGCTCTCATTTAAAAGACGAAATTGAATCCCGCAAGCATCTGTTGTAAGTGCCATTTGACCGCCTAAAGCGTCTATCTCTTTTACTAAGTGACCTTTGGCTAGACCGCCAATTGCTGGGTTACAGCTAGCTGCACCGATTTGCTCTGCAAGTATGGTTATAAGCATTGTTTTAGCGCCCATTCTTGCCGCTGCTAAAGAGGCTTCTATACCGGCGTGTCCTCCGCCCACGACTATCACATCATAATTCATCATTTTAAACCTTGTTGTTTTTTAAGCCAAGGATTGTATCAAATTTAGTGTAAAAAAAGTATAAATTCCATATAATTGCACGATTAAATTTAGGATAAGATAATGTTTAATGGGCTGATTAGAGAGATTGCAAAAGTTAAAAGTTTTGATGGTAAATTTTTAAGTTTGGAAGCTAAATTTAGACCGAGTTTAGGTGACAGCATAGCGATAAATGGAGCTTGTTTGAGTGTCGTTAGCATTCAAAATGATGGTTTTAGCGTAGAGCTTAGTAGCGAAAGTTCTAAGAGTTTAGCCATAGAAAATTATAAAGATAAAGTCCATATAGAGCCTGCGATGAAGATAGGCGATAGGATAGATGGGCATTTGTTGCAAGGTCATATTGACGCTGTAGGTGAGATAATAACTATCAAAAAGTTGCTAAGCGGGACTGATTTTTTTATAAAACTCCCAAAAGATATTATGCATTTAGTGGCAAATAAAGGAAGCATCGCAGTTGATGGTGTGAGTCTTACGATAAATGAAGTTTTTGAAGATAGCATAAGACTTACTATCATACCTATTAGCTTTAGAGATACACTTTTTGGCGAGTTTAAAGTAGGTAGGCGAGTAAATATCGAAACCGACCTTTTGGCTAGATATGTAGAGCGGATTTTGGGTATCAAAAATAGCTACAACAAAAAACTATCGTGGCAAGAAGCGGATTTTTATGCTAGTTTGTATTGAAAATAATGACGTTTTAGCCGGATTTAGCACTAAAAAAGGTGGTGTTTCGAGCGGCGTTTATGAAAGCTTAAATTTAGCTACTCATGTTGGCGATGACAGACAAAACGTACTTGAAAATAGAGAAATTTTAAGGCGTAAAATCGGCGCGAAAAAGCTGATTTTTATGGATCAAATTCACTGCGATGAGATTTTTGAAGTATTAAGTTTAGATGATGAAATTCCGCCTTGCGATGCTCTTATCACTAGTCTAAAAAACGTAGCATTATGCGTCTTGGTGGCTGATTGTTCGCCTGTGCTGATATATGATAAGCTTCAAGGTAAAATAGCTGCTATCCATGCAGGACGCGCTGGAGTAACACTTCAAATAGTTACAAAAACGATCAAAAAAATGGGATCAAAGGCTATAAATTTAAAAGTAGTAGTAGGTGCAAATATAAGCGGGAAATGTTATGATATAGGAAATTTAGATCTAGGGGAGTTTAATAAATTTAAAAATGGAGTTAAATTTGATATGAATGCGGCTTTAAAATGTGAGCTTGATAGTTTGGGTGTGAGAGATTATGAGTTTAGTGATATTTGCACACATTGCGACGAGAGATTTTTTTCATACAGAAGAGATGGTGTGACAGGAAGATTTTGCGGGTTTATCTACCTAAAATAGGTAAATTTAAAAATATAGATTAAAGGAATACAATGCATTATGACGAGTTTAAGCCTAGTGATTTAAATTTGATACTTATAGCTCAAAATGCCAAAAAATTTGGTATCGATTTTATGAGCAATCCACGTACTTTAGAACTATTATTTTCCAAAAAACAGACAAAGATCGCTCAGCCAAATTTAGAAGCTTTATCTCATATATTTGAAGTTTTAGAACGTATCAAACAAAATAGTCAGCTAAGCAATAAACCTTAAATCATATTTAAATTTATAAAAATATAAGCAAAAAAAAGATAAAATCCAGACTTCATTTCACATGTGCTAATCCTTATTTAGTTGTGTCATTTTGACATTAAGGAGCACAGAGGAATAAACTAAAATATTTTCAAAGGAGAACTCATGGTTACTATGAGAGATTTACTAGAGTGTGGTGTGCATTTTGGTCACCAAACAAGACGTTGGAATCCAAAGATGAAAAAATTCATTTTTGGCGAGAGAAAAGGTATCTATATAATAGATTTGCAAAAGACTATTAGATACTTCAGATACACATATAATGTTGTTAGAGACGCTGCGGCTGAGGGTAAAACTATACTATTTGTTGGCACAAAAAAACAAGCTGGTATAGCAGTAAAAGAGTATGCTGAAAAATGCGGAATGCCTTATGTAAATCACAGATGGCTTGGCGGTATGATGACAAATTTTGGAACAATTAAACAATCAATAAGAAAACTTGAAGTTATAGAAGCTATGGAAGAAGATGGCTCTATAAATTTACTTACTAAAAAAGAAGCTTTGATGCTAAGACGCAAAAAAGAGAAGCTTTTAGCAACTTTAGGCGGTATCAGAAATATGAAAAGCTTACCTGATATGATGTTTGTAATTGACACTGTAAAAGAGAAAATAGCAGTTGCTGAGGCAAACAAACTAAGAATGCCAGTAGTTGCTCCTATCGATACAAACTGCGATCCAGACACTATCGACTTCCCGATACCTGGAAATGACGATGCTATAAGAAGCGTTCAGTTATTCTGCCAAGAGATGGCTGAAGCTATCAATGAAGGTAAAGCCTTAAGAGATCAAGACGAAACAGAGCAAGAAATAGCTCTAGTAAGTCAAGAAGAAAAAGATGAAGTCGTGGCTGAGGCTATGAGCGAAGCTGATTTTGAGGAGCAATAATGGAAATAAGCGCAAGTATGGTAAAAGAGCTCCGTGAAAGTACCGGAGCTGGTATGATGGACTGCAAAAAAGCCCTTCAAGAAGCTAATGGTGATATGCAAAAAGCAGTTGATATACTAAGAGAAAAAGGTCTTGGCAAGGCTGCTAAAAAAGCTGATCGCCTAGCGAGTGAAGGTCTTGTAAGCGTAGTTGTAAGTAGTGATAATAAAACAGCTACCATAACTGAGATTAACTCTGAAACTGACTTTGTGGCTAAAAATGCGACTTTTGTAGATCTAGTTAAAAACACAACTTTGCATGTGCAATCAAACTCAATCACTACAATTGATGAGCTAAAAGAGAGTTCTATCAACGGGGTTAAATTTGAAGAGTATTTCCAAAGCCAGATCGCAACTATCGGCGAAAATTTGGTTGTAAGAAGATTTGAAACTATCAAAGCTGGAGCAAATGGCGCAGTTGCCGGATATATTCACTCAAATAGCCGTGTGGGCGTTTTGATAGGTGCTGCTTGTGATTCTGAGGCGACAGCTAGTAAAATCGGCGATTTCCTAAGAAATCTTTGTATGCACGCAGCTGCTATGAAGCCTCAAGTTATAAGCTATAAAGAGTTTGATCCTGAATTTGTAGAAAAAGAGTATCTAGCTCTAAAAGGTGAGCTTGAAAAAGAAAATGAAGAGCTAGTCCGCCTTAAAAAGCCACTTCACAAAATACCTGAATTTGCTAGTAGAGCACAACTAAGCGATGAAGTGATAGCTAAAGCAACTGAAAAATTAAAAGAAGAGCTTAAAAAACAAGGCAAACCTGAAGCTATCTGGGATAAAATCCTTCCAGGACAAATCGATAGATATATAGCAGATAATACTCAACTAGACCAACGCCTTACTCTTTTAGGACAATTTTATGTAATGGACGATAAAAAAACTATCGAACAAGTTATAGCTGAAGAAGCAAAAAAACTTGGCGGTAGCATCGAGATCGTAAGCTATGTAAGATTTGAAGTAGGCGAAGGCTTAGAGAAAAAGAGCGAAGACTTTGCAGCTGAAGTAGCAGCTCAAATGGCTTAATAATGCTAAAAGCGGTAAATTTATCCCATAAATTTGATTATCCGCTTTTTAGTAATCTAAATTTAGATATAAATCCCGCCACTACCACAGCCATAACAGGCGTGAGTGGTAGCGGGAAATCTACTATCTTACATATTCTTTCCACGCTTTTAAAACCTGCTAGTGGCGAAGTTATATACAATGAAAAATCAATTTATAATATAAATGAAAATGAGCTTTTAAAAATCAGGCGTTTAGAATTTGGGATAATATTTCAAGCACACTATCTTTTTAAGGGTTTTAATGCTTACGAAAATATCGAGCTTGCAAACGTACTAAGCGGACACAAGATCAATATAGAGCTTTTAAAAAAGTTAAAAATAGACCACGTCATAAACCAAAAAATCGGCGAACTTAGTGGCGGACAGCAACAAAGAGTTAGCATAGCAAGAGTTATGAGCAAAAAACCGCGTATTATATTTGCAGATGAGCCGACTGGAAATTTAGATAAAAATACGGCAAATGAAGTTATAGACGTGATATTTGACTACGTTAAAAATGAAAATGCTGCGCTTGTGATAGTAACTCACGATGAAGATTTAGCAAGCAAGTGTGATTTTAAATTTAGACTAAGTGAGCAAAAATTAGAGCAATTAAGCTAAATTTATAAAAAATTTAGAGCAAAATTATGGAGTTTGTCAATTTCTTAGGTCAAAATAATGTAGTAACGTTTTTTCTTCTTTTTGTAAGAACTGGTGCATTGATGATATTTTTTCCATTTTTTAGCCATATGCAAATTCCAGTTGTTGTAAAAACCGCTTTAGCTTTTATGCTTACTATTTTTTTATTTCCTTTAGCTAGTTTATCTGTCGATGTTACTAATTTGCAAATAGAATATCTCATATTAGAAACATTTGCTGAGCTTATGTTTGGACTTTGTGCCGGAGTGCTTTTGATGCTTGTTTTTGGAGCTATCCAGCTAGCAGGCGAACAGATATCAATGATAATGGGTTTTTCTATGGCTAGCGTTATAGATCCACAAAGCGGTATGAACTCACCGCTTATCTCAAATATACTAAATTTCATAGTTTTACTTGCATTTTTGCTATTTGATGGACATCATATCATATTGCAATTTATAGCTTATTCGCTAAATTTCATTCCACTTGGTGGATTTTATCCAGATGAAAATATAGTAAGATATACCGCAAAAGGTGTTATGAATCTATTTTTATTTGGTTTTATTATATCGTTTCCTATTTTGGCACTGTCTCTTTTAGCCGATCTTATCTTTGGTATGCTTATGAAAACTATGCCGCAGTTTAACCTTTTAGTCGTAGGTTTCCCTATAAAGATCGCAATAGGATTTGTAGTTTTAGCAGCTATAATCTCTGCTTTAGTAAAACTTTTTACCACTTTAATGATGAGAGTTTTTAATGATTTACCAGGCTTATTTTTTTAAATAAAGCTTTTAATAATGAAAAATAGCGTAAAATACATAAAATTATTGTGTAAGGGGCTAAAATGAAAGTTATTGTAGTAAATGATAATCCAGCTGTTTCTCGTCTTATCAATATAAGTCTTACAAGACTTGGCTATGAATTTAACGAAGTCAAAAATCTAGAAGATATAACTAGTAAGGATAATGAGCTACTAATATGTGATAGCTCTCTTTTTGATAAAGACGTAGATTATAGTTCTTATGCTAAAAATATTTTATATTTGGTTCCTAGAGGTAACAAAATAGATGAAAATGCTCAAATATTGGAAAAACCATTTTTGCCAACGGATTTTATAGAGACTGTAGAAAAAATAATCAGCCCTAAAAATCACGATAAAGCTGAAGATAAAAATAGCGATTTTAACGATCTAGATGCTTATGATAACGTAAAGCTAGGAAATGAATTTGGAGAGTTTGAAGATATTAAAGACGCTGATTTTGAAGATAATCAAGATGAGATAGAAGCTTTAGATGATAGCTTTTTAGATCTTGATGATGACGATAAAGCGACTAATAACGCTTTAACTGATGAAAAATCAGATGAAAAATCAAATGAAAAATCAAATGAAAAATCAAATGAAAAATCAGAACCAGATGAAATACAAAACGATCAAGCTCAAAATACTCAAATACAAATAAAAGAAGACGACAACGCGAAAGATGAGCTAGATGGTGATTTAAATTTAGATGATCTTGAAAGTGAAAAGATAGATGAGAATGGCGAAAAAGATGATGAGTTTATAAAAGAAGATGAGCTTGATGAGCTAAATGATGAAGATGTTAAAGAGAATATCCAAACTAAAAATAGCGACAAAGAGCTTGATGAACTTAGTAGTATGATCGATGAGATAGACCAAATGGATCTAGATGCTAAAGATCTTGATGAAAACGATATAGAAGAGTATAGCGATATAAAAGAGCAAGATGAGCTTACCTTTGAAGATATAGACAGCTTAAAAGAAGATCTTGATTTACAAGATATAGAAGATGAAAAACAAGCTATATCAGATGAAGAAGAACAAGAAAATATAGATGATGATACTCAAAATTTGAAAGATTTAGAAGAAGATATGGAACCAAATGAAAATTTAAAAAATCTTGATGAGATAAAAGAAGATGAGATAAAAGAAGCTTTAGATGAGCCTATCATTGAGACAACGCAAAATCTACCACAGACAAAAGATGTGTTGTCAGGCGAATTAGCACAAAATATAGGAAAAGAGCTAGAAACTCTGCTAAGTAGTGGATCTTTAAAAGAGGTCTTAAAAGGACTAAATATAAAGATAAATATCAGTTTTGAGGAAAAAGAGTGAGCGGACAAATTCTTATCTTAAGTGGTCCTAGTGGAAGTGGAAAAAGTACGCTTTTATCAAGATTGATGAGTGAATTTGATGATATTTATTTTTCCATTTCAAGCACTACTAGAAGTATAAGAGAAGGCGAGATTCCTGGGGTAAGCTATCATTATATCAGCGAAGATGAATTTAAAAGAGGTATAGATGAGGGTAAATTTTTAGAGTGGGCGCAAGTGCATAAGAATTATTATGGAACTAGTCTTGAGCCAGTTGAAGCAGCTCTAAAAGCTGGAAAGATCGTCATCTTTGATATAGACGTGCAAGGTTTTCATCTAGCACAAAAAAAATACGGCGAAATTATAACATCAGTTTTTGTCACTACCAAAAATAGAGACGAACTAAAAAAACGACTAAAACTTAGAGGTACTGATAGCGATGAAGTTATAGAAAATAGGCTTTTTAACGCTGCTACCGAGATGGCTCACATAAGTGAATATGACTACTTAATCATCAATGAAAATTTAGAAAAATCATATCTAGATTTAAGGGCTATTTTTAGCTCTCTTTTAGTAAAAGTCGAAAATTATGCCGTAAATCAAGTGATTGATGATTGGTGCAATCAGTAATTTATCTGTTTGTTAAATTTATAATTTTATGTTAGAATATTTTTAAAATTAAGGAGAAAATATGGGTAGTTTTAGTATGGGACACTGGCTAATAGTACTTGCTATAGTCGTTTTATTATTTGGAGCAAAAAAGATACCAGAACTAGCAAAAGGTGTCGGTAAAGGTATAAAAAGTTTTAAAAAAGAGATGGAAGATGAGCCAGTAGAAAAAATAGAAAAAGCTGAAGATACACAGAACGTTCAAAAACAAAATGAAACCACAAAGAACGTTTGATGAAAAATAGTGTTAAAGCTGAAATTTATAGTATTTTAGAGCGTGACTTTATCTTAGAAAAACCAAAAGATAAAAATTTAGCCCACTATGCAACTCCACTTGCATTTAGCTTGGCTAAAGAGCTTAAAAAATCTCCTATGCTTATAGCAGAAGAAATTGCAAATAAATTTAAAAATAGCAAGTTATTTGATGCTATCTCGATAAACGGATATCTAAATTTAAAGCTCAAAGGTGAGTTTTTAGATGATTTAGCAACTAAAGCTTTAAAACTTGATAACGCTTTTGGCACTAATATATCAAATAAAGAAAGCATCTTTATTGAGTATATCAGCGCAAATCCAACCGGACCTTTGCATATAGGGCATGTAAGAGGCGCGGTTTATGGCGATACATTAGCAAGGATAGCTAGACATATAGGAAAAGATGTTTTTACAGAGTACTATATAAATGATGCAGGAAATCAGATAGATCTACTTGGTGTATCAATAAGTCTTTTTGCCCGTGAAGTTTTATTTGGTGAAAATGTGCAGTATCCTGAGAAATATTATCGTGGCGAATATATCGAAGATATCGCTAGACTTGCGCTTGATAAATTTGGCAAAGAGATATTTTATGATGAAAGTAGAAATCTAGAGCTTGCAGAATTTGGTAAAGATGAGGTTTTGAAGGTCATTAAAAAAGATCTCAGCGACGTTGGTATATTTATAGAAAGTTGGGCTAGTGAAAAAGCGCTTTATAATTGTCTTGAGCCAACTATAAAAAAGCTTGAAAATAGTGGTGAGATGTATGAAAAAGAAGGCACTATCTATATAGCCTCTACAAAACTAGGCGATGACAACGATAGAGTTGTAGTAAGAAATGACGGCAGACCTACATATCTAGCTGGAGATATAGTTTATCACAATGCTAAATTTGAGAAGAATTTTGATCATTATATAAATATTTGGGGGGCAGATCATCACGGATATATAGCTAGGCTAAAAGCTGCTATACATTTTTTAGGTTATGATGAAAATCGTCTTGAAGTTATATTGATGCAGATGGTTAGCTTATTAAAAGACGGAAAACCATTTAAGATGAGTAAGCGAGCAGGAACTAGTGTGCTTATGAGCGATATCTTAAGCGAGATAGGAAGTGACGCGCTTAGATTTATATTTATCTCAAAAGCAAATACGAGCAGTCTTGAGTTTGATATAGATGAGCTTAAAAAGCAAGATAGCTCAAATCCTATTTTTTATATAAATTACGCACACGCTAGAATAAATCAAATTTTCTCAAAAGCCAAAAAATCACCTAGCGACGTCATAAATGCCGATCTTTCAAGCTTGGATGAAAATGCGAAAAATCTCCTTTTTGAAGCTCTTTTATTGCCTGAGGTTTTAGAAGATGCGTTTAGTTCAAGATCTTTACATAAGCTGCCTGATTATCTTAAAACTTTAAGTGCGAGTTTCCATAAATTTTATAATGAAAATCGCGTGGTAGGCACTAGTAATGAAAATGAGTACTTAAAGCTATTTTCAGTCGTGGCTCTAAGCATTAAAGTAGCTCTAAATCTTATGGGGATCAAGGCAAAAGAGAAGATGGAGCATTGAGTTTGATGCTATTTTTGAGATATTTTTATCGTAGATTCACTCATATTTATACTCTAACAACTCATTTGTATAGTTTTATGTTGAATTTGATATTAAATTTATCATTTAGCGCTGCTCTGCTAAAAGATAGTTTTTTATATTTTGGCTGGATAAAATATTTAAATTTAAAATAGATCTGCTTTGCATTTTAAGCCTTGCTTCTTTAAGAGAGTTATATCAGCGTTATCATTTTGAGAAATGCTTTACCTTTTTTGATTTAAGATGAGATTTCTATCAAAAAGTAGCCCGTTTAACGATTTTTCTAGCTCTTTTATGGAGTTTGAAAGAATTCCTTTGCACCTATGCTTACATTTTTTAGCCAACATAGCCTTAAGAAGTGTTCTATCTATTATTTATCCATATAAAAAATATATATTAAAGCCATTTTTAGTATAATTCATAAAAAAGGGAAAAATATGACTCATAAAGATATTTATACCAAAAGACGGGTAAAAGCTTGGATTTTTATGATGATACTTGGAGTTTGTGCTTATAGTCTTTCACTAACAGAACTATTTGCAAAACTTGGTATATCAGCACTCATCATAGCTGTAGTTTTGGGTGCTTTTTTTGGAAATACCGCTCATTCTTTAGTCACTCTTGTGAGTAAAACAGGAGTTTTAGCTGTTTGTACGAAGCAAATTTTAAGACTTGGCGTTATATTTTACGGCTTTCGTATTACTATGAATGAAGCTTTAAGCGTAGGGTTTGGCGGTGTTGTCTCTGCCGCGATCATTGTTTTTAGTACATTTTTACTTGGGTATTTTATAGGCATAAAACTTGGGCTTGATAAAAAATCGGCAGTTCTTATTAGCTCAGGCTCTAGCATATGTGGCGCTGCGGCTGTCTTGGCTACAAATAGTGTAGCAAACGCTGATTCAAACAGAGTCGCCGTGGCGATTTGCACTGTTGTCGTCTTTGGAAGTTTGGGAATGTTTCTATATCCTTTGATCTACAATCTTGGTTTTAGCGGACTTAGTGAGCTAGAAGCAGGGTTTATGAGCGGAGTTAGCTTGCACGAAGTAGCTCACGCTCTAGCAGCGGGAAATGCCATAGGAGAAGACGGCGCTAGAGTTGCTGTCATTGTTAAGATGCTTAGAGTTTTGATGCTAGTGCCATTTTTGATCTTGTTAAGCGTGTTTAGCTTATATTTTTTATGCGAAAAGAAAAAAGGTGATAAAAAAGGGTCTTTCCCTTACTTCGCAGTTTGGTTTATAGTGGCTTTAATGGTCGGCTCATTACCATTTTTTCCTAGAGATACGCTGATGCCATTGATAAATTTATCTGATACTTTTATGCTATGCGTGGCGATGGGAGCTCTTGGGCTTACTATCACGAAAAACGCTTTAAAAAGTGCTGGAAAAATACCTTTTATATTGGCTACTATTTTGTTTTTTTGGTTGATGTTTTTAGGATTTATTTTGGCTAAAAGTTTTATTTGATAAGCCTTTTAAAATAGAAGAATTTAAAAGGCTCAAATTTATTTTTTAAGGGTCTTTAAAAATTCTTCTATATTGTATTTTGCTCTGTAAGTTTCACTCATAAGATGAATCATAATATCGCCTAGATCGATCACTGTCCAGTCATCGCTACTCTCAACGCCTAGAAATTCTTCACCATTTGGCTTAAGTTCAGTTTTTAAATCGTCTAAAAGCGCGTAAGCATGGCGACCAGTAAGAGTCGTGGCTATGATGACGAATTTAGCTAAATACTCAAGACCACTCATATCTACAACTTCGATATTTTCAGCTTTTTTTTCATCAAGTAGTTTTGTGATCCTATTTATTCTATCTTGCATCTGTTTTTCCTCGTAAAATTTGATAACGTCCCTGCGTATAAGTTCTGGAACATTAGAAAAGTCAAGCTCGTCTCTGACTTTTGTCGATGAGATTTTAACATTTAAATTTAGTTTTTGCAAATTTGGCGGTACATAAATATCATCTCTTGAAGCGACTACAAATTTTACTAAGGTGTTTAAAATATTAAATTTATACCATTTTTCTAAATTTTTAAGCTGATCTGCACCGATGATGAGATAGATTATAGATGGATTATAAATTTTTTTAAAATGTAGAACGCTTTCTAGGCTAGGAACGGCTCTATTTTGCTCTATTTCAAACTTACTGATCTCTACTTTTTTTAAATTTCCCCAAAGAGTTTCGCACCAAACAAGGCGTTTTTTTGGATCTGTATTAAATTTAGATTTAAATGGATTTAAAAATGTTGGGACAATTATGAGCTTATCTATATCTAAAACCAGCAAAGCGGTTTTTACTATTGCATTATGACCGTTATGAGGAGGATCAAAACTTCCGCCAAAAATAGCTATATTCAATTTTTTTTAACCTTTTTTTTAGTAAAATAAGCCCTAATTATACCCAAAAAAGGAATAAAATGGCGCTTAAAATTGCAATCAATGGTTTTGGAAGAATCGGTAGATGTGCTGCTAGGATTATATTAAATAATCCTGAATATGAACTTGCTGTTATAAACGATACCGCTGAGCGAAAGATGACTAGATATCTACTGAAATACGATACCGTTCATGGTGAATTTGATAAAGAAGTAAATGTTGTAGATGATGATTATATCGAAGTAAATGGCAAAAAGATTAGGGTTTATTCTACTCGTGAGATTGAGAGTTTAGATCTAGATGGTATCGACGTTGTTTTAGAATGTACAGGTAAATTTCTCACAACTGAAAAATGTGAAGCATATCTAAAACAAGGTGCTAAAAAAGTAGTTATGAGTGCTCCTGCAAAAGATGACACTCCAACCTTTGTTTTAGGTGTAAATTCAGATAAATACGAAGGTCAAACAATCATCTCCAACGCAAGTTGTACCACCAACTGCCTAGGTCCTGTTACTAGAGTATTAGAAGATCTTTATGGTATAAAAAAAGGTCTAATGACTACCATTCACGCCTACACAAATGGTCAAAGCCTAGTAGATGTCAAATGCCGTGATTTTAGGCGTTCTAGAGCAGCTGCGGCAAATATAATACCTACTAGCACAGGTGCAGCAAAAGCTATGAAATTAGTAATGCCTAGCCTAGATGGCAAACTACACGGACAAAGCGTCAGAGTTCCTGTGCCAAATGTTTCTATGGTTGATCTTACTGCGGTTTTGGGTAAAAGTGTGAGCAAAGAAGAGCTAAACGCTGCTTTTGTAAATGCTAGTAAGACAAGTCTAAAGGGCATTATGGCTGTGGATTTTGATGAGAGAGTTAGTAGCGATTTTATCACTTCAAGCTACTCAAGCATAGTAGCAGCCGATCTAACTCAAGTAATTTGCGGTGATATGATTAAGGTAATGGCGTGGTATGACAATGAGTGGGGCTATAGCAATCGCTTAGTTGAAATGGCTAAATTTATAAGCGAGAAGTGATATGAGTGAGATTATTTCTATAAAAGATATTGAATTTAAAAGTGGTAGCAAGGTTCTTGTAAGGTGCGATTTTAACACACCTATGGATGAATTTAATAATATCACAGATGATAGAAGAATCCGCTCAGTTATCCCAACTATCAGATATATTTTAGATCAGGGTTGCTCTGTTATCTTAGCTAGCCACTTAGGTCGCCCAAAAAATGGCTACGAAGATAAATATTCACTTCTTCCTATAGCAAAAAGACTAGGTAGATTGATGGATAGAGAGATTAAATTTGCTCACGATGTAGTCGGTTATGATGCTAAAGAGAAGGTAGAAAAATTACAATCTGGTGAGATTTTGTTATTAGAAAATTTACGCTTTGAAAAGGGCGAGACAAAAGATGATATAAACTTAGCTAAATCTCTTAGCGAATTTGCTGATTACTATGTCAATGACGCTTTTGGCGTATGTCATAGAGCTCACTCTAGCGTCCATGCTATAACTCAATGCTACGATAGCGAGCATAAGGCTGCTGGATTTTTGCTGATTAAAGAGATTGAATTTGGTCAAAATCTAATCCGCCATCCAAGTCGGCCATTTGTCGCAGTAACGGGCGGATCTAAAGTAAGCGGTAAGCTACAAGCCCTAACCAACCTTTTGCCACGCATTGATAAATTAATCATCGGTGGCGGTATGGCATTTACATTTTTAAAAGCTCTTGGTGAAAATATCGGAAATTCCCTTTTAGAAGAAGAGTTAGTCGAAGAAGCATCAAACATTCTTAAAAAAGGCCGTGAGCTAGGCGTGAAAATTTATCTGCCTGTTGATGTCGTAGCGGCTCAAAGTTTTAGCAATGATAGTGCGATCAAGTATGTTCCTGTTCAAGAGATCCCAAATGGCTGGATGGGGCTAGATATCGGCCCAGCTAGTGTGAAGCTATTTAAAGAGGCGATTGCCGATGCTCAAACCATTTGGTGGAATGGCCCTATGGGGGTTTTTGAGATGGATAAATTCAGCAAAGGTAGCATAAAAATGAGCCACGCTATTGGCGAGAGCTTTGCTACTACTGTGGTTGGTGGCGGCGATACTGCTGATGTAGTTGAGAGAGCTGGGGATACTGATGAGATGACCTTTATCTCAACAGGCGGTGGTGCTAGCTTGGAGCTTATAGAGGGCAAGGAGCTACCTGGAGTTAGAGTGCTTTTAAGAGAAGATGATATATGATTTACGCTGCAAATTTAAAATGCAATCACACCAAAAAAAGCTACGAAATCTACGCTAATGAGCTTAGCAATGCCCTAAGCTCTAATAGCGATAGTGTGATTGTCTTTCCACCATTTACAGCTCTAACTCAAAATAAATTTAAATTCACCCAAGGCGCACAAAACTTCTACCCCGCACCTAATGGCTCATTTACCGGTGAAATCGGTAGCGATATGCTAGATGAGCTTGATATCACAATGGTTATGATAGGTCATAGCGAGAGGAGAGCCCTAGGCGAAGATGAGCCGTTTTTAAGAGCGAAATTTGACTATGCTCAAAGCAAAGGCTGGGATATCATCTACTGCATCGGCGAAGATGATATAACTCACATGAATGGTAGCACCAAAGAGTTTTTAAGCGATCAATTATCAAATATAAATTTAAATTACGAAAATCTAGTGATAGCTTATGAGCCGATCTGGGCTATTGGCACTGGCAAGAGCGCTAAGGCTGAGTTCATAGCTGAAATTTTGGATTTTATATCTACTAAAACAACTGCCTCACTACTATATGGCGGTAGTGTAAATATCACAAATATAGATGAGATAAAAGCGATAAAATCGTGCGATGGTGTGCTTGTAGGGACTGCTAGCTGGGACGCTAAGAAATTTTTAGAGATTATCAATAAAGGATAAAAATGATATTAGAAGGCAAAAAGGGATTAATAGTCGGCGTAGCAAATAAGATGAGTATAGCCTATGGTATCGCAAAAGCGTGTAAAGACCAAGGGGCGGATTTGGCTTTTACATTTTTAAATGATGCTATCAAAAAGCGTGTTGAGCCTATCGCAGCTGAACTTGAAAGCCATTTTATATATGAGCTAGATGTAAATAATCAATCCCATCTTGACTCTTTGGCTGATAAGATAAAAGCTGATTTTGGTCAGATTGATTTTGTCGTTCATGCGGTGGCATTTGCACCTAAAGAGGCTTTAGAGGGTGAATTTATTAATACTACAAAAGAGGCTTTCGATATAGCCATGGATACTAGCGTATATTCGCTTATAAGCCTTACTAGGGCTGTTTTGCCTGTGCTTAAAAGCGGTGGGGCGATTTTGACTTTAAGCTATCTTGGCGGAGCTAAATTTGTCCCACATTATAATGTAATGGGCGTAGCTAAAGCGGCTCTTGAGAGCTCAGTTCGCTACCTAGCTCATGACCTTGGAGCTAAAAATATTAGAGTAAATGCTATCTCAGCAGGGCCGATTAAAACCTTAGCAGCAAGTGGAATTGGCGATTTTAAGATGATTTTACACTGGAATGAGTGTAACGCCCCATTAAAAAGAAATGTCAGCATAGAAGATGTGGGTAAAAGCGGAATGTATCTTTTAAGCGATCTTTCTAGTGGCGTAACTGGCGAAGTTCATTATGTCGATGCTGGATACAACATAATGGGAATGGGCGACGCCGTAGTAGGCGAGAACGGCACCACCATTCTTGCGTGGGATAAATTTAAAGAGTAAATTTGATAAAAGTGTTTTTTATTTTAAAAACACTTTTCTTCTATAGAAACTCTATTTAGCTGTGGTAAGCTTAGCTCTATATCACGAATTTCTTTTAAAGCATTTTTGCAGTGTGAGTTCATATTTTCATTAAGTCCATAGTAAGCCCATACGCCTTTTCTCTCAACACTTAAAAAGCCGGCGTCTTTTAGGATTTTTAAGTGTCTTGAAAGGCGAGATTGTATCATTTGCAAAGAATTCTGTAGATCGCATACGCAAAGAGTACCGTATTTTTGTAAAAAAGCTAGAATTTTTACTCTACTTTCATCATTCAAAGCCCCGGTAATTTTTAAAAAATCATCTAAATTTTCCATTTTATTCCTATATCTATTAATACTCCAAATATTATAGCGATAAAAAGCACACACGAGATAAATATCAACAAGAAATTCATTTTAAAAATGCGTTTTAGTAAGATAAGCTCTGGCAAAGAACAGCCTCCCCCAGATATTAAAAAACTCATCACTGCTCCTAAAGATACGCCACAATCCATCAAAGATAGACCTATAGGGATGATGGCTTCGACTCTGATATAAAGCAAAACTCCGACAAAAGCAGCTATTACGACACTAAAGATCTCGAATTCTTGTAGATAAGTTTGTAAAAATTCTTTTGGCACAAAACCGTGGATAAGAGCTCCGATGCCCATACCTATGACGATATACGGAAGGATTTTCTTATAATCTTTCAGTACTTTTAAAAATAAATCTTTATAGCTACTTTTCGTTTGCGAATTTGAATTCAAACTCTGTTTTTGAGTACTGAAATTTATTATTTTAGTTTGACAGCAGTTTTGTTTGCTTATATTGTGATATTTTGGTGCGGTATTTTGTTTTTCTTTGATAAAATCATTGTTTAAAAATTTATCCGAGTCAAATTTAGAAATACTCAAAGAAAATATAAAAACAAAAACGAAAATAAATAATATATAAAATAAGCTAAGTTTTAAACCAAATGATATAACTAGCATAGCGATGATTATCGGATTTACAAGTGGCGAGACCAAAAGATAAGCCACGCTCACTCCAAAGCTTACCCCTGATTTTAGCAAACCGCTTAACAAAGGTATGGTAGAACAAGAACAAAATGGTGTTAAAGCTCCTAAAAACATAGCTTTGATATAGCTCAAAAGAGAGTTTGCACTGAGATATCTCTCCATTTTCTTAGAAAATTTCTGATTTAATAGTGCTACTATAAAAGCAATCGCGATAAATAAAACAGAAATCTCAACAAAATAAAATATAAAAATTTTAAAAATTTCAAGAAGTTTTTCTAACATTTTTTTCCTTGTAGAATCGATTTTTTGTAATCATATCATAAAAATTATAATATATTAAGATATATTGATATATTATAATTTTCTTTTGAATTAAAATTTAATTAAATTTGGATTAAAATAGAAATAACTAAATTTGGGAAGTTGGAGTATCCTAATTAGGGCGTCATTTATCTAACCATTATCTTTTAAAATCTCAGGTTCGCCAAATAGTCTTTTTAGCTCTTTTGCATTTGAGTTGAGTTGTGCTAGAAGTGGATCTTCGTCTTTTTTTGTGAAGACTGACATGTTGAGTTTTGTCTCAACTTTTTGAGATTGTTCTATAGCCAAATTTTTATCTAGGGCTTTTGGTAGCTCGCTTTCTAAAAGTTTTTGAACTGCTTTGTTCTCTTTTTGCTCATCTTCTACCTTTTTTATCTCTATTTTTGCACCATCTCCAAAGCATTTGCGCAGTATTTCCATTATGATAGCAGATGACCTTCTAAGAATTTCTTGATTTTTACCGCTTGCGCTTGAGTTTAGTATCAAAATATTATTTTTAAATTCGACAAATTTCACGCACTCATCAAAGCAACTTCCAAGATCAAAATCTCTATCGTAAATTTGATTTAAAAAGTCTTGATAAGGAGTTTGAATTTTCTTTGTCTGCATTTGCTCTGGTATGCTTGTTTGCACAATCTCTAGTTTGCTTTCTTTGAGCTCTTTTATAGCATCATCTATGCTAGTTAGATTAAAAGCTTCAAGCATCATAAAAAGCGCTAAATACAAGGCAAACTCAGGATCGCTACCTTGACCTAGCATATTTTTTGTTTCAGACAATATCCTAAAAAATCGCTCAAAAATAAGTATAGAAAACTTTGAGTTTTGATTTATAAATTTATCTTTTAAATTTATAATGAGCTCGTCGATGATCAACTCTGCGTCGCTTCGGCTAAGTTCTTTTAATAAATTTAAAAGAGCGTTTTTATCTCTGCTTACTACTACTTCAAGGATCTCTTCTATCTTTTGTGGATCAAGAAGTCCAAGCATATCTGCGACCGATTTTTGACTAACGAATTCGTGAGAGAATATAATGGCTTGATCAAGTAAAGTCAGAGTATCTCTAAGGCTTCCAGATCCACTTCTTGAGAGTATCTCAAGTGCTTTTTGTTCGTATTTTATACCTTCTTTGTTTAGTATAAACTCAAGATGTTTTAGTATATTTGACTTTGATATCGGTTTAAATCTAAAGTGCTGTGTGCGTGAGAGTATCGTGGCTGGAAGTTTAAGCGGATCGGTGGTTGCTAGTATAAACTTTATGTATTCTGGCGGCTCTTCAAGTGTTTTTAGTAAAGCATTAAATGCTTCTTTTGTGAGCATATGAACTTCGTCGATGATAAATATCTTAAATCTAGCACTTGATGGAGAGTATTTTGTATGTTCGATGAGTTCTCTTATATCATCGATTTTTCTGTGGCTAGCGGCGTCCATCTCGATGATGTCTAGGTGGCGTCCTTCGTTTGCCATAATACAGTTTGCACAAACCTCACAAGGATGCGAGCTGATACCTTTTTCACAAAGCAAAGCTTTGGCAAATATCCTAGCACTGCTTGTTTTACCACTTCCCCTTAATCCTGAAAAAAGATACGCATGACCAAGTCTGCTAGAGTCAAGTGCGTGAGATAAGCTATTAGCTACAACGTCTTGACCGATAAGCTCATCAAAGCTCTTTGGGCGGTATTTTAGGGCTAGTGCTTTCAAACTTTTTCCTAATCGTTCATACTTCCAAGAAGCTCTTCGTTGCTAGCGGTTTTAAGCATTTTTGAGTATAAGAATTTGAGCGCTTCTACATCTTCCATTGTTGCTATGATATTTCTTATAGCCCAAATTTTGCCTAATTTGTCTGGACCTTGAAGAAGTTCGTCTTTTCTAGTACCTGATTTTAAGATGTTGATAGCTGGATAAATTCTCCTATCGCTGATGTTCCTATCTAATACTATCTCGCTATTTCCAGTACCCTTAAACTCTTCAAATATCACGTCATCCATACGTGAGCCGGTGTCTATTAGAGCTGTTGCGACTATGGTTAGGCTTCCTCCATTTTCTATATTTCTTGCTGCACCGAAAAATCTTTTTGGTTTATGTAAAGCGTTTGCATCTACGCCACCACTTAATACTTTACCACTACTTGGAGTTGCAGTGTTATAAGCACGAGCCAAACGAGTGATACTATCAAGCAAGATTACTACATCTTTACCCATTTCTACTAAACGTTTTGCTTTTTCTATAACAAGCTCAGCTACCCTTACGTGATTTAGCGCAGGCAAGTCAAAAGTCGAGCTAAATACCTCTCCTCTAACTGAGCGTTCCATATCAGTAACTTCTTCTGGACGCTCATCTATAAGAAGAACTATGAGCTCAACTTCTGGATGATTTCTAGCTATCCCGTGAGCTAGTTCTTTCATAAGTTCGGTTTTACCTGTTCTTGGAGGAGCGACTATGAGTCCGCGCTGTCCTTTTCCTATCGGCGTAAAAAGGTCTAAAACGCGTCCAGTTAGCTTCATAGGATCATATTCTAATTTCAATTTTTGAGTTGGAAAAATCGGTGTTAGGTTGTCAAATAGCGGTCTTTCTTTGGCTTCTTGAATAGATTTATAATTTATAGCTTCTATTTTTAAAAGAGCGTAATATTTTTCCTGTTCTCTTGGCTCTCTAACTTGTCCTGTTATGATATCTCCGACACGAAGAGCAAATTTTTTGATTTGGCTAAGACTTACGTATGTGTCATTTGCCGAGTCGCTTAAATTTGCATCTGTTGCCCTTAAAAATCCATATCCGTCTGGAACTATTTCTAAAATACCTGTAAATAGTATAAAACCACCTTGTTTTGTTTGTGCTTTTAGTATCTCAAATACAAGCTCTTGACGGCGAAATTCGCGTGGATTTTCCACTCCTACTTCGTCTGCTATGGCTACTAGGTTGTTAAGGTCGAGTTGTCTTAATTCTTCGATTTTGTATCCATCAACTGGAATGTGAGTACGCGAATGTTGCTTTTTATTGTTCCCTGCGTTGTAGGATTGCTCTTTGACATTGTCTTTATTTTCCATTAAACCTCTTTAAATTTTTGTGATAATATGCAGTCACAATGAATAAAATATGTAGTTTTGAAGTTGAGATTTTATACAAAAAATATAAACTTGTCAAGATTGATGCCTTAATATCATCAGATTAACGCCGTATTTTAAATTTTAATAATCAAGACAAGTTCGGCTGAATTATTTTTTGATTTAGTACCATCCAAATAATGATTTGTTTGTATCTAAGTGTGAAATTTTAGTTAAATCTTCATCATCAAGACTAAAATCAAAAATATCTATATTTTCTATCATTCTGCTTTTTTTGCTGGTTTTTGGGATAGCGATGATGCCGTTTTGTATCAAGTATCTAAGCCCGATTTGTGCTATAGTTTTACCATGTTTTTTAGCAATTTTGTCTAAAACAAGATTTGAAAAATACCCGTTTTTGCCGTTTGCAAAAGGACTCCAGGCCTCTAAACGCGTATCTTTCATGACTGCTCTTAGCTCTTTTTGCATAAAAAACACATGAGTTTCCATTTGGTTTATCATAGGCGTTATTTTGACATCTTTTACAAAATCAACATATTTTTTAGTGGTAAAATTTGAAATCCCGATAGCCCTCAAAATGCCGTTTTCATAGAGCTCTTCCATAGCTTTATACATCTGTTTTGAGCTAGAATATGCCCCGTGTATAAGAAGTAGGTCTATATACTCGAGCTTAAGCTTTTTAAGGGCTACATTTATGGACTTTAAAGTCTCTTTATAGCTCATATTTTGTGATAGTTTTGTAGTGATGAAGAGCTCTTGTAATGGCACTTTGCTTATGCGCAAAGCTTCTCCTACCTCTCCTTCATTGCCATACATTTGGGCTGTGTCTATAAGCCTATATCCTACGCTTAGCGCGTCTAAAACGCATTTGGTAGTATCGCTTAAATCATATGTCCCATAGCCTAAAATAGGCATTTTTACGCCATTGTTTAAATTTACGCTTGGAATTTGTGGTTTGTTTGTAGCAAATAAATTTGAGTTCATAAGCGCTAATCCTCCGCTAAATTTGACTAAATTTGATATAAATTCTCTTCTTGTTTGCATTTTGCACCCCTTGTTTATTATACAATAAAAGTAAAAAATAAAAGTAGAACGATACTCCAGATCCCTTGCCTTATCCTATAAAAATCGTTTTTTAAATTTATTTGTGACAAAAATAAAACAGATTATTTTATACCTTAAGCGATATTTTTATATAATTATCTAAATTTAAAATATGGATCTTTATGGGTAAATTTAAATGTCTGCATTGTAAAAGCGAGTTTGATACTAGTGGTGCGATTTTAGACGAAAATGGCAATGAATTTTGCTGTAATGGTTGTAAAAATGTATTTGCTTTTTTGAGTTCAAATGGGCTTGATGAGTTTTACGATAGGCTTGGAAAACAGACGCATATAAAAGCAAAAAAAGTAGAAGAGTTTAAAGATGAGTCTAGTAAAAGTTTTTACAAAAATTATGTTAAAAATAGCAACGGCTTTTGCGAAATTTATCTTATCATAGAAGGAATTCACTGCTCAGCTTGCGTATGGCTAAATGAAAAAGTTTTATCAAATTTAAATGGCATAGTCGAAATAGAAATAAATACCGCATCAAATAAGGCTCACATAAAATGGGACGATAGCATAGTAAAATTGCCTGAAATTTTAAATATGATTATGGCTATTGGCTACAATCCTGTGCCTTATGACCCAAACAAAGCAGAGGCAAGAGCTTCGCAAAAAAGAAGGGAATTTTATGCAAAAATGCTTACTGGGCTTTTTTGCACGATGAATATAATGTGGATCGCAGTAGCACTTTACTCTGGATATTTTAGCGGAATGAGTAGTGAGATAAAAGACATCTTGCATTTTGCTGAGTTTGTTCTTTCTAGCCCTGTGCTTTTTTATACCGGTAGCGAGTTTTTTAAATCTGCTTATTTGGGACTGAAAAACAAAAGAGTAGGTATGGATTTAAGTGTAGCTGTCGGGGCTAGCATGGCGTATTTTTACTCAGTTTATGCGATGCTTTCACGCAGTGGCGAAGTATATTTTGATAGTGTAGCGATGATAATCACCTTTGTGTTTATAGGGAAATTTTTAGAGGTTATAAGCAAGAAAAGAGCTATTGATAACTTAGATAGTTTAAGCGGTATGCTAGTTAGTGAAGTTAGCGTGAAAAATGGTGATGATTATGAACTAAAAAGCGTCAATGATGTAAAAATAGGCGATATCTTAGCTTTGCGTCAGTCAGAAAGAGTTCAGATAGATGGTGTTGTAAAAAGTGGAGTTGGGAGCTTTGATTATTCGAGTTTGAGTGGTGAGAGCTTACCTGTGCTTTTAAAAAGTGGTGATGAGATAATAAGCGGGGCGATATGTGTAGATGGAGCTTTGGAGTATGAAGCAAAGAAAACTTTTGAAAGTTCTATGCTTAGTAAAATCATCTCTTTGCTTGAAAATGCAAGTTTTAAAAAGCCACGCATCGAAGAGTTTGCAAATCAAATTTCGGGTAAATTTTCTATTGTAATTTTGCTTTTAGGAATGCTTACATTTATATTTTGGAGCTTTAACTCTAGTGTGTCAAATGCAGTAATCATCGCTGTTTCTGTTATAATCATCGCTTGTCCTTGTGCTCTTAGCTTAGCTACGCCAGTAGCTAGCTTGATAGGTCTTGGGGTGAGCTTGAAAAAAGGTGTGATATTTAAAGAAGCAAGGATATTAGAGAGTTTAGCAAAGTGCAAATGTATAGTTTTTGATAAAACTGGCACTCTTACCAAAGCCAAACTGACTTTGGTAAAAGCTACTAAATTTGAAGAATTTGATGAAAATTTGCTTTATTCTTTGCTTAGTGTCTCTACTCATCCAGTAAGCGTTGCACTTAAAAGCTCATTAGAAGGGAAAATTTACCCTTTACAAGAGGTGCAAAATGTATTGGCTCGTGGAGTAAAAGCTAAATTTAATGGTATTAGCTTAGTTGGTGGAAGTAGTGAGTTTATGCGTGAGCTTGGAATTTATGCAGATTTTAGTGATGCGAATTATTGTTTTGCGATAAATGGTAGAGTGGTTGCTTTGTTTGAGCTAGAAGATGAGCTAAAAAGTGATGCAAAAGATGTTATAACAAAGCTGATAGATAGCGGTTTTAAGGTCGTTATGCTGACTGGAGATGATAAAAAAGTAGCTAAAAAAGTAGCTAAAACACTTGGTATAGATGAGTTTTATGCTGGAGTTGATCCTATTAGAAAATCTGCTATCATAAAAGAGTTAAATTTAAATATGCCTACTGTTATGGTAGGAGATGGTATAAATGACAGCGTTGCGCTGAGCCTGGCAAGTGTGGGTATATGCCTTGGAAGTGGCGCTGCTATCAGCGTAGAAAAAAGCGATGTTATCTTGCTAAATGATAATCTAAGTAGCCTAAAAGATGCCATAGATATCTCTAGATATACATTTAAAGCTATTAAACAAAATCTCGCTTTTTCGCTTATTTATAACGCTATAACCGTGCCTCTAGCTATGGCAGGGTTCATCATACCGCTATTTGCTGCACTTTCTATGTCTTTTAGCTCGGTAATAGTTGTTTTAAACTCATCTAAGATCAAATTTAAAGGTTAAATATGGGAGCGATCATAGCTATAATGCTTGGAATTTCTACATTTCTTGGAGCTTTGGCTCTTTTTGGGCTAATTTGGGGTGTGAAAAATAGACAATTTGATGATTATTCCAAATTTTTAGATGGTACAAAGTATGATAGCGAGGATTCACTCAATGATGCATATAAGATGGAAAAAAGAAAAGAAGAGCTTATAAAAAAGAAAAAAGAAAGCGGTTATCGCCCACCTGATTAAAGTAAATTTGCACCCAAATTTGATAAATTTAAGGTGCAAATTTGACTAAAAGCTTATTTTAAAGTTGAGATATAGTCATTAACTGCGACCATATCAGCTTCGCTTAGTGGAGCCATTTGACCTTTCATGATTCCGCCCATACCAACTTTACCTTTACCGCCATTTAATGTTCCGTCTTTGTATGCTTTCATATCTGCTAGACGTGTTGCAGCATCTATCTCAGTAAGTACTGGAACTTTATTTAGGTATTTTTTCTCAGCTTTTGCGCCGTGGCAAACTGCACATTTTTTGAAAATAGTAGCACCATCAGCCGCAAAAGCACTACATGCAAAGGCAGTTATAACAGAAACAAATAAAATCTTTTTCATTTTTTGTCCTTAATAAATTGAAATGTTCGTTATTATAATGACAAAAGGCTAAATTTTTGTTTAATATAATTTGTATAATAAATGCTTAAGATTTGTGGTGATTGTGGATAAAAAAGCAGCGAAATCGCTGCTTGATATTATTTTAAAGTTGAGATATAGTCATTAACTGCGACCATATCAGCTTCGCTTAGCGGAGCCATTTGACCTTTCATTACACCGCCCATTCCAAATTTACCTTTGCCACCTTCTACTGTGCCAGCCTTATACTCTTTCATAAGAGCAAGTCTCTCAGCAGCATCTACTGTAGTAAGTACTGGAACTTTGTTTAGATAGCTTTTCTCAGCTTTTGCGCCGTGACAAGCTTTACATTTGTTAAAAATAGTCGCACCATCAGCAGCATACATACTACAGCTCAAAGCAGCAAGTGCAGAAACAAATAAAATTTTTCTCATAATAATCTCCCTCAAATAAAAAAATTAATTTTAAAATTATATATTTGTTTTATAAAATCAATAGTAAATGATATGATTAAATTTTGATAAATAAAAATAAATCATAAAAATTTAATGAAAAATCTCAATATATTTGATTTATTATTTATCTGATTGACAAACGATTTGGCTTATAAGATTTGCAGTTTGATCTATGCTCTTTTCGATGCTAAAATTCTTAGAAAATTCGATATTTTTTGCTTGTATGTTTGCCATAAACTCATTGTTTAAAAATAATTTATCGATAAATGTGGTTATGCTGTGGTCTTTTGGATTTTGCATTATAAAATCATTTTCTAGTATCTCGCTAGCTCCGTTTTGAGCCGTCGTTATCGCCACGCAACCATAGCTGAGTGCTTCTAGGATTGCATTTGAAAATGACTCATAGTACGTAGGAAGTAACAGCAAGTCAGAACCTTCATAAAACTCGCTAATAATCCTTTGTTTGCCGATAAAAAGAGCGTTTATACCAAGTTTGGTTGCTAGTTTTTTAAATTTATTTGATTTTTTATCATTGCTGATAAGAATAGCATTAAATTTTGTATTTAATTTACTTAAAATTTCTAAAAATTCTTTGATCCCTTCTGTTTTATCACTTACAAATAGCACTATGGGCAGCTCATAATCCAAACCAAATTTAGCACAAAGTCTCATTTTTGCACTTCCTTTTTTTATCTTGCTTGGTAAGTTTATACCATTGTATATGGTTATTATCTTGCTTTCATCTATTTTATATGTATTTATGATATGCTGTTTGGTTAAATTTGAGCTAACGATGATTTTTTTGGCATTTGTAAAGCATTTTTTCTCTAAATAAACATATATAAAACTCATAGGATTTAAAAACCAAAATCGTCTTAATAATCGGTATATTTTATATACTCCATCGCTAACTTTACAAATATCTGCGCAAGTTATTTTTGATAAGCTAAAATATATCTCATCATTTGCTTTTGTTTTGCAAACTTTTGTACTCAATTTCATAGCGTTTTTAAGACATTTATCTTGCTCATCAATATCTTTTATCTGGTTTGATATACCGATCTTATCAAGTGCATTTTTAAGATGATTTAGATATCTTTTTATTTCTGCTTCTTGATCTGATACATTTTTTAGAAATATAACTTTTTTTATGGTTGTCATTTTTTATTTTTCAAATTTATCTCATACAATTTAGCTTCTTTTAAAAATGCGTAAAAAGCTAAATTTATAGCTGATATAAAGCCTACTGCGCCGTTTAAAAAATTTCTTTTTATTATGTATGATTTAAAAAACGCCAAAGGAAATACGAATATAAGCTTAAATATAGATGAGTTTTTCTCTGCTTTTTCTTTGGCTCTTAGAGATGAGTATAAATTTATTTTATTTATATGTGTGCTAAGATCATTTGTTCCATAGTCGTATATGAAGTGTTTGCTATTTTTTACTCTACCTGTAAATTTGATACTTTCATGCACCAGTTTTGGTGGATAAAATCCAAGTTCTTTTTTGAAAAATCTTATTCGTGTGATAGACTTGCAAAGACTATGTGGAAATTTATTTAAATATATACTTGAAATTTTGACTTCTAAAGCATCTGCGCTATTTGATTTTATAGTTTCTTCTATCTCATTTTTTAGCCCACTGCTTAGTTCTTCGTCTGCGTCTAAATTTAAAACCCACTCATTTTGGCATAGATTTTTAGCAAATTCTTTTTGCCCTGCATATCCTAAAAAATCTTGATGAAAAATCTTGCTTGTATATTCTTTAGCGATATCAAGTGTAGCATCTGTACTTCCGCTATCTACGACTATGATTTCATCAAAGTCTTTGACACTTTCAAGCATTCTTCTTATGTGCTTTTCTTCGTTGTAGCAGATGACATAAACTGAAGCTTTTATCATAGCTTATTCCTTATCCTAGTAAATTTCAAATAAAAATCAAAAAAGCTCTCCGTTCCTAAGACTCCGATACGTTTTATAGTAAATTTATCATCTCTTGATTCAAAAACTCCACGCTTTACGATGACTGCATTTTCGTATCCTGCATCTTTTGTGGCGGTTATGATTTTTTCATTAAATTTACCATAAGGATACGCAAAGGCTTTGCAAGTCTTCCCAGTGAGCTTTTCTACTTCTAGCTTTGAGTTTTGTAGTTCGTTTTTAAGCTCAGTCTCACCTAGTGTGGATAAGTTTTTGTGGCTTAGCGTATGTGATCCAAATTCGATCAAATTTGAGTTTTGCATCTGCGCTATTTGCTCTGCGTTAAGCATATTTGAGACGCTATTCGTGTTCGCTTTTTCCCAGTGGTTTGTGTTTTGGTTTGGGACTAGATAAATGGTGGCTTTGAAGCCATATTTTTTAAGTATCTCAAACGCATTTTTGAAGTTATCTTCGTATCCATCATCAAATGTTATAGCTACTGATTTTTTACTAATAGTTTTTGAATTTACAAGCTCACTTATCTTATAACTTGTAAAGCCGTGATTTTTCATCCATTTGATCTGACGCTCAAAGTCCTTTGGCTCTACTCGCCATTTATCAAATTTATCCCCACAATGTTTGCTTATAGAGTGATACATAAGTATTCGAGCTTTGGTGTAGCTCACAGGAATACGCCATATATTGTAACGAAGTAAAAATGCTATAAATATGAGCAGTATAGAGATAGAATAGATCATTTTATCACGCTTTCATATGCTTGTATGTATTTTTCTGCCATTTTTTCTATGCTAAAATTATCCTTTGTTTCTTTTACTTTTGCGAATAATTCTCTGTATTTGTCGTAGTTTTCGTAAATATCATTTAATTTATTAGTCAATATATTAATATCTCTATCATAAACAAGTTCTGTTCCTATTAAATCACTATGATTTGATATATTTGAGGCTAATAATATTTTTCCATAAAAAATAGCTTCAATTAATGCTAAAGATAATCCTTCTTCTTTCGATGCTATAACTTGTAAATCTGACGAAAATATGTAGTCATTTACATTTGTAACAAACTTAAATTCGACCTTATCAGAGATATTTGTTTCGTTACATAAATTTTGAAGTTCTATTTTTTGGTTGCCCTCTCCAAGTATAATTAATTTAAAATCAAAATTAACTTTCGATAAGGCTTGAATTAGCAAATCCCAACCTTTGACTTTTGCTAATCTTCCTACTCCTAAAATTATAAATTGATTACCTAAATTTATTTTTTTTGGAGTTTTAAATGGTATTCCATTTTCTATAAGAATATTTTTTTTAGAATTCATAAAATTCATTGTTTCCTTAGAAACACCAACGCCTAAATCGGCATAAGAAAATTTGGTTTTAAGGTCTGCATTGTGTCTAGTTGCCACGATAGGAATTTTCTTTTTCATAAAAATTCTAGCATTATACATTATTTCAAGCTCTTTTGTGTTATGACAATGGATCACGTCTGGGTTTATATCTTTGATAATTTTTGCTATTTTATACAAGAAAATTGGATTATAACGATTTTTTTCAAAATCTACTGCTATTAAATTTACTTTATCGTTTGTGTATGTTTTGATTTTATCATTTGTCATTAAAAAAACTTCGTGTGATTTGCAAAATTCATTGCATAGATCTACGCATACTTTTTCGGTTCCTGCAAACTGCACCCAGTGAAGAGTATGTAGTATCCTCATATCTTTTCTCCATTTTTAAACATAAATTCTCTCCATTCATAATCCTCGCTAAAAGAGCATTCAAAAATAGTCTCGCACATAAATTTACTCACGCGCTTAGCGTTTGTGATTTCTAACGCTCTACTATGTCCATTTTGTGCTATTTTTTCAAATTTATCATCTTTTAGATATTCTTTTATCTTGTTAAAGCAGTCATCTGGACTATCAAAATAGACTATATGAACCCCATCTTGAAATAGCTTATCAAAGCCCTTTATCGATGGGCTAAATGTACAAATACCCCCCCCCATAAATTGAGCCATTCTATCGCTTGCTCCTAAAAGTTTGTTTGATTTAGAGCATTCTAGCAAGTCATCGCGGTTAAAATTTACTGCGATTTTTGAGCTATTTATAGCTTCAAAAAACTCATTTCCAAAGACGCCAGGATTTCCAAGACTTGCGTAAATTTTGTGATTGATACTCTCTTTTTTGCAAAACTCATCTAAAAGCATAGCAAATTTAAATCTAACATCTTCTTTGTAATCTCTAGCTATATAGATCACATCGGTGGTTTTTTGAATGTTTAACTTTTTATCAAACGCATCGTCGCTGATATTTGGGAAAAAGCTAAATTTAGCCTTGTATTTTTTAGACAAATCTTTTAAATTTAGTGCGTTTGCGTGAAAGAAGCAGTCTATTAAATCTAGTTTTTTAAAAAAATCGCTGTTTTCTTGCAAATGATCTACATACCATAGGGCTATTTTTATATTTGGTAATGCTTTTTTGATGGATATTAGTGTGCTAGGATAAATTTTTTCAGCTTTACCTAGGAGTAAAAGATCGGCTTTTATATTTTTACATATTTCAATGAGTTTTTTGTTCATCTTATCGGTGCTGAGCTTTTTAAGACCGAAAATTCGCATACTTCGCTCAACATCGCGATAACTAAAATCATAGACAAGATGTCCATTTTGGTTAAGTCCATGGGTGATTTTGCGGTCTTGAGAGTAAAACTCTTTGCCGCTCGTTTTTTCGTTAAATATTGCACAATGAACTATTTTTAAACTTTTCATGATAAACCTTATTTTGCTTTTAAGAGTTTATAGTAATTAGTAAGTATGCTATAAAACGCTATAGCCATAATCATAAAAAACGACCACCTACTACTTGATAATACAAGTGTTGAATTCAAAAAAGAAAATGCATATATAACCCCAAAAGCACTAATGAAAACAAACGGACCTTTTTTGTACGCATTTAAAAATATACTGCCAAATAGAGTCAAAAGAAAGCAAATGCCGATCATTCCTTGCTCGCTAGCGATATCTAGCCATGGACTGTGAGCGTGGAGATTTATTTTGTTTTCTTCTGGGATTATTTCATGGCTTTGGAATTCTGGCTTGTAATAGTCAAATTCCCTATAACGAAAGTTTTTAAAGCCTACTCCTATGACTAGATTGTCTTTAAACATTTCAATGGCTGTTAGGTAAGCAGGTATCCTTGTATGCTTTTGATTTTCAAATGGATGTAGTAGGGTTGAGAGCCTATTTTGCATACTAGTATTTGTTGCGATGAGAGTAGCTATACATAAACAAAGCACGCCTAGTCCAGCAAAAGCAGCTTTTCTGTATGGACTTACCCAAGCTATAATAGGTAAAAATATGGCTAAAACAACAATAGGCCCTCTAGTGCCGCTTATAGGCAATGCTATCAAAATGCTAAATAGAGCTAGTCCATATAAAATATAATGCTTTTTTGGTCTGTTTTGAAGTGTCAGCATAGCACCAAACACAGCTACATAAAGCGGGATGATAAAAGGAAAAATTCTATCATTGCTACTAAATAGATCAGTAGCCCTACCATTCATGATCTCAGTTCCAAAAAGATTATAGCCAATGAAAAGTTGCACTAAAGCGTTTATGGCTATAAATAGTATCAAATATGCTTGAAATTGAAAAAATCTCTCTAGTTTTTCTTTTGAATTTAGACTAGTTTTTATCGCCAAATAAAGCAAAACCCACAAAAACAAAACTAATGCCGCTGAAATAACTCCACTCTTATGTGTTGCCCATAAAACACTTAGTGCTAAATATCCACACCACACAGATAAAAATATAAAAAGCTTATCTTTAAAGATATAAAAATTACGATGTCTAATAGTGTCAAATAAGAACAAAAGCACCACCAAAGCCCCAACAACATTATGAGATTTACCTATAAAAAAACTTATTGTTAGTAGGTAGATTAAATATTGCATTATATTTTCATATTTTAGCTTTGATAGCATATACTCTCCCTATATTTTTTTATTTATTTTATCTAAATAATACTTTCTCAGCTCTAAAATATAATTTTGAAATGTTAAAATTTGTTTTAAACTTTCGTGTTTTTTTGTAAAAAGAGCTTTGAAGTAATCATAATTTTTATAAATTTGCTCAATTTTAGAACCTAAGTTTGTATGAGTACTCAAAAACTCATCATCTAAAATCTCGCTAATTCCGCCAACTGGCGTTGATAACACAATAGGCGTATAAAAAATCCCCTCTATCACAGTAATCGGTAATCCTTCATTTCTTGAACTGATGACTTGCAAATGCGAATTTGCCAAAATTTGTCTAATATCACTTCTAAATCCTAAAAGCTTTACCTTGCTTTGTAAATTTAGTCTTTTTATCTGATTTTGTAGGTTTTCTCTCTCTTTTCCATCGCCAACTATTTGTAAAATAAAATCAAATTTAAGCTTAGAAACTTCATCTATTAAGATATCAAAACCTTTGATTTTATCAAGTCGTCCCACTGCTGTGATGGTAAAAATAGCGTTTTTATGTGGAGTAATCTCCTTTGGGTTTATACCAAAATAGATGACTTTGCAAGGCTTTTTTATCGTTTTTGCCACTGCTTTTGATACTGCGATGACGTTTGAAACGCGGTTAAAAATCTTTCCTTTGCGGTTGTTATGTTTAGTTGCAATAAATTTAAATGGTAAAAATTTGGATATTATGAAGCTTATCTGAGTAGCTTTTGTGCCGTGTGAATGTAAAATCTCAGCTTGAAATTTTTTCAGCACAAAAAAAAGCTCAAAATACAAAAATAGGTTATAGCGTTTGTCGTAGCTTTTGTATTCGTAAATTTGCACATTAGAGCAAACCTTGTCTTTGTAAAGACAGCCGCGCGGAATGATAAGCAAAATTTCATCGGTTTTACTTAATTCGTTTGCAGTTTCAACGACGATTTTTTCAACTCCACCAAAGATAGTTGAATGCGAAAATAGGGCGATTTTCATCTTACTCTACCGTTTTTCATTTTCAGTATAAATGCAAGCATACCTTGTCTGCCACTTATTAAAATTCTAGGAATTTCAAATTTGTTAAATTTGTCTTTAAAATAGACTGAATTTTGCGTAGTAACTGCACTTTTGTAACCAAATTTTCGCACAAAATCTCTACTTTTTTCATCATAAAATCCAAACGGATACGCAAAACTTTCGCATTTTATACCAAATTTACTTTCTATCTCTTTTTTTGAATTTAAGATCTCTTTTTGCTTTTCATTGTCGCTAATTTTTGGTAAATTTACGTGATTTAATGTGTGTGAGCCGATCTCTATAAGTCCGCTTTGAAGCATAGTTTTAACTTGCTCATCGCTTAACATTCTCTCTTTATTTAGCTCATCGCTACTTTGATTTAGGTCTTTATCTGTCGCCCAATTGGCGTTAAATCTATTTAAAACTATAAAAATAGTGGCTTTCATATTATACTTTTTTAGCAATCTAAATGCATTTGTGAAGTTATCTTCGTATCCATCATCAAAGGTGATAACTACTGATTTTGGTGGAATTGTTTCTAAATTTACAAGTTCGCTTAAAGTAAAACTAGTAAAACCATTTTTTTTAAGCCAAATAAGCTGTTTTTCAAACTCTTCTGGCTTTACTCTTAGACGGTTAAATTTGCTTTGGTTTTTTGGTAAATGATGACTTATCATATGATACATCAAAACTCTAGGATAATCATAGGATATACTTTTTCTCCACCACGTAAAACGAATAGAAAAGATAATAAAAGCTATAAGCAGTATAGCAAAAATGAGATAAATCAATTTTGTTCCTTAAAATCATCTAAGTAAGCTAGAAATGTGAAAATAACAATAAAACTAAGCAGTTCTTTTGACATATATGCACCAAAATCAAACTGCGAAATTATAAACAGATACGTAAAAATTGCAAAAAGTTCGTAGTTTTTTGTTTTGAATGCTTTTATGAAAGTCATTGTGATCATATACAAGCAAAATATAGAACCAAATATTCCTGTGTATAGAAGTGCTTCTAAGATTAAATTGTGAGTGGAATTCCAATCAGGAGATTGTAAAATCGGGCTATTTGGAAGATTTCCAAAAGAACCAATTCCATATCCAAATAGTGGATTTTGAAGTATCATATCTAATGAATATTGCCATATTAAAGTTCTGTATGTGGTATTAAGAGAGATAAGCGCTTCAACTCTATTTTGTAATGAGCTATAACTCAAATAAAATATGGCTATTAAAATAGCAAGTGTAATTAGAAGTATGATATGTTTTTTTTCTATTTTTTTAAATTTAAGTATTAAAAAAATGGCTATAGCCGTAGCACTTGCTACCCAAGATGACCTTGCAAATGAAAAAACGGTAAAAAAAGTAAAAAATATAACCAAAAAAGGCATTAAAATTTTATTTTTAATTAAAACAAAGCTTAAAACAAAACCAAGTCCGACAAATAGCCCAAAACCGGTTCTACTCCCTAAAGACCCGCTCAATCCACCACTTATATGGCTAATTAGCCCCGGTGTCATAGCTAGATAAAAAACAGCCGTCATACCTAGCAAGATAAGCCCAGCAAAAATAAAATAAATAATCTCTTTTTTGCTAAAATAATCAAGCCTATAAAAGTATGCTAAGGCTACAAAAATCAGTCCATACCTAAAAATAAAAAGTATAGTGTGGCTCCAACTTTTACTTGATAAATACTCTGGATTTAATAAATTTGATATGACCATCGACAACACTATACCAGCAAATGCTAAGCCTAAAAATCTTGTCTTATATAAAATATCTTTTATGATACCGAAATTTTGAGTGCATAAAAGATGTATTATAAAAAACAGATCTAGCATCACAAAAGATATCTGATAAATGGCATTTTTAAACGGCAATGACACTACCCAAATAAATAAAATAGTCTTAAAGACTAAAATTTGCCAGTCCTCTAGCCTTTGTTTTATGTGCGTCATTTTGCAGTCTCCTCGTAAATTTTTATAGTTTTATCAAACATTTGTTCAAATGAAAAGTTGCTTTTTATATACTCAAATCCATCAAATTTAAGCTCTCTAGCTTGTAAAATCATATTTGCAAGTCCATTAAAATCGCCTATTTCAAAGAAAAATCCATTTTGTCCTTTTATGATTATGTCTTTTACGCCGCCGTGATTACTTGCGACAACTGGAGTATTTAAAGCTATAGCCTCAGCCACACTTCTTCCAAAACTTTCTGGCTTTTTTGAGCTACTTACTACTACATCGCTTAAGGCATAAATTTCTGCTATTTTGCTCTGATTTCCTGTAAATATCACACTATTTTTAAGCCCTAAATTTACAACTAAATCTTGCAGACTTTTAAAATATCGTTGCTTTTTTTTATGAGACGATCCTACTATAAGAGCTTTTATTTTTTGAGTTTTGGCTAATAAAGATACTGCTTTTATAAACGTTTCATAGTCTTTTAGCTCAGTTATCCTGCCTACTGATGTGATGATAAAATCTCCATTTTGGATACCAAATTTAGCTTTAAACTCTTCTATGAAATTTTTATCTAAATTTGAAGGATTAAACGTTTTTAGATCGACACCGCGCGCAATGATCGTAATCTTTTTAATATCAGCTTTAAAATATTTTAAAATATGCTCTTTTACGCAGTTGCTTGGCACTATGATGGCATCTGCTTTAGTCATTATTTTGCTGTAAAAATTCGGCGAATTTAGTCCATGAACCGTACTTACGACTTTGAGTTTAAGTGTTTTATTTGCAAAAAATATAAGCCAAGCTGGTAAGCGAGAGCGAACGTGAATGATGTCAGGGCTTATCTCTTTTAGGATTTTTCTAAGTCCAAAAACTCTAAATATAAAACTAAATATATTTTTACTAAATACGTTAAATTTAATATGTTTTCCACCATCACGCGATATATGTTCTGCTAGTTTTCCACCTTTGCTTATGACAAAGGATTTAAAGTTATTTTGAGCTAAAGCTCTGTTTATATCGATAACTCCACGTTCTACGCCGCCTTCGTTTAGCTCAGGAAGTATTTGAACTATTTTCATAATTTCACCTCTTTTAATGCTTTGCTTATATCAAATTTCAAAGAGTTATTAGAAATATTGCCGTTATAGACGTGCAAAAATCCGCTAGTTTCTAGATTTTTTATAAATTTATGATATTTATTTTCTTTTTTGCTAGGTGAGTAGTTGATGATTTCTATGTTTGCTTTACCATTGCAGACTGCTTGGCTTATCATTGAAGTTGAGTCTGATGTTATAAATACATAGTCGCAAAACTCTAAAAAATCAGCTATAGGATTAATTTTATTTTGCGAATAAAATACACTAAAGTCGAAATTTAAACCCATTAATTTATCTTCTAACTTTTTTGGTGTGCGAGGAGATGTGGTAATGAGCTTTTCGTAATTTGGAAATTTATCGCAAATAGCTTTGATCTCATCAAAAACTAAATTCTCATCAAAGTCAAAATTTCTATTTTTGCCGCCGATTATAAAAGCTATCGCCTTTTTTGTTGGTGTATAGAAACTATTTTTTGATAGATAGTTTAAATTTACTGGCACAAGAAGTGCGTTTTTTAAATTTTTTTTGTAGTCGTGGCTCATAACAAACATAAGATCAAAATCATTTTTATATCCTTTTACGCTCATCATAGCGACGCTTTTTGCGTTTAGTTTTTTTGCATAATATTTTAGTGCATAATACGTATTTGAGCCTGCTGAAACAACTACGTCGTAGCTATTTTTAGTAGGAGTTTGTGATGTAAATATTTTAAATTTCAGCCCTAAAAGATCAAAAATATAAGAGATCGCCTTTAGCCATCTGTTTTTAAAAGAAACCTTTATGATCTCATAGTCTAAATTTAGATATTTGCAAAATGCGATCGACTGATTTTCGTGTCCTACTCTATCGTCGCTTAAGATTAGGGCTTTATTCATCGTAGTTTTTCCATCTGTTATGTACCCAAAACCATTGCTCAGGTGCTGATCTTATGACGCTTTCTATGGTGTCATTGCAAGTTTGAACTATATTTTTTGTGTCTATTTCGTTGTCTTTGCTAAGTGTAAATTCAAGTTTTTTTATAATAGGTTCATAGCTTCCGTCGTTTTTTCTTCTTAAAAATATCGCGATGACTGGCACTTGATACTTTAAAACAATCGCGGCAACTGATTTTATCGTATAGCAAGGCATTCCAAAAAAATTACTTTTTATACCATTTGCTCCTTTGCCTGAGTTTAGATCAGGCAAGAGACCCACAAGTCCGCCATTTTTTAGCTGCTTTACCATTTTACTCATTGCCTCGTGCTTATAGGCTAAAATATTTCCAAATTTTTGTCTAGATGGCTTTGTGATTTTAGTTTCTATGAGTTCATTATTGCCTTCTCTAGCTATGACTAACTGCGGATATCCTATCTTTGCGACATAGTGTGAAAGCGCTTCCCAGTTGCCAAAATGAGCTGTTATGAGTAGGGCGCCTTTGCTAAGCTTAGATATCTCTTTAAAGGATTTTTTTATAAATTCTTTTTCGTTTATGTTTTTTTCAAAATCAAATTTATCATTGTATATCAAAATACTTTCACAAGCTGTTTTTGCTATACTTTGGAATGTTTTTTTGGTAGTTTCGTATGCTTCTTTTTCATTTAAATTTAGAGCTTTTTTTAAATTTGATATGGCTAAATTTCTTCTTGATTTTAGTATATAAAATAGCAGTATTCCTATAAACTCAAACATTTTATATGTAAATTTGATCGGTAAGATTTTGCTTGTTTTGATTATGAAAACTACAAAAAAGTATTCAAGTTTTTCTCTCATTTTTCACCTTTTTTAAAATTTATATTATATCTATACTATTATAAAAACTAACTTTTTATAGTAAAATAACAAAAATCTTAAAAAAAGTAGGTAAAATGACAAAGAGTGAGCATATTTGTGTATTTGATTGTGAAACTGTGCCAGATAGTGATACTTTAAGAAAAGTTTTTGGCTATGAAGGAGACGATAAGGAAGTTGCTAAACGCGCTATGAGTGAGCAAAAAGAGAACACCGGTAGCGAGTTTTTACCAGTTTGTTTTCATAAAGTAGTTGCTATATCGGCTGTTATGGCTGATAAATTTGGCAGATTTTTGCGAGTTTCAACGATGCAAGGGCAAGACGAAGAGGAAAGAATAACTAAATTTATCCAGTTTATTAATAAATTTAATCCGCGTTTAGTTAGCTTTAATGGTCGTGGATTTGATATCCCTATGCTTATGATTAGGGCGATGCGATACAATATATCCTCTCCATCGTATTTTGATATCAATGATAAAGAAAACGGCAAAGATAAATGGACAAATTACAGAAGTAGATATGATGGCATTTTCCATCTAGATTTGCTTGATCATATCAGCGAGTTTAGATCAGTAAGCGGACTAAAGCTAGATCATCTTTGTAGTAGCTTAAATTTACCCGGAAAGTACGACGTGCATGGCGATCAAGTTCTTGATATGTTTTACAATTCAGAGCTTGATAAGATAAATGAATACTGCGAAAGCGATACTTTAAATACTTACTGGTTATTTTTAAAATACGAGCTTTTAAGAGGAAATTTGACAAAAGATGATTACGCTAATTATATAAGTGTGATGAGTGAATTTTTAAATGATCAAAAGCAAGGTATGAGCTATACTGACGTATTTTGCAGATATGTAGAAGATGAGCTAAAAAGGCTTAGTTAATATTATTTTTGGCATAATTTTAAAAAATTTAGGCGAGAAAACTTTAGGAGAAAAAATGGAAGATATAAAAATAGGGATTATCGGTCTTGGATACGTCGGAATGCCTTTAGCTGCGGCGTTTAGCGATGCTTTTAGTGTTGTAGGATTTGACCTAAATGAAAAACGAATAAATGAGCTAAAAAATGGTATCGATAGAACTCTTGAATTAGATGAAGAACAGATGGCTAAAGTGTTAAAAAATGGTATGAAATTTAGTATAAATTTAGACGACATAAGAGAGTGTAACTTTTACATAGTCACCGTTCCAACACCGATAGATAAAAATAATCGCCCAGATCTTACTCCGCTTTATAAATCAAGCGCTAGTTTAGCAAAAGTGCTTAAAAAAGGCGATATAGTAGTATATGAAAGCACGGTTTATCCAGGAGTTACTGAAGATGAGTGCGTGCCTGTGCTTGAGACTAGCGGACTTAAATTTGGTGTGGATTTTGAGTGCGGATATAGTCCTGAGCGTATAAATCCGGGTGATAAAGAGCACACAGTTACAAAAATCAAAAAAATTATATCCGCAAGTAGTCCTAAAGCTCTTAAAACCATAGAAGCTGTTTATAGCAAGATCATTAAAGCAGGGGTTTATAAGGCTAGTAGCATAAAAGTAGCTGAAGCTGCAAAAGTCATAGAAAATACGCAACGCGACATAAATATCGCCTTTGTAAATGAGCTACTTATGATATTTGATAAGATGAAGATAGACACGAATGAAGTGCTTGATGCGGCCGCGACTAAGTGGAACTTTTTAAATTTCCGCCCAGGACTTGTGGGTGGGCATTGCATAGGCGTGGATCCATACTATCTTACGCATAAAGCCCAGGAGATCGGCTATCATCCAGAGATCATTTTAGCAGGACGTAGGATAAATGACAATATGGGAATTTACCACGCAAATCAGTCTATTAAAATGATGATAAAAAATGGTTTGAAAGTAAATGGTGCTAAAGTTTTGGTGCTTGGGATCACTTTTAAAGAAAACTGCCCTGATATCCGCAACTCAAGAGTTATCGATGTGATAAAAGAGCTTAAAGAGTTTGGTTGTAATGTAGATGTTTATGATCCTTGGGCGGATGCAAATGATGTGAAAAAAGAGTACGGCTTGGAGCTTTTAGAAAATTTAAATTTAGATGGATATGAATGCGTGATCTTGGCTGTAGCACACAAAGAGTTTTTAAGCGTAGATTTTAGCAAATGCTTGTCTTATAAAATCAAACGAATTTAAGGGCTGCTTATGAAGATTTTAGTTACTGGAACAGCTGGATTTATAGGATTTCATCTAAGCCGTGAGCTAGCTAAGCGTGGCGATGAAGTGGTCGGATTTGACTGTATAAATGATTATTACGATATAAATTTAAAATACGCAAGGCTAAACGAACTTGGTATCAAACGTGAAAATATAGAAGAAAACATAGCCGTTGGTTCTAGTATTTATCCAAATTTAAGCTTCATAAAAGCAGATTTAAGCGACCTTAAAACTATGAAAAAGCTTTTTGAAGAGAGCTCGTTTGACTGCATAGTAAATTTAGCCGCACAAGCAGGAGTTCGCTACTCACTCATCAATCCACACGCTTATATAAATAGCAATATTTTAGGCTTTACAAATATACTTGAGTGCTGCCGTAATTATGGCGTAAAAAACCTAGTATATGCAAGCTCAAGCTCAGTTTATGGACTAAATGAGAAAATGCCGTTTTCCACTCACGATAGCGTAAATCATCCTATCAGTCTATACGCTGCAAGCAAGAAATCAAACGAGCTTATGGCTCACACTTATAGCCATCTTTTTGGATTTAGCACGACCGGACTAAGATTTTTTACCGTTTATGGCGAGTGGGGACGTCCTGATATGGCTCTGTTTTTATTTACCAAAGCTGCCTTAGAGGGCAAAACTATAGATGTTTATAACTACGGCAAGATGAAAAGAGACTTTACCTACGTGGCTGATATCATAAAAGGTATAATAAAATGCGTAGATAATAGAGCTTTGCCAAATTTAGCTTGGGATGCTAAAAATCCAGATCCAGCTACTTCAAGCGCACCTTATAAAATTTATAATATCGGTAACAACTCTCCAACCTCTCTAATGGACTACATAAAGGCGATCGAGACAGAACTAGGACGAGAAATCAAGAAAAATTTTATGCCGCTTCAAGCAGGTGATGTTCCTTCGACTTACGCTGATGTGAGCGATCTAATAGAGGACTTTGACTATAAGCCAAATACTAGCGTAAATGACGGAGTTGCAAGATTTGTGAAGTGGTATGTTGATTATTATAAAGTAAAAATTTGAAGTTTTTAGCCCTGTTATTAGCCCTTTTTTTAGGTTTAAAAGCCGAAGTTATGCTATTAAAAGAGTATAATGATGAAAATTTAAGTGGTTGGTATGCTAGTGAGAAGTATGATGGCATAAGAGCTATTTGGGATGGTAAGAATTTAAAAAGCAGAAATGATAAGATCATCAACGCTCCAAAATGGTGGCTAAAAGATTTTCCGAGTTTTGCTATAGATGGTGAGCTTTGGAGTGAGCGAGGTGAGTTTGAGTTTATCAGCTCAGTGGTAAGCTCTTTTGATGATAAAGGTTGGGAAAATATCAAATTTATGATATTTGACGTGCCAAACGCTAGTGGAAATTTGCTTGAGAGACTAGATATTTTGCGTGAGTTTTTAAAGCAAAATCCAAATAAATTTATAAAAATAATAGAACAAAAAAAGCTAAACTCAAACGAAGATGCTTTTGCGTTTTTAGATGACATTACAAATGGCGGTGGCGAGGGCGTAGTCGTAAGAAACGCAAACGCACCTTATAAAAAAGGCAGAAGTGGTGAAATTTTAAAGCTCAAAAAATTTAAAGATAGTGAATGCAAAGTCGTCAAACTGCAAAGCGGTAAAGGTAAATTTAAAGGGCTTTTGGGTTCGCTTATTTGTGTTGATATTTTTAGTAATGTAGAGTTTAAGATCGGCTCTGGATTTAGCGATGAGCAAAGGGCAAACCCGCCACAAATTGGCTCAATCATCACATATAAATACCAAAGTTTAACTAAATTTAAAAAGCCTAGATTTCCTGTATTTTTACGTGTTAGAAGTGATAATAATTTAACAAGATAAAGGATAAAATATGAAAAAAGTATGTTTTTTAGCCATAGTATTTACTATGAGTGCTGGTGCGTGGCCTATAAACGAAGCTAGTAACGCTTTTGAGAGAAAATATCATAATGAAGGCTCTATCTATAGACAGTTAGGACAAGGTAAATGGGAATGTACTGATAGATATGCTAAAGACTCAGCCCAGCTTGAATGGTGCATAAAAGGCTGGAATTATATGGATGAAAAGCTAGAAAGTAAGAAGAGGGATTGGTGATTATATTACCACTTTGGCTTTGACAAATACATCTGCTCATCATTTATATCTTCAAAAAGCTCTTCTAAGCTATCTTTTTGCTTTTCTAAGTTTATTTTGAAGTTATAGCTTATTTATGAGACTTTCTAAAAAAACCAAAGAGTATCGATTAGAAAAAGGTTGGACTCAATATGATTTAGCTAAATTTCGCTTTGCCTATAGATGAAAAGTAAAGTAGAAAAGCACTTTAAATTTTCTTTATCTTTAGAAACAACTTATATAGATGACATTTATTTTTAAAAGGCATTATCATAAATTAAAATGCCTTTTAGTAACGCGCACGTTTTTTACCCTTTAAAACACGCTTGCTATCTCATCAAATTTGATTCGCCATTTTTTATACTCATCAGGCACATCGGTTGTATCATTTACCACACGGCATACGATTTGCAAATTTATGCCATCTTTGTAGTAGGTCTTGCTCTCATCAAAGATTTTTTTGTAGCCATCTATCTTGTGCTGCCACTCGCTAAATACAAGTCCCTTTGGATCAAGCAAAACTATCTTTTGCGTATCGCCTTTTTGCGCCCAAAATATAAAATCAGGGTGAAATTTATGCCCTTTTGCGTCCTTGATATATGGCACATAGATATTATCAAGACTCTCATCATTTCGGCTAAAAAACCACCATTCATACTTGCTATCAAGCACTGGCGTAAGTCTTTTTATGTGTTTTAAAAATTTAGTTTCACTCTCATCGTCTATGATGTGACTTATCCACGCAAATTTATTTTCACTATGTAAAACAGGCATAAAGTAGTGAGAGATAAAGTCAGGATCTATCGTTACGCCTTTATAGTTTTCATCTATTAGCCTTATTGATTTTATTTTAGCCTCTAATCCGTCCTTATACTCATCATCTACGCCGATATGTTTAAAATGCACTATCTCATCATCAAGCTTTTTAAATTCACTAAATTTCTCGCTATTTATCTTCAAATTTCGTGCGATTTTATCCATTAGATTTTGGCTATTTTTATGATCCATTTTCTCATCAGTGCCAAATTTGTTTTGCCCCACTAGCCCTCTTATCTCATCTATCTTTGATCTACCAGTTATGCCGTATTTTAGAGCGATTAGAGCATTTTTCATATTTTTAGTGATGCTTGTGAGATAGTCTTTATTTTGGCTACTCATCTTTATGGTGCTATCTTTATCTATCTCATTTAAAGCTACTTTAAAAGGCTTATAAACGGGGATAAATAGCCTTTTCTCGCCTGTTATGCGTTCGTTTTTACTTAGGGCTATTTCACTTTTTTTGCTTACACTTTTGCTTAGCTCTTTTTGTGCATTTACTATCGCTTCTACCCCCTCTTTTGTAGTAGAAAATATAAAAAGACTCTCAAGCATCAAGGCTGATTTTTTATATTTTTCTTTTTCATTATCGCTTATGGCTATGTAGTTTAGCCTTTTTCTAGCTCCACCAATGCTTTGCACTCTTAGCCCACGCCCAAGACTTTGCACTAAAAATTTCTGTGCATCGCCTGAGCCTATGTTTAAAAACAACATAACATTTGGTCTAGTGCTATCCCAGCCCTCATAAAATGTCCGCGAACCAAGCAAGATATTTATGCTATTTTCATTGATATTTTTAAAATACTCTTTGTTTTCAAAACTTCGTGTGATTTTTATATCGCTTAGTTTTTCTTTTATCCACGGCATTATATCGCCAAATTTGACTAGCAAAAACGGTTTATCCGCAGTATCAAGCTTAAATGCTATCTCGCCTACATTTTCAAAGTATATCGCTTCAAGGTTTCCGCTTTTTGCATAAAATACAAGCTCTAAAATTTCGCTATTTGCTATGTTATAAACTTCATCGCTTAGCTCTTTAAAGCCTAAGATATCATCACTGCTTTCATTATCGCTTATTAAAAATCTTGCCTTTTTTAGATCATCATAAAGCTCTGCTTTTGCCACGCTAAAAACATCATCAAGGTTTTTGCTTGCCACGCTTTTTATCGTGTTAAAAAGTATCTTTGCATCGCTCTCATCAGTATTTACAGAGTTTGCAAAGGCTACCATCATAGGATTATGATACGCCCCTTTTATTTTTAGTTTTTTACTTAGTGCTAATAGTGTGATAGCCTTTAAAAGGGCTTTTTGGCGTTCAAACTCATTAAATTCGCTATTTGTTTTATAGCCATTAAGGTCGTTAAAATTTAGCATCCTTTTTCCATAGCCCATTTGCTGCCACTTTGCAAAGCTTATATCGCATATCGCCGTTACTTTGTTTTCATCACTTACAAATGTCGCTGAAAAGTTAAACAAAAAGCCATTTTTGCTCATTATATTAAAGATATTTTGGCGTTTTGAGTTCTCTTTTTGGCTAGTTTTTTTCTCGCCTTTGTGTGCTTCATCAAGGATTATATAGTTATTGGCGTTGTTTAGATAGTTTGCGTAGTCTATTTTATTTTCTTTCTCATCATCACTTAGCAAGTCCGCACGATATGCCCATACATTTATTTCATCAAATAGTGAGTTTTCACTGCTGTAATTTTTCAAGCTATCAACACAAATTTGCCTTTTTGCACTCTTGTTATAAAGCTCTACTTCATCTTTAAATTTTTGCAGTAAATGCTCATTTGCGGTAAAAAACATTATGTTTTTCTTTGGGATTAGATTTTCACTCATCGCCTTTGAAAGTAGCTCTATTAGCTTTATTATTACGATAGTTTTACCGCTACCCATAGTCATATAAAAGCTCATTTTATTTATAAAATTTGCAAAGCTTATCACGCCTCTTTCGTCATCGTAAAATGGCTTTAATATCTCGTTTTCGCTAAGCTTTTTGTCTAAATTTGGCGTTTCATATTTTTTATAAATTTCATATAGCTTTTCTTTATCGCCGTTAAAATCATTATAAAATTTAAAAAGCACTTTAAAGGCATTTTTTAGCGACTCGCTTTGATAATCATATAGTTTTTTATCCGCACTAAACTCGCTAAACTCGTGGCTAAGGCTTAGTAGATCTACATCTTTAAATTCATCTTTTGCTACTCTTTCAAGCACTATTTTAGCGTTATTTAGATTTAGTTTCTTTTGTTTTGCCATTACTTACCTACCACACTAAAAAGTTACGCAAAATTTGCATTATTTTTTCATCATTAAGCGTGTCAAATTCTTTAATACCGTAATTTAAAAAGCTCTCTTTTAGATCAATATTTGCGTATTCATCTCCGAGATTTTTTAAATTTAAAGCTAGATTTTCATCATAAGCGCGGCTAAGTTTTTCATCAAATAAAAAGCAGTCTTGCTCACTCTCACGCAAATTTTCTGCGTCTTTTGGCACGGGGCTAAATTTGATATTTCGCAAGATTTGCTCATAGCTTTCAAGCTCATAGTATTTAAAGCACCCACCACCGCTAAAATTTGCAGCTTTACTAATTCCACCTTGCTCGCCACTTAGCACCTTTTTCATACGTGGCAAGATAACAGTGTCAAAATGCTCACCCATTTCTACGCCTAGCCATTTTCTCCCCATTTTATGAGCGGTAGCTAAGGTCGTCCCACTGCCGGCAAAAAAGTCCATCACTAAGTCGTTTTCATTTGTTGTCATATCTACAATTCTGTAAATTAATTGTTCGGGCTTTTTAGCATTGCCAAACTGCACACTTCCTTCTTTTGTTAAATTTGTCATTGCAAAAGCAAAATCCCATAAAGTTCCTAACCTTTTTTTGATATACATATTAGATAAGTATAATATAATGTTTTGACAGCGTTATGACAAATGGATTGAAATGTGATGGAAAAATTACATATTTTAAACAATGTAAAGCAAAAAGACTAGATATAGGTTGCAAAATGCGATTAAGCTAAAGCTACCTTAATCGCATTGTTTATATATGTTAGGATTCCAATGAGATTTTAAAAAATATCAATATGTATTTCTATCTTATGTTTAATCTCATCACCTCGCATTTTTAACGCTTCTACATTCCATTGCTTATGCTTAAAAATATCTTGTGTGATAGTAAAGCTTGTGCTGACATTATCCTTGTTGAGATAGACTTCGCGTTTTTCTTCATAGCTTTTATTTTGAGCTTGAGTATTCTTTTTAAATCTTAACAATGTTAGATTAGCTATGGCATTTGTCCAGCTATCCCTTTCTTCATCGCTAAAGATTTTTTTCCAATCGTCGTTGGGAGTTCTTGGTAGGATATGCTCTGTATGAAGCTTATTGTCCATTTCTATAAACCCAATTTCATCATCTTTAGAAAAGTATTCAAGCAAAAGTAATGTTGGTTTTACCCACTTCAAATCATAAACATCTGCATCATCTAGCCATTCTTTATAATCTTTTGTTGTGCCATATTTTTTGAGATTTTCACGCATAATGTTTTTTATCTCATCTATTGGTTTAATATCCTTGACTGCTTTAAGGATATTAAATGAAACTTGCTTAAATCTGTTAGCCGTTGCCATACCTATAAGGTTTTGGTAATAGTAAGCCATAAGCAATTCTTTTAGCTTATTGTAATCTTTATAATCCACCATTTTTGCAGCACACAAAATGCTTCGCCAATAGATTTGATTAGGCAGATACCTTAAGCAATAGATATGTTTATCCTTAGTGTTAATTATCTCAATGTAGTGGTTTGCAAATGTTTTTATCTCTTCAATAATGGCTGTTGAATCTTGCTTAGTTTTTTCAAAATAAGTTTTAAGCTCTTTATCAAGCCTTCCTTTAGGATTGTCTGCTATCGCATAGTAAAGATAAGCATTTAATGTGTCATACATAGAAAATCCCATTGTTTTCAAATTTGACATAATCTCTTGCCAAGTTGTTTTAAAAGCTTCTCTACGCTCTTTGTCTAATGACTGCATAAGAGAAGATTTTAAAATATCCACAGGGCTAAGTGGCATACCCCTATCATTTAAAACATTAAAGATTCTAATCGCACTTTCTTCATCAGGGCATTCAATTCTTGTTAAAATCACCTTTGTATAAAGCCACGACACAAAATCGTCTATATCAATACTATTTTCGTCAATTGCTTCTTTAAGCCTTTCTTTTAGATAATACGCATTTTGTAAATATCTATTATCCTTTATATCTTGTGCTTTTTTAATATCTTTTAGCCTTTCTTGTAAAACATTTTCTCTTAATACGCTATTTTCAAAGGCAATTTGATACTTTTCATCTGTTAAAAATTTTAGCTTGTGTTTGTCTTTATCATATTTATCATATATGCTATCTTGTATGCGATCTTTGTTTTCAGCTCCCAAGTTATCTATGTAAAAATCTCTAATCACACAGGCTAAAATAGTAAAAGTAGTGAGTCTCTGCTGCCCATCTATAATATCATATCGCTCGCTATTTGCACCCCTTGCAATCACTAATGAACCACAGAAATATTGCACTTCTTTATCATTGCGATAGGATTCTGTCAAATCCTCAATTAAATCGCTAATTTGATCTTTATCCCACGCATAAGGTCGTTGATATGATGGGATTTGATAAGACATCTTTTTATTTGCCAATAAGTCCTCTAGATTGAAACCTTCTACTTTGAAATCATTTGCCATTATCGCTCCTTAAATGTAATATGTGTGTGTATTATAATCAAAAAACAACAACAAGGCTGCAGTTTATAAACTATTATCTAGCTAAAAAGATTTAACTCACAAACTAAATATTTGGTGTTATAAAAGTTATACCTTGTACGAATTGAGCTTGTGGGTTGTCCTTGAGATTGCCCTGTGTGTCAAACTCATAGCGATTGTCATCATAGATTAAATAATATTCTAAAATATTGCCCCAAATGGATAGTTTGCCTTTGTTTTTAATTATGATTTTAGCAAAATGTGCTTTAAAGCAAGTTTTCGCTAAGCTTTTTGTCTAAATTTGGCGTTTCATATTTTTTAAATTTAAAGCTAGATTTTCATCATAAGCGCGGCTAAGTTTTTCATCAAATAAAAAGCAGTCGCTCTTGCTTTACAGATAAAGGAAAAAGAAGTAAATAGAAGTGATTATTTAAAATTAAAAGAAAGTTTATAAAAATATTAGATGGTGGTTAGAGGCTAACTAGATTTAAGCTAATAAAACGCCTATTTATTGGCATTTTGTGATTTAAGTTTTCAATACTGCTTGAAATACTACCTTATTTACTTTTTTAGTAAATTTACCAAAATTTGGCAAAAACTTACTAATAAAAAATACTTCCCATAAATACTACGCTTTAAAAGTGCCATTTTTATATGACTTGTAAAGCTTTGCATTTGCTTGAAAAGACACGAAATGCAATTATATATTAAAAATCGCCGCAAAGTCAATTATAGTCGCGGCATTTATGTAAAAACTAGCAATTTACAGCAAATTTTTGTAGCCATTCGTTTATGGCTTTTCTACTATAAAGTATCGTTTTGCCGTATTTGTAAAAAGGGATAGAATTATCCTTGCCCTGATTTATTTTCATCCTTGCTTTTGCTTGTGCGCTTTTTGATATACCAAATTCCTGCTCTAACTGCTCTATATTCATCAAATCATTGCTTTGAATTTTTTTCATTTTCGCTCCTTTTGTTTAGTTTGTTTTGGTTTGACAACATTACTCAAAGCAAACCCAAACACAGCTTAGAAAAATGATATATAAAACCATTAGCCCTAACAAATACTAAGTTTTAAATGCCTGTATTATTTGATAGTTTGCTAAAAAAAATAATAAAATATTTAATTCAGAAATAATAAAAAATTTAAATTTAGCAAAAATAAAAATAATAAAAAAGATAAATTTTTAGTAAAAAAGAGATAAAAAAGGTTAAAAATTTAATTTTTGAGAATGCAAAGTTTATCTTACATTCTCATTGGAATTGTTTTTAATAATATTACTTAGTTTGCCAGTATATGTTTTATCAAGCTCAAGTCCATTTTTTTGTAATATATCGTAACTTTTTTGGATATCGGATTTTAATTCGCTTTTGGCTTGTGATGTTAAAATATCTTGCTTTTTAACAAAACGATCAATTTTTTTTTGCAAATCTTCGCACATGTCTTTTTTTGTTTCTTTTAAAACCTTTTGTATATTTTCTTTGAGTTTTGGTAATTTCGTATGTATTGCATGTTCTATGATTTCATTTTCTATATTATCGTAATCATGTGAAGACCAATTTCTAACTTGCTTTAGCCCCTTTAGATCGTCTTTGTCAATTTTGCTTAAAATGTGGTATTCTTGCGCTTTTTCAAGCTTTTCGAACTGCTGATGAATTACATCAAAGTGCTTCATTATAGCTGGTTTTAAAATCGACTCGTCTTCTAAAGCTTTTGTGACTCCATTTAGGTTGCAAATCTTTTCTATTTCTTCTATTTTTTCAACCGCCGTCTCTAATCTTTTGATACAACTAGACATAAATCGCTCCTTTTACTATCTTATTCTCTTGCATTTTTTGTTCAGAGTAAAAATCGCAAATATCTACGGATTTGTGAAATTTATTTGAAATTTGTTTTCTTAAATCATGCAAATATTCAAACGCATTACACAAATCCAATCTTTCTAAAAAATTCTTTTTATCAGCCAACACCACTATATCGATATCAGATTCTTCGTCTGCATAACCTTTGGCATAGCTTCCAAAAAGTCCTATCTTTTGAATGCCGTCTTTTTCAAGGCTCGGCTTAATTTCGGACAAATAAGCAAGTATGGCTTCTTTTGTTAAGATAGGTTGCATAGTATATCCTTATTTATTTATTTCCATGATTTTATCTATATCTATATTAACTTTTTCTTTGCCAATATCCCTGCAATATGCCAACTTCTCGGTTAAATAATATACTTTTTGTAATTTTGCTGTTTTGTTCGCTGCACTTAAATATATATCTCCACTAACCCTATCGCGCCCTTTAACCCTTGTTTCTTCATCAGCTATTTTCTTTGCTTCTCTAGCTTCTTTTTCCATTTTAAGTAGTATTTCACACTCTTTTTTTGTTAATTTATTTGGTTTTTTTGTTGCAATATTATCAAAATCAGATGTTTGACTATTGCTTTGAACTTTTGGTAACTCTGGTAACTTCAGCTCTGCGCATCCAGTTAATACTAACCCAGCCACCGCAGTAGCTACTAAAATTTGAATTGTTTTCATCATTGATCCTTTTTTTCTTAAGATTATAGCATAATTTTTACTTTTTGGCTCTTCTTTGTTCTTCTTTATAAATTGTATTTTTTGCAAATATTTTTTACGTTTCTACTAAATTTTTTTAAAATAAAACTCAAATTTTATTTTTTATTTTCGTTATTTGCAAAAATAACAAAAAATCGCCATCAAATGCTGATAAAATAGGTATTTTAGCTAAAAACACAGCCATAAAATGGGTTATCCTGCCTGTCTTCTGTTATCTTATTTTTTCTTTGCTGGTTTAAAATTTGTAAAAAAGTTTATGTAAAAGTTTTAAAAATATTTTTGAATTTTAGATTACTTTACTTTGTTAGCAATGATAAAAAAGGGGAGAGAAAATTTTAACTATAATAAATAATTTTATTTTGTACTACGAATTTGTTTTTGCGTCTCGTCGCAAATTTTTTTGATTTGAGTTAGGTGCTCAGCTATTTTATTTTCCAAATTGTTTTCAAAGATATTTATATTTAGATGATATGCAATTTGATTTATATTTTTTCCTATATGGACAAGCTCTAGTAAGAATTCAGCTATGATTTCATTTTTTATTTCTATTTGTTCAAGCGTTTTTGTATATTTTTTATCACGCAAAAGCTTTCTGATAATATTTGATTTGCTCACACCATATTTTGTTGATAGTTTTTGAAGTGTTTTGTAATCTTGTTCGGTTAGGTTTATATGTATGTCTTGCATTTTCCACCTTTTTTGTCTCTATCATACAATCAAAGCGAAAATAAGTAAAGTAAAAAATTAAAAATTTCGTTTAACGTTTACATTCTTTTTAAAAAAAGTGAAGAGTTAAAAAGTTTTCTCCCCTTTTTTTTCAAAATTTTTTAAAAAATTTGTTTAAGGTTTGAAAATGAAAAATTTTAGAAATTCATAGAAATTCAGTGTCACTGAATTTCTAAATTTATCGATTTAATCGTACTTTATTAAGGTTTTTTTGGTTAGAAATTCAGAAATTCTAACTATGTAAGATAAATTTGCTTTTCCTTATATATAAAGTGAATTTCTGAATTTCTAAAATTTTTTGATATATAAAATATCTATTTTATTGATATTTGAAGTTAAAATTAGAAATTCAAAATGGCTGAATTTCTATAAATTTCTATGAATTTCTAAAATTGGATTATTTGATTTCTTAATGAATTAATGCCCTTAAATATAGGATTTAAAGGCATTTTGTGGATAGTTTGCTTAAAGCGGGTAAAATGTTAAAAAGTTGTGAGCGTTTCCGTTTAAGGTTTTGTAAAATTTTCCGTCAAATTCTTTGAGTAAATTTTTAATTGTGTGTATTCCGCAAATTTCGGTTTCATCAAATTTGGCTCTCTCTTTTATCTCTCTTACAAGATTTTTCATATTGATACCATTTTGATTTTGTGCTATAATTTCCTTTGCGTATTCTAGTGCTTGGCTCTGCTTTTCGCTCATCGCATAGAGTGCGTAATCAGCAAATTCTATGCTTAAATTTGCTGTATCGATGATGATAGCTTGGGGCGTTGTGTCGTCCCTTTGCTTCATAGGTTCAAGCGTTACGATTAGCTTACTCTCTTTCCTGTCTCTTTTTTTCACAAAATAAGCTTCATCACAACTATCAAAAAACGCAGTTGCTCCCTTATAGGCTTTATTGTTTTCGCCTGTAAAATCTTGCTTATTTTGATGATTTAAAAACCACACTCCCGCGTAATAATCACGCATATTTTGCATCGCATCAAGTGTTGGCATCACGACTTCATCGTAGCTCATACTTCCGCTTATGAAGTTGCGAATGCTATCAAAGATGATTAAAGTATCCTTGCAACTCTCATCTACAAGTGCTGATAGGCTAAAAATAAGCGTCTTTGGGTCAAAGTCTCTTTTGGCTTTTACAGCCGAGCTTATGTATTTTAACTTGCCTGCATATTTGGTTAAAATTTGCTCTATACCACGATTTTTTAGCGTCCCTAGTCCGTTATCCATATCGACATAGATTACCTTTTTAACTGCTCCAATATCTAGCATATGCATAGATAGGTAAAGCGCTGTTATGCTCTTACCGCTTCCTGGCATCGCATAAAGGCTTATCAGCTTATTTGTCTCAATGAAGCCGTTTATAAGCCATTTTGGGTTGTAGTCTGCTATAACTTTTGGTGTAAGCACCAAATTTGACTTTTCTATGTCAAATTGTTCGTTTTGTTGATTTTGCATTTTTTCTCCTTTGTAATTAAATTTTTTCGATTAGGCGTGAGCTTGTCTTTGACTGCACTCACGAGAAGGCTAATATTAGGGGAGCTCAATCCCCTAATGACCCCAATCAATAAAAAATTTATAAATTTTTTCCTTTTTTAAAAGGGAAAAGGTTCAAGATTGTTTAAATGATCGCCATACCATTGCATTAGTCTTTCTAGCTGTTCTTTTGTGCTTCTGCTCCTTTCATATGCAAATTTGACCGCATTGCTTTCTTTGTGTGCGAGTGCTGTTTCTATCACTTCATCGCTTATTCCCATTTGCAGAAGCTGGGCTTTGTTTTTAGAGCAAATCGTGCGAAAAGTAGCACGAAAGCCGTGTGCTGTGGCTAAGCCTTTATATTTGCCACCATTTAAATTTATGATTGCTTTGTTTAGACTATCTTTGTGTAGGTGATTTTGTTTGTTAAATGCCGGGAATACAAAGCCGTTATCGACTATACAAAATTTTCTTTGTTCTGCTAAAATTTGCGTAGCATAGGAATTTAGGGCGATTTGATGGGCGTAACCCATTTTCATTTCATTAGCTGGGATAGTCCAAGTTTTATCATCAAAATTTATATACTCCCACTTTGCGCTAGTTGTGTTTATGGGGCGATTTACACAAAGAATTTGCAAGTAAATTGCCCTTTTTGTTTGCAGATCCATTTTGCCATCGCATTTTAGGTCGCATAAAAACTCGGCTAATCTTGCGTCATCTGTGATAGCTGAAAGTCTGCTATCTATGCCTAGTTTATGCTTGTATGTGTGTGAAGTGGGGAATTCTTTATGTAAATTTGGTATTAGGTTTTTAGCGATATGCTCGTCTCTCTCGGCGATAGTAAATACTTCGTTTATATTGTCAATCAAGCGGTGTATGGTTTCAAGTCGGCTTTTATTTGGGTCGTTTGGATTAAATATAGCACTTAAAACTTCTTTTATGTCGCTGTATTTTATATCTCTTATATCCATGTTTCCAAAGGCAGGTAAAAAATATTTTTGGTGTCTGATGACGACCTTTGAGAGATAACTCTCCTTTTTGCCGTTCTTTCGCTTGTGTTCTATGGTTTTATTAAAGAGATTTTCGTATATATAAACATCTTTTTTCTTACCCCTTAGCTCGTTTATATTTTGCTTTCCGCTGTTTAGCTCTCTTAATATTTGCGTGGCTTTTACTCGTGCCATATTTGCGGTAAATATGCTCTCTCGCCACTCGCCTATTTTGATAAATTGTTCTTTGTCATATTTGCTCTCTTTGTATTTAAGAGTAAATGTCTTTGTGCCTTTTGGATTTACTTGTATGTAAAGCTCTTTGGGGTTGCCGACTACTTTTCGGTATTGTTTTGGTTGTAAAGTGAGATTTTTTATATCTCGGTCTTGAAGTGTGGTTGTAGCTATATTGCCCATTTTTTTCCCTTTTATAGATGAAATTTAGAGCAATACTGACTTAATTAAATTTACTACCTTAATTACTACCTTTAATCCACTAGAATTAAAATAAATTAATTAGCACAGAAAAGCAAATAAAAGTAATTAAATATTGCTCCCTGCTTCGCAAACAAGGGAAATCAAAGTAAATTAAGAGAATTATTTAGAATTGAAAGAAACTTAAAAATAACTTAAATGGTGGTTAGAGGCAGAATCGAACTGCCGACACGCAGATTTTCAGTCTGCTGCTCTACCGACTGAGCTATCCAACCACCTAAAAAAGAAGTGTTATTATATTTACTTAATACTTAAAAATAGCTAAAAAGATGTAAAAATATTTAAATTTAATCATTAAATTTAAATATCAAAGAGAATTTATATATTTTTTAAATAGATCTCCACGCTCTGCGTAGCTTTTAAACTGATCTAAACTAGCACAAGCCGGACTTAAAAGTCCTATTTCATTAGCATTCTTGCTCATATTTTCATCCATCTTTTTAACAGCTATCTCTAGAAACTCCGAGCGTTCGCAAGGTAGTCCAAATTTAAAGCAGAGCTCCACTATTTTATCCGTATTTGATCCGATAGCATAAACACAAACATCAAATGATTTTAGTGCTTCAAAAACAGCACTTAGATCTACACCTTTATCATCTCCGCCCAAAATAATATGCAGCTTTTTACCGGCGTATCTTTTTAAAGCTTGAAGCGTAGCATCGACATTTGTCGCTTTCGTATCATCTACAAAAATCCTGCCGTATCTATCTTTAAATTCTTCTAATTTATGGGCTTCTATGACAAAATCATTTAAATGGCGAAAGCTTGTTACACCAAAGATTAGCTTTTCGGTACAAAGTGCTAAAAGCGCATCCAACAAAAATGGCACTTTAAATTTGATTAAACCTATATCTATATCAAGTTTAATAGCCAGATCACTCTCGTCTTTATAGCCGATGATTTTAGCCTTTGAAAGTCTATTTGCATAAATTTGCGGGACTATAGCTACACTTCCTTCTTTCATCATTGAAAGAGGCTTAAGCTTTGCTTCTTCATACTCGCTAAAACTTCCGTGCCAAGAGAGATGATCAGGCGTAATAGGAAGCAAAATATAAATTTCAGGAGTCGCAAATTTAGTATAATGTAGCGTAAAAGAGCTAGTCTCTAATATCCATAATTTTGCTTTTAAATTTACCAAATTTGCAAGTGGAATTCCTACATTTCCACCCATCACTGAACCTCTATTTTCTAAGAGCCACTGCGTCATTTTAGTGGTAGTAGTCTTGCCATTGGTGCCACTTATCCAGACTGATTTTGGGGCAATATTTGCAAAATAATCATACTCGCTTATCAAATTTCTAGCACTCATAATCAAAGCGTGATTTCTTGGAAATCCAGGACTTGGGATCTCAAGCTCACTTTTTAACGGATCAAATTCAGATGGGTTTAAAAGAGCATTTCCAAACTCATCAAAGCTACTTTTTGTAAATTTATCATCATAGATATCAAAGCCGCCACTTCTACAAAGAGCACTAGTAGTAAGCCCATAGCCAAATAGTGATTTTTTCATTATTTACCTTAGTTTTAGCGCAGTTAAAGCTATCAAATTTGCTAGCAAAGCTATCATCCAAAACCGAACTATGATCTTGTTTTCATTCCAGCCTTTTATCTCAAAATGATGATGGATAGGCGCCATCAAAAATATCCGTTTTTTTCTTATCTTAAAACTTCCTACTTGAAGTATTACCGACATAGTCTCCATCACAAACACAAAGCCGATGATGATGAGTAGTATCTCGTTTTTTGTAGCGATTCCCATATATCCTATAAACGCACCGATACTAAGACTTCCGCTATCACCCATAAAAACTTCAGCCGGATAGCAGTTAAACCATAAAAATCCTAGCATTGCACCTATCATAGCAGTAACTAGTATTAGAAGCTCGCCAACTCCTGCAAATTTAGGAAGCAAAAGGTATGAGCTATAAACCGCATTTCCCATCAAATAAGCAAAAACCCCAAGAGTAACAAGCGCAAAAATACTAGGCACGGTCGCTAATCCATCAAGCCCGTCTGTCAAATTTACAGCATTTGAAGCTGAAACTAAAACCAATATCCAAAATAAAATCACAAAATAACTCATATCCAAAATAGGATACTTATAAAATGGTATATAGAAGTTTCCATCTAAATCACTAAAGAAAAATAGCAAGATCGCGCAAACAAAACTGGTAATAATCTGAAAACTAAATTTAGCCCTAGCGCTAAGTCCAGCGTGATTATTTGCACCTACTATCTTTGCTCTATCATCGATAAATCCTAAAGCCGAAAAACCACCTACTATGAGTAATCCGACGATTATAAAAGTATTGTCTAATTTTGCACTTAAAATAGTTGCTACCATAGCTGAAAATATAAAGATCACGCCACCCATAGTAGGTATCTTATTTTTCTTTTTATGAGACTGCGGCGCTAGTTCGTAAATGGGTTGATTTGCATTTTTACTCTTTGCCCAAGCTATAAATTTAGGCATCAGATATACGGTTAAAACAAATGCTATAAAAAAGCTTATTCCAGCTCTAACAGTGATGTAACTAAAGAAATTTATACCAAAAATACTAGAGAAATAATAAAACACTTTTTACCTTTATATAAAAGCCAAAATTATACAAAATGATTGATAAAAATAAGTTAAAATTTAAAAATTGTTGGTAGAATTACGCAAAGGATTTTCAATGAATAAAAAATGTATTTTAGTCATAACAGACGGTATCGGCTACAATAAAAGCAATGATTTTAACGCATTTGCTGCAGCTAAAAAACCGACATATGATTACTTATTTAAAAATGCACCTATGAATTATATAAAAACAAGCGGTTTATCTGTCGGACTTCCAGAGAGTCAAATGGGAAATAGTGAAGTCGGACACATGACTATAGGAAGCGGGAGAATTTTATATCAAAATTTAGTCAAGATAGATAAGGCTATAGAAGATAAAAGTATCGAAAAAAATGAAGCTCTTTTAAATTTAATAAATAAAGTAAAAAGAGTTCATATCATCGGGCTTTATAGTGATGGAGGAGTTCATTCTCATTTAAGGCATTTTGATGAAATTTGTAAAATTTGCGAACAAAAAGGTCTGCAAACATACGCTCATGCTATCACTGATGGTAGGGACGTCAGTCCTACTTCTGGGCTAAATTTTATAAAGTCTTTAGAAAGTAAATTTAAGATCGCTAGTATAAGTGGCAGATTTTACGCCATGGATAGAGACAAGAGATGGGATAGAGTAAAAACTGCTTATGAAACTATAGCAAACAATGCAAATTTAGTCCAAAATATTCCAAGCGATTATATGCAAAAATCATATGATAAAGAGATTTTTGACGAGTTTATAGAGCCTGCTAGTTTTATGGATTTTGGCGGGATAAAACAAGATGATGGGATCATTTTTATAAACTTTAGAAACGATAGAGCAAGAGAAATTTGCACTGCTTTATCGCAAAGAAATTTTAGCGAATGGGAGCGTGAAAACTTCTGTGAGAATTTGATCACGATGACAGAATATGATGCCAAATTTAGCTTTCCTATTATGTTTAAAAACGACGAGATAAAAGATACTTTAGCAGAGGTCATAGCTAAAAATGGCCTTACACAGCTCCATACCGCAGAAACCGAAAAATACGCACACGTGACATTCTTTTTTAATGGCGGAAAAGAAGAATTAGTACAAAACGAAACTAGGATCTTAGTGCCTAGCCCAAAAGTAAAAACATACGATGAAAAACCACAAATGAGTGCTTATGAAGTAACAGACGTAGTCATAAAAGCACTAAATGATGGTATAGATTTTATCGTAGTAAATTTCGCAAATGGCGATATGGTAGGACACACAGGAAATATAGAAGCTGCTACAAAAGCAGTTGAGGCAGTAGATGAATGCCTTGGAAAAGTCATAAAAACAGCCAAAGAAAACGGCTATGCTTACATACAAATCAGCGATCACGGAAACTGTGAAGCTATGAGAGATAAAAACGGCGATCCGCTTACAAATCATACGACATTTGATGTTTTTGGATTTATCATAAGCGAAGGCGTAACTAGCGTAAAACCAGGCGGTTTAAGTAACATAGCGCCGAGCGTTTTAAAACTAATGGGACTAGAAATTCCAAGTGCGATGGACGAACCACTTATTTAAATATGAATGAATTTTTCACACTTCTATAATCCCTCTTTATATATGTATATTTTTAGGTTTTATCTCTACTGCGGTTTTAAAATGCAGTAGATAAACCATATTTAGTATGTTAGGAGCTGTTTTTTACCAAAATACCGCTGGATATTTTATAACAGCAAAAGGAAATAGCAGCGTAAAACAAAGCTTGATAAAAGTCGCAAAACTACCTGTGATCTACGCATTTTTGCTCGGTATAACTCTAAATAAATTTGGCGTTACTATGCCAGAAATGTTCTTAAATGTCTTTGGATATACTAAAGGCGCTTTGGCTATTTTAGGTATGATGATAGTCAGTATGGAAAAAATCATACAAGAAAAAGGAATAGACATCAAATTTGTTTCAATTTCTATTTTTGTTAAATTTATAATTTGGCCGACTTTGATATGTATATTGATATTTCTAGATGCTAAATTTTTGGATTTTTTGATAAAAATTTATATATCATATTTTTTATACTTTCTATAGTTCCACTTGCTAGAAACACGGTAACAATCGCGGCTTTGCTAAATGTTTGGCCAGCAAAAATGCTAGTTGCGGTATTTATTTCAACACTCATTTTACTTTTTAGCATTCCAGCGATGCTCTATTTTTATAGCTATTTTGAGAAATTTTTATTTAAAATTTAAATGATATAATTAAATTTTTAAATAATTTTACTTTCACAAGGAATAAAATGAAATTTAGCGGAACAAACGTACTAGTAACTGGCGGAAGTCGTGGCATAGGGGCTGAAATTTGTAAAACACTAGCAGGTTTTGGACTAAAAGTTTGGATAAACTATAGAAGCAAACCAGAACTTGCAGACGCATTAAAAGACGAAATAGAAAAAAATGGCGGTAAAGCTGCCGTAGTTAAATTTGACGCTTCAAATGAAGATGAATTTATAGAAGCCATAAACCTTATAGTTCAAACAGACGGTGAGCTTAGCTACCTTGTAAATAACGCTGGAATCACAAACGATAAACTTGCTCTTAGGATGAAAACTGAAGATTTTATGAGTGTGATAGATGCAAATTTAAAAAGCGCATTTATAGGCTCTCGTGAAGCACTAAAAGTTATGAGCAAAAAACGTTTTGGATCTGTTGTAAATATAGCTTCTATAGTAGGCGAAATGGGAAACGCAGGACAAACAAATTACGCTGCAAGCAAAGGCGGCATGATAGCTATGAGTAAAAGCTTTGCCAAAGAAGGCGCTAGTAGAAATATAAGATTTAACTGCATAACTCCGGGATTTATCCAAACAGAAATGACCGAGGTTTTAAGTCAAGATGTAAAAGACGCTTATGTGACAAACATTCCTTTAAAAAGACTAGGAGATCCAAAAGAAGTTGCAAACTCAGTGGCATTCTTGCTTAGCGACTATGCAAGCTACATTACCGGGGACGTTCTTAAAGTCAATGGCGGCTTATATATGTAGAAAACTTTAAGCAAAAATATAGTATGATTTGAGACATTTTTATTTATTAGGAGAAAATTATGGCAGTATTTGATGAGGTTAGAGACGTAGTTGTTGAGCAACTAAGTGTTGCACCAGATGCAGTTAAAATGGAATCGAAAATCATCGAAGATTTAGGTGCTGATTCGCTAGATGTTGTTGAATTAGTTATGGCTTTAGAAGAGAAATTTGAAGTAGAAATTCCAGATAGTGAAGCAGAAAAATTAATAAGCATTTCTGATGTTGTAAATTATATAGATGGTATAAAAAAATAATTGCATACAATAAGGAGAGTAGCATTGAAAAGAGTCGTAGTAACTGGCATAGGTATGATAAACGCACTTGGTCTTGAAAAAGAGACATCTTTTAAAAATATTTGCGATGGTAAAACCGGAGTTAAAAAGATAACCTTATTTGATGCTACTGATTTTCCAGTTCAGATAGCCGCGCAGATCGATGGTTTTGATCCAACAACCGTCATGGAAGCAAAAGAAGTAAAAAAAGCCGATAGATTTATCCACTTTGGGTTACAAGCGGCCAATGAGGCAATGAACGATGCAAATTTCGGAGAATTTGATCCTGAAGAATTTGGTATAAGCTCTGCTGCTGGTATAGGCGGACTTCCAAATATCGAAAAAAACTCAAACATATGCTTAGAAAAAGGCTCTAGAAAGATTTCACCATTTTTCATCCCTTCTTCACTTGTAAATATGCTAGGAGGATTTGTTAGTATAGCTCACAATCTAAAAGGCCCAAATTTATCTAGCGTAACTGCTTGTGCTGCATCTACTCACGCTATATGCGAAGCAGCAAAAACTATCATGATCGGCGAAGCAAGAGCAATGCTTGTCATTGGTGCAGAATCAGCGATATGTCCAGTCGGAATAGGCGGATTTGCAGCCATGAAAGCACTATCTACTAGAAACGATGACCCAGAGCACGCATCACGTCCGTTTGATAAAGAAAGAGATGGATTTGTGATGGGAGAAGGCGCAGGTGCTTTGGTGCTTGAAGATTATGAGAGTGCAAAAGCTAGGGGTGCAAAAATATACGCTGAGTTAGTTGGATTTGGTGAGAGCGGAGATGCATATCACATGACAAGTCCTAGTCAAGATGGACCTGAGCGTGCGATGAAAAAAGCACTCACTATGGCTGGCAATATAAAAATAGACTACATAAATGCTCACGGTACTTCAACATACGCGAACGACAAAAACGAAACTGCAGCAGTAAAAGCCATTTTTGGCTCAAATATACCTGCTATCAGCTCTACAAAAGGTCAAACAGGACACTGTTTAGGTGCTGCTGGAGCCATAGAGGCTGTTATTTCCATAATGGCTTTAAATAAAAGCATTATACCGCCTACTATAAATCAAATAGTAAGCGATGAAGAATGCGATCTAGATTACGTACCAAATGTAGCTAGAAAAGCTGAACTAAATGCGGTAATGAGCAATTCTTTTGGATTTGGTGGAACAAATGGTTCTGTTATATTTAAAAAGCTGGAAAAATAATGGCTAGTTATCTAGACTTTGAAAAAAGCATCAAACAAATAGATGATGATATAGCTAACGCGAAGATCAGAGGCGATGAGCACGCAGTCGAAATTTTAAAAAAAAATCTTGAAAAAGAGATAAGTAAAACATACAAAAATTTAAATGAGTTTCAAAGACTAGGTCTAGCTCGTCATCCTGATCGTCCATATACTCTTGATTATGTTAGGGCATTGCTTACAGATAGCTATGAGATACATGGAGATAGAGCGTTTAAAGACGATCCTTCTATAGTATGTTTTAGTGGCTACATAGGTGGTAAAAGAGTTATCGTAATAGGCGAACAAAAGGGTCGTGGAACAAAATACAAAATCATGAGAAATTTCGGTATGCCTCATCCTGAAGGCTATAGAAAAGCTTTGCGTGTAGCTAGATTGGCTGAAAAATTTGAAATTCCTATTATATTTTTGATAGACACCCCAGGAGCTTATCCTGGTGTTGGTGCTGAAGAGCGTGGTCAAAGTGAGGCTATAGCTAGAAATTTATTTGAGCTTAGTGAGCTTAAAACTAGAACAATAGCTATTGTAATTGGTGAAGGTGGTAGCGGTGGTGCTCTTGCTATTGGCGTTGCTGATCGCTTAGCTATGATGAAAAACTCTGTTTTTTCAGTCATATCACCAGAGGGTTGTGCGGCGATTTTGTGGAATGACCCTAGCAAAAGCGAAGCCGCGACAAAAGCTATGAAGATCACAGCAGATGACTTAAAAGAACTAAATTTAATTGATGATGTGATAGATGAACCTATAATGGGGGCTCACAGAGATAAAGATGGTGCTATCAAAGCTATCGGAGCTTACATACTCAAAGAGCTTGAAGAGCTTGAAAAATTATCCATAGATGAAGTTGTAAGTGCTAGAATGGAAAAAATATTATCTATCGGAGCTTATGAATAGTTGAGTATTTAGCCAAATTTGGTATGAAATTTGGCTAAATTTTCATCTATTTTGCTACCAAACATTTTTCTATTCAAATTCCACCAAACTAACTTATCAAATCCAAAATATCTTTAATTATTTTAAATAAACTAAATTTAATTACTCTATGTTGCTCATATCAATTATTTCTTGAACGCCATCTAAGATATGATTTAACGGTTAGATATCTGTAAAAGATGAGCGATATTAAAATGCGCACCATTTAGACAAATTTCAGCAAAACTAACCACGCTTACAGATTTATATCCCATCTTTAGAGATAACTGCGAAACCTTACGCTCCTTTCTAGCTTTTGCTACATTTGGGCTGTGGGACTACTTTCATATTATAGTCACCTCTACTAGGAGTGTATTTTGCGCTGTACTATAACGCTTTTATGGATATTTCTATAAGCCTGACAAAGCTATAAAGTTCTTAGTATCTGTCTTATATTTTGGTGCGCTGCTAATGCATGATTCAATTTTTTAGCCACTATCACAAAGTAGAGTTTTTAATAGCTACTAAAAAGCTAAATTCGTAAGTCAAAGTATATATAAACTTAATATTGCTAATATTATCTTAAAGTTTTTAAGGTATCATTGCTAAAATTAGCTACTGTTGCTCTTGCTTTAGTAGTGAAATTTTAAAATTTCACTCTGTTGTTTGAAGTCTAAATTTCCACTATGAGATCATCTTTGTAGCCTAAGATATACTACTATTTTATCATCAAAAGATTGTGTATCATATGCCAAATTAAGACCATAGATATCTTACTTTGTTCTTTATCATTAAAGCTAAGAGATACAATGTTATCTCTAATGTTCTTAGTTAAATTATCATCATTTGCAATGATTTGAAAATTTGGCTTTAGGGTCATTGTGTGTTTGATACGAGCTTAGTTCTATTTGGTGTTTGTTTCGCCCACCTAGACTTTAGCATATTGTCGCTAACTTTGATATATTCAGACGAGTTTTAGAGTATTTTAAAGCGATACTCGCATCTCGCCATCTCTAATACTTATCAAACTTCAAAGATTAAAAGCGAAGTTGATATTTTGGGTTTAGGTTATGGGAATTTAGTTCGTGTAGCATGTGGGACTAGACCGACTGACGCTCAAAGACAAAAGCTTACCCAAACTGCTGTTAGTTTTGAAAATTTAAGCGTTTGGCTACATATAAATTTAGGTCTAAACGGCGAAGCTGACACTGGCGATAGTTTTAAAAATTTAATAAAGGTTGGCTAAAGATAACGATAAAATTGATAAGGTAGAATTCAAAGAGAACACTAAAATAATCGATCGCTTAACAAGCCTAGTTAAATAAGATAAAAAACTACAAGACAGTAGCGTCATCTCTAAACACGATTTACTGCTTTACAAATTTAGCCTAGTAGCAAAAGATTATCAATCCTTATAATGGCGAGGCTACAAATATTCTTGGTGCGTCTTTAGAAGTAGTGCCATATATGCCAAATGACACATACTTTTTAACTCTGCTTAATGCTTATGAGCTTTTGCTTAATAGTAGTTTTAGCGGTTGTAGCCCAAAGCCTATATAAGGACGTTTATATATCGATTAAATGTCAGTTAAGCCTAAAAATGATATTCGCAATTCATCTAGTTTCTCTTTTGGTTGTGTTTTACACAAGTAATTCAACAAGTATTTAAAAGCTTAGAAACCAAAATTATTATCAAATCAGTGGATTTTTTGGATAAATTTTGATAATTTATTATCAAAAACTGCCATAAAATGGCTATAAATTACTTTTTATTTACCATTTAAGAGATATAATCTAATCTTGAAGGAAGATTATATCTAAATAATAAAAATTCTTAATTAGGATTTATTTTCTTTTAAGAGTATTCGGATATAATTCCACAAATTAAAAAATAAAGGATACAAAATGACAAATGTAGTTAAACAACTAAACCAAATTCAAGCTGACGCACATGCGTTTTTTATAGCTTTCCACGACTATCACTGGAACGTAAAAGGTCTTCAATTTTATGCTATTCATGAATATACTGAAAAAGCGTATGAAGAGATGGCAGAGCTTTATGATGATACAGCTGAACGTGCTATACAAATCGGTGGAAAAGCCATATTAAAAGCTGATGAGTTAGTAAAACTAGGTGCAAAAGCTCCTGTATTGCAAAAAGATAGCTATACTCCAACTGAGGTTTTAGAAGAGATAAGAAAAGCTTATAAATATCTTGTTGAAGAGTTTAAAAAACTAGAAGAAGTAGCTGAAAAAGCAGGCGACACAACAACTTCAAATATGGCTCAAGATCATTATGGTGATTATGAGAAAAAGATATGGATGATTAATCAAACTTTGGCATAATTTATTTTATAAAAGGCGGCAAAACCGCCTTTTTAGCTTATTTTGCTATCGCTTCTATTTCTATGTTTATTTTTATTTTATCACCAAGAACTGCATTTGGTGTATCTTTAGCAATTCCAAAATCGCTTCGTTTTATGTCGCCTTCTAGATTAAATCCTATGTGTTCTTTTTTGTCTAATGGACTAATTGTTTTTCCGCCAAATTCATAGTTTAGAGTTATTGGTTTAGTTACATCTTTGATTGTTAAATCTCCAGTTACATTTTTGCCATCAAATTTAGTCATCGTAAATTTCATATCTGGATATTTTGCTGAATTAAAATAATCTGCTTGTTGTAAATGAGAATCCCTAGTGCTATTATCTGTAAAAACTGATTTTGTTTTGATCGTAGCTTCTAGTTTGTTTGGGATTTCGTTTTCAATATCTATATTAGCTTTTACATCTTTGAAAGTTCCATTTACATTGCTAACGCTTAGGTGTTTGATTTTGAAATTTATGCTTGAATGTGCAGTGTCTAGCTCATAAGGAGCACCAAATGCAGCACCTGCTAAAAACATAGCGCAGATAGCCGAACCAAATATTTTTTTTGTCATTTTTTATCCTTTTTTTAAAATCGCACTATTGTATTATTAAAATTAAAATTTGTATTGAATATCAAAATAATAGAAAATTAATAATGCAAACCAAAAACTAAATTTACAAAAAATCCGCAATTATTAAATTTGTTTTAACGCTAAAATAAGCTTGGATTTAAATTCTTCTAGTCTTAAATCTCTTTTTAAACCTTCTCTTTGCTTTACTCCCCACATGGATTCTGGAAAAAAGCTATCATCTGCAAATCTAGCTTGTATATGCAAATGCACCTTTGGAACGTAGTTTGCAAAACTCGCCCAGTTGATTTTAGTAGGTCTATAAAACTCAAGCATAGTTTTTTCGACTATAAAACCAGCTTCAAATAATCTTTTTTTAGTAGTCTCATCGCAGTCGCTAAGCTCTTTAAAAACTTGCTTTGTAAAGATTTTTACCCACGGAATTTCACTTGTCTCAAACTCAAGATATATAAAATCATCACTATAAATCATAGCTTTACTCCTACTTTTAGAATTTGCTTTCTTAGGTCATCTGCTGCATTTTCAAAGCCGAATTTATCAAAGTTTTTGAGATTAAAAAAGTTTAAATTTGGATATTGTCTTTTTAGATATTCTTCGCTTAATTCGTCTTTTTCATCGCTAAAGATAACTCCTAAAATTTCTATATTTTTACTCTTTAAAGCTTCTATGCTAAGAACTGTGTGATTTATGCTCCCAAGATAGTTTCTAGAGACTAAAAATGTAGGCAATTTTTTAGCTTCTATATAATCTATCATATATTTTTCAGAATCCATCGGACAATAAAGTCCGCCAGCAAGCTCGACTAATACGCCGTTTTGCTTTGGAATATCTATCTTAAGACCTTCAAAAGTAACGTTTTCTTTTATCATTCCTACGTGCGGGCTAGCAGCTGTTTTTAGGCTAATGCCAGGAGCGTGAGATACTAAATTTGCTACTTTTGCTTCTACAAAACTTTTATCAGTGATGCTGCCTGCTTGAATGAGTTTAAAATACTCAAACCCAAAAGCATAACAAAGTGCAGCGCTAACGCAGCTTTTTCCAGCGTCTGTGTGGATTGCGCTTATGCAGATATTTCTCAAATTTCTATCCTTTTACATATCATTATCATAAAACTATACGTGAGTTTAAACTCACCTTCAAAGTAAGATTCTAAAGCTTTGTATGTTGATTTTGTAAGTTTAAAGCTTCCATTTAGGTTATTTACGCCGGTTTGCTTTAGGTGCGTTAGTAGCTCTTTTAAACTTGCAAATTTAAGCTCAAAATCGCCTGTTTTGGTTTCTAAAATATCAAATTTATCTCCGAAAATTTGCAGTATTTCCTCTTCTGTTTTGTAGTTTAAGCTCTGTTTTGTATATGATGAAAGCTCATTTAAAGTACCTTTTATAAAAGTACAAAATCCAAGGAAACCATCATTTTTTAGACTTAAGCTTATTTTATCTCTTAAAAGCTCTAAGTTTTCTATCCATTGAAAAACCGAACTAGATACGATAAGGCTTTGATCTTTTGGTATTTGTATCTCTAAAATATCGCCTATTTGCGTGTTAAACTCGCTCATATAGTCGCTTTTATATATGTCATTTAGAGTGATATTTTTAAATTTAAATAAACCTAAAATTTCCTTAGTCAAGACCCCACTTCCAGCGCCTATCTCATAGATATCTTCAAAATCTTGCTTGTATTTTTTTATAGTTCTTGCTAGTTTTTGCGCAACATAAATTTGTGGAAGTGCAAACTCGTCATAAAGCGTGGCTTTTTCAAATTTCAAAAATCTCTCCAAAACTTTTGAATTTAAAAAATACAAAATGCGGAGCGTTTATACAAACAGCTTTTTGCTTGAAGTAGTCCAGACATACTTTACTTGGAAATATCAGGTCTTTTTTGCTGATTATCGCTTTGTTCCAGTTGATATGATCTTCATTTTTTTGTGAGGCATTTTTATATAAATTTATTAATTCAAATTTTGCATTTTGGTTAAATTTAAAATCATTTATTTTATTCTCTGAAATACCTAAAAAACATAGTTTTTTAAAACTTTCAAAATCGTAATCGCTTATGCTTTTGTAAAAAATATCTTTTTTTATCCCAAACTCGTCATCTATCCCAAAAGGTGTTCCATTTATCGCTACTGCGGTTTTAAGTTTGATGTCTTTAAGTACTAAATTCGCCGCCCAAACGCCCATAGACCAAGCGATCAGATAGATTTCTTTCTCTTTTAAAATTTCATAGTCAAATTTTAAATCGCTATAGTCATAAACTACGCAAAGTCCGTAGTCATCAATATTTAAGTGTTTAACTGAGCTAGGAGTAAAAGAATATCCTAAAAATAGCAGTATTAGCTTTTTCTTGTCTTTAATTAGATCTATTTTCATCTAAAATCTCTTTTAAATTTAATAAATCTTCACTTAAAATATCACCCCTTAAGCTTATGCGAAGTCTTGATTTTCCAAGTGGAACAGTCGGCGGACGAATCGCCGGTATGAAATATCCTGCTTCAAAAAGCTTTTGTGAAAGCGCAAGTGCCTTTTTGTTTTCACCGACTATAAAAGGGCTGATATGACTATCACTTATCCCTAAAAATTTGATAATTTCTTTTAAATTTGCTCTTTTGATGCTATGGTCTTTACTCAAAACAAAATTCGTCCAAGCTACATTTATAGGTGGAATCGCTGTTGAAAAGATAAGACTTCTAGCGCTATTTACAAAAATATCTTTAAATTCATTACTACTTATCATCACTGCGCCACTACTTCCGACGCCTTTTCCAAGAGTTACTAACAAAAAATCGATCTGCCTATCAAGCCCCAGCTCTGCACTAAGCCCAAGCTGTGATTTGACAAAAAACGAGTGCGCTTCATCGACGTAAATCAAAACATTTTGGTAAGTCTTTTTTAAATTTACCATAAATTCTATATCAGCGCTGTCTCCGTCCATACTAAATACCGCTTCTGTTAGTATGATGATGTGATCAAATTTATCGCTGTTTTGTCTGAGTAAATCTTCTAGCATTTCATTATCATTGTGAGCAAATCTTTTGAAATTTGCATTTGCAAGTTTTAGAGCATCTATCATACTAGCGTGGATTAGTTTATCTGCTAAAAATAGCGTTTTATCGCCATTTAAAGCTGAGATACAGCTGAGATTTGCACAATATCCAGAGTTGAAAATCACCGCTTTTTTGGAATTAAATTTAGTCTCAAACCAGCTCTCTAGCTTGTCAAATTCTTCATTTGCACTATAAACTAGTCTGCTTGCTCCTGAACCAAAAAACCAATCTTTATCTTTGCAAATTTCTAGAAATTCGTTTTTTAAATTTGCGTTTGTGGCTATACCTAAATAATCGTTACTTCCTAAATTTAGAAGTGTTTTGCCATTAATTTCGATAAATTTAGAATGTGTTCTTGTCTTTTTGATCTCTCTGAAATTTTCTTGTTCTTTTGCTTTTTTTATATCAAACATTTATCACCTAGTTGGTTGATTAGCTTTATAATTATTTTATTTAAAAGAGGGTGATTATAGCAAAATGTTGCTAAATTTATAACTATTTTATAGAGTATTTGCTAATATTATACAAATTTATAAGGTTTAAAAATGAAGAGTTGTATTGTTTTGTATGATAGAGTAAATTTGCTTAGTTTTGCCAAAATTTATGACTTTTTTACCAAAAATAAGCTTGATTTTGAAGTGGTATCTTTAAGTGAAGTTGTGCTTGATGAAAGAGGCTTCGAGCTAAGAGCAGAAAGACACTCAGAGTCTTTATACGCGTATGATATAGTAGCTATCCCAAGTGGCGTTGGCGCTCTAAATTTAAGATATGATGATATATTTTTGAGTTGGATAAAAAGTGGCTTAGAGGCCAATTTAAAAATAGGCTTAGATCTTGGTATTTTGCTTTTTGCGGGTGCTGGATTTTTAGATGGAGGCAAGGCTACCATAAGAGGCGGATACAAAAATGCTTTAAGCGAGTTTTGCCAATACTCAAGCGAAGATTTTTGCGAATACGGCAGAGTCTTAAGTATGACTGATACAAAAACTTCTTGGGCGTATTTAGAGTCGAAAATAAATGGATAAAGAACAAAATATCATAGATATTTTTACAAATAAATTTATCGGCGATGATGGCGCTGTAGTTGGTAAAATGGTGCTTAGCAAAGATATGTTTGTGGAAAATACGCATTTTAAGCGTGGTTGGCTTAGTGCATTTGAGATCGGTCAAAAAGCGATGCTAGTAAATTTAAGCGACGCTGTTGCTATGAACGCGGTGCCGTGTTTTGCTCTTCTAGGACTTGGTGTGCCTTCAAATTTAAAAAATAGCTATATCTTAGAGCTTTGTAAAGGCATAAAGCTTACTGCTGAGAAATACGGCGTTAAGATCATCGGTGGCGATACCGTAAAATCTAGCGAGATAACTATCAGCTTAAGTATTATCTCATATCTTCAAAATGCCAAAGAAGTGAGTAGAAAAGGCGCAGCACTAGGGGATCTAGTCTGCTATACAGGAAGCCTTGGTGGCTCTTTAAAAGGGCTTAAAACTCTGCTAAATGGCGGACATATCTCTAGCAAGTCTAAATTTAAAACTCCTATTTTAAGAGATAAATTTATGAAACATTCGGCTAAATTTATAAAATGTGCTATGGATATCAGCGACGGGTTAGCTAGTGATCTACCAAAGATCTGTTCTAAATTTAGGGTTAAATTTTACAAAAATGTATCTAAATTGCAGTGGCTTAGTGGCGAGGAGTATGAACTGCTTTTTTGCGTGTCTCCTCGCAATCTAAAAAGAGTGCAAAATGAGGCAAAAAGATGCCGTGTGAAGCTAAATATTTTAGGAAAAATCATAAAAGGAAAACAAAAAACACATGGAAAATTCACCCATTTTTGAGCCACTTCTTTCGACTACTCATTCGCCTATAAATGCACATTTTAGTAAAAATGCTAGCGATTTTGTCGTGCGTGAAAACCCTCTTTATGAGTTTAGTGGAAGTGGCGAGCATCTGATCGTCGAAATTCAAAAAAAAGATCTTACTACCGCTCAGGCTCTTAGCATATTGAGTGGTGAAAGCGGTGCTAAGATACGTGATTTTGGCTATGCTGGTCTAAAAGATAAAGAGGGAATGACGACGCAATTTATAAGTTTGCCAGTCAAATTTGAAAAAAATTTAAGCAATTTTAGCCACGAAAAACTAAAAATTCTAAACACAACAAGGCATAATAACAAAATAAAACTCGGTCATTTAAAATCAAATAATTTTTTTATCAGACTTAAAAAAGTACTTCCTAGTGAGGCTACTAGGCTTAGAGAAGTTTTAAATTTAATCGATAAAAACGGCTATCCGAACTATTTTGGATATCAAAGATTTGGTAAATTTGGTGATAATTCAAAAAGCGGACTAGAAATTTTAAAAGCACTAAATTGCGGCGATAAAAAAGTATTTGGGAAGTATAACCCAAAACTTAGGGATTTTCTCATATCTGCTTATCAAAGCGACTTGTTTAATAAATGGCTTAGCAAAAGAGTGGAAATTAGCCGTTTTAGTGAGTGTTTTAATGCAAATGAGTTAAAAGAGATATATAAATTTGATAAACAGACTATCGCTAGTCTAAAATCCCAAAAGCAGTTTTTCAAACTTTTACAAGGCGAAGTTTTAGAGCATTATCCATATGGCAAAGTCTTTTTATGTGAGGATTTAGAAGCTGAAGTTGAAAAATTTGTCGCTAGAGATAGGACTAGCTCCGGGCTTATAGTAGGCGCTAAGGCTTATGAGAGCAAGGACGTAGCTAAAGAAATCGAAGATATGTTTTTTAAAGAGGCAAATAATTTTAAGCATTTGATGAGCGGTTCAAGAAGATACGCTTGGGTTTGGATAGAAAATTTAGAATACAAATACAACGAGCAACAAGCTCAGTTTAGTATGAGTTTTACACTTCAAAAAGGCTCTTATGCGACCGTTGTTTTGAAAGAAATTTTGGGTAGAGATATATTTGAGATTTAACTTGCTTTAAAATGTTTTTAGATACAATCAGATCAGTGCGACTGGTAGTTACAAGACGCAAGTCTTGAGGAAAGTCCGAGCTGCTATAAGACAGAGTTCCACCTAACAGGTGGCTAGGGAAACCTAAGGGATAGTGCAACAGAAAGAAAACTACCGCTTTTGCGGTGATGGTGAAACGGTGAGGTAAGAGCTCACCAGCATTTGTAGTAATACATTTGGCTATGTAAACCCAACTTGCAGCAAGAAGGGATGGTTTGGAGTCTTATGTTCAACCCTTCGCTCAAATTTGATTGTGAAATCAAAATTTAGATAAATGACTACCATAAACAGAACTCGGCTTATGGTCGCACTTTTATATGCTATATTGTCTTACTTTTTTTATCTTTTGAAACTCGATATCAAGTTTTTTTTGTTTTTCTTTAAACATTTTTACAGCTTCATTTACAAGAGCTAAAGTGCTTCTCATCTCATCTAAGCTCATCTCATTTGGATAATTATTTGTAAGATAGTCTATTTTGTCAAGATCTTCATTTACAAGAGCTATTTTAAACTCATCTATCCAGTTCATCATTACTCTTCTTTTGTAGCATCATGCCACGCATCAAGTAGCTCTCTTGTTACATGAATTACTTCATCTAGAGGAGCTTTGTCGTTTTTTAAATTTGCTTCTGCTATGAGCTGAATTTGTCTAGCATAAAGTCCATTTAGATACTGAGAAACAGCGCCTTGTCTCATATCTAGTGAGTTTATAAGCTCAAAAAATATGGCATTTGTTTTGTTTAAAAACAAGACTTTATTTTCTATATCACCATCGTCCATAGCTTTTTTTGCTCTATAAATAAAACGAAGAATCCCCTCATAAAGCATTGTGATGAGCTTCTTAGGAGATTCTATGCCCATATTATTTTGATTATACGCTTGATAGGCTAAATTTGTTTGCATTTTTTTGTCCTACTTGTCTTTTGTCGCCATTTCGATCATAGATGAAAGGGTGCTCATTTGATTACTAAGTTTATTTAAAATAACTTCATATTGAGAAAATTGAGTTTGCATACGCTCATATTTTTCATTTATTCTATTTTGTGTGTTTTCTTTTTCTGTCGATAATTTTTTGTTTTCAGATACTAAGCTATTTGCATAGTTTGTCAAAGTTCCATTTGTTCCTATTAAGCCATTTAGTGTATCTTTTAATTTTTCAAAAAATCCAGTCGTAGTAGTCGAGCTACCTTTTAGATCTACTTTTTTTAGACCTAGATTTTGAAGGAAAGATTCTTCGCCATCTATTTTTAAATTTGCTCCACCTACACCTTTTAGTACCAAATTTCCATTTGTATCTAAACTAGCTGCGATATCGGTAACTCCTGCATTTGTTATAGCTTTTAAAAGCTCTTTGGTTTTTTCTTTTTTATCACTACTTTTTAATTCTATATCAATTTCTTTATCATTGATTTTGAGTTTTCCTTTTATTGGATTTGTATTTTCTTGTATTCCAGTTGATCTTGTGCTTACGTTTGTATATGTTGTAGCTGTGCTAAAGAAACTTTGGAAATTATCAAAATCATTTTCTAGCTTATCTTTTAGCTTCACACTATCAAGTGTTAGAAGTCCATCTTTATTTAAGCTAATACCAAAATATTGCAATGATTTTCCATTGCTATCGACACCATTTATGATCTTATTTAAGCTGGTTTTTATATTTATTATCTCTGAAACTCCTTGAAAAGTTCCACTAGCTTTTGTTTCTGTATTATACGATGTTGCAACTTGCAGGTTATTTACAAGCGAGTTATATGATGTTATCATATCTTGAATGCTTTTAGTAACAGTTTCGGTATCTTGAGTGATATTGAAATTTGTATATTCGTCACTTTTATCTACTTTATTTAAATTTATAGTCACTCCAAGCTGAAGATCTTTGATAGTATTTGTGCTTCTAGTGATTTCTATACCGTTAAAGCTAAATTTTGCATCACTAGCCTTGCTTAGTGTCACTCCGCCATCACTAAAAGTAACGTTGTTGTCTTTTTCTGTAATACCATTAAAAAGTGCTTGAAGTAATTTTTTTGAATTTTCTTTGTCATTTGTTTGTGATGTTGTTGATGAGCTAGTGTTAGCTTTGTCTTCATAAAGACTAAATTTGATTTCATTTTTCTTGCCAGTTTCGCTTGAACTAAGCACTAGTCTATAAGGCTCATTGCCGCCTACATTTAGGACTTTTGCATTTATTTTGCCTTCTGTTTTTTCATTTATCTGTTTTGCTATATCATCTAATGATGTTGATTTATCTGCTTCTATAGTGTAAGTTTTATCGCCTATAGATATATTAAATGAAGCTGATTTGGCATCTGTAAGCACTGGACTATTACTCATAGAAAAAGTCTTGCTTTGGTATGAATCTTTTGTGGCTAGCTGATTTACCTTTATACTCATATTTCCAGCATTTACGCCATTTGCTACAGAGACAGTAGCGTTATTGCTTCCTGTGCTACTAACTTTTTTTGCCATATAGCTTGAACTATCAGTCAGCGATGAAACACTTGTTTTAAAACTGCTAAGAAGTGTTGTTATAGCAGTCAGATCAGTCTGTTTTGTTTGATTTGCTGTTATTTTTTTTGTTATCGGATCTATTGTTGCTTTTTCATCTGATTGTTTTAGTGTTTGTATAAGCTCATCATTTAAAGCTGTTTTTTCACCGCCATTTATTTTACCAAATACGCCTATTGCGCTTACGCTTCCTAATGCCATTTTTTACTCCTTTTTATCAAAAAGCATACCAATAGCTTCTTTGAAATATTCAGTCATTTTCATAGCATGTTCGGTTGGAATTTTACGTATAGTTTTACCACTATTTGCTTCTGTGACGTTTACATACATTGCATCTATTTTATCGTTATATCCAAATCTTACATTTGTTTCAAGTCTTTGCATATCTTCATTTAGTTTTTTTATGGTTTCATTTACGCTTTTGCTATCCATAGCTTGCGTAGAGTTTTTTGTATTTTGTTCATTATTTGCATGTTCAACCGCTCTTGTATTTTGAGTATTTTGAGTGTTTTGAGTAGATATTTGAGTATCTAGCTGCTGTGAAGCCACTTTAAAAATTTCCATTTCACATCCTTTGAAATTATAGTCTAATCCAAATATCGGTTAAGAAAGATAAATTTTTATAGTTATATTGAAATATTGAGATAAAATATGTTAAAATACGAACCTTTAGGAGATTTTATGAAGATATTTACGCAGTGCGAATGTTTATTACTTAGTGAGAGTTTAAGACTATTTTTAGACGATTTTTATACTTCAAAAAAGGATTGTGATTTTATAATAAGTGATAAAAAAATAGATTCTGATAAACCTGTTTTCGTAATAGATGAAAAATCTCCATATCTAAAGATTCCATTTACAAAAGAGTCTCTAATAAACACTCTTGAAGAGTTTTACTCTGCTATAGAGATACAAAAAAGCGCTACTTTATTTAAGGCAAAGAGTAGTTCTTTTGAGCAAAATTTATCGAATTTAATAGATAAATTTAAAACAGATCTTTTAAATTTGATAAAAAACGAATATGAAAAATAACCTATTTACAACCATAACTAGTGGAAAATACAAAGGCAAAAAAGTAATGCTTCCTAGCTCTTTGACTACTAGGAGTACAAAATCTATCGTAAAATGTTCATTTTTTAACACTATCCAAAACGAGCTTTATGAAAAGACGTTTATAGAGGTCTTTGGCGGATCTGCTCTTATGGCTATGGAAGCTCTTAGCAACGGAGCAAAAAATGCTTATGCTATAGAGATAGATAAAAATGCCTTTAAGCTTACTCTTGCTAATACCTTAAGTTTGAAAGATGAAAATATAAAAGCTTTTAACGCAGATACTTTTAAGATCACGCCTGAACTTGTTAGTAAAAACAGCGACGTGATTTTATATATAGACCCGCCTTTTGATATAAGAGAGGGTTTTGAAGATATCTATAAAAAAGTCTGGGATATGCTGACTTTTATAGATAGATCAAAGATATATTTAGTTGTTATCGAACATATATCTAGCTATGACGCGCCAAATAGTTGTGGCGAATTTATAAAGTTTAAATCACGAAAATTTGGTAAAACCACGCTAAGCTACTACCAAATTTAATAAACAAATTCAGATCATAAATTTATCATAAAGCAAAATTTGGAATAACTTTTGCTTTTACTCTTTAAAATTCTAAGGATTGATATGAAATTTATAGTTAGGCTTTGCATTTTGATATCTTTTTGCGCGACTTTAAATGCTACTCAGATCAAAGACATAGCAAGCATAATCGGCGTTCGTGAAAACCAACTTATAGGATATGGTCTTGTTGTAGGACTTAATGGTACTGGAGATGGCAGTAGTAGTGAATTTACTATTCAATCTTTATCAAATATGCTACAAACGGTAAATGTAAAAATAGATCCAAATGATATAAAATCAAAAAACACAGCAGCTGTGATGGTCACAGCCAAGCTTCCGCCTTTTGCAAGACAAGGCGATAAGATAGACGTGACTATAAGCTCTATCGGCGATGCTAAAAATCTTCAAGGTGGCACCTTGCTTTTGACTGCTCTTAAAGGCGTTGATGGCGATATATACGCTCTTGCCCAAGGAGCCTTGACTATAGGCGGCGGAACAAGTAAAGGCGGAAATCATCCTACTGTTGGAACTATACTTGCTGGTGGTTTGGTTGAAAAAGAGGTTGTATTTGATATCTACACTCAACAATTTGCAAATCTAAGTCTTAAAAACTCAAGTTTTCAAACAGCAGTAGATATGCAAAGAGCTATAAATGCGAAATTTGGCGCAAAGTCTGCTACTGCCATAGATCCAAGAACAGTAAGACTAGCAAAACCTGCAAATTTAAATATGGTAGAGTTTCTAGCTAGAGTTTTAGACGTAGATATGAACTACAAAGCAGATGAAAAAGTCATCATAGATGAAAGAACTGGAACCGTAGTGAGCGGTGTAAATATCACAGTCGATCCAGTCGTCATATCTCATGGAGCCATAACTATAAAGATAGATCCAAATACTTATGATGGGACACAAAATGCAACGGACGTGGATATAGGCGGGAACACGTCTATAGATACGGCAAACAATACGCTAAAAATCGGTGCAAACCAAACTACGGTTGCAAACATAACAAGGGCTTTAAACAAGCTAGGAGCTAGTCCAAAAGATATCATAGCCATCATAGAAAATCTTAAACGAGCAGGAGCCATACATGCGCCAGTGGAGATCATATAATGCAAGTAGATAACTCTTTAGCACTTGATGCTTACAACAAATTAAGCACGCCAAATTTGAAAGATAAAAGTCTTTCTAAAGATGACGCTCTTTTAAAAGAGCAAACAGATGCTTTTGAAGCATTTTTAGTAAAAGAGGTTTTAGATATCTCTATAAAAAACGAAAACTCTTTGTTTCCAAAAGATGCAGGAGATAAGATCTACTCATCAATGTATAATGATACGATGAGTAAGGCACTTAGCGGAGGATTAGGATTTAGCGAGATGTTGTTTAATTTTTTAAAAGAGAGAGGTTAAATAAAAAATTATTTTATCCGATTTAGCTTTCAAAGTTAAAAAGGATTTAATATGATAAATTCTGTAGGTTCTGTGCAATACATCGCACAAAATGAGTCAGTACAAAAAAACGGAACAAAAAAAACACAATCAACACAAGATACTCAAAGTAGTACAGAAAGTAGGGTTGATGCTATAGCTAAACAGATAAATGAAGGCACTTACAAGATAGACCTTAAAGGTCTAGCAAGTAAAATAGCAGATTCCCTTATGTAAAGCGTTGCTCCTTTGAGTTAGATAAAGGAGCAGTCTTATGATAAATAGATACTTAGATGAGAGTATAGCTCTCTTAAATGAACTCATAGAGATCACACAAAAAGATATAGAAAATATCAAAAACGCAGACCATACTCAGCTTGACGAACATACAAGACAAAAAGCTATTATCATCAAAAAATTTGAAAATACAAAAAATCTTTTAGATAAAGAGCTCATAAAAATTTCTAGCGAACACAACGGAACAGATCTTGCTAGTATTCTCTCAGATGAGATCAAAGATAAACTAGGTGTTTTAAGAGAATCTTTGGTTTTGTTGCAAAATAAAAATAAAGAGTATGCTAAATTTGTCGTGGCGGTCAAAGAGTTTTATGATTCTTTAGTAAAAAAGATGTTTGGCAAAGATAGCGACTCATCGTACGTCGATAAAAATATGAGTACGGAGCAACTTTTTAAATTAAGGATTTGAGATGGGAATTTTTGATTCATTATATACTGGAGTTTCTGGGCTAGGTGCGGCTCAAATTCAAATTCAGGTTACTGGTCAAAATATAACAAACGTAAATAGCGACTACTACACAAGACAAAGAGTAGTTCAATCTGCTCGCGAACCATTTCACTCAACTCCTGGCGATATAGGTCTTGGTGTAAAAGTAGATACTATTATTAGAATTCACGATGAATTTACATTTGATAGATTAAAAACAGCGACTAGTAACCTAGAAAATACAACATATAAACAACAAGTTTTGCAAGAGATAGCTCAAAGATTTCCTGATCTTCAAGATACTGGACTTATAAGAGATATAGAAAATTATTTTGGTGCGTGGAATGATTTTGCCTCTCATCCTTATGAGAGCTCACAAAAGACAAATTTACTAAAATTAACTCAAACTTTAACTTCACGTATAAACGATACTTCAAATCAACTAGAAAAAATACATACTATAGTAAATGATCAAGTAAAAACTACAGTTGATGAGATAAATCGTTTAGGAGAGCAGATAGCTGGTATAAATGCTGAGATTCAATCTGTAGAATCAAATGGGATAAATCACGCAAATGATTTAAGAGATAAGAGAGACCAACTTGAACTAACTATGTCAAAGCTAGTAAATATCTCTACATTTAAAAATGAGCTTTATAGCGATAGCACTGTGAGTGGAACATTGACAGATCAAGGTAAAAACTATAACTTAAATATAAGCGGGATTACTTTGATTGATGGCGTAACATTTCATCCGCTAAAACTCGAATCTAACAAAAACGAATACGGCTTTAGCGATATATTTTACGAACTAAACGATGAGACAAGAGCTAATATGAGCTCAAAGATAACAGGTGGAAAGCTAGGAGCTATTTTAGATCTTAGAGGTAGATATAGCGATGAAAATGGCAATATGACTGATGGTATGATTACTGAATTTAGAGATAATTTAGATACATTTGCAAAGACTCTTATTCAGCAGACAAATAATATCTATGCAAGCTCAGCTCAAGATAAGATGAATACTGCTGATATCTCTGGCATGAGAGACAATACAACTCTTCAAAACATAGATAAAAATATAAAAAATGGAAGTTTTGATGTTATTATCTATGATGCTTCTGGTAAAGAAGTAGCTAAAAAAACTATAAATATCAATCAAACAACTTCTATGAACGATACTACTCAAGGCAATTCTATAGTTAGTGACTTTAACGCAGATACTGATGATAACGGCGATAAGAACTTAAATAATGATGTAAATGATTATTTTGTAGCAAATTTTAAATATGATGAGATAACAAAAACAGGAAATTTAAGCTTTACACCAAAATACGCTTCAGGAGATTATAAAATCGCCATACAAGATAATGGAACAAATTTCGCTGGTGTTTTTGGTCTTAGTAAATTTTTTGAAGGCGATGATGCTGCTAGTATTAGAATCGAAAGTTCTTTGGCTAAAGATAGCTCAAAGATACAAGGTAATAAAGCTCCTATCAACGGAGATAATAGTATGGCGAACGCTATGGTAAATTTACAAAATTTAAAACTAGATTTCATTTCAGAAAATGGCATTACTAAAAATGAAACGATATCTGGGTACTACAGATATCTCACTACTGATATAGCAGCAAAAACTGAGTCTGTAAATAGCATAAACAGCACAAATACATCTTTACATAAGAGTGTATATGCTGAGTTTCAATCAATAAGTGGCGTAAATATAGACGAAGAACTTTCAAATTTAATCAAATTTCAATCAAGTTATGGAGCTGCAGCTAAGATAATAACGACTGTAGAAAAAATGCTCGAAACATTGATAGGATTAAAGCAATAAATTATGAATAATAGTTATTTAAAAGAGATTTTAGATGAGCATCTTACAAGCAAAAATACGATAGTAAATTTATACTCTCAAGCCGATCCACTTCAAATAGCATCTAAATTTAAAGATCCGTTTATAGCTTTGATCTGTGCGTTATTTGCGTATGGAAACGCAAAAATGATAGTTAAATTTTTAAATTCTCTAGATTTTGATATGCTAAATCTTAGCGATGATGAGATAAGAAAAGAGTTTAAATCAAAAAAAATTTTGTATCGTTTTCAAAATAGCTCTGACGTAAGCGAGATCTTTATAACGATAAAACGCTTAAAAGAGTATGATTTACAAGGTATTTTGCTAGATGGTTTTAATAAGCGATCTTTAATGGTAGATGCTATAAATGAGCTTATAGCTCAAATTTATAAACTAAATTTATATAAGAGTGATGGTTATGAGTTTTTCTTTGGACGTGGGTTTGATAAAGAGCCTAAAAGTCCGTATAAACGCTACAATATGTGGCTTAGATGGATGGTAAGAGATAGCGATATAGATCTAGGATTATTTAAAAACCTACCAAAAAGTGAGCTTATACTTCCGCTTGATACGCATACTCATAGAGTTAGTTTAGAGCTTGGTCTTTGTGATCGTAAGAGTTATGATTACAAGGCGGCTTTGTGTATTACTTCAAATTTAAAAATATTTGATAGTAGCGATCCAGTAAAATATGATTTTGCACTTTATAGAATAGGGCAGAGCAAAGAGCTTGAAAGGGTAAAATCTAGACTAAATAAAATTTAACTTTATTTTTGCTAGTATAACGCTTATTAAAGGATGAAAAGTGTTTGAAACAATATTTAGAGAGTATGATATACGCGGGATCTATGAAAAGGATTTAAATGAGCTTAGCGTAAAAGCTATTGGCTATTGTCTTGGAATCACTATGAAAAATCGTGGCGTTAAAAGTGTTAGCGTAGGATTTGATGCAAGGCTTAGCGCTAGAGCTCTTTTTGGCTTTTTGGTTAGTGGTTTAAATAGAGCTGGACTTGAGGTTTTTGATATAGGAATGCTACCGACTCCGGTTGGATATTTTAGTGTTTTTACAGGTATTTTTGATGCAAATATAATGATCACCGGAAGTCATAATCCAAAAGAGTATAATGGTTTTAAGATTACTATTGGCGTTGAAAGTTTTTTTGGAGCTGATCTGCAAAAATTAAAAGATAGCGTAAATGAATTTTTATCTAGTGGCGAAGTCGTAAAAGATGATTTTCGTGCAACTAAATTTGATGTTTTGAGTCGCTACGTTCAGTTTTATGAAAAAGAGTTTTCTCATTTAAAAGGATTAAAAACTAAGATTATTTGTGACTGCGCTAATGGAGTTGCTGGGATAGTCTTAGAAAGAGTCGTAAAAGCTCTTTGTTTAAATGCGACTTTGCTTTACAAAGAGCCAGATGGAAATTTCCCAAATCATCATCCAGACCCTAGTGAAGAAAAAAATTTAAAAGATCTTAAAACTGCACTAAAGGGTGAATTTGAGATCGGTTTTGGGTTTGATGGCGACGCAGATCGCATAGCTGTTTTAACCAAAAAAAGGGTTATAAAAGGCGATGATTTAGCCTATCTTTATGCTAAAAATATGAAAAATCCTAGAGTTTTAGGCGAGGTTAAATGCTCGCAAAATATGTATGATGAAATCGATAAGATCGGTAAATCTTTTATGGGAAAAACGGGTCATAGTAACATAAAAAAAGCGATGCGCGAATTGAATATAGATATGGCTGCTGAGGTTAGCGGACATATATTTTTCAAAGAGAGATTTTTTGGCTTTGATGATGCTATTTATGCGATGATAAGAGTTTTGGAGCTGATTCAAAAAGGCTTTGAGCTTGATGCTGAGCTAGATAAACTTCCGGTGCTTTACTCAACAGATGAGATAAAAGTATCTACTAAAGACGAAACCAAATTTAAAATCATAGATGAGTTAAAAAAAGAACTAAATAAAAAAGATAATGGACTTCCAAATATCCTTGATATCATCGATATAGACGGCGTTCGGATTAAATTTGATGGTGGCTGGGCGCTTGTTAGGGCTTCAAATACTACGCCGGTTTTAGTCACTAGATTTGAGGCTAGTAGCCCAGAGTTTGTTAAGCTTTTGGAAGAAAAAGTTTTAAATTTAGTAGAGAGTATAAAGTCAGAACTTAACTAATGAAAAAGAACGTGAAAAATAAAAAAGCAGTTTGCGTGATAAGTGGCGGAATGGATAGTGCTTTATCTGCATATATCGCTAAAAACGAAGGCTATGATATAATCGCACTTCACTTTGACTATCAACAAAAAACTATGAATAAAGAAAAAGATTGTTTTCACAAAATTTGTGAGTGTTTAGGTGTAAGCAAAAAAGTGATCTTAGATACTTCTTTCATAGCAAATATCGGCGGAAATGCTTTAACAGATCTAGATGTTAAGGTGCCAAAAGATGGTGTAAAAAGTGATCTTCCTATAACCTACGTCTTTTTTAGAAACGGAATATTCCTTAGTATCGCAGCTGCACTTGCACAAAAAGAAGATTGCGAAGCTATATTTATAGGAGTTGTAGAAGAAGATAGTAGTGGCTATCCAGATTGCAGTGAAGAGTTTATAAAAGCGATGAATAAAGCTATAAATTTAGGAACTAGCGACAATAGTATCAAAATCAGAACGCCTTTAGTGCATTACACTAAAGAAAATATCGTTAAAAAAGCGTTAGAACTAAAAGTTCCTCTTGAATTTACTTGGAGTTGTTATGATAGCGAAGATGAGGCTTGCGGTAAATGTGATAGTTGCAGACTTAGACTAAAAGGTTTTGAATTAGCAAATTTAGAAGATAAAATACCTTATAAAAAAGCTTGATAAAGACTTTTTGCAAAGATAATATTTAACCTATATATGATATAATCAATCCTAAATTTTTTTAAGGAAAATAGATGTATCGTTTCGCACCATCGCCTACAGGGGATATGCATATAGGTAACTTAAGAGTCGCTTTATTTAACTATATATGTTCGCTTCAAGATAAAAGTGGATTTATTTTACGTATAGAAGACACTGATAATGCTAGAAATATCGACGGAAAAGACAAAGAAATTTTTGATATTTTGACTAAATTTGGCGTGAAATGGGATAGGCTGTATTATCAAAGTAAAAATCTCAAATTTCATCAAGAATTTGCAGCTAAACTTTTGAGCGAAAAAAAAGCGTTTTTATGTTTTTGCGATGAAAAAAGCTTAGAAGCTAAAAAAGAAGCTGCAAAGGCAGCTGGAGAAGCGTATAGATATGATGGTGCTTGTGAGCATTTAAGTGACGATGAGGTACTTCATAATCCTCATCCAGCAGCAGTTCGCCTAAAAATCAAAAATGAGCCACAAAGTTTTTATGACGCTATAAAAGGTGAGGTTAAATTTGAACCGCAAAACATCGATAGTTTTGTGCTTTTAAGAGCAGATAAAACTCCTACTTACAACTTCGCTTGTGCGATAGATGATATGCTTGAGGGCGTTACTTTTGTTATAAGGGGTGAAGATCACGTGAGTAATACCCCAAAACAAAATCTCATTCGTGAGGCACTCGGTTATACCGGTAAAATTGGCTATGCGCACCTTCCTATCATTTTAAATAAAGAAGGTAAAAAGATGAGCAAGAGAGAAAATAGCTCATCTGTAAAATGGCTATTAGAAAAAGGTTATATGCCTGAAGCTATTGCAAATTATCTTATTTTGCTTGGCAACAAAACGCCTTGTGAGATATTTAGCTTGAATGACGCCATAAAGTGGTTTGATATCAAAAATATATCCAAATCCCCAGCCAGATTCGATGAAGATAAACTAGCTCAGATAAATCGCGAACATATAAAAATGGCTAGCGATGAGAGATTAAAAGAGCTTGGATTTAATAAGCCTAGTTTGGCTAGATTTTATACTCAAGAAAGCAGTCTTATCCCAGAAATCAAGGCTAAAATAGATCAAATTTATACTCATAAAAATATCGATGGCGAGTGGAGCGATAATGCAAATTTGATAAAAGATGCTATACTAAATTTAGATATCCCTAATAGTTTTGATGAATTTAAAAACGCTATCATTCAAAAGACAAATTTAAAAGGCAAAGCACTTTTTATGCCACTTCGTCTTTTGCTAACAAAAAGTGAGCACGGACCTGAGCTAAAAGAGCTTTATGATCTTATAAAAGACGATATAAAGGAGATAGTATTATGATGGTTTTGAGTCTGTTTTTAGTATCTGTGGCAAATTTACTTCATATTGTTATCACGGCTTATACTTGGGTGATTATTGCTGCAGCTCTTATTAGCTGGGTAAATCCAGATCCGTATAATAAGGTCGTTCAGATACTTTATCGCATCACAACTCCGGCTTATGAGTTGGTTCGTAAAACACGCATTCCAACTGTATTTGGCGGTATAGATATAGCTCCTATCATTGTGCTTTTAGTACTTCAGTTTTTAGATATGTTTGTTGTAGGATTGCTCTTTGAAATCGCTAATAAACTTTAGTCTAATAGCTATATTTTTTAGCTCTTTTTTAAATTCACAAGTTTTAAACATAGAAGAACTAAAAACTGCCCCACGCGGTTTGGCAAGAGATTATTACATATACCGGTATATTAATGAGAAAAAACCGAGTAAAAAAGAGATAGCTCAGCTAAAACATTATGTTTATAGATATGCTGGAAAGATAAAAAGCAAGATAGAAGATAAAATAGGCGTCTCAAAGCAGGTTACTTTAGACTGTCGTGGCATAAATGCAAACAATCTTTTAGAAGCGAATGCGACTTGTCAAAATGCGATCGTCACTATTAAATACTTACAAACTCTTAGTAGAGAAAAGAGAAAAGAGTTGGCGGATAAATTTAAAAATGTATCGCCGTCTTTGGCAAATTTTATCATCGGTTTTGATATGCCAGATCCTGTTTTATACTATATAAATACTAACGATACTGCTAGCTATCTAAAATGCTATAATGCAAGTAGAGATAAAGAGAAGTTTTTAAACGAACATAATCTTACTAGTAAATTTGTAGCGAAAATAAGCTCAAATCGGCAGTTTAAAGCTTTGATAAATGATATAGTGATAAATCGAAAATACAATGAGTTTAGGCATAATCTCATAAGAATTAGTAGTAGTGATCTTATCGATAGCGATGTCGCATTTTTACTTGGGCTAAATGCTATTTTATTTCATAGAGATGAAGACGCTTTGAGATTTTTTAGTAGTGCGGCAAAAAACGCAACTGCAGCTAGTAAAAGAGATAATGCAAATTTTTGGGTATATCTGATAACAAAAGATAAAAAGCTATTAAAAACCATAGCAAAAAGTAGCGATATAAATATCTATAGTCTTTATGCAAGAGAATTTAGCGGTGGTGGAAAGATAAAGATTATAGTTCCAAATCCAAAAATAGATACGCTATTAAATTATGACTACACCGATCCTTTAGCTTGGCAAAGAGTGAAAAATAGCATATCTAAAATGGATAGTGCTGAGCTTTTAAAGTATGGAGCTAGATTTTTTACTAAAAGCACTATTGGCGAGTATAGTTATATAATGGAAAAAGCCCATAACTATAAACTTCACTTTTATCCAACTCCATTTATGGAAGATATCGGCTCAGATGATACAAAAAGAAAAGCGCTGATACTTGCTTTGGCTAGACAAGAAAGTAGGTTTGTACCGAGTGCGGTTTCGACTTCTTATGCACTTGGAATGATGCAATTTATGCCATTTTTAGCAAATCACATAGGGAAAAAAGAGTTAAAAATAGAAGGCTTTGATCAAGATGATATGTTTAAACCAAGCGTTGCATATAAATTTGCAAATCGTCATTTAGATTACTTAGAAAAGTATCTGAGCAATCCAGTATTTATAGCATACGCTTACAACGGCGGTATAGGTTTTACAAAAAGAATGCTCCAAAAAGGCGATCTTTTTAACAAAAATAGTGCATATAAGAAGTATGAGCCGTTTTTATCTATGGAGCTAGTGCCTTATGCAGAGAGTAGAAACTACGCAAAAAAGGTGCTTTCAAACTATATTATATATCTTGCTATTTTGAATTCCAGTACAAAGATTTCGCAATTTTTCGAAAATTTAATGATACCTGGAGAGAGCGAGAAGTTCCGCTAATATCTATAATCCTATCAAAAGTAAGATTTAGCGTATCGCTATCTATTTGCGGTGCGCTAACTTTTAGATATTTACCCCATGGCATTTTAAATGTTGTTAGTTTTAAAAGCGGATCATCATCTGCTAAAACTTCTATTTTTGTGGCATTTGAGTTGTTATTTACTTTAAATGATCTATAGTCTATAATGCTTTCTTTTGGGTAAATAGAGAGTATAAAATACTCATTTTGTTTATCTTCTAAAATATTTTGATGTATCGGATTTAAGTAAGTCGCTACAACTAGAAATTTATTATTTACGTCTTCAAATTTTTGTGTATATGCTAAAAGTTCATTTTTTAAAGGATCATGCACATATATTTTTTTAGTAGTGCAACCTATTATAAATAGTGGTAAAATGGCAAAAATTATAACTTTTTTCATCTAAATCCTTTTTGGCAATTATAACATATTTTTCAAATTTTTAAAATTTGGATTATATTTAATTTTGATAAGTATATTCAAAATAAGTTTAAATTTAGTATTGCTATATTATAATAATCGATATCAAAAAAACTATCGAAGGATTAATAATGTCAGTGCTAGTCATAGGTGCAGATGAAATAACCCCGATCAAAGCAGTTTTAAAAGATTTAGGTGCAGACAACATAGAACATTGGGATGCTAGAAATGAAAATAGGGTAAATAGAAAACCTATACCGCAAGATACTAAGTGTGTTGTTATGCTAACTAGTTTTTTAAATCACAATACGATGAAAAAAATCAAATGTGAAGCTAAAAAACGCAATATTCCGATCGTTTGTGCAAAAAGAAGTGTAAGTTGTGTTTTTTGTGAATACTGCAAAGTTTTTGGACTAGATAAAGAGTTTGGGTGTGCGGATAAATGAGCTTTGGATTTGATAAAACGAGCGATATATTTCCAAATTTTTATAGCAAACTTTGTTTGGAAGATAGGCTAAAAATATTTCTATCTCTTTACAATTGTTTTGTTAGCGATGAGCTCAAAATTCCTAATAAATATGTAAAATACTCAAAATCCATAAGTGATATTTTTACAAAAAGAATAGATGATCTGTTGTATAAAAATAAATTTAGCGTTAAAAAATGTATTAGTTTTTGTTTTACATCAAACGCTATAATAAACGGGTATCTAAATGGTAAAAAACTTCCGGTTTTTGCAAATGAGCCAAAAATGAAAGTAGCCAAACTCATAAAAAGCGTCTATAAAAATGGTGATTTTTATCTAAATTTAGATGCTCAAATTTTGTTTTTTAACTATGTATTTGACAAGATAAAAAGAAGACATCCAGATAAACAAATCGATATAAAAGACAATCTACTGATCTTAAAATCAGATGGCAAGGGCATTCTTGGAGTGCTTCCTATCTTTAAAGAGATAGACTTTGAGCAAGAAGTTGAACTCACAAAAGAGATCGATATGGCAAAAAGTATAGAATCTATGGGCCTAGATCTATATATGGTTTTTCCTAGACATTCTAAATTTACAAAACATATAGAAGTAAAAGGATGTTTTAGGAGTGGCGCTAGACTTAAACTAGTCCCTTATAGTGTTTGTGATAAAATTTATAATAAAGGAAAAAAATGACAGGTATAATTTTTGGTAGTAGTATGGGGAATACTGAAGAAGCAGCAAATTTGATAGCTTCTAATTTAGGTATTGATAACGTATTAAATGTAGCTGACACTGATGCTAAAACTATAAATAGTTTTGACAAACTTATCATCGGTAGCTCTACTTGGGGAAGTGGAGATTTGCAAGATGATTGGGATGTTTTTGACTTTGATAGTTTAGATGTGAGCGGTAAAACTGTGGCTTTATTTGGTTTGGGAGATAGCTCAAGCTACAGTGATACATACTGTGATGCTATGGGGATCATCTATGATAAGCTAACCCAAAAAGGAGCAAATATCATAGGTCAAGTTTCTGCTGATGGATATAGTTTTGATGAGAGTAGATCGCTAAAGGATGGTAAATTCGTAGGACTTGCGCTTGATGCTGACAATGAGAGCGACCAGACTGAAGAACGCATCAAAAAATGGACTGAGTCTATAAAATCTCAAATTTTATAATAAATTCGCCTTTTTAGGCGAATCACTCTATTAAATTTACTATTTGTGCTTTTTTGGAGTGCGACGATACTGACTATTTTATTCAAGATATTTTAAATTTAAATTTTATCTGATATAATTGCAAACTTAAAAAATAGATTAAGGATCACAATGGGACGAGCATTTGAATATAGACGTGCTTCAAAAGAGGCTCGTTGGGATAAAATGAGTAAGCTTTTTCCAAAATTAGGAAAAGCTATAACAGTGGCTGCTAAAGAAGGCGGAATAAATCCTGAAATGAATCCAAAACTTCGCACCGCAATAGCAACGGCAAAAGCTCAAAATATGCCAAAAGATAACATAGATGCAGCTATAAAAAGAGCAAATGGAAAAGATAGTAGTGATATAAAAACTATATTTTATGATGGAAAAGCAGCACACGGAGTTCAGATTATAGTAGAAACCGCGACCGATAATCCAACTCGCACCGTAGCAAACGTCAAAGCGATATTTAGCAAAAACGGCGGAGAGATGCTACCTAGTGGAAGTTTAAATTTTATGTTTTCTAGAAAAGCAGTCTTTGAAGTAGTAAAACCAAGTGGCGATATAGAGGAGTTGGAGCTTGAGCTTATCGATGCTGGACTTACTGATATAGAAGAAGATGGTGAAACTATAACCATATATGGAGATTATACTAGTTTTGGTACTCTTAGCGAAGGTATAGAGAAAATGGGGCTTGAAGTAAAAAAAGGTAGCTTACAATTTATCCCAAACTCAACTGTAAATTTAGATGAATCTGCTTTGGGTGAGCTTGAGCGACTACTAGATAAACTTGAAGACGATGATGATGTTCAAGCCGTTTATACAAATATAGAATAAGCTAAATTTAAAAAAGGAACATAAAATGAGAGAAGAACTAAAAGTTTATGAGATAAACAAAGACGAGCTTGCAAAGCTAAAATACGCCGTGATAAAAACAGATAAGGGCGATATGATTGCAGAGCTTTTTGCAGACGAAGCGCCTCAAGCCGTAACAAATTTCGCTACTTTGGCAAAAAGCGGATTTTATGATGGACTAAATTTCCATAGAGTTATACCAAATTTCGTTATCCAAGGCGGTTGCCCATTAGGTAATGGTACTGGAGGGCCAGGCTGGAGAATAAAATGTGAATGCGTAAATCAAAAACATAGACATCTAAGAGGAAGTCTATCTATGGCGCATGCCGGACGTGACACCGGTGGAAGTCAGTTTTTCGTATGTCATAGTGCTCAGCCTCATTTAGATGGCGTTCATACTGTTTTTGGTATTCTTATAGATGAAGATAGTAAAAAAGTCTTAGACTCTATAAGACAAAATGACAAGATACAAACAATTGAAATAAAAGAAAAGCTATAATTAATATATCGTTTTGTTGCGATTTTATAAACTCAAAAATAAATTTAAATAAGCTTATAAAATCATAATCTCAATTAAGGAGAAAAAGTTATATTCAAGACGAAATTTCTTAAAAGGCTTATAAATTGAAGTCATCTAGGAAAAATTTGCTTATGCTTTGTGGTAGATTTTTTAATGTAACAGAGTGGATGAACTCAAGAATTTCTAGCGTAAATTCTTATTTCACCACATTATCAAGCTTAGATAATCGCTATTGATAATCCATAGATATAGATGCTGTGGCTAAAATACCTACATACATAAAAATAAGGTCGTTAAAATGAAGTTTTTCAAGGACTTAAAAAGTGATCCGATAGGCAAAATAGCCTCTTTACAAGATGAAAGAGCTATCTGGATAATTATGGTCGTGGCTATGGGCGGGTTAGTTGTAGTCGCTCATAGTTTGTTTCAAAACTATATTTATATGGCGCCTTGCGAACAGTGTGTTTATATAAGGTTTTCTATGCTTGTTATGGCTCTTGGCGGCGTTATTGCTGCTATAAATCCTAAAAATATTATTCTAAAAATTATCGGATATATTTTTGGATTTTATGGAGCTATTATAGGAATGATGTATTCTTTAAAACTAAATTCTATACATAACGCAGTTCATAGCGAAGACCCTTTTGGGGTACAAGGTTGCTCATTTGAGCCTAGTTTTCCTTTTGGACTTCGGCTTGATATATGGGTGCCTGATTTGTTTAAGCCAACTGGGGATTGTGGATATGATAATCCTATGGTTCCTTATGGTGTCAGTCTTTCATGGCTTAGGCAATGGTTTGTAGATTTTTATAGTGAGGGTTGGTATCTTATCCCTTCGCTTAAGTTTATAAATATGGCGCAAGCTTGCTTTATAGCTTACGCAGTTGCTTTTGTGCTACTTTGTGCTATGCTTGTTTGCCAGATAGTAAAGTCAAAAAAGGCATAACTCATTTTTATCTTATGCTTTCCTATAAATAGCAGGTTTTTAATGATACGATTTAGTAAAACAATCAAAGGCTTTTTTGCTAATATATCAGCAACTAAGTATAGGTCATATCATTAAAAAAGCTTTAAATTTTTAATATTTATGTTAGCAAAGTCATTTGGCGGATTTAGCAAATCTCTTATCATACAAAACTCTATTTGCTATCATAGACGGGGCATATGAGAGCAGTTAAGTCTTTTTATACCTTTAAATTTAATTTTGCTAGTTGTTTTAATATCTCAAGCTCTGTTTTGCCATTATCAAATTCGCTTTTAATCATCTCGTAAAGCTTTTTTAGTCTCTCTATGGCTTCATCTTTATAAGTTTTGTTATCTGATGAAAAGCCTTGTATGGGAGTAAATTTTTTCTCATCATCTTTGTCTTTTTGGACATCGTTTAAATTTACTTTATCTTCTTTATTTTGATATGTTCCGGCCTTTAACTCTTTGAAAATATTCACTGCGTTTTTAGCATCTTCATCATTTATATCTAAGCCATATCGTATATTTATGACATGCTTTGCCCACTGGGCTTTGAAGTCTTCTACGCTAAGGTCTGAGTCTAGTAAGGATATGGTGTATGGCAAATCTCCATCAAGCTCATAAATTTGCCAAGGGCTTATTATGGAGTTGGCATTTTGCGAGGCTAACTCTTCTACTGTGTATGGCGTGGTTCTAAGTATGCGGTTTTTTGAGTTTGGGCTATATTGCAGTGCTTCTATCTGCTCTATTGCTATGCCGCCACTTTCATCTATAAAATCCACCAAATCCTTAATCTCTTCTTTGCTAAAATTTGGATCAAGCCCGGTTATCTTGCCCCAAATGCTTACTTTATCAGCGTCATAGCGAGTAAAGCCACTTAGTGGTCTATTCTCATTTAGCCCAGTGAGTTTTACTCGCTCTTGATAGCTCAGCATAGATAAATCGCCATTGATGATATCAAATTTTTGTGCATATCCATATGTGCCATCGCTATTTTTTTGATAACCAAATGCTTTAATAAGCTTCTCTTCTTGAGCTTCATCTAAATTTAATTTTAAATCTAATTTCACATCTTTTGAGCTTACCTTATATGGTTTTATGCCATCTTGGCTATTATCTAAATTTGCATTATTACCAACAACATTTTTTATCTTATCCATATGGCTGTTGTAATCATATAGGTTACTGCTTATGGTAGCTAAATTTCCTATCTTATCCATAAATTCTCCTTAAAGATTTACACTTTAATATCTATATGTTTATCTATATTTTGGTATAGAAATATATTAAAAGCGTCCTTTTTATCTATATTATCACCTATTAATAGCCTTTCTGCTGAAGTTTTGCTATTATAGTAAAGTATATTAAAAATATAATTTATAATATAACTAATATCTACATTTTACTTTAAATAAAGAATTTATATTTAGTAAATTTACTAAACTTCAAATTTAGTCTCTATTTTGCTTTGTTATGATTAAATTTAATTTATTTTTGATGCAATAAATATGAGACAATTTATACTTTAATTATGCAAAATACTTTTAGCTATTGCTTCTTAATTTTTATTTATTATGAGTTTAATCAAAATAATTATAATACTAAAAAAGGAGCTTTGAATGATATGTGAAGCAGATAAAAACGATGCTAAAGAGGTCATAGAACTTTTAAATTTAGCTATGGAAGATATCGCTTTTAGTTTGAGTGGTACGTCAAATTTAGAACAAAGCAACCAAATTTTACAAGAGTTTTTTACAGGCGAAGATAATCGCTTAAGCTACAAAAATATCTTAGTTTTTAAAGATGCTCAAAAAGTAGTAGGTGCTATTTGCTCTTATAATGGCTTAGATTCTAAAAGGCTAGATATTCCTTTTATAAAAAGACTTAAAGACCTAGGCGAAGAGCCAAACATCAAACAAGAATGCATCAAAAACGAACTTTACATAGATAGCTTAGCAGTTGGTATTGACTATAGAGGACAAAAGATCGCTACAAAGCTTATAAGCGCTGTTTTTGAGAGAGCAAAAAAGCTAGGTCTTAGCAGAGTATCTCTTATAGTAGATATTAAAAAACCAAAAGTAAAGAGATATTATGAAAGTTTGGGTTTTTGTGGTAGTAATGAGCTTGAGATCTTAGGACACAAATATACATATATGACAAAGGATTTGATATGAAAAAATTTGAAGTAGAAAATGTAAATTGCGAACGTTGCGCAAATACCATAAAAAGTTCGCTAGAAGATGATTTTGGATATATAGACGTAGATATGAGCGTAAAACCTAGAGTGCTTAGCTGTGATCTACTTGATAAAGATGTAGAAAAATTTAAAAACGAATTAAATAGCTTAGGATTTAGCGTTATAAGAGAGCTTTAGGAGACTATCTTGGCGACTATTAAAATACAAATAACAGGAATGACCTGCGTTAATTGTGCAAACGCTATAGAAAAAAATGTCTTAAAAATACAAGGGGTGACTAGTTCAAAAGTTAGTTTTGCTGATTGCTGTGGCGTTTTTGAAGTACAAAATGATGAAGATATAAACAAGATAAAAGATAAAATAAAAAAGCTCGGTTTTGGCGTGGTAAATAACTATGACGAGCTAGAAGCTGCTCAAAACAAAAATGCTATAAATTTAAAAAACAGACTTATCATCTCTGCTATTTTAAGTGTCATCATAATGGTTTTTGAGATGAATTCTTACGAGACTTTATATAAATCATTAGCGCTTTTTATCTTAACTAGTATCGTTATATTTTACTGCGGATTTGACTTTTTCAAGCATGCTATGAAGTCTATAAAAAATTTAAATTATGATATGAATGTTTTGATCACACTTGGTGTAAGCGCTGCTTATATCTACTCTATTTTTGCGTTTTGCTTTTCAAATTTAATGCCTGAAGCGATGAAATATCTGTATTTTAGTAGCTGTTCTATGATAATCACGTTCGTACTTTTAGGTAAATTTTTAGAAGAAAGATCAAAAAAAAGTGCAAGAAACTATATAAAAGCACTTATGGATCTAAGCCCAAAATCTGCTTTGGTACTTCAAAAAGACGGCACTACTGCTCCTATTTTAGTTAATGATTTAAAATTAGGCGATATCGTAGTTGTAAAAAGTGGCTACACACTGCCTTGTGATGGAGTTATTGTAAATGGTGGAGCTGAGATAGATGCGTCTATGCTAAGTGGTGAAAGTATGCCGGTGTTTAAAAGCGTAGGTGATACCGTAAATGCCGGCACCTTAAATACAAATGGCTACATAAATATCAAAGTTACGAAGCTTAGCGGGGATTCGCTAATCTCTGTTATTTTAGATCTTCTTTTAGAAGCAAGCAGTAAAAAAATGCCTATAGCAAGGTTAGCCGATAAAGTAGCAAATATTTTCGTGCCTTTAGTAGTGTTCATAGCTCTTGGAACTTTTGCCTTGTGGAGTTTATGCGGTGAGCCTTTTAATGGTATTTTGGCTGCAGTTAGTGTTTTGATTATCTCTTGCCCTTGTGCTTTAGGTCTTGCTACGCCTATAGCTATCGTAGTTGGAATTTCTCAAAGTGCAAAAAATGGTATCATTATCAAAAATCCGCAAATTTTAGAGATCTTAGGAGATGCAAAATACGCTGTTTTTGACAAAACTGGCACTCTTACTAAAGGTCAAATTTCAGTCGTAAGCTCGAATTTAGATGATGAAAGTCTAAAAATAGTCGCAAACGCCGCAAATTTAAGCGAACATCTAGTATCAAAGGCTATTAGCGAATTTGCCAAAGAGTATATAGATAAAAATATTACTTACGCTTATGAAAATATCCCTGGAATGGGCATCAGCGCAGAACATTCAGAGATTCTTATAGGCAATGAAAAGCTATTAAATTCGTTTAATGTATTTTTAGATAGCGAACAAAAAGAGAGCATTCAAAAAGTTTTAGATAGCGGACTTGGAGTTGTGCTTGTCGCTCTTGGCTTTAAATACAGAGGTTTTATCGCTATAAGTGATACTTTAAAAGATGATGCTTTACAAGCAATCAGTGCGGTTAAGAGTTTTGGTGTAACGCCTATCATGCTTACAGGAGACAATGAAAAGATCGCGAAGATAGTCGCAAAAGAGCTGGGTATTGATGAGGTTATAGCAGGCGTTTTACCGAGCAAAAAATTTGAAGTTATAGAGAATTTAAAAAAAGAAGGCATTGTCATCTTTATAGGTGATGGTATAAATGACGCTCTTGCTTTAAAATCAGCCGATATAGGCATAGCAATGAGTAGTGGTAGCGATATAGCAAAAGACGTAGGCGACATAGTTCTTATCAAAAATGATCTTTTAAGTGTTGCTTATAGTATTTATTTGGCAAAACGCAATATGAAAACTATCAAACAAAATTTAGTTTGGGCGTTTGTATATAACATTGTCTGCATACCGGTTGCTGCTGGAGTTTTATATCCTGTTTTTGGACTTCTTTTAAATCCGATGTATGCGGCTTTAGCGATGAGTATAAGCTCATTTAGCGTCGTTTTAAACTCTTTAAGACTAAAATTTGTTAAAAATGTTTTTGAGCATTGAAGCTAAAGATGGTTTGAGTATGCAATTTAAGCTGTATTGTGTATAATTTTAGTTTTAAAATTTAAAAAAGGTTGTTTATGAAAGTTGCACAAGCGTATTCTATAATGGCTCTTATTTTTGCAAACAATTTTAGAGTTGCGATCAGTGATGAAAATTTAAAAAAATTAAATATCAACTGGCTTATAAAAACTGAAAATGAAGAAAATAAAAAAGGTCATACGTTTTTAGCTAACGCCCTGCAAACTTGCGATAGTATTAGCATAGCAAATGACCTTGACGGCTTTAAAGGCGCTTGCGATCTTAAATTTTTTAAGCACATTAATGAAGAAAAGATCGAAAGCTTTTATAGATCTATAAACTTTAACAAGCCTTTTAGCGACCTAAAAGCTTCACATATCTCAAATATGCTAGCTCTGCTCTGTGTGATATTTAAAAGTGACGTAAATGATAAAACACACGCTCTTTTAGGACTTTACTTGAGCGAGTATCTACTTCCTAGTCTTATGCTTTTTGGTAAATTTATAAGATACAATGCTAAAACCGACTACTACAGAGCTCTTGGGGAGTTTTTGATAGACTACTGCAAAATCATAAAAAAATCTCTTGGACTAAAGGTTGCACTTGAGTGATTTAAATTCTTGGAATCTAATCTATAGCAAAATAGATCCAGTAGCTTTTAAGCTTTTTGGTCTTAGTGTGCATTGGTATGGTATAATGTATGTTTTGGCTCTTGTTGTCGCTCTTTTAATGGCGAAGTATTTTGCTAAAAAAGATAGTCTTGGTATCTCAAACTCACTTCTTGATAATTACTTTTTTTGGGTGGAGATCGGCGTGATCTTGGGTGCAAGACTTGGCTATATACTTATATATGATCCAAATACTAGCTATTATCTTCTTCATCCTTGGCAAATTTTTAACCCTTTTGTAAATGGTGAGTTTGTCGGGATTCGTGGTATGAGTTATCACGGAGCTGTTGTAGGATTTATACTTGCTACTTTAATGTTTTGTAAAAGATATAAGCAAAATTTATGGATGCTTTTAGACCTTGTGGCGCTATCTGTTCCTCTTGGCTACTTTTTTGGACGTATCGGAAACTTTTTAAATCAAGAGTTGTTTGGTAGGGTTACTAATGAGCCTTGGGCTATTATGGTAGCAGGCACTCTTCGTCATCCTAGTCAGCTTTATGAAGCTGTTTTGGAAGGATTGGTGCTTTTTGTTATACTATTCATCTATAGAAAATATAAGAAATTTGATGGCGAACTGATAGCTATGTATGCTATGCTCTATACTTTAGCTAGATTTTTATGTGAGTTTTTTAGAGAGCCAGATTTTGGTATAGGATTTGTAGCTTTTGGTATGAGTATGGGGCAAATTCTATCGATTTGTATGTTTGCTTTTGGCTTTATAGTTTATATAAATTTAAATAAAAAGAGACTAAAAAAATAGCCAAAACTTATCAATATCTTAATAAAATTTTAAAAAATTACTTTATAATATAAAATAATCATAAAGCAAATTTAGTAATAAAGATAGCCAAGATAGCCTAATTTGCTTTAAAGAAGTTTGTAGCAATGCTATGTAAAAAATAAAAGCTTTACAAATATTTCGTGAAATTTTATATTTTTAACTTCAGTTTATACAAGCTTTGATAAAATACCAAACTTAGCTCTAAGATTTGCAGTTGTGGATTTAGGTCTTAAAACAGGGTGTTTGATTGTCCTAATTGTAATTCAAAGATAGATAGTGTATAATGGAGTTGTGGCTCTTAGTGGAGAATTGAAAAGTAGGCTAGATTTGTTGATATTAGAAATCTCAGCATTTATGCGTGTGAGTATATCATCATAAAAAAGTGTTATTCTAAAGATATCAAAATATAAATTTTATTTAAGTGAAATATAAAAAAATTCGTAATGAAATTTAATGGATATAAAAGTTTATTTATAAAAGAGATGAAAAAACCTTTTTTTAAATTGGAAAGTTATGTAAATTTTGGTGGTTTTGTAAAGAGATTAAACAATTTTTATAATGACTTAGAAAAATTTACTCAACTCAATAAAAATAATATAAAAAATCTTAAAAAAGAAATTGTTGAGCTAAAAAGCATTACAGCGGATAACATTCCAAAATACAAAAGAAAGGATTATTTAGAGGCATTAAGAGAAGATAATCGCATTATATAGAAAAAATGAGTAATCAAAAAACTACAAAAGCGATTTTGCGCCAAAATCTGCAAAGATTTTAGAAGATTTAAATAAACAATGTCTCAAATAAATCAAATTTGATTTTTTATTTACTATTTTTTGTATTATATCTAAATTCACTTTCTTTGAGATAAAGATAGAAAATTTCTTTTTAATCTTTAGTTAATCTATGCTTTCCCAAAAACTCTAAATTTTATTTATGTGATTTTTGCAAACTCATTCTTGCGGTATTAGCATATAATGGGATTTTGCATCATAATCCACAAGCGCCTTTTAAGTATCAAAGTAAATTGTAGAGCGAAAGCTCAGAGCATTCCCAGCAATATCTCACGCGCAGAACAAGTTTAACAATTTATACATAAACTTCCAAACACGGGCGTTTTACCACTTGCACCACGAAATCTTTTGCTACAGCTTTAAAATAGCTCTCATCTATTTCTGCGCTAAATTTGCTTATTTTTTCACACTCATTTGCTATTAAAATATAAATTTATTTGAAAATTTTAAATAAGCTTTGCCTTGAAATTTAGCTAAATTTAGAGATTTTATTTATCTCTAAATCTTTGCAAAAATAGTTCAAAATTTCTCTAAATTTGGTTTGTGAAATTTTTGAATTTTTTATGTATTTATTTTTCATCTTTGTCATAGCAACCAAAAGCTTATTTTATTATGCTTTTTATTTGATTGACACTTGAATAAATAAAAAAGAAATATAGGATATTAAGTGGTGACCCCTACGAGACTCGAACTCGTGTTACCAACGTGAGAGGCTGGTGTCCTAACCGCTAGACGAAGGGGCCTAAAAAACAAAATATGGTGCCCCGTGTAGGGCTCGAACCTACGACCCCATCATTAAGAGTGACATGCTCTACCAACTGAGCTAACGAGGCGTTTATCTATCAAAAATAAAAAATGGCGCGGCGGACGGGGCTCGAACCCGCGACCTCCGGCGTGACAGGCCGATATTCTAACCAGCTGAACTACCGCCGCACCTAAAAATGGTGGTCGCTATAAGACTCGAACTTATGACATCCACCTTGTAAGGGTGGCGCTCTACCAACTGAGCTAAGCGACCAAGAGCTTATAAATGGCGACCCTTGTAAGATTTGAACTCACGTTTTCACACAGAGAATGTGACGTCCTGGGCCAACTAGACGAAAGGGTCAAAACCCTAATTGATAAATAAAAAAGTGGTGTCCCGCGTTGGATTCGAACCAACGGCCCCCTCCTTAAAAGGGAGATGCTCTACCGACTGAGCTAGCGAGACAACGTAAATGGCGCGGCGGACGGGGCTCGAACCCGCGACCTCCGGCGTGACAGGCCGATATTCTAACCAGCTGAACTACCGCCGCACCTAAAAATGGTGGTCGCTATAAGACTCGAACTTATGACATCCACCTTGTAAGGGTGGCGCTCTACCAACTGAGCTAAGCGACCAAGTGGTGTCCCGCGTTGGATTCGAACCAACGGCCCCCTCCTTAAAAGGGAGATGCTCTACCGACTGAGCTAGCGAGACAGGGTGAATTTTTAAAAATGAAGTTGAATTATACAAAAATTAATTATCTTTGTCAAGTAGAATTCAACTTTGCATTAAATTATCCATATCATTAATAGTGGAAAAAATTAGTATAAAAACTAGAATAAAAATAAATAAAATATTCATTTGTATTTATGAGTGAAATATACTATTCTATTTCCTATCGTTTGGGTATATTTAAGTTTATTTTATGAGATATTTTAATAAAATGCCGCGTATTTATGTAGTATTTTGATTTTGTATAATTTTTAGGGGGTGGGGATGAAATATACTAAATCTATACTTTTTACTTGGAACAAAGACTTTGAAACAAACATACCTTTAGTCGATGAAGAGCATGCGCATTTAGTAGAACTCATAAATGAACTTGGCTCAAAAATTTCCAATCAAGAAGCTTTAAAAATAGATGATATATCATTAATATTTAATGAGCTTTTTGATTATGCAAAGTATCATTTTGGTGATGAAGAAAGCATAATGGTCAAAAGCAAATTATATCCAAATTTCATCAGAGAACACGCGTACAATCATAAGATGTTTTTGCAAGAAGTTGAAGCACTATATGATGAGTTTTTAGATAGCAAAGATTATGAAAAAAACCTAAAAGAAATTGTTGATTTTCTTATAAATTGGCTTGCTTTTCATATACTGGGTCAAGATAAGAAAATGGCAAGACAGATAGGGCTTATAGATCAAGGATATACCGCAAAAGAAGCCTTTGATATGGCTGATCAAATTCACGAATCAAACGAAATCAAGCCTCTTGTTAAGGCTTTAAATAATATGTTAAATACATTATCTAGAAGAAATAAAGAGCTTTTGTCTCTTAAGAAAAATTTGGAACAAAAAGTAGAAGAAAGAACTACCGAGCTTATGGAGGCAAATAGACATCTTGAGTATTTATCTACTACAGATCAACTAACTGAGCTAAAAAATAGACGTTATGCTATGGATGTTCTAGATATGCTTTGGTATTCTACTTGTAAAATTACGGATTCTATCGCTATTTTGATGATAGATCTGGATCACTTTAAAGAAGTAAATGATAATTATGGTCACGATTGTGGCGATATCGTCTTAAAAACTGTCGCTGTAACGCTAAAAGATTCTGTAAGAAACGATGATATAGTTTGTAGGCTTGGCGGAGATGAGTTTTTGATAATATGCCCACACACGTCTTTACAAGGCGCTATAAAAGTAGCAAATAATATCTTAAAAAAGATAAGAGAACTTAAAGTCTCTGTTGGCGATGGATATTGGAATGGTAGTGCAAGTATCGGAGTAGCCTCAAGTGATCTTAAAACAAAAAGTGTAGAAGATCTAATAAAAAATGCAGATAATCAAGTCTATAAAGCAAAAGAAGCTGGTAAGAACTGCATTAAATTTTAATCATCGGAGTTTGGTATGCTAATAGCTGGTTTTATATTTATCATCACTCTTTTGCTTATTATCTTTAGACCATTTGGATTAAAGATAGGAACTAGTGCTGTAATGGGAGCTTTGGTAAGTCTCTTTTTAGGCGTGGTTAGTTTTGATGATACTTTAGTAGTTTTAAGCGTAGTTTGGGACGCGACGCTAACTCTTGTAGGCATTATCATTATGTCTATGATCCTAGATGAGATAGGATTTTTCGAGTGGTGCGCACTTCATTTATCTAAGCTTTCAAAACAAAATGGCCATTTGATGTTCGTGTATGTTCTTTTGTTTGGCTCTGTAGTTTCAGCTCTATTTGCAAATGATGGCGCCGTATTGATACTCACGCCTATACTTTTAGCCAAGATGAAAATACTTCAGCTAAAAGTCAAGACTATGATAGCTTTTCTACTAGCTGGTGGCTTTATAAGCGATAGCGCGTCTTTGCCTTTTGTGTTTTCAAATTTGACAAACATAATAACCGCAAATTATTTTAAGATAGGATTTAGTCAGTACTTTGCAAATATGGCTCTTGCTTATGTTGTAAGCACTGCGGCTTCTATAGCTGTTTTATGGATAGTTCTTAGAAAAGATATCCCGCCAAAGATAAATACAAATTTGCTAAAAGATCCTAATAGCGCTATCAAAGACATAAGTATTTTTAAGTTTTCATGGTTTTTTATAGCAATTCTGCTTTGTGGATACTTTGTAGGAGACATATACGGACTTCCGGTGAGTTTATTTGCTTTGGGTGGTGGCGTTTTACTTCTTATCGTAAGCTCACGTACCAAAGTCATCAAAGCTAGCAAGATCATCAAAAACGCTCCTTGGCAGATAGTTTGGTTTAGCATAGGACTTTATATCGTTGTTTATGGTTTGAAAAACGGCGGAATGAGTGAGTATATATCAAATTTGATATCAAAAGCTGCATTACAGGGCGAGTTTTACGCTGTTATGACGACTGGGTTTTTAAGTGCTACTATGTCTGCAATTATGAATAATCTACCTACAAATATGATAATGAATATATCGCTTTATGGCACTAATGAAACTCTAGCTTACGCAAATATTATAGGTTCAAATTTAGGTCCAAAAATGACACCTTTTGGTAGTTTGGCAACTCTTTTATGGTTGCATGTTTTAGAGAAAAAAGGTGTAAAAATAGGATTTTGGGAGTATAGTAAATTTGGTATTTTAGTTACTTTGCCAGTGCTCTTTGTAACTCTTTTGGCTCTGATTTTTTAGTTTGGCATTTTTTAATAAAATAAGCAAATTTTACCCTATTTATAGCAATTTAAGATAAATTAGCATACAATTATTTACTACTTAAAAAGGCTTATAATGAAAAAAATATTTATATTTGTGACCTGCGTTTTGTTTGGCATAGAGCTTTATGGTGGCGAGAATGAATTTCTAATAGTAAATGATCAATTTAATAAAGACGGTGATAGCAAAAATTTATATACTCAAATCGTTAAAAGACCTTTTAGCGTCAAACTTATAACAAATTTTAATAGAAATTCATTTGCAAAAGATATAAAATCTATAAGTGTCACATTGCATTCTAAAACAAGCGGTGATGCATTAACTGATGCTATAGAAAAGATAGATTTAAGTAAAGATGATATAAAAAATCTAAATGATAAAAAAGATGATAGCTTGAAGATTATAAATCTTGATAATAAATTTAGCGTAGATAATTCTAAGAAAAAGTCGATAGATTACTCAAATTTGTATTTTATAGTAAGAATTTATTTTTTTGAAGATAATCCATCTAACAGTATAATGCAATTTAAATCATTAGATACATTTGCTGCTAGACCAGCCCAGTTTAGAAAAATAAATAGTTTTAATAAAAAAGATAATCTAATAGGCGGGAAGAAGTATTATCCGCAAACAGATGATAAAAATGATTTCGTGCTTGTAGAGGCTTTAGATAATGAAGACAGAGTGATAGATGATTATAATATTATTTTAGAAAATCAACGTTTAGAATTTGATAGAAGCGCAAATAGAACAAAAAATGAAGATGAGTTTTGCACTTACTACTACGATGAAAATGGAATAAAAACCCTGCAAAAGATAGAGCCAAAAAGTTTAGAAAACGTGTGGATTAAATTTAGTGAAGGTATTGGCACTATATACACAAAATGCGAAGATGACTTAGGAAATGAAAAGGAATTCAGTCAAGATAATATAAACAATAAATCTTGTTATTTTGTATATCCAGACATAGGACATACAAAAATAAGCATAACAGACAATAAAACAACTATTATTGACGAAGAGCAAGATGATTGCATATCTGGTAGTTCTTCATCAGATACTATCGGAAAAATAGGTTGCAATGTCCAGTTAGAAGAGGGATTTCATACATTTATACCAAATAGCATAAAATTAGTAAAAAAAGAGATAACAAATTTTTATGATTCTATTAGCTATTTTTCATCAAATGGAAATAACTTTGCTTTAGATAAAGATAAATTTGAAAATTTGATGAGTGCTAGTTTAAATCTTGGTTTTGAGGCACGTTTGGCTGATGAGAGTGTGCCAAAACTATACTCGGCTAATTGTTATGCAAATAGTATTGAATTTAGTTTAAAAGATGATCAAAATAAAGATGATCAAAATATTAAATTTTATGGCGTAAAAGAAAAAACTGATGGCGCTGCTTTAAGGATAGATGATAAATTTGTGGTAGATGAAAGCGAATTTAATGGCGGAAAGTCTAACACAAAAGTCAAATTTTCACTAGATAAGAGTTCAAGCCCACAAAATTTAGTTTTAGTTAAAAATGATAAGATTCGTGCCGAAAATTTAACTGAGGGCCATTTAAAAGATAATAAATTTGAAGCGATAGAAAATGGTGTAAATATAATACAAAATGATAAATTTGATGAGAGTTATGCAAAATTTTTCTATGGATCATTGATTGTGCCTGATGTTTTTTTAGATAATTTACAAAACAACAAGCAGATTGTTACTGCGTATTATAGTGTATTTTGCGATGATAAGTGTATAAGCAATATGGTAGAATCTGAAGAAAACAGAGAAATTTATAGACAAACCATAGAGCAAGTCATAGGAAAAACTAGTAGTGATAAGAAAAAAGTACCTAAAAATAAAGGATTTTATATAACTGAGTTTATGGGTAAAGATACCATAAACACAGACTATACGCCTAAAGATACACAAGTGAAATTATTAGATTTCAACAAAGGAGTAGAGCAAGTCGAGTTCTCATATAGTCCAAGCAAATTTGTTGCAAAAGCTATAGAATTTACCCCTTATGTTATTAAAGATGGCGTAAAAACAGATACTATCGCTACTTGGCTAATGGAAGATGAAAAAGAAGTTGGTATATTTAATGTAGAATTTAGCACTAAGTCACAATGGCATGGTGCTGGAGCTGAGGGAAAAGTTATGGGCATAAAAGATGCTGATGAGTCAAAAGCTAGAAGACAACAACGTATAGATTGGTAAATGCTATGAGTATAAATTTGCACTAGATTTAAAATGCGATTTAATACCCTTTAAAAGCATTATTAAATTTACTTAATAAAATAGCCTTTAATGCTTGTTAAGCATAGCTATGGCTCAAATCAAAATCTCTAAATTCAAAAAAATTTATAAATTTAAAAAATCCAAATTTATAAATTTGGATTTACTCAAGCAAGCTTGGATAACTCCTTAAAAGTAGAGCGTAAGCGTGCAAGGCGCTTTGCTCTCTGATGTAGTCTCTATCGCCATTTAAGCTTAGTCTTTGAGTATAAATTTCTCCGTTTTTGTTCGTCACTGCGATATATACGGTTCCTACTGGCTTTTGCTCACTTCCGCCATCAGGTCCTGCTATACCGCTGATAGCTATAGCAAAATCGCAGCTACAAAGCTTTATGGCTCCTAAGACCATCTGTCTTACGCATTCATCACTTACTGCACCAAAGTTTTGCAAAACTTCATCGCTTACATCTATCCAGCTATGTTTTATGCTATTTGCGTATGTTACTACTGAGCCATCAAACACAGAGCTTACTCCGCTCACAGATCCAAGTTTAGCAGCGCAAAGTCCAGAGGTGCAAGACTCTGCAAATGTTATTTTTAAGTTCTTTTGTATGAGTTTTTTTGCTACAAATACAACTATATCTTTTTCGTTTATCATTTTACCGGTAAATAAATTTGAAACACTTTCTAAAAATCCGTCTATCTGTCCGTATCTGTTTGCACTTACTTTAGCATAAGTAAGACCGGGTAAAAGCTCGGTAAGACTGATATTTACGTTGTAAGTGGTAGATAATGGCTCTAAGAGTATCTTCGCACTTTCTTTATCGACACCTAGTATATGAAAAAACTTCGAGTCTTGTTTGGTGTTTTGTAAAAAACTAGGAAGCTCTTTTGTAGGTGTAGCTTTTATGAGATTTATAGAAGCTGTGTTTAAAGTGAGCAAAAAGCTATTTTTGGCGTAATTTATAGCACGTGATGGGATGAGAGTATCTTCTTTTAGCTCTATAGTATCTATGCTAAGAGTTGCTAGGATTTTGCTTAATGTATAAAAGTTGCTGTCATTTGCTATGATTGTTATGCATTCGTAATTTTTAGAAATATTTTCTATGTAAAATGGGAGCTCTTTATCGCCACCGCCAGCGTATGATATCATACCTAGCTCACCAACATAGTTTTCATATTTGCGAAAAACGTAGTCTAAAAACGGCTTATTTATCTGCAATTCTTCCCCGACTATTAAGATGATATGTTTCATATTTTGCTCCTAGTATTTTATTGTAAAGTTCATATAAGTGTTTTGCGACTCATTATTTGGCTTTGAATATATTATATTTAAATTTAAATTTTTATTCAAAGACCAGTCTATATACGGACTGATTTCTTGCTCATCATTTTTTGATTTTATTATTGTACCAAATTTTGTATTATATAAAATTTCTCTACTTATATCCAAATTTGGATACAGCACAGCTTCTTGTTCTTTGAGATTATAATTTGCATTTAGCTGAGTTTTTATAATAAAATCCACTATGGAGGTTTGATATTGCAAACTTAGATCGTTATTTGAGATATAGTCTTTTTTGTTTTCGTTTTTATCTAGTTTGCTATCTAAATTTAGCTTGATGCCACTTAGATATCTGTTTTCAAAACTTAGCGAGTTTATGCTTAAAATATCTATATTATTTAAATTTGCACCGCTTTTATCAATGTTTAAATTTGGACTTAGAAAGCTAACATTTTCTGATTGTATCCACTGATTTTCTATGTATGTATCTGTTTTAAATGGATTTATACTTATGGCATCTCCGTTTTGTTTTATAAGATCGTCAAATGAGAAGATATTTGATATAAAAAATATCATTAAGAGACAAATTTTTATCATTTTTTCTCCTTATTGTTTTATGAAATTATTGTATCATAAGCCGATAAATAAATCTTTTTTTTATCAAATTTTGGATAAAATCCGTAAATTTAAAAAAATTCGAGGTTAAGATTATGGATTACAAAGATACGTTGCTACTACCTACTACGGATTTTGCTATGCGTGGAAATTTAGGCGAACAAGAACCAAAACGCTATGCGAAATGGGATGAAGAAAAAGTTTATGAAAAGATGAAAGCCAAAAGGCAAAAAGCAAGCACTAGTTTTAATATTCACGATGGCCCACCATACGCAAACGGTCATCTTCACATAGGTCATGCACTAAATAAAATCTTAAAAGATATAATCACAAAAACCCATTATTTTTTCGGTGATAGTGTTAGATATACTCCTGGTTGGGATTGTCATGGCTTACCGATCGAGCAACAAGTCGAAGTCAAGCTTGGCGACAAAAAAAAGACTATGAGCAAATCGCAAATTAGGCAAGAATGTCGCGCTTGGGCTAGTGAATTTGTAAAAATCCAAAAAGAAGAGTTTAAATCTTTGGGTGTCCTTGGTGACTGGGACGAACCGTATCTTACCATGAAATATAAATTTGAAGCAAATATATATAGAACGCTTTGTGAAGTGGCTAAAAAAGGACTTCTTATAGAGAGAAGTAAGCCTGTATTTTGGAGCTGGGCAGCAAGAAGTGCTTTAGCTGAGGCTGAAGTAGAGTATGAAGACAAAGAAGATTATAGCTTGTATGTTGCTTTTGATCTAAGCAAAGAAGCGTGTGATAAGCTTGGCGTGGGTAGCGCAAAAGCCGTCATATGGACGACCACCCCTTGGACTTTAGTAGCAAATCAAGCCATTAGTTTAAATCCAAATGAAAAATACGCAGTAACAAAAGAAGGTTATATCATAGCTCTTCCTTTAAAAGAAACTTTGATAAATCAAGGCATAATAAAAGGTGAGATTATAAAAGAATTTGCTTCAAGTGAGCTTGAGGGACTAAATGCGATAAATCCTTTGAACGGAAGGTATTCTAAATTTATACTTGGAGAGCATGTTTTGATGGATGGCGGTACGGGGCTTGTACATACTGCTCCTGGGCATGGCGAAGATGATTATTTTGCAAGTTTAAAATATAATATCGAAGTTATAATGCCTGTTGATGAAGCAGGACTTTATGATGAGACTTTAAGAGCTAAAAAGCTACTACCAGAAGAGCTTTTGGGTGAGTTTATAGGACTTCATATATTTAAAGCAAATGAACGACTTTTAGATATCTTAGGCGATGCGGTCGTGAAAGTAAGTAAATTTGTGCATAGTTATCCATTTTGCTGGAGAACGCATAAACCTGTAATTTATAGAGCTACTAAGCAGTGGTTTATCGCTATGGATGAGCCAAAATTAGATGGTAAAACACTAAGGCAAACAGCACTTGAAGCTTTAAATCAAGTTAAATTTTATCCAGAAGCAGGCATCAAAAGAATCGGCTCTATGATAGAAAATCGCCCTGATTGGTGTATTTCTCGCCAAAGAGACTGGGGCGTACCTATAGCGTTTTTTAGAGATAAAACCACAAAAGAAGTGGTATTTGATCCAGAAATTTTGGATAATATCGCTAGTATATTTGACGAAAAAGGCGCTGATGCGTGGTGGGATCTAAGCATAGAAGAGCTTCTTCCAAAAGGTTCAAATTTAAATCCTGCAAATTTAGAAAAAGTTAGTGATATACTAGATGTTTGGTTTGATAGCGGATCTACGTGGAATGCGGTTTTAAATAGTGGAGATTATGATAGTGGTGGATATCAAGCAGATATGTATCTTGAAGGAAGTGATCAACATAGAGGTTGGTTCCAAAGCTCACTTTTACTAAGCTGTGCATTAAATCAAAAAGCACCTTATAAAAGCATACTAACTCATGGTTTTACGGTTGATGGAAACGGAAATAAAATGAGTAAAAGCAAAGGCAATGTCATAGCTCCAGCAGACGTAGCCAAAAAATACGGCATAGAGATCTTAAGACTTTGGGTTGGGCTTAGTGATTATTCAAGCGATCTTAAAATAAGCGATGAAATTTTAAAACAAGTTAGTGAGCAATATAGAAAGATAAGAAATACGATAAGATTTTTACTAGCAAACGTCGGCGATTTAGATGATATATATACAAATTTTGGAATGCTTGATAAGTGGATACTAAATAGGGCTAGTAAGACTTTCAAAGAAGTATCGGTTTGCTTTAGAAATTACGAGTTCTCAAAAGGATTTAATATCTTGCTTAATTTCTTAAGCACAGATCTTAGCGGGATATATCTTGATATTTGTAAAGACAGACTTTACTGCGATGATAAAGACTCAGCTCGTCGCCGTTCGGCTCAATCTGCTATGGCTATCATCGCAAAAAGAGTCTTTGCACTCATAGCTCCTACGCTAACTTACAGCGTTGATGAGGCCATAGAATTTGCTCCGCAAATCATAAAAAAAGATTTTGGCGATGTTTTTGACATAGTTTATGATGATTTGGATTATGAATTTGATATAGATGATAGCTTGTTATTAGCTAGTAGGGAAAAATTTAATGAGATAGTAGATAAACTCAAAAAAGAAAAAATTATAAAATCTACACTTGAGGTTATGCTAGAAACTAGCTCAAATGAAATACTTGCAAACGATCTTGATGAAGTCATAGACTGGTATATGGTAAGCTTTGTTAAAAGTATAGAAGACGGTGAGACTTTGGCTACTTTCGAAGTAGGAAATGAGCAGTTTAAGGTAGTAAAAGCATCTCGCTTTAAATGCCCAAGATGCTGGAAGTATGACGCCAAAGAGGAAAACTGTTTATGCCCTAGATGTTCAAAGGTTTTAAAAAATGTTTAATACGCCAACTTCAAATGAGCTAATCATAGCTACTATTTTTGTTTTGATACTGATCGTAGTTGTAGGGATTTTTTTAGTCAATAGATTTAAGGAGAATAGGTGATAACTTTAAAAGAAGCGTTGAAACTAAGCCCGTCTGATATTTTGGCTTTACGCGCAGAACTAAAAGAGAAAATAAAAGCAAATAAACATTTGGGTGCTTATATAGAGCAACTTACTAGCACCGAGATAGGTGATGAGTACGCAGGTATTCCTATCGCTATAAAAGACAATATTCAAGTTAAAGGCTGGAAGATAACAAGTTGTTCAAAAATACTTCAAGGATACGTAGCACCTTATAACGCAACTGTTATAGATAAGCTTTTAAAAGCTGGACTTGCTCCGTTTGGTAGAACAAATATGGACGAGTTTGCTATGGGAAGTACTACTGAAAGTAGCTTTTATGGTAAAACGTTAAATCCTTTGGACAACTCAAGGGTTCCTGGTGGTAGTAGTGGTGGAAGCGCTGCAGCAGTTGCGTCAAATATCGCTATCGCCGCTTTAGGTAGTGATACTGGCGGAAGCATACGCCAACCAGCAGCGTTTTGTGGTTGCGTTGGGTTTAAACCAACTTATGGAAGAGTTAGTAGATTTGGACTAGGCGCTTACTCAAGTAGCTTAGATCAGATAGGACCTATAACAAGCTGCGTTGAAGACGCCGCATTGCTTTATGATATCATTGCAGGACACGATCCAAAAGATAGCACGAGTTCAAAATTAGAAGTTATAAGTACTGCAGATAAGTTAGATGCGAACAAAAAACTAACTATAGCAGTTATTAAAAACTATATAGATGAAGCAAGCGACGACGTAAGAAAAGCTCTAAATTTAACCATTGAAAAGCTAAAAAATAGCGGACATAAAATAATCTATAAAGATCTTTTAAATTCAAAATATGATATAGCTGCTTACTATATCATAGCTACTGCAGAAGCTAGTGCAAATTTAAGCCGTTATGATGGCGTGAGATATGGACGCAGGGCAGAGTGCAAAAACTTAGGTGAAATGTATGCAAAAACTAGAGGTGAGGGTTTTGGCGCAGAAGTGCAAAGAAGAATGCTTCTTGGAACATTTGTTTTATCAAGCGGATATTATGATGCTTATTATATAAAAGCTCAAAAAGCAAGAGCGTTTATAAAACAGGAATACGAGGAGATCTTAAGCGAATCAGACCTTATATTTATGCCTGTTGCTCCAAGCGTTGCTTATAAATTTGGCGAGTTAAGTGATCCGTTAAAAGCTTATCTTAGCGATATTTATACCATAGGAGTAAATTTAGCAGGACTTCCTGCTATAACTGTTCCAGTAGCAAAAGATGATAATGGACTAAATATCTCAGCTCAGCTCATAGGCAAAGCGTGGGCGGAACAAACTGTTTTAGATGGTGCATATAGTTTAGAAAAATCAATAAAAGGAAATTAAGATGAAGATAGTTAAGAGAGCTTTGACTTTTGAAGATGTATTGTTGATGCCACAATATTCTGAAATTTTACCAAAACAAGTTGATGTATCATCTAAATTTAGTAGAAATATCACTTTAAATATACCTCTTGTTTCAGCTGCTATGGATACTGTTACTGAGCATAGAACTGCTATTATGATGGCAAGGCTTGGAGGTATCGGAGTGATCCATAAAAATATGGATTTACAAAGTCAGATAAAAGAGGTAAAAAGAGTTAAAAAAAGCGAAAGTGGTGTCATCATCGATCCTGTATTTATAAACCCAAATGCTACTATAAGAGAAGCTCTTGAGCTAATGAGTGAGTATAGGATATCTGGTGTTCCTGTAGTAGATGATGATAATATTCTTATAGGGATTCTTACAAATAGAGATTTAAGATTTGAAAATGATTTTAGTAAAACTGTTGAGTGTGCGATGACTAAAGCTCCTCTTATTACTGCTCCAAAAGGCTGCACTTTAGATGACGCCGAAAAGATATTTTCTACAAATAAGGTTGAAAAACTTCCTATTGTAGATGAAAACGGAAAATTAGAAGGGTTAATCACTATAAAAGATCTTAAAAAAAGAAAAGAATACCCAAACGCAAATAAAGATAAATTTGGACGTCTTAGAGTCGCTGCAGCTATAGGCGTAGGACAGATAGATCGCGCTATATCTTTAGCAAAAGCTGGAGTTGATGCTCTTGTTATGGACTCTGCTCACGGACATTCAAAAGGTATTATTGATACTTTAAAGCAGATAAAAGAGCAGATAAAAGATGTTGATATCATAGTAGGAAATGTAGCAAATCCAAAAGCCGTAAAAGATCTTATAGCTGCAGGAGCTGATGCCATAAAAGTAGGCATAGGGCCTGGTTCTATCTGCACTACTCGTATAGTTTCAGGGGTAGGCGTTCCTCAGATCACTGCTATAAGTGATTGTTCTGAAGTCGCTCGTGGAAGTGGAGTGCCTATCATAGCAGATGGCGGTATAAAATACAGCGGTGATTTTGCAAAAGCCTTAGCTGCAGGAGCTGATTGTGTAATGGTAGGAAGTTTGCTTGCTGGTTGCGATGAAAGTCCTGGAGAGCTAGTTACTTTTCAAGGAAGGCAGTATAAAAGCTACAGAGGTATGGGCAGTATCGGAGCTATGACAAAAGGTAGTAGCGATAGATATTTTCAAGAAGGAACAGCGCAAGATAAACTAGTCCCTGAGGGCATAGAAGGTAGAGTTCCATACGCCGGAAGCATAAAACAAGTACTTTATCAGTTGGTTGGAGGTCTTAGAAGCTCTATGGGGTATTGTGGAAGCAAAGATATACGTACTTTCCAAGAAAAAGCTGAATTTGTAGAGATAACTAGTGCTGGACTTAAAGAGAGCCATGCTCATGATGTCATAATAACACAAGAAGCACCAAATTATAGAGTTAATTAGTGAAAATTTCTACTCATATTGCTCACTTTGATGAACCGCTTTATTTAGAAAGTGGTCGAATTTTAAGCGAATTTGATCTCGCTTATGAAACATATGGTGAGTTAAATTCCGATAAATCAAACGTAATCGTGGTTTGCCACGCTCTTACAGGAAGTCACCACGCCGCAGGGCGTTATGCAAATGAGAGTAAAGCTGGCTGGTGGGACGCACTGATAGGCGACCATAAAGGCATAGATACAACCAAATTTTTTGTGATTTGCGTAAATATTTTAGGTAGTTCGTTTGGATCTACAAACCCACTTAGCATAGAGCCTAGCACAAATAAAGAATATAGGCTTAGATTTCCAGTACTTGTAATAAGCGACGTCGTAAAAGCTCAGATGAAACTTTTTGAGCGTCTTGGTATAAAACAAGCTCACGCCATTATCGGTGGAAGTCTAGGTGGTATGCAAGCTTTGTGCTTTGCTATAGAGTTTCCAAATTTTGCTAAAAATGTCATAATGCTAGCTACTACTTATGCCACAAAACCATGGGCTATCGCTTTTAATAAAATAGCTATAGAGGGCATAGTAAGAGATCCTGAGTTTAAAAACGGATATTATGATAAAGACGATATCGCTAAAAATGGACTTACTGGAATGGCACTTGGAAGAATGGCAGGTCATATAAGCTTTCTTTCTCCATACTCTATGGATGATAAATTTGGTAGAAATTATGTAGAAACAGACGGCCTTTACGAGCTTTTAGGAAGATATGAAGTTGATCGTTATATGGAATACAACGGGCATAATTTTCCAAAAAGATTTGATCCGCTTAGCTATTTGTATATAACTAAAATGATGAATAACTTTGATTGCACAAGGCATTATAATACTCTTGAAGAAGCGATGAGTCTCATAAAGGCAAAGGTTCTTTTGATCTCATTTGACGGAGATATTTTATTTCCTTCTATACTTATGAAAGAGATGTATGATGCATTTTGCAATATAGGAAGAAAAGATCAGGTAAAATATATCTGCATAAATAGCAACTATGGTCACGACGCGTTTTTGGTCGAAGTAGATAAGATAGATATGTATATAAAAAAGGCTTTAGAATGCAATTAGAAACTTTTGAAGAGAAAATAGAAAAACTAGATGATTTGCTAAAAAAATTGAATGATGAAGATATAAATCTTGCTGATAGCGTAAATTTATACAAAGACGGCATAAAACTTGTAAAAGAAGCTAGGCAGATCTTAGAGAGCTCAAAGCTCATCATAAAAGAAGTCGGAGAAATAGATGGCTAAAATTTGCGCCTTACAGCTTGGCACTTTGGCGATGAGTGATTCTAGGATAGATTATTATTTAAAACTAGCAAAAGAGCATGGAGCTTGCGTGGTTGTGCTTGGAGAATACGTTTTAAATTCTTTTTTTACAGAACTAGTTAAAATGCCAAGCTCAATGCTAAAAGAACAAAGTGAGCATAAACGAGCTTCGCTTTGTAATTTGGCTAAAAAATACGACCTCACTATTGTAGCACCTCTAATCATACATAAAAACGCAAAGTTTTATAAAGTCATAGCTAAATTTACTCAGCAAAGCACAAAGTACGAAGAACAAAATATCCTTATAAATTATCCGCATTGGAATGAGGCAAACTTTTTTGCAAATCAAAGACAAAATGGACTAAATTTAATGAGCTTTACTTGTGATAAATTTAAATTTGGCGTAATCTTTGGTTTTGAAGCACATTTTGATGCTGTTTGGCAGGAGCTAGCACATAAAAAGGTTGATTGCGTTATAGTTCCTACTGCTTGTACTTTGAACTCAAAAGAGCGCTGGAATGAGCTTTTAAAAATGCGTGCTTTTACAAATAACGTTTATATTTTAAGAGCAAATAGACTAGGAAAAGCCAAATTTGATGAAATTCAATCCGAGTTCTATGGAAATTCTCAGCTCATATCTCCGCATGGCGATATCGTCAGTAGCCTTGATGAAAATGAGGGAATGCTTGTTTGCGAGCTAGATAAAAAAGTTTTAAACGAAGCTAAGAATATATGGAAATTTAGAGAAACTGCCGCTCATATCGATAAATAGTTGCTTAAATATAATCAAATTATAATCTTAGCTGTGATACAATCTCAAATTCTATTGTTAGGAGATTTATATGAAAAAGTTATTTTATTTTGCTTTTTTTGTTTTTGTAGTTTCTGGAGTTTATCTTTTAGTTAGCTATAATCTTAAGATCGCAAAGTATGACTTTACGGCTCAAAGTACAGATGGCGAAGTAAGTATGAAGAGCTTTGATGGAATGTATAAAATAGTCTATTTTGGATATGTCTTTTGCCCTGATGTTTGTCCTACAACTCTTACTTTGGTTTCTAGCGTACTTGATGATATAAAAGCAAAAGACGTAAAGATCTTGTTTGCTACTTTAGATCTACAAAGAGACGATATAAAAACATGCGATGAATTCGCAAAATATTTTTATAGGGACTCATCTTGTATAAGATTGGAAAATGGCGAACTAGATAAGGTTGTAAATAAATACGGCGCAAAATACAAAATAGTAGATCTTAATGATTCAGTTATGAAGTATTCAGTAGCGCATAGTTCTTCTATATTTTTATTTGATAAAAAGGGTAGATTTGTTTCAGAAGTCACGAATTTAACTTACGACAATGTTAAAAAAGAGATACAAAATTTACTGATAAATTATTAAAATTTGATTTTTATAAACCTATAAGTAGGATCAAATCTAAATGTAAGCAAGTTTTGTAATATCCCAAAAAGCGCCATAAATGTTATAAAACTGCTTCCTCCATAACTATAAAATGGCAAAGGGATCCCGACAACTGGGGCAAATCCGATAGCCATAAATATATTTACGCTCACATATACAAACACAAGGATAGCTATCCCGCTAGTAACCGTTTTTGTAAAATAATCTTTTTTCAACTTATAGTTCATACTAAGAAGGTGAGCTATCAAAAAACCATATAAAAGTATAAGAGCCATTCCTCCGATAAATCCATAACGTTCGATAGTATAAGCAAAGATAAAATCGCTAGTTGCGATAGGTAAAAATTTAAATCTAGTCTGAGTAGCTTCTTCGGCAGATTTTCCGGTAATTCCGCCGTTTCCTATAGCTATGATGGATTGTTTTACTTGATAGCTAGGCTCTTTAGAGATAAAATCAACTATCCGTTTTTTTTGATAGTTGTGTAAGTTCTCATAAAGTATAGGTGTAGATATCGCCGTACAAGCTATAAGAACTATCCAAATTTTTTTATTTACGCCTATTATAAACAGCACTCCATATCCTGTTATAAGAAGTAAAAGTGCGGTTCCAAGATCTGGTTCTACTAAGATAAGACCAAAAGGAAGTAGTATGAAAAAACTGATCTTAAGGAATTGCTTTAGATTGTAGCCTTTTATATCGGGCGGATTTTTCTTTATCAAATACGCAAGCATAAGCACAAACGCTGGTTTCATAATCTCGCTTGGCTGTATAGTAAAATGCACAAAAGGTATCTCAAGCCATCTTTGAGCCCCAAGTTTGCTAACCCCAAATATATCTACGCTGATTAGCAAAATAATATTTATCCAATAAACTGCTGGTATCAGCCATTCGATTTTTCTAATAGGAAGTAAGAAAAAAAATATAAAAAATAAAAAGCCTACGCCAAAATAGACAATTTGTTTGTTTGCTAACATCGCACTTGCTTCTGAAACCAAACTATATGATAAAGCTACGATCGGCACGATTAATATCGGCTGAACAAAATCAAAATGCGTTAAAATACGCTTGTCTAATCGTATCAAATTTAAACCTAAGAATTTTTTGGTAAAATTATATTAAAAAAAGGATTAATATTGAATGAATTTATCTCTAGTTGCTCAGGCAGACTAGATCAAATTCTCTCTTTAGAACTTAAGACTTCTAGAAATCAAATAAGCGAACTTATAAAAAATTCAAATGTTTTAGTAAATGATAAAATTTCAAATAAGCCGTCTTTTAAAGTTTTAGTAGGCGATAAGATCTGTTTTGATCTTCCAAAAAAAGCAGAAGAGATAGCCAAACAAAAAGTTGATTTTGATGTAGAAATTTTATACGAAGATGAAGATATACTAGTAGTAAATAAACCTGCAAATTTAGTCGTGCATCCAGCTCCAAGCGTAAAAGAAGCGACTTTAGTAGAATGGCTAAAATCAAAAAATTATACGCTTTCAACCATAAATGCAGATGTTAGAGCAGGTATCGTTCATAGATTAGATCGTGGCACTAGCGGAGTTTTAGCAGTAGCTAAAAACAATGCCGCTCACGCAGCGCTGAGCGCTCAGCTAGCAGATAAAAGTATGGGAAGAATTTATTTAGCTCTTAGCGATCTTAGTTTAAAAGAAAATATCATAGTAGAAAAGCCTATAGGTAGAAATGAGCAAAACAGGCTAAAAAAAGCAGTTGTTAGTGGTGGCAGATATGCTAAATCGGCATTTGCAAATATTTTAGATGATGATGACGTAAATTTGGTTTGTGCGAAGCTATTTACAGGTAGAACTCATCAGATAAGAGTGCATTTAGCAAGTATAAACCGCCATATTTTAGGCGATAATTTATACGGTTTTAAGAACAAGATTGCTAAAATTAATAGAGTTATGCTACACGCATATATTTTAAATTTAATACATCCAAAAAGCGGTAAGAAGCTAGAATTTGTAGCTGCATTACCGCAAGATTTTTATGAAATTTTACATACTAAATTTAACAAGGAGACTATAAATGAAAAAATTAATCCTAAATTTATCAGCGCTATGTTTGATGACTCTCATCAGTGGGTGTGCTCCAAGCTCGCCAAGTAAAGTAAATCCAAATTTGCCTACAATAAATAGTCTCAAAACTATCAGCGATATGACGCAAATAGCTTTTGAATGGACTCCTATCAATGATGAAAGCGTTAATGGCTACTACTTATACAGATCAAACCCAAACGATAATAATAAAATGGGAATGGTTGCTAAGATAAAAGATAGATTTTCAACTCACTACGTAGATACTGGTTTAGCGCCTTCTACTGAATACATATATGATCTAAGAACATATGATAAAAATGGTAATGTTTCAAACGCCGGACAAGGCGTAGTCGCGACTACAGCAAAGCTCATAGAGTCTGTCTCGTTTGCTCAAGCGATCTATGGTTTGCCAAATAGAGTAAAGATACTTTGGAGGCCTCATCCAGATGCTAGAGTGGCATCTTATCTTATAGAAAGAAATGACATATCAAGCGATAAATGGTATCAGATAGCAACCGTAACAGGTAGGTTGAATGCCGAATATATCGATGATGGCTTAGATCCAAATCACAATTACAGATATAGGATATTTGTAAGGACTGTTGATGGCATAACATCAGCTCCAAGCCAAGTGATATCTGCTCAAACAAAGGCGTTGCCAAATTTGGTTACAAATGTGAGTGCGACGACGAATTTACCTAAAAAGATAACCTTAACATGGGATCCAAATACAAACGATGATTTTTCTCATTTTGTGGTTTATAGGTCATCAAATAAGATATTTCCACTTATGAAGCTTGCTGAAACTACCGCTACTGAATATACTGATCTTATCAATGAAAATGGCGCTCAAATGTATTATAAAGTTACTGCTATAGACAAAGATGGATTAGAGAGTCCAAAACAGCAAAACGACGTAGTTGGAAGTACGCTAACATCGCCAAAAGCACCATATATTACAGATGCAAATTTTAATGGTTTAAGCATATATCTAAGTTGGAATTCTGGAAGTGATTTTAGGAGCGTGAAATATACTATATTAAAGTCAGGTCCAAGCGGAGATGAGGTTTTACAAGATATAACAAGCAATGAATATAGCGACTCAAATATCCAAATGGGCGGTAAATATATTTATAAAATTATCGGCGTTGATGAATATGGTATAAACTCAGACGCATCAAAACAAGCTGTCGTAGAAGCTAAGTAATGCCAAATTTCATAGTCGCAAATTTAAAAGATACCCCTTATCCTTTCGGAGAAAAAAACGTTTCATTTATCTGGAGCGCAGACGATGAGAGTGAGAGTCTTGTCTATACAAAATCAAACGAAAGCGAATTTTTTCTAACTGTAAAAAAGAGAGAAAACGACTATGTTATAAAGGGCGAAAAGATAACTCGCCCAGCGTCTCTTGGGCTTTTGCAAAGTGCTTTGGTATGCTATAGAGATCTAAATACGTCTAATATAAAGAGCGAAGCCATTGCTATAAAAAATGATAAACAGTTAGAAAAAAAAGAGTATATTTTCAATGATAAAGAGTTTTTAGAATATCTTCGCACTTCTAAATTTAAAAAAATATATATAGAGATAGGTTTTGGTAGCGGCAGACATCTTTTATATCAAGCTAAAGAAAATCCGGGCGTCCTAATAGTCGGCATAGAAGTCTATAAGCCTTGTGTAGAGCAAGTAAATAATCTTGCGGCTAGTTTAAATTTAAAAAACGTGATTCTTTTAAATTTAGACGCTAGGCTAGTTTTGTCTTTAATAGGATCAAATCTAGTAGATAAGGTATTTTTACATTTTCCTATTCCGTGGGAAAAATCCGAAAAGAGAAGAGTAGTTAGCGCATCATTTGCTAGTGAAGTTCAAAGGATTTTAAAGGTGTCTGGTAAATTTGAGCTAAGAAGCGATGATAGGGGATATAGCGATTTTACCATATCTCATTTTTTAAATTTAGACGATAGCCAAATTCAAATCTATAAAAATAGATTTTTAGAAGTATCTAGCAAATACGAAGATAGATGGATAAGACAAAATAAAGATATCTATGATGTTATCTTTACGAATTCCATAAACTCAAAAATGCAAAACTTAGATGGGGATTTTGAATTTGGCAGTGTTGATGAGAGCTTTGTTTTATCTAAATTTAAAAATACCATTTTCAAAGAAGATAATTATTTTGTGCATATCGAAAGACTTTATAAGAAAAAGTCCGGTGGTGTTCTTATAAGGGTCGCTTTTGGATCTTTTTATCGCCCTGAGCATTGCTATATTTTAGTAGAAAATGACTTTGCGGATTACTTTATCAAAAAACCTCTTTTAACACCTGAAAATTTAAAAGCACACCAAAAAATAAGGGAGTATTTGACTTGCAAAACATTGTAGAGGCTAGAAATTTAACGATCTCTTATGAAAAAAATTTGAACGTTATAAATAACGTTAGTTTTGATATAGGCGTTAGCGATTTTGTATTTATAACCGGAAAAAGCGGAAGTGGCAAATCAACTCTTTTAAAATCTATGTACGGCGACATAGGCATAAATAGCGGTAGTATGAATATCTGTTTGAACGAGCTAAATGGTATAAGCCGTTCAAATTTAGCACTTCTTAGACAAAAAATTGGCATTATTTTTCAAGATTTTAGGCTTATAAATGAGTGGAATGTTGAGAAAAATGTGATGCTTCCTTTGATCATCAAAGGTTATAATCAATCAGTATGCCAAAAACAAGCCGCGAAGCTTTTAAAACATGTAAATTTACTTCATAAAGCTGACAAATTTCCCTTAGAGCTTAGTGGCGGTGAGCAGCAGCGTGTCGCAATGGCAAGATCGATAGCTCATAATCCTCAGCTTTTGCTTTGTGATGAGCCTACTGGAAGCTTAGATGAGTATTCAAGTGATGTTATTTGGTCGCTTTTAAAGTCCGCAAAAGAAGGACTTGGAACTTGTGTTGTTGTAGTTACGCATAAAATTCCATCAAGTCTTAGGATAGCATATAGACATCTTGAACTAGTCGGCGGAGCGATAAATGAGATCGTTTAAAAATCATATCGGCGTTATATTTCCATTAGTCATACTGCTTTTTGGAGTAGAGTTTAGCCTGATGGTAAATAAGATAGTGCAAAACTACGAATTGGCTATGGGAAATGATTATAACATCATCATAGTCAGTCAAAATGAGCTAAACGCTACTGTTTTAAAAGATGAAATAAACACATTTAAAGAGATAATTCCGCTTGATACAAAGAGTGTTTTAGATAGACTCAAAGAGGATATCTCAGCAAAAAATTTATCTATATTGGGTAATGCTTTACCAAAATTTTATTCGCTTAAATTAAACAGCTTTCCTAGTTCAAAATATATGAAAACTATAAAAGACAAACTGCTTAAGATAGAAGGCGTAAAAAAAGTCGAAACGTTTTCTAAAACGCATGATAAAATTTATAAAATGCTTGTTTTATCAAAAAAGGTATTTGAATGCTTTATCGTCATTACCTCTCTTATGGGTATCGCACTCATCTTCAAACAGATGAAAATTTGGCTTTATGAGCATAAGCGTAGAGTTGAGATTATGACTTTATTTGGAGCTCCATATTGGCTAAAATCAGCGATGCTTTATAAACTAGCTATTATCGATAGTATGTTTGCAACTGTTTTAGTTATAGCGATATACGCGGTTTTACCAAATTTAGATATCGTAAATAGTACTATTTTTGGACTAGGTTTTGATATACCTAGTTTAGATCTAGCTACTGATAGTGTTATTTTATTTGGCGCTTCGATAATCGTATCTATAGTAGCAGTTAGTTTAGTAATGTTAAAATCAAGAGACAACTAGATGCTGAAATTTTTATTTTGTATCTTTTTTACGCTAAGTCTTTTTGGCGCTAGCGTGGCTGATAAAATTCAAGATAAGCAAGATACATTAAAATCGGCTAAAAAGCTTGAAACTCAGCTCAATAAAAAAATAGAAGAACTAGCTAGTGATATCATAAAAGGTGAATCTAGTGTAAAAGAGACAGCAAAACAGATAGAAGAACTCTCAAAGCAAGTTACTGAGCTAGAGAGTAAAGCTCAGAGTGCAAATAGCGAGCTAAACGAGCTAAGCGCACAAAATGAAGGTCTTGTAAAAAATCAAAAAGATATGGAAAAAAAGCTGATTCGCATCATCAGTGAGGACTTTGCTTATGATCTTATCGCCCCAAACGAGTATGAAGAGAGCGAAGAGAGCATCATAGCAAATGAGGTTTTAGATAAGTTAAACTCAGTTATGAAAGACGAGTTTAAAAAGCTCGCAAAAGACTATGAGAGCACTTTAAATTTGATAAAAACAAAATCAGATAAGATCGGAATCATAAAGTCAGATCTTAGAGAATTTAAGCTAAAAGCATTGAAACTTAAAGGATTGCAAAATAAGCAAAAAGATAATCTTGAGAGTCTAAAGCAAGACAAAGAGATATATTCCAAAAAATTAGCAGATATTCAAAATCAACAAGATGAGCTTAGAAAAACGCTTGAACAGCTTCAAATTTTGGCTAAAAAACAGAGTCAAAAAACAGAGTCAAAAACCGAGTCTATCACAACTCAAAACTCAAAAGGCGACATAAAACAGTTTGGTTCTAGCTACCAAACGAGCAATGTGAAAAAATATACGGGTGAAAAAACAATAGCCCCGCTTGATGATTTTATAGTTAAACAAAAATTTGGAGACTATATCGATCCTATCTACAATATCAAAATCTTTAATGAATCAGTAGTTCTTCGCTCAAAACAAGGCGATGCAAAGGTCAAAAGCGTATTGCCAGGCACCGTTGTATTTGCTAAAGATACTGCTGTTTTAGATAAAGTAGTTATAGTAGAAAATAGCGGAGGCATACATACGATATATGCTCATCTTAATAAGATAGCTCCGACGATAAAAGTAGGCAGTAAGGTAAAACAAGGTTATGTCATAGGTAGAGTAAAGCAAGATCTGACGTTTGAAGTTACTCAAAAAAGTTATCATATAGATCCGCTTGAGCTTATAAGCCTTAAGTAAGTTAAAAAATATTAAAGAGTTTTTAGATATAATTAGCAATTTTTAGGAGATAGATATGGGCGATAAAAAAAGGGTTTTGGTCAAATTTTCAGGCGAAGCATTAGCTGGTGAAAATGGTTTTGGTATAGATACGCATATTCTTAAATTTATAGCAAGTGAGATAAAAGAGTTAGTTTTAAATAATGTCGAAGTCGGTATAGTCATAGGCGGAGGAAATATTATTAGGGGCGTGAGTGCAGCAAAAGATGGTATCATAAAAAGAACGAGCGGAGATCATATGGGAATGCTTGCGACTGTTATCAACGCCATAGCTATGAGAGAAGCTTTAGAGCATAGTGGGATTAGCGTAAGAGTTCAAAGCGCCATTAAAATGGAAGCTATATGTGAGACGTTTATCATGGGTAGAGCCGGACGTCATTTAGAAAAAGGTCGCGTTGTGATATTTGCTGCAGGAACAGGAAATCCGTTTTTTACAACAGATACAGCTGCTACTCTTAGAGCCATTGAGATAAGTGCAGATATGATCATAAAAGCTACAAAAGTAAATGGCGTGTATGATAAAGATCCGATGAAATTTATAGATGCGGTTTTACTAAATGAGATAAGTTATGAAAAAGCTATGGATGATAGCATAAAAGTTATGGACGATACAGCAATAGCGTTAGCAAAAGACAATAAACTTCCGATAGTAGTTTGTAATATGTTTAAAAAAGGGAATTTATTAAAAATTATTAACGGCGATTATTCTAATTGCTCAGTAGTTAAAAATTAATAAGGAGACTAAATGCAAAGAACAGAAGAAATAGCATCAAAAGCATTAAATGCACTTGATAATGATAGATATAAATTGTCATTACTTGTAGCAAAAAGAGCCGAAGCATTAGCCCAGGGCGATGCTCCACTTGTAAAATTAGATAATGCAAAAATTAAATTTACAGATATAGCGTTGCGTGAGATAGCTGAGGGAAAAATCGCATTAGAGGGATTAGTTGAATCAAATAAATAGTGAGCAATTATTAGAACAACTCATAGAAGAGGTTGTCCTTTGTAAAAATATAGAGTCTGCTAAAGATGTTCTGTATTCAGTAGCCAAACCTACTGGTATGCTTCTTAAAGCAGTAGATTATTGCGTGCGTTTGCACGATGGGCAGTTTAGAAAAAGTGGTGAGCCTTACGCCATACATCCTATACTTGTGTGCTCATTTGTAGCACATATGGGTGCGGACGAAAGTATGCTTATAGCTTCGCTTTTGCACGATGTTGTCGAAGATACAGAGTGTAGTGAAGATGAGATTAAATTTGAGTTCGGGCAAGAGGTTATGAATTTAGTAAGAGGACTTACAAAGATAGTAGCCATAAGAGAAAATGAGCTCGTAAGTTCTAGTTCTAATGAAAAACTAGCCGCTTCTGCACTTACTTTTAGAAAAATGCTTTTAGTATCTATAGAAGATGTTAGGGTGCTTGTTATAAAGCTTTGTGACAGACTTCATAATATGCTTACTCTTGGTGCTTTAAGACCAGATAAACAAAAACGTATAGCAGAAGAAACTTTGGTAGTTTATGCCCCTATCGCTCATAGACTAGGTATCTCCTCTCTTAAAAATATACTAGAAGATCTAAGTTTTAAATATGTGCTCCCAAATGAATACGCAGTTATTGATTCATATATAAATGAACATAAACAACAACTTCAGCTAAAGATAAACTCTTTTAGCCAAAAAGTTAGCGAAAAGCTACTCACAAATGGTTTTACGGAAGATAGTTTTGAAATTCAAAAGCGTATAAAACATTATTATTCTATCTACTTAAAAATGCAAAGAAAAGGTATCAGTATGGAAGAGGTCTTAGATCTCTTAGCTGTTCGTATTTTAGTACAAAATCCAAAAGATTGTTATTTGGCGCTTGGAATTTTACATATAAACTTCAATCCTTTAATATCTAGATTTAAAGATTATGTTGCTTTGCCAAAACAAAATGGCTATCAAACCATACACACTACTATTTTTGATAATAAAGCTATCATAGAAGCTCAGATCAGAACATTTGATATGCATAAAACCGCAGAGTACGGCGTGGCTGCTCACTGGAAATACAAAAGTGGAGGTCTTATCTCTCCAAAACTTGACTGGCTAAGTGATATAAGTTCAGTTGAGAGTGAAGAAAGAAGCGTAGAAGACCTTTATGAATACGCTAAAGATAGTTTGTATGTAGAAGATATCGCCGTGTATTCGCCAAAGGGCGGAATTTTCACACTTCCTAGAGGTGCTACGGCACTTGATTATGCTTACGAAATCCACTCAGAAGTCGGACTTCACGCAAAAGAAGCTTATGTAAATAGGGTAAGAGTGCCTCTTTTGACTGAGTTAAAAAACGGAGATATAGTTCGCATCGTGACAGGCGATGAAGCCCATTATCGATGTTCATGGCTTACTAGCGTTAAAACAGGAAAGGCAAGAGCTACAATCAGAAACTTTTGTAGGCAAAAGATCAGAGATATAAATTATCAAGTTGCTGTAGATATTTTAGTTGGTATATTTAATGTGCAAGAATCCAAAATATTAAATTGGCTTGAAAAAGAAAATTTAAGTAAAAAAATATCTCGCGCCGCAACTGATTCTGTTTATCTTCAAGATGTTGTAAATGCTCTAAAAAAATATCCTAAAGAAGATAAGCTTTTTGGACTTGGTTTTGCAAATAAATATGAAGTTAAAAAACAAAAATTTGACAATATCGTAGTGTATTCAAATCACAAAATAAATGCTGTTGAGTTTGATTATTGTTGCAATCCAAAAAGAGGAGATGATATCATCGGCTTTAGATCTGGGCACAATGTAGTAGTTCATCATAAGCTTTGCGAAAGAGCTGCTAAATTTATGGAAAATAAAGATGAGATGATATTTGTCAAATGGACAAGAAATGCCCCACATCGCTACAAGGTGATCCTTAGCATAGAAAATAAAAGAGGAAGTTTGGCTGCATTTTTGACATATTTGGCTAAATTAAATGTCGATCTAGTAACGATCACTTTAAATGAAAGCGATGATTCTGTGGCTGGTGATTACTTTGATGTTACTATAGAATTAAATGAAAATTTAGATAGTAATGCTATAAGAGATAGACTAAAAGAGAGATATAAGATAGTTGAGTTTAAATCTCTATCTGATGCTTATCATAATCAAGGAGAGTAAAGTATGGCTGATATAAATGCTATAATGCAAGAGATCAAAAAAGGTGTTGCTGAGATAATAGACTTTGTGCGCATAGAAACTTTGATAAAAAATTATTATGACAATGGTGCAAATTTCTATATAAAAGCAGGTTTTGATCCGACTGCTCCTGATTTGCACCTAGGACATACAGTAGTTTTAAATAAAATGGCACTTTTGCAAAAACACGGCGGTATAGTTCAGTTTTTAATAGGTGATTTTACAGCTAAGATTGGCGATCCTACTGGTAAAAGCGCTACTAGAAAGATTTTAGATGACGAGACTATAGCTAAAAATGCAAAGACGTATAAAGAGCAAGTTTTTAAGATTTTAGATGAGAGCAAAACTGAGGTTATGTTTAACTCGACTTGGCTAAGCACGTTAGGTGCAGATGGACTGATAGCTCTTGCAAGCACCTTTAATGTAGCTAGAATGCTAGAACGCGACGACTTTACAAAACGCTATAAAAACGAAACTCCTATAGCCATAAGCGAGTTTTTATATCCTCTTTTACAAGGCTATGATAGCGTAGCTATGAAATGCGATATAGAAATGGGCGGAACTGATCAAAAATTTAATCTTCTAATGGGTCGCACCCTTGGACGAACGTATGGTATAGGCAAAGAACAAGCTATTATTATGATGCCATTACTAGTAGGGCTAGATGGCGTAAATAAAATGAGTAAAAGCCTTGGAAATTATATAGGTGTAACAGAAAATCCAAACGATATCTTTGCTAAAACTCTTAGTATAAGCGATGAGCTTATGTGGGTTTGGTATGAGCTTTTAAGCTCAAAAAGTATCGATGAAATATCAAATTTAAAACTATCTGTACAAAAAGGCGAGACTCACCCTAAAAAAGCAAAAGAAGACCTTGCTTTAGAGATAACTGCTAGATTTTATGATGAACAAATAGCAGCTAATGCTAAGAGTGAATTTGATAAAGTTCATTCCAAAAAAGAGCTTCCTAGCGATATGCCTGAGTTTGAAATAAATACAGACGAAGTCTGGATAGTAGAGGCGCTTAGTTATTGTGGGCTTAGCTCTAGTAACGCAGAAGCTCGTCGCCACATAAAAGCAAATGCAGTTAGCATAGATCAACAAAAAATAGGAGATGAGCAGCTTAAGCTTACTAAAGGTGAGTATATTTTGCAAGTCGGCAAAAGAACATATGCAAAATTAAAGGTAGTGTAATGGAACTAAAAAGCGTAAAAATAGGAAAATACGAAATAAAATACCCGATTATTCAAGGCGGTATGGGACTTGGTATCAGCTGGGATAAACTTGCTGGAAATGTTAGTTTAAATGGATGTCTTGGCGTTATCAGCTCAGTGGGCACCGGATACTACGAAAATAGAAGCCATATCAAAAAAGAGATAAATAATAAACCTTATGATAGCGAAAACTTCTACTCTAAAGAGGGATTTAAAGCTATCATAGATAATGCTAGAAAGATATGCGGTGATAAACCTTTGGCCGCAAATATAATGTGTGCTAGTAATGACTATGCTAGGATAGTAAAAGATGCTTGCGAGCATGGTATCAATATCATCATTTCAGGCGCTGGACTTCCTACAAATTTACCAGAACTCACAAAGGGCTTTAAAGATGTTGCGCTAGTACCTATAGTAAGTTCTGCAAAAGCACTTAAAATAATATGCAAAAGATGGCATCTAAGATATGAAAAACTTCCTGATGCAGTTGTGTTAGAAGGACCTCTTAGCGGCGGACATCAAGGATTTACTTATGAGCAGTGTGTTGATCCAGAGTTTCAATTAGAAAAACTTATAGAACCAGTCGTCAAAGAAGCTAGTGAATGGGAAAAGATAGGCAAAAAGCCTATCCCTGTTATGGCTGCTGGTGGAATTTGGGATCACGAAGACATAGTAAAAGCTATAAACTTAGGTGCAAGTGGCGTACAAATGGGAACTAGATTTATCGGAACTTTTGAGTGTGATGCTAGTGATAATTTTAAAAGCGTTTTAATAAATGCTAAAAAAGAAGATATAAAGCTTATAAAAAGTCCGGTCGGATATCCTGCTCGTGGCATTAGAACAAATTTAATAGAGCTTGTAGAAAAAAGAACTGGACCAAAAATTCAGTGTATAAGCAACTGCGTGAGTCCTTGTTGTCGTGGTAAAGAAGCTAAAGAAGTCGGATATTGTATAGCTGATCGTCTCTATGACGCATATGCTGGTAATAAAGATACAGGGTTATTTTTCACAGGAGCAAATGGATATAGATTAAAAGAGATAATTAGCGTGAAAGATCTAATAAAAAAGTTGGTATATGGGGAAGATAGTTAAGCTTTTTTTACTTCTTCTTAGTGGGATGTATCTATTTGGTGCTGATATTGATGCAAGTATTAAAGAATTTGATAGCAAATTTAGTACTTCTAATAAAGAAGGTAAGCTAAATATTTATCACAACCTTAGAGGTACATATATACAATCCATAATCAAAGACAATGAAAGCTTAAAACTAGAAACATTGGAGCGTTTGGTAAAAAGCGCAAAAGAGCTAGGTATTGATTATCAAAGCTATGAAAATGAGCTAAATACTTATAAAAAAACAGCTTCTCAAACTATCACCAAAAAACCTCAAATAGCTAAAAAACAGCCTATAGAAACAGAGCAAAAATCAGAAAAAAATAAAACTTTTAAAATAACACAAATTTCAAGCGATCAAAATAAAATTATTTTAAATTTAAACTCACAAATATCAATGAGCGATATAAAATCTTTTAATCTAGGCTCACAAAATAAACATAGAAGAGTTTATGATATAGAGGCTATTTTGATAGCTAAATCAACAACTATAAAAAATTCATTTTCAGATGAGATCAGAATAGGTCAGTTTGATAAAGATAGCGTAAGAATAGTATTTTCAAACGAAAAAAAACAAGATATCTCTTTTAAGATAGAAGAAAATAAAGTAATCTTTTTTTTAGATGGCAAAGCAGCCTTAGAAGATACAAACAAAAAAACGCTTAAGTCAAGCAGCATACAACAAAAGCAAACCGCTGCCATAAAAAAGAGCTTTAGGCAGACAAAAACTATAGTTTTAGATCCAGGACACGGTGGAAAAGATGCTGGAGCAGTAGGCTCAAGAACATTATATGAAAAAAATATAGTCTTAAATGTGGCTTTAAAAACTGGAAAAATACTAAAAGATATGGGCTATAAGGTTCATTATACTAGAGATAAGGATAAATTTATAGGACTTAGAAACAGAACTAGTTTTGCAAATGAAAAATTAGCTGATCTATTTATATCTATACACGCAAATGCCGCTCCAAATGCAAAAAAAGCAGATAATATGCAAGGAATAGAAACGTTTTTTCTAAGTCCTACTAGGAGTGAGCGAAGTATGAGAGCGGCAAATTTAGAAAATAAATCAGATACCGATGAGATGAATTATTTTACTAAGCTTAGTTTTTTAAATTTTTTAAATCGCGAGAAGATCATAGCTTCAAATAAACTAGCTATCGATATCCAAACAAATCTTTTAAAGTCAGTTAGGACAAAATACACTGCTAGTGATGGTGGAGTTAGGGAAGCTCCTTTTTGGGTTTTGGTCGGCGCGCTTATGCCAGCTGTTTTGGTAGAAACTGGATACATAACTCATCCAAAAGAAGGAAAACTTCTTGCAAACGACGCTTATGCCACAAAGCTTGCTGAGGGTATAGCTGGTGGGATCGATGATTATTTCTTGAAAAATCAATGATAGAATTTAAGCAAGACGGACTTTACTCAAAGCGATTTGATGACGTATATTTTAATACTCAAAATCCACTTTTAGAATGTTTTCATACATATAGTAGCGTGGTAGATGCCTTAGAAGGGTCAAATATCACTATCGCCGAAGCTGGATTTGGTGCTGGGCTGAACTTTTTTAGTACAGTTTCAAGTCTTAATGGTAAAAATCTTCATTATATCGCAATCGAGAAATACCCTTTTAATAAAGATGAATTAAGGCAAATTTACAAAAGATTTGAGTGTTTTAGCAGATATTTTGATGATTTTATAAAACAATATGAAGTATTACAAAACGCTTTAATACGTATAAATTTAGGTAAAAATATCATTTTAGATCTATATTTTGACGACATTTTAGAAGGGCTTAAAGAGCTAAATTTCAAAGCAGACGCTTGGTATCTTGATGGATTTACGCCTACTAAAAATCCACAGATGTGGAGCGAAGAGCTGTTTGGAGCTATAAAATATTTTTGTAAAAATGGAGCTATTATTAGGACTTTTAGCAGTGCTAGCATTGTAAGGCTTAGGCTTTTAGACGCTGGATTTAGCGTAAAAAAGCTAAAAGGATTTGGTAAAAAACGTGAAATGCTAGAGGCTGTTTGTGTTAAAGAGTATCAAAAACCGCAAAATTGGTACTCTCTTCCTGTTATAGATAAATTTACAAATGTGCTTGTGATAGGTGGCGGAGTTGCAGGGCTAGTAAGTGCTACTAAATTTAAAAAAGCCGGTTTTAATGTTGTTGTAGCTGAGAAAATGAATGAAGTAGCGACAAATGGAAGCTCAAATTTAGCAGGTATTTTGATGCCTCTTATCACTTTGCCAACTACTGTGCTAGGACTTATGCATATGAGTGCGTTTTTAATGGCGAGAAATTTTTATCAAGATAGCGAATTTAGTGATTTTTGTGGTGTGGATAATTATGCTATAAGCGAACTTCAATTAAAAAGATTTGAAGAATGGGGGCAAAATGGTATCTTTGAGCTGACAAAAAACTCGTCTTTGTATCCATCGGCTTTTATAAAAAGTGCGGCTCAGCTTATGCCAAAATCATTATGTAGTGATCTTGCAAAGAGTCTTGATGTAAAATTTGGATATGAATTTGCCGGTTTAAAAAAGAGTGGCGATGGGTATTTAGTAGAGTTTAAAAATCAAAAGCGGATATTTGCTGATTTAGTTATATTTGCTATGGGCGATAAAAGCAGTTATCTTTTTAACGAAGTATTTTATGATGAGTATATGCAGCTTAGTAGCGTAAGAGGGCAAGTTACGCATATCAAAAATAGTATAGATCTAAAGCGTCCATTTAGTGCGAAAGGTTATGCTTGTAAAAGTGTAAATGGTGTTCAAGTTATCGGCGCGACATATGATAGAAATGATTTTACAACTCGTGTTAGAAGCAAGGATAATGAAAAAAATATAGCTGATATCAGTGAGTTTTTGATAGGTAAAAATGTAGATATCGTAGGCTCAAACGTAGGATTTCGTGGATATAGTGGCGATAGATCTCCTTTGATAGGTGCTATTCACGACGCTTTGAAATTTAAAGAAATATATAAGAGTCTTCTTTGGACAAAAAACCATGAAAATCACGCTGGGGCTGTTCATCATCAAAACATACTTATAAGCTCAGCTCACGGTTCGCGTGGTCTTTGTACGGCTGTTTTTGGAGCAGAAATCTTACTAGATATGGCTCTTGGTCGTCAGATTTGCACTACAAAAAGTATATTAGATAGTCTAAATCCTGCTAGATTTTTAGTCCGTAAGCTTAAAAAAGGTCTTGTAAAATAAAGATATAAATTATCCTATATTTATTATTTTTTTATATAATCGCTCAAAAAAATAAAGGCTAAAAATGCATTGGTTGGATTGTGAGATAGTTGTAGTAGAGATAGAAGGTAGATTTTTTGCACTTAATGGCTGGGATGGCGAGTGCTACTCAAGATGCTGGGAATGTGGCGAAGAAAAAGACGGTAGGTTTCATAAAGTCATCGGAGTAGATACATATAAGATCACACCGCACTTTAAAGATAAATTTGTGTTAGAAAAAAATCCACTTATTGGAACAAGCGACGATTTAAAAGAACAGATGTTTAAAAACTTGCTTCCTTATATGGGTCAAGCAAATACTATAAGTGGCGAGATACTTCGTGCAGTGCAGTTTATAGAACAGAGCTTAAGCAAAAAAGCAAATATAAGCGGTGCCCTTAAATTTCTATCTTTAAATTTAGAAGATAGAGCTTGTTTAGAGATACTAGGCGAGATAAAAAATGGAGATTTTTCAAATTTTTTAGCATTGAAACAGATGGTTGAAGATATCGTTTTTAAGCAGTATGAGAACAATGATTTAGAGATGAACTCTGATGATTTTGAAGATATGAATGAGTAAATTTATAAATCATCAAAGCTGATAAAAATAAATAAAAATAGTAAAGATAAAATCTAGTCTTTATAGAACGCTTTGTAAATGTTTGGGGAGATTTACTTAGAAAAATACATCTTTTTTATCTGATTTAGAAATAGAAAATAAAAAATATACGCCACGCAAACTGCTTAGTGTTAATTATTTTAGATGATGAAAAAGATTTATGCGGATAGAAAATCAAAAATTAGAGATGCTGTTCGTCGTATCAAAAAAGCAAAATAAATGTCTTAGAAAGAAGCTTGTATGTTAAACAAAATACTTTATTAACGAACTTTGCGTAAATGAGCAAAATCCTTTAGCCAAAGGGTTTTATGAGTTATTAGCTTTCGTATTTATAAAAAGTCTGATAGCGATGAGTAGGGCAATCTATTTTTATATAAAACTAGCGCAAATAGGATTAAACGGCGCTAAGTAGCGCCGTTTTAAATTTAGTTATTTGTAGTTTTTGATAGCTTTATCTAAAATCTTTTCAGCTGATTTAGCATCTTCAAAGCCTTTTACTTTTACCCATTTTCCAGGTTCTAGTAGTTTGTAAGTCTCAAAGAAGTTTTTTATGCGATTTAGCGTAGCTTCGCTAAGGTCGCTTATAGAGTGTATATCAGCGTATCTTGGATCTATTTTAGTAATAGGAACTGCCAAAAGCTTTTCATCCATACCGCTCTCATCTTCCATTACCAAAACCCCTATCAAGCGGCAAGGTATCACGCTGCCTGCTTGAAGTGGATATTCGTTTAGCACTAAAATATCTGCTGGATCGCCATCATCAGCTAATGTATTTGGCACAAAACCATAATTAGCTGGATAAAACATAGCTGAGTATAACACGCGATCTACTACGACCGCACCGCTATCTTTATCGATTTCGTATTTGATATTTGAGCCATAAGGGATCTCAATTACAGCATTTAATTTATCTGGATTACTACCAGCTTTGATTTTACTAATATCCATATTTTACTCCTTTATCATAGTGTTTAATAAATTTGTCATATCGCCCACGATCTCTTCTATAGTGCGTTCGCCATTGATATTGTGAAGTAGTTTTTTATCATTATAAAATGCGCGTATCTCTTTGATAGGATCAAGATATACTTTCATTCTGTTATTAAAGACTTCATCATTATCATCAGCGCCCCTAGCTCTGCCTAAGACTCTCTCTCTAGCTACTTGTTCGCTTACATCTACTTCGATGACGCCACTTAGTTTGACATCGCTATTATTTGATAAAACTTTGTCTAATTCTACCATTTGCTCTACACTTCGTGGATAGCCATCTATTAAAATATATTCTGTAGGGCTAGATTTAATAGCGCTGACTATGGTATTTACAACTACATCTAGTGGGACTAGATTGCCTTTAGAGATGAAGCTATCTATCAAGCGACCAAGATCGCTACTGCTAGCTACTTCAGCTCTTAAAAGATCGCCAGTAGAATAGTGACTAAATTTAGTATTGTTTTTGGCAATTATACTAGCATCAGTTGTCTTGCCACTTCCGGGTGCTCCGATTATTAAAAATAATTTTTTCATTATTTATCCTTTTCTCTTAATCTTATTCCTAAATCTCTTAGCTGATGAGAATCTACGCCACTTGGGGCTTGTGTCATTAGACATGAGGCTTTTTGAGTTTTAGGAAATGCTATGACATCTCTTATACTAGCTGATTTAGTGACAAGCATAATAAGTCTATCAAGACCTATAGCAAATCCACCATGCGGAGGCGCACCAAAACTAAGAGCGTCAAGTAAAAATCCAAATTTCTCTCTTTGCTCTGCTTCGTCTATTTTTAGTAGTTTAAATACCTTTTGTTGGATATCGTTTTTATGAATTCTAATACTTCCACCACCAAGCTCAACTCCATTTAAGACAACATCATAAGCGATGCTCGTGATATCTTCTAAATTTGGCTCATCTGGGTTATTTGGCATTGTAAATGGATGGTGCATCGCTGAGTAGCTACCATCATCATTTTGCTCAAACATAGGGAAATTTACTACCCACAAAAACTCAAGCTTGTTCTCGTCTATGATGCCAAGCTCGTTTGCAAGAAAAACCCTAAATCTTCCCATATAATCAAGCACGGTTTTTTTGTCTCCGATACCAAAAAATACGACATCGCCGATTTTAAGTTCAGTGCGAGAAACTAGCTCTTTTAAATCTTTTGGCTCAAAAAACTTAACTAGTGGCCCTTTTAGGCTAAGTCCATCAAAATCTACGCAATTATCTTGTCCGGCTGTATCTTTTGGATCTTTTATCTGGATAAATGCCAAACCTTTAGCACCAAATTTACGCACAAATTCTTCAAACCTTTGCATTTGGCGTTTGCTAAAGATATTATCTCCATTTGGGACTTTTATAGCTTTGGCTCTATTTTTCTTTGGATCTTGTGCTGGAGTGCTAAAAATTTGATTATTTGATTTTGCAAAGATATCTATGACATCGACCATAGCTAGATCAAATCTAAGATCAGGCTTATCGCTACCATAAAGCTCTATAGCGTCTTTGTACTCCATTCTTTTAAATGGAATTTGGATATTATGTCCGCAAGCTGCAAATATCTCTTTTAAAACCTCTTCGCCGACTTTTATCACATCTTCTTGATCGCAAAAGCTCATCTCAACGTCTATTTGAGTAAATTCAGGTTGGCGATCAGCTCTTAAATCCTCATCTCTAAAGCACCTTGCGATTTGAAAATATTTATCAAATCCAGCACACATTAGTAGCTGTTTAAATAGCTGTGGGCTTTGCGGTAAGGCATAAAATTCGCCAGGATGAACACGGCTAGGAACTAGATAATCTCTTGCGCCCTCAGGAGTAGCACGAGTTAGCATAGGGGTTTCAACCTCTAAAAATCCTAGTCTATCAAGAGTATTTCTACACGCTATGCTAGCTTTTGATCGTAGTTTAAATTTATCAAAATTCTCAGTATTTCTAAGATCTAAAAAGCGGTATTTTAAGCGGATATCTTCGCCAACATTGCTATCTGCGATTACAAAAGGTAGCGGTGCGCTCTCATTTTCGATGATTAGCTCATCTATTACTACTTCAATCTCGCCGGTTTTTAGCTTTGGATTTACTAGATCTGCTCCTCTTGCTCTTATTGTTCCTTTAGCTTTTAAAACATATTCATCTCTTACTTTTGAGGCTATTTCGTGTGCTGATTTGCTGTCTTTTGGATCGCATACAAGCTGTATAATCCCACTTCTATCACGCAAATCTATAAATATAACTCCGCCGTGGTCTCTGTATGAATTTACCCAACCACAAAGCTGGACTTTTTTGCCTATATCGTCGCTGCTAAGGTCGGTGCAATAATGACTCCGCATATTTTGTCCTTTCTTATTTGTAAAAGCTATAATTATAATACAAGTTTTATAAATTTTTTATCAAATAAAATCATTTTGAGTTTTTATTTGACATATTTAAATTTAGATAATACCTTTTTTTGGTGCCATTTTTAAGCATATTTTTTATACAATATTGAATTAGGAAAAAAAATGACAGAAATTCATAAAAATTTAAAAACTATCGGTATATCTACTAGAAATGCTTTAGAGCAAAAACAAGCAATAAAAATAATAGAAAAAATATTAAATGATTATGGCATAGAAATAGCATTAGAATCAAGAGCGGCAAAAGAGCTTGGCTTAATAGGATATAGTTTTGAAGAATTAGCAAAAAAAGCGCCACTCATAATCTCTATAGGCGGAGATGGAAATTTTATAGCAACTTGTAGAAAATGTGCAAATGCTAGTACTTATGTTTTTGGAGTTCATACTGGACATTTGGGTTTTTTGACTGATGTTACTTTGGAAGATTTTAAAGGATTTATAAGCGAGTTTTTAAAAGGAAACTACACTATAGAGCGTCCTTATATGCTTGAAGCTAAATTTAAAAAAGATGATAAAATAACTAAAAAATTTGCTTTTAACGACGTTGTTTTGATGAGACGCAAGATAGACTCAACATCGCATATAGAGGCGTTTTTAAACGATAAACATTTTAACTCATACTACGGCGATGGTGTTATAGTAAGCTCTGCTATTGGATCTACGGCTTATAATATGAGCGCAGGAGGAGCTATCATCTATCCGCTTTGTGAGGTTTTTAGTCTTACGCCTGTTTGCTCTCATAGTCTTACTCAGCGCCCATTGATACTTCCAAAAGAGTTTAAAGTAGAGTTTAAAAGCGAAGATGACGTTGTGGTTTTGATAGATGGACAAGACAGAAGCGATCTAAAAAATTATTCAAGCGTTGAGATAGGAATAAGCGATGTTTGGGTAAATTTAGTCAGGCATAAAAGTAGGGATTATTTTGGAGTGTTGAAACAGAAATTAAGATGGGGACATAATGATAAGTAGAATTTATATAAAAAACCATCTTAGCTTTAAAGAAGTAGAGCTAGAGTTTGGAAATGGTTTGAGTGTATTTACTGGAGTTAGTGGGGCTGGAAAGTCGATTTTGATGAACGCTATTTTAGCAGTGTTTGGCTTTAAAGACAGTGAAGCAAAGCTCATAGAAGCAGATGTTATATATGAGTTTGATATGAGCGAGTTTGGTATAGAAAGCAGTGAAATAAATAGTTTTAAACTTCTAAAAGATAAAAGCACTAGGTATTTTATAAATAATCAATCAGTATCTAAAAAAAATCTTTCTCTTATAGCAAGTAGCCATTTAAAATATCTAAGCGCAAAGGATATAAGCGAGTTTGAAAATAGTCGTTTGCTTGCGGTTTTAGACCATTTAGCATCAAATTTAGATCCGAATTTTACTGAAATTTTAAAACAATATAATGATAAATTTAGTAAATTTAACGAGATCAAAAAAGAGTTAGAAAAGATAAAACTAGAAGAAAAAAAGATAGAAGAACTCAAAGAATTCGCAAGTTTTGAGATACAAAAAATATCAAATATAAACCCGACGATAGGTGAGTTTGAAGAGCTTATTACGGCAAAAAAAAGACTTAGCAAAAAAGATAAGATTGAAGTTGCTTGGCAAAAAGCAGATGGGGTATTTGCTTATGAAAAAGCTGTGCTTGATGCATTAAATTTAAGCGATATCGATAGTAGTTTTTTTAGCGAGGCTTTAAATGAGCTAAAAATCGCAAGAAGCAGTGTGAATTTCGAAGATTTAGAAGATATGGATATAGAGCGTGTTCTTGATAGGATAGAGGATCTAAACGGACTAGTAAAAAGGTATGGCAGCATAGAAGAAGCCATAAATACCTTAAACAATAGAAAAGTTGAGCTAGAAAGATATGAGAGAATTGAGTTTGAAAAAAGCGAACTTGAAAATAAATTTAAAAAGGTAAATGATGAGGTCTTAGATCTAGCCAGTAAGATATCAGATGCTAGAAAAAGCTGTTTGGATAAATTTAATGACACGTTAAATGGCTATTTGAGCGAACTTTATATGTATAGCGCGACTCTTGATATAAGACAAAAAGAACTCACCATAAATGGTTTTGATGAAGTTGTTGTAAATTTAAACAATACAAATTTGAAAAATCTAAGTAGTGGTGAGACAAATCGCTTAAGACTCGCATTTATCGCTAGTGAAGCAAATATCACGGAGTTTGGAAACGGAGTTTTGATCCTAGATGAGATAGATGCAAATTTAAGCGGAAAAGAGGCTATGAGTATAGCAAACGTACTTTTAGAGCTAGCACGTTTTTATCAAATTTTTGCTATTTCGCATTTACCACAACTAAGCTCAAAGGCTCATCATCACTTTTTAGTGGAAAAAAACGGCGATGAAAGTAAAGTAAGGGAGCTTGATACAGATGGACGCATACGTGAGCTTTCAAGAATGATAAGCGGTGAGCATATCAGCGATGAAGCGACTATGTTTGCTAAAAAATTATTAAATATTTAAGGAGTTAAATTTGAATATTTCTAGTGCAGTTGCTATAAAAGAGAGAATTTTAGTTGTCGATGACAACAAGGCTTTAGCTAAGTTGATAGCTAAAAAGATGGAGCAAAATGTTGATATGGATATCGTTGTTGCTCATAGTTTTAATGAAGCAAGGGATATCATAGAAGATAACGATGATTTTTTCATAGCACTTTTAGATCTAAATTTACCAGACGCACCAAATGGCGAGATAGTTGATTATGTTTTATCAAAAAATATACTAGTGATAGTCTTAACAGGAAGCGTAGATAAAGCTACAAAAGATATATTTACAAATAAAAACATAGTTGATTACGTTATAAAAAGCAATATGAATAATATAAATTATATTTTTGATACCATAAATAGACTTAGTAAAAATAGAGATTATAAGGTGATGATAGTCGATGATAACACACCTATGAGAAATACAATCAAGCAGTTTTTACTCTCACAGCAGTTCAAAGTCTTTGCTGCAGCACACGGTGAAGAGGCTATGAATTATTTAGCTGATAATCCTGATATAAAACTCATTTTAACTGATTATGATATGCCTGTAATGGATGGTTTTGAGCTTATGGAGCGTGTAAGAGAGAACTATTCTAAGAATGAAATGATCGTTATAGCTATCACAGGAGATGATATAAACTCTGATATCGGGGCGAAATTCCTAAAAAATGGAGCAAATGACTTCATCGTAAAGCCATTTAGCAAAGAGGAGTTTGTGTGTAGAGTAAATAATAGCATTGAGTCTATGGAAAATATAAATTCTATGACAAAATTAGCAAACACTGATTTTTTAAGTGGTGCTTATAATAGAAGATATTTCTATAAAAATATGAATGAATACTATAAAGAAGGTCTAGGGCAGAGTTTTGCTGTGGCTATGTTTGATATAGATGATTTTAAAAAGATAAATGATAAATATGGACACGATATAGGCGATCTTGTCATACAAAAACTCTCAAGCTTTTTGATAGGTGGGCTTGATGAAAACGACTTAGTAGCTCGTTTTGGTGGAGAGGAGTTTTGCGTAGTTTTAAAAAATATTAAATTTGATGATGCTGTAAAAAAAATCGTATCTATAAGAGCCAAAATCGCCGCTTGTTTAATAAATATAAAAGGTTCTGATATAAAATTTACGGTCTCTGTAGGCATTACTAGTGGTGACTTTTCTAAAAATATCGACCAGCTTATATCAAAATCTGATGAAGCACTTTATAATGCGAAAACAGCCGGAAAAAATAGGGTAGAAATATTATGATTATAGATACTCATTGTCATTTAGATGATGAAAGATACATTGATGATCTAGATGATTTGATAAAAAATTTACAAAATAATGGCATAAAACAGGTGATAATCCCCGGTGCTGATATCAATGATTTACCAAAAGCGTGTAAAATAGCAAATAGATATGATAATATCTTTTTTGCAGTCGGAGTTCATCCTTATGAGACAGAGGGCTATGATAGAGATACTTTGATTAAATTTGCTAAAGATAGCAGATGCGTAGCCGTAGGAGAGTGTGGGCTTGATTATTTCAGACTTCCGCAAACTGGTGTTTTAGAGTATAAAAATAGACAAAAAGATGTTTTTATAGATCAGATAAAGTTAGCTTCAAAGCTAAAAAAACCTCTTATTGTACATATAAGAGATGCAAACGAAGATAGTTTAAATATACTAAAAGAGTATAAAGATGAACTTGTAGGTGGAGTTTTGCATTGTTTTAATGCAAGTCCTATCTTGCTAGAACTTAGCGATAAGTTTTACTATGGTATTGGCGGAGTTTTGACATTTAAAAATGCTAAAAAACTAGTCGAAATTCTACCACAAATTCCGCTTGATAAAGTGATAATAGAAACAGATGGTCCATATCTTACGCCTGAGCCGCATCGTGGCGAAAGAAATGAACCTAAATTTACTAATTTTGTAGCACAAAAGATAGCTGATATTTTAAATTTAACAAAAGACGAGGTTGAGGAGATCACGACTAAAAACGCACAAAGATTATTTAATATTTAAGGAGTCTAATGAAATTTTTTACAACTATTTTACTATGTTTTTTAGCTGCTAGTTCGCTTTTTGGATATATACCTACAAATAGTGATTATAACTCACAACTAAGAGTTTTGAAAGAGTTTGATATAGATCCTAAATACATGAAAGATCCATACTTTTTAGCTATGAAATTTGATGATTCTAGTTCTAGAAAAAAAAGTTTCGTAAATACCATAAAAGAAGAATACAAACATATATCTATGTTAAAAGAGCTTATGGATAAGCACAATATGCCAAAATCATTTTTGTATCTTGCTATAGTTGAGAGCGGACTATCAAATAAAGCGATGTCAAATTCAAAAGCAGCCGGTATGTGGCAGTTTATGGAAGGTACAGCAAAACTTCACGGGTTAAAAGTAGATAAATATGTCGATGAAAGACGTGATCCTATCGCTTCTACTCTTGCAGCGATAAAATATTTAAAAAAATTAAAAGCACAATTTGGAAAATGGTATTTGGCTATCATGGCTTATAATTGTGGCGATGGAAATTTGAAAAAAGCTATCGCAAAAGCTGGAACTGACGATCTTAGCGTTTTAGTAGATCCGGATAAAAAATACCTTTCTTTAGAAACTAGAATATTTATAAGAAAGATACTTTTAATTGCAAATATGGCTGAAGATAGTGATTTTATCATTGCAAATGATTCTTCGATACTAAATAATGCAAATCAAATAAGCATAGTAAGAGTTTCAGTGCCAGGAGGAACTGCTTTGAGCGAAGTCGCAGAAGCTATAGGGCTTAGCACTAAAAAGATGAAAGAGTATAACTCTCATTTAAGATACGGCTTTACTCCGCCAAATTTAAAAGAGTATTATCTTTATATACCACTTAATAAAAAAGATATTTTTGCAACAAATTTTAAACCTATGGATAGTAAATCATTTAAAATTTATGATGTTAAAAAAGGCGATACTATAGCTAAAATAGCGACTAAATGGAAAGTTAGTCCTAAAGAAATTCAAAAATACAACGACATAACAAAGGTAAAGCCAAACGATAAAATTATTATTTTAACATCAAAAAATCGCCCGACATTAGCAAATTATATAGTTAAAAAAGGTGACACACTACTTGGAATTTCTAAAAAATTTGATGTAGAAGTAGAAGATATAGTAGAGTTAAATAATCTCAAAAGCTCACGTCTAGAAATAGGAGATAGTATTGTTATACCTAAATAAAAATTTATATCTAGCTTGTTTAGTGCTTTTATTTACTGGATGTTCTGTAGTAAAAAATATACCATATTATCCAAATAAGGATTTTCAAACAAAGAGTATAAGTAACTCATCTAGTATGCATAAAGCCACTATGAAACCATATACTATAAATGGCAAAACCTACTATCCTACTGTTGTTGAGGTCGGCGACACGGCTAGTGGAATCGCAAGCTGGTATGGTCCAAATTTTCATGGTAAAAAAACAAGTAATGGTGAAAACTATAATATGAACGCAATGACTGCCGCTCATAAAACTTTACCGATGAATACTATGGTAAAGGTGCTAAATTTAAAAAATGGAAAAACTACACTAGTGAGGATAAATGATCGTGGTCCGTTTGTGGCAGGACGCATCATAGATCTATCTAAGGCTGCAGCAAGTGAGATATCTATGATAAGTACTGGAACCGCCCCTGTTAAGCTAGAAGTTGTTGGATTTTATGGTAAAGTTGAGACTCCAAGCAATAAATCGGCCACTACTCATACTTATGCTGGTGGAAATTTTATGGTGCAAATCGGTGCATTTAGAAAGAAAGCTGGAGCTGATTCATATAAGAAAGAGTTTGATAAGACAAGTGGATACAGAACGACTGTTAGAAACTATGTGCTAGATAGTGAGCCTATATATAGAGTGTTTTTAGCTGGATTTAGAAGTGAAGATGAAGCTAGAGATTTTATAAGCTCGGGTAAATTTAAAGGTGCGTTTATAGTAAGGGATTAAAAAATGATAAAAAAACATAGAGTTACAAAAGAAACAGATATTGAACTAGAACTTGAGATAAACGGTAGTGGAAAAAGCGAAATAAATACTGGTATAGGGTTTTTTGATCATATGCTCATCAGCCTTGCTAAACACTCATTGATGGATATAAAGCTTAGCTGTAAAGGCGATCTTTTTATAGATGATCATCATAGCGTAGAAGACTGCGGTATAGTGCTAGGATCTGCTATAAAAGAGAGCATATATCCGCTTAAAGGCGTAGAGAGATATGCAAATAGCGTTGTTGTTATGGATGAAGCCGCTGTTGAGTGCGCTATGGATCTTTCAAACAGAGCATACCTTGTTTATGAGAGTAAGATGAATGAAAAAATAGGTACCTTTGATAGCGAACTTATCGAAGAATTTTTTAGGGCTTTGGCTATGAATGCTGGGATTACTTTACACATTATAAAGCTTAGAGGGACAAATTCTCATCATATCGCAGAAGCTAGTTTTAAGGCATTTGCGGTTGCTTTTAGAAGAGCGATGAGTAAAAATGAACGCATAGGAATACCTAGCACAAAGGGTATTTTATGATAGAGATAATATTTCTTGATGTTGATGGATGCCTTAGCGATGGCGGTATTTATAAAACAAATAGTGGTGATGAGTTTAAACGTTTTGATGTAAAAGATGGCTTTGCTTTGCAGCAGTGGAATAAGCTAGGAAAAATTTCAGCTATCATAACTGGTAAAAAATCCATTATTGTTGAAAATAGGGCAAAAGAGCTTGGTGTAAAATACTGTTTTCAAGATGTAAAAGACAAGATGGCAAAGGCTAGTGAGATACTAAATTTAGAAGGTCTAAGTTTTGATAATGCAGCTGCTATCGGCGATGATTTAAATGATATGAGACTTTTATCTAGTGTTGGGCTTAGTTTTAGTCCAAATGACGCTCATGAATCAGTAAAAACGGATATCAAACTTAGTAAAAATGGTGGTTTTGGTGCTGTTAGAGAAATGATAGATATCATTATCGATAGATCAAATTTAAAAGATAAGTGGTTAAGTCCTTGGTTGTAAAAATATTTTATGTAATTATAGCCTTATTTAGTGTTAGTATGGTTTTTTTGATGACTCAAAGCCCGTATTCTTCACAAAATATAAAAGCCCAGATAAGCATAGCAAATATGCAAGCAAATAACGTGGTAGATTATGAGCTAAACTCTACTTTAGTTTATGGACGCTACGAAACCAAAAGCATCATTAGATATAAAGAATATGATGAGTTAGATATGTTTAAAGGAACGCTTTTTAGGGGAGATTTGGTGCATTTTTTAGAATCAAAAGATGCCCTGATAAGACAAAATTTGATAACTCTTACAAATGATGCTATCTATAAAAATCAAGACGATTTCAAATACGAATCGCAAAAAATAGTATATGATATGCAAAAAAAAGAGCTCTTTAGCGACGTGCCGTTTAAGATCACGCAGTATAAGCAAAATGCTAATATCATAACCGGAAATAGCGTTTTATACAAGATAGATGATAAAAAAATATTTGCAAAAAAGGTTCACGGATGGTTAGAAAGAAAATAAGTTTTATATTTGGGTTGTTCTTGGCTATAAATTTAAATGCCGAGCGCATTGAGGTTACTAGTGAAGATTTTTTTGCAGATGAAAAAGCTTTGGTGAGCGATCTAAAAGGAAATGTAGTTATCAAAAAAGGTGATTATGATACGTTAAATGCTGATTTTGTAAAGATATTTTTTGATAAAAATAAGCAGCCTATAAAATACGTAGCTACTGGAAATGCTAAATTTAAATTCATTTTGAATGAAAAAAATTACGATGGGAGCGGAGAAGAGCTAACTTATGAGCCATCAAAGCAGCTTTATACGTTAAAACAAAATGCGTATATTCATGAAATGCAGACTGATAAAAAAGTATATGGGGATATCATTACCGTAAATCAGCTTGAAGGTACTTACAAAGTCACTAGCAAAGATAAAAAACCAGTTAAATTTATCTTTCAGATCGAAGATAAAAAATAAGGTTTCAAATGATAAGAATAACAAGCGCGAAGTTTCTTAGCTCATCTGCTAGCTTAGATGACGCTGCTGATTTTGGTATGAGCGAAGTCGCATTTTTAGGTCGTAGCAACGTAGGTAAAAGCTCACTCATAAACGCTCTTACAAATCATCAAGGTTTAGCAAAATCTAGCTCAACGCCGGGTAAAACTCAGCTTATTAACTTTTTTGAAGTTGTATTTGACAACGAAAATGAGAAGATACCACTTATTTTTGTCGATCTTCCCGGCTTTGGTTATGCTAAAGTAAGTAAAAGTTTGCAAAATGCTTGGCAAAAAAATCTAGACGAATTTTTAAGAAAAAGACTTAATATAAAAGTTTTTGTTCATCTTATAGACTCACGCCATACTGATTTATCCAAAGATGAAAATTTAGGATTTTATTTAGATGGGTTTGTTAGAAACGATCAAAAAATATTAAATTTATATACAAAGTGCGATAAGCTAAATCAGGCGGGGAGATCAAAAGTACTAAAAACAGATAAAGATGCTCTGCTTGTCTCTAGCTCAAAAAAAATCGGTATAGATAAAGCGGTGCAAAGCATATATAACGGGGTTTTTGGAATTTAAATGATAACATATAAAAAAGCAAGGCTCGCAGACATATCCTCTATGCAATGTCTTGTTAAAAAAGAGGTTGAAAATGGAATCATACTTCCTAGAAGCGATGATGAAATAGCTACAAATATACGTTCATACACGCTTGCTTGCGATGAAAACGATATAGTTGGATATAGCGCTTTGCATATTCATGCATCAAATTTAGCTGAAGTTAGAAGTCTTATCATAAAAGATGGTTTAAGAGGCAAAGGGATCGGTGGTGGCCTTGTTAAAGCGTTGCTTGATGAAGCAAAAAGTCTTGATATAAAGCAAGTTTTTACGCTTACTTATAGGGCTAGTTTTTTTGAGAAGCTCGGTTTTGATCGCATCTCAAAAGAGAAACTTCCAGCTCAGAAAATTTGGGCTGATTGTATCAAATGCAAACATTTTCCGATATGCAACGAAATAGCATTAATTTATTATCTATAAGATTTGTGCTTTTTTGCGTAGGCTTGATAGCTTATGAGATTATGAGCGCTACAAATCATTTTTTACCGCCACTTATCGGGCTATTTTTTGCTTATTTAGTGGTGTTAAAAAACGAGAGCGAAAAGTATATGGGCGATATAGATAAAAGGTGGTATTTGTCTTTTATATTTATTATCTATGCCGAACAGATACATGGATTTGAGCTTTTTTCTACCATTTTAGCGTTTATTTTGTTTTATAACTTTATAAATGACCAGCTAAAAATCAATATGAAATGTCGTGGATGCTTGCTTGTGATATTTGTATTTAGCGGATATATCGGCACGTTTTTGCTTAGTGATCTTATTTTGTATATTTTAAATCAACCGCTTTTAGGATTTAATTATGAATATTATATGTATTATATCGTAGTAGAGTCTGCTATTTCGGTGATGCTCTTTAAGGAGCGTGTATTATGAGAATGAGGATCGCTTATGCTGTACTGATTTTAGTTTGGACGATTTTGCTCGTTAGAATTTACTATCTTAGCATAAAATCTAATGAGTATTATGAAGATATAGCAGAGAAAAATGCTATCAAAACAGAACTTATCGCTCCTATAAGGGGTCAAATTTTAGATATAAAAGGAAGACCATTAGCGGTAAATAAACTCGGATTTTCGGTGCTTATCAAGCCTCATCTTAGAAATAATGAAAAAGTTTTAGATGCTGAGATAAAAGCCATAAGCGATGTATTTACTGATCTAAATGCTACTAAGCTTAAAAGAACGTATTTAAAAGATGATTCTCCATATAATCAAGACTTTGTAGAAGTCGCCCCATTTATAGAATACGATAGTATGATACCGCATTTTGCAATGCTTAGTTTAAGGGAAAATATAATTATAAGGCCTGCTAGCAAAAGGCATTATCCTTATAGTAGTCTTGCTAGTCATGTTATAGGATATGTAGGACGTGCAAATCAAAAAGACATTCAAAAAGATGAACTTACTAAGATAACCAACTACACAGGAAGAAGTGGCATAGAAAACTTTTATAATGAAGTACTTCAAGGAAAAAGCGGTGAGAGAAAGACGAAAGTTACAGCGCTAAATCAAGAAGTAGAAGAAGTATCATATACAAGAGCGACTAGCAAGGATATAACTTTAACTTTAGAGCTTGAACTTCAAAAATACATAACTGAGATTTTTGGCAGTGACGCTGGGGCTGTTGTGGTTATGAGCCTAAAAGATGGCGCTATTTTGGCTGCTGGAAGCTTTCCTGAGTATGATCTAAATCCGTTTGTTACTGGAATCAGCCAAAAAGAGTGGGACGCTATCATAAATAACTTAGATCATCCATTTACAAATAAACTTGTAAATTCGCTATATCCCCCAGGAAGCGTCGTAAAAATGGCTATGGGAATGGCATTTTTTGATAGTGGTAGGATAACGCCTAGAACACAGATAATGTGCGATACTTATTTTGAGCTTGGAGGGCGTAAATTTAGAAATTGGAAGAATTATGGTGCTGAGTATATGACTATAGTAGAGGCCATAAAAGAGAGTTGTGATACCTATTTTTATAGAGGAGCTTATCAAATAGGTATAGATAATATAGCTCCGGTTTTAGAGCGTTTTGGTTTTGGCAAAAAGACCGGCATTGACTTGCCAAATGAATACATAGGCATCGTCCCTTCTCGTGAATGGAAAAAAGCCAAAACAAATATGCCTTGGTATCACGGCGATACTCTAAATACGTCCATAGGGCAAGGAAATTTTCTTGTGACTCCAGTTCAAGTAGCCAAAGATACGGCGATCTTTGCTACCGGGCTTGAAATGACTCCTCATTTTTTATATAGTATAGATGGGAAAAAAGTAGAATGGGAAGTGCAAGATAACTTGACAAATAAAGAAAAAGCCGACATAGAGTATATAAGAAAGGGTATGTATGATACTGCAAATGTTTTTGGAGGTACTGCTTTTAGAGCTCTTAGTGCAGCTTCTATAAGACTTGCTGCTAAAACAGGAACGGCTCAAGTAGTTGGCATCTCTCAAACCGATAAAGAAAGAATAAAAGAAAACGATATGAAATACTATGAGAGATCGCACGCTTGGATAACGACTTATGGGCCATATGAAAACCCGCAGTTTGTGGTAACTGCTATGGTCGAGCACGGCGGACATGGCGGAAGTGCTGCAGGTCCTATCGTGGCAAAAATTTACAATAAACTTATAGAGTTAGGTTATATAGATAAGAAATATTTAAAGAAAAAGTAAGATCAAATTTGGGCAAATTAAGAGATTGTGTAAGACTAGCAAAAGACCTATAAAAAGTTTGAATTTATTTTATCTTAGTAGCTCTATACAAAAAGCTAAATATCTCTGCGACTGCTTTATAGAGATTTGATGGAATTTCTTGATTTATATCTACTTTGCTTAAGATCTCTACTAGATCGCTATCTTCTTTGATAGGGATCTCGTATTTCCTAGCAGCTTCTATGATTTTTGAAGCAATTTCTCCTTTACCACTAGCTAGTACTTTTGGAGCGTTATCTTTTTTCTTATTATAGCCTAGGGCTACAGCTTTTTTTATCTTTGCCATTTTATGCTTTCACATTAAAACCAAGATCAAATGAATTTTGCTCATTGTATGGCTCAAATTTAGCTTTATGAGTTAGTGAAAAACTACTTATGATGAGTCCTAAATTTGTTATAGCAGTTTTTAGCTCTTTACTAGAGTTTAAAATAATATCTTTAAAATCCTCTTTTCCAGTAGAGATCATAATGTCTATAAATTTACCATCAAATAGTCCTAAGATCACGCTAACAGAGCCGTATTTGATGAAATTTAGGTCGATTTTGGCGTAGAATTTACTTTTGCCTTGTTTAAATGCTACGCTGCTACTATCTAGCCCGTCCCAAACATAAGGCAGATATGTTTGGATAGAGTTTCCAGCAAAGCTCATTAGCTGATGCATTTCTATCTGAGTTAGGAGGCGATTTACATTTTGATTTATGTTATTAAGATTAGATGCATTTTGCGTAGCTTCTTTGAGATTTAAAAGCGTGGTTTTAACATCATTTGAAAGAGCTTTTAAACTCTCATCTATATTGTTTGGTTCTATGTTTTGTATATCAAGAGTAGCCTTTTTTGCTAGCTTACTAAGATGGTTTATCTGTGCTAAATTTTGCTTAGCATCACCAGCATTTTTATCAAAATAATTTATAATATTTGAGAGTTTTTTAGCTGCGAGACTTAGTTTTTCTTGTAAATTCGTGTTATTAGCGTCTGTGCTTATAGCATCAATAAGATTCTCTATCAAAGTACTGCTTTGCTCTAAACTCATTAAATTTGAAAGAGTGTTTGTCTTTGCGATCCCAAAAGAGTCTTTTAGCGTATTTATCTGCTTATTTATATCATTTGTTATATTTATAAGATCATTCTTGATAGACTTTATATTTTTTAAATTTGGAAGTTCAAAGTTTATTTTTTCTACTTGAGACTGAGTTTTTTGGAGTAAATTCTGCACAAAGTCTAGTGCTTTTATTGTGCTAGAAATTTTAGTTTGTATGTTTTGAGATGTATTTGTTTTGTTCAAGTTTTGCGTAGCTTGTTCTGAGAGAAGATTTGCTGACTTATCTAAGAATTTTATAGCATTTTCTATGCTTTTTCCTAAATTTAAGAGTGGTTTTAAATTTGAGTTGTTTATGACGTTTAAATTTTTGGCTTTGGCATTTTCTAAGATAAGCTTTAAATCATCAAAACTTTTTTGTATATCGCTATTTTCATTTTTTGCAAGTTCCAAAAAACTTTGCTTTAGTTCATTGCTTTGTACTTTTTTCATTAGGCTTAAAAGCTCTTTTATACTAGTTGGTAAGCTTTCTTTTCTTAGAGCTTCGCTTATTTTGGCTTCTAGCATAATGCCTGAATTTTTGATATTTGAAGCTAGATCTGCGTTTTTTATCTGCTCTATAGGTTTTAAAAATTCTTCTAATTTAGTTGCAAATTTACTTAAATTTGGATCTGATTTTATAGAGTTTATTAAATCTACAACGTCTTTGGCAAAATTTGGTGCAACTTGAGCATTTTTGGCTTGATTTAAGACTTGCGGCTTAAAATTTCCGTCATTATTTGCTTTTAGCTGATCTAAAAGTTTATTTGTGATCTGGTTTAGCTTAACATCTACTTCGCTAAGTTCAGTAGAATGAGTGCTGTCTTTTTTAAATATGGTTTTTGGAGAGCTTAGATCTTTTTTCTCATCTTTTTGGTTTATTTGGGTATTTGGAGTGCTATTGTTGTTTGTTATTATCATCTAATACCTCACTTAGCATCATACTATGCGAATTTCCTACGCTAAAAGCGTTGTTTGGTTTAGTAACGTTTTTTTGAAAAGATGCAAATATAAGTAAAAATAACGAAGCACAAATATAAAAATATAAAAATCCTAAATGAGTAAAATAATATATCAACAAACCTATGATAAGCGGAGCTAAAAGCGATCCTATGATATAGCTAAATAGTATAGCGCTACTTACTTCTACATATCTGTTTTTATCGGTTACTACGTCATTTGCTCTAGCTACTGCTAGGGCGTAAAGTACAAAAATACCAGCGCCCAAAAAGAACGTAAAAAAATACTGCATATATATACTTGGCTTGATGATGATAAAAAACAAAGACGAGATAAAAGTGATGAATGAGGCTAAGATAATGGCGTATTTTCTACCAAATTTATCTGAAAATTTACCAAATAATGCGTGAGAGATAAATCCGCCTACCATAGCTACGACTATCAAATTTCCTGCTTCTTTAGCTGAATATCCTTGATCTAATACAAAAAGCGTAGCCATAGAAAAAAAGCCATTCATACAAAGTCCAGAGATGATCCCCGTACAAAGCGCTAAAGGTGCGATGTTAAAAATTTTTGGAAAACTTATCTTTATGGGTGCGGGGACTTGTGGCGCGTGAATTTTTAGCAAATTTAAAGGTATTGCTCCAAAGATTATAAATATCGTTCCTATTAAAAATATCTCATTTGCATCTAAATTTAGACTCATTATCATAGCACCTATACCAAAAGATGTATAAAATACTATTTCATAAAACGACAAGACGCGTGAGCGGGTTGCATTTTTACTCTTTGCATTTAACCAGCTTTCTATGACTATCGTGATACTATAATAACTAAATCCAAGCACAAATCTAAGAACAGCCCAAAAAATAAGGTTGTTGCTAATGCTATGCAAGAGCGCGGACAAGGCAAATATCGCGGTAAATATAGTATAAGCTCTGATATGTCCGACTTTTGAGATAAGCTTATGAGAAACTATGGTACAAACCAAAGCTCCTATGAAAAAAAATGATATTACTATGCCTATTTGAAGTCTGTGTGCGCCCATCTGAGTTAGAAGCAAACTAGCCGAACTAACAACTAGTCCATTTGCTATAAATATAAATGACATTCCAAAAAATAGCGCACTTAGTGAAATTATGATCCGTCTGCTACCGCTCACGTGTAAAAACTCCTGCTAAAAATACTCCTATTGGCATAACTGCAAGTCCTATCAAAAAAGAAAACGGCTCAAATAGATCTTTTCTAAGTAGCATAAAAAATGCCAAGATAAGAGTGATGTATCCAATCAGCCTATATGGCTTAAAAGCCCCAACTATATCTACTTTTTTAAATTTAGTTTGTTTAGATAAGCTTTTTGGATCATCTTTTATTTCATCATCTTCTTTAATATCTTCAAATATAGCCTTTTCAGTTTCGCTTAATTCATAGTTTAGTGATCTATTTTGCACTCTTGATTTATAACCTTGATAACTTCCAAAAAGTATGATCATAGAAGCTATCATAGCTACTTGCGAATTTAAAAGTTGTATTTCTCCAAAACTAGCAGCTACAAAGATAAGCAAGAGATCTAAAAAAACATAAAAAATTATGAGTTTTTTAAATTTCATCATCGTCCGCTTTTAAATTTGATTGAGAATTTAAAGAGTCTTTTTTGAACTCTTCATAGCTTTTTACTTGAGATTTATAGGCTTTATAGACGTTATTTATAGCTGCTGCTACTCCTATGAAGATACCTAGCCCAAGAAGAGCATTGCTTTTAGTCCAGCTTTTAAGCAGATATCCGATACCAAAGCCCATAAGCACAGCTACAACTATAGAAATGCCAAGGCTTAGGTTGTCTGCTGCTTTTATGGTTGAGTTTATCTTCTTACTTCTTTCGTTTTTTTGTTCGTTCATAGCGCTTTAAAACTCTCTCTTATGGCGTCTGCTGTTTTATCTAGGCTATCTTTAGATAGCTTTGTGCAGACAAAACTGGTCTCAAACTGACTAGGGGCTAAATAGATACCGCGTTTAAGCATCTGGGCGTGAAATTTAGCGAACATTTTCGTGTCCGATTTTAATGCGTCAGCGTAGTTAATTACTGGATTTTCGTTAAAAAAATACCCCCACATAGAGCCTCTCATATCTGTTTGAAGAGGAATTCCTACTTCATTTGCACTGCTTTGTAACGCATCTATTATAAATTTACTTTTTTTACCAAGTTCATCGTATAAATTTGGTGTAGCATAAATTTTATTTATAGAAGCAAGACCTGCTGCCATTGCAACTGGATTTCCGCTAAGAGTTCCTGCTTGATAAACTCCACCAAGAGGACTGATGAGATCCATTATCTCTTTTTTTCCTGCATAAGCAGCGCAAGGCATTCCGCCACCTATAACCTTACCAAAAGTTATTATATCGGCTTTTATTTTATTAAATTCATAGCTTCCAGTTTCACTTGCTCTAAATCCGCTCATAACTTCGTCAAAGATAAGTACGGCGCCGAATTTATCGCAAATTTTTCTAAGACCTTCTAAAAACTCCAAATTTCCTGGCACAAGTCCCATATTTCCGGCGATAGGCTCGACGATGATCACGCCGATATCTGCATTTTTAAAGCATTTTTCTACACTTTCAAGATCGTTGTAGGTAGCAAGGTGAGTATTTTTGACTATATCTTCTGGCACTCCAAGGCTTGAAGAGTATCCAAAAGTAGTAGCTCCGCTTCCTGCTTTTACAAGCAAGCTATCGCTGTGTCCGTGGTAGCAACCCTCAAATTTAACTATCCCGTCTTTACCGCTAAATCCACGCCCTAAACGAATAGCACTCATAGTAGCTTCAGTTCCGCTACTTACGAAACGAATTTTATCTAGCCACTCAAATTTACTTAAAACTAGCTTTGCAAGCTCAGTTTCAAGAAGACAAGGCGCACCAAAACTTAAGCCTTTTTTTGCCGTATTTATAACCGCGTTCTCTATATCTTTCTCACAATGTCCAAATATGAGTGGCCCCCAGCTAAGCACGTAATCTATATATTGCTTTCCTTCTATATCATACAAAAACTCATCTTTACCGCGATCTATGATAAGTGGGTCTTCTCCAACACTACCAAATGCACGCACAGGCGAATCAACGCCTCCTGGTATGTATTTTTTGGCTTCTAAAAAAGCTTGTTTGTTTGTCATTATTTATCCTTGTTAAATGTTTTTACGTATTCATACAGATTTTGAATTTCTAAGTCTGTTAAAAAATAGCTCGGCATAATACCGCGTGATTCTTTTAGCGCTGATCTAAATTTACTAAATTCAAGATTGTTTATGCGTGGCGCTCTTAACTCATTTTCTACATATTTTTTATTTTTTTTATCATAGCTTTTGTATTTTGATATTAGAGTGCCCTCAGCCTTTTCACCATGACATTTATTACAACCAATCCCGCGTGGATTTTGGTATAACATCTTGGCGTACTCGAGCTTTGTGATAAAATCTTCTGCTAATAAAAAAGTAGAAGTTATTAAAAAAATATATAGAAATTTCATCTAAAATCACCCAAATTTAATTCAAATTTTGTTATCATACAATCTTTGTAATAAAAAAAGCATAAAAAAGGATTAAATTTGCAGATAATAGACGGCAAAAGCGTAAGTGCAAAAGTAAAAGAAAATATCAAAAATGAGGTTTTAAATTTAAAAAAATCAGGCATAACTCCGACGTTAGCCGTTATCTTAGTCGGCGAAGATAAAGCTAGTCAGACATATGTTGCTAGCAAAGAAAAAGCATGCCTTGCTTGTGAGATAGGCTCAGTGATGCATAGACTAAGCAAAGAAACCACGCAAAGTGAGCTTTTAGCTCTCATTGAGGTTTTAAATTTAGATGATAGTATAGATGGCATTTTAGTTCAGCTTCCACTCCCAAGCCATATAGATACAAACAAAGTCTTAGAGGCTATCGATCCTGCTAAAGACGTCGATGGATTTCACGCCGTAAATGTCGGAAAGCTCTCAAGCGGACTTGATGGATTTGTGCCTTGTACTCCGCTTGGTATTATGGAGCTCTTAAAAGAATATAACGTAAATTTACAAGGTATCTCAGCAGTCGTTATCGGCAGAAGTAATATAGTCGGAAAACCTATGGCAAATTTACTTTTAAATGCTGGAGCTACGATAACCGTGGCTCACTCTAAGACAGAGAATTTAGCTGAAGTGGTAAAACGTGCTAAACTCATAGTAGTCGCAGTAGGAAGACCAAATTTCTTAAAAGAAAATATGGTAAGTGACGGCGCTATAGTTATCGATGTAGGCATAAATCGCTTAGATAATGGAAAGCTAGTAGGCGACGTGGATTTTGATAATGTTGCTCCAAAATGCTCTCTTATCACTCCTGTTCCTGGTGGCGTGGGACCTATGACTATCGCTATGCTTTTAAGCAATACCTTAAAATCAGCCAAACAAAGAAAGCTTAGCAAATGAAAAAAGTTTTTTCTAGGCTTTATGACTTTTCAAGCAGCTGGACTGGAACTATTGTTATAGTGCTTCTATTTATATTTTTTGTAGCTCAAGCCTTTGTGATCCCAAGTGGGTCTATGAAAAATACGCTTCTTATCGGCGATCATCTTTTTGTCAAAAAATTTGCTTATGGAATTCCTACGCCTCATATCCCATGGCTTGAGATTCCAGTATGGTTTGATAGTGATGGCGATGGTCATCTTATAAACGGTGATAAACCAAAACGCGGTGATATCGTCGTATTTAGATATCCATCAGATCCGAAAATTTACTATGTAAAAAGAAATTTTGCTCTTGGTGGCGATGAAATCGTATTTGCTCCAAAAACTATGTATTTAAGACCATATGAAGGCGATGATTTTATAGATAAAAATTATCCAAAAGAAGATATAGTAAGTTTTGGTGGTAAAAAGTTCGTCAAAGAGCCATATAAATTTAAAGGTATTCATTATGAAGATAAAGGTGAAAAAGACAACTTTGTAGGGCAAAGCGCAGATACATTTACTATAGCTCTTTACTATCTAAATCAAAATAAATTTGCTATGCAACCAGCTCAAGTAGAAGAGTTGCCATCTATAAATGGTTTGCCGTTTAACGCATTTTATTTTAAAGTGCCACAAAATGAGTATTTTATGGTTGGGGATAATAGAGAAAACAGCAACGATAGCAGATTTTGGGGCAGCGTATCTTATAAATACATAGTAGGAACGCCTTGGTTTGTATATTTTAGCTGGGATAAAGACTATAAGGTGCGTTGGGAGCGTATAGGAAGACTTGTAAATACCATAGAAAACGATGAAACTTTGATATATGAACAGCCTTGATATAAGTTCGCTCATTGCTCTTATTTTGTTACTCATCGTCTCTGTCGCCTATCATGAGATAGCTCACGCTAATTTAAAGTTGAATATGATATAATGGCACAAATTTAAGTATTTGGAACGATATAATGGAAGTAGGGAAAGTTTTTATAGCAAGTGATCACGCAGGATTTAAAGCTAAGGAATTTAGCAAAGAGTGTCTAAAAAAACTAGGTTTTGAAGTAGTAGATCTAGGCACAAACTCAAAAGATATGAGCGTTGATTATCCTGATTTTGCAAATATAATGGCTGAGAATTTAAACACTAAAGAGCCTGATTTTGGTATCTTGGTTTGCGGAACAGGACTTGGTATGTCTATGGCGGCAAATCGTCATAAAAATATCAGATGCGCACTTTGTCACGACGTAAGCACTGCAAGACTTTCACGTGAGCATAATGATGCAAACGTACTTTGTTTTGGCGCTAGAGTTGTTGGAAATACTGTTATCGAAGATATGATAAATACGTTTTTTTCCACTGAGTTTGCCGGTGGCAGACATCAAAAAAGGGTGGATAAGTTAGGATTTTGTTTATGTTAGCTGATTGGATTTTTTATACTATTTTGATATGTCTTTGTTTGTATCTTACTGTTATGGTTTTTTACTATAAAACACTTCTTAAAAAAGAGCTTTCTATGAGAGATTTTATGAAAAATAATCTCGATGATACAGAAGTCGTTATCAGAAAGCTTCAAGTGCAGTTACAGCGAAGTCTTGGCAATATAGATATCTTAACAGATGAGCTAAACAAGATCAAAGCAGACGTGACAAGTCTAAGAACTAGAAACTCACAATACCGCATAGAAAACGACAAACTTCGTCAAAGAATCAAGGAACTAGAAGGCAAGATAGAAGCTTTATTATAAAAGGATAATAATGAAAAAACTATCAGTTGCGGATAAAGACTATCTTTTAAGTACAATAAGGGATGTGAAAGATTTTCCAAAGCCGGGAATTTTATTTAAAGATATCACTACGCTTTTGAATGATAAAAAGGCTTTTAAATTTTTAATGGATCACTTAGAAGATAGATATAAAGATAAAAATTTAGATTTTATAGTAGGCATAGAAAGTAGGGGATTTATACTTGGGGCGGCACTTGCATCTAAGCTTGATCTTCCTTTTGTTCCTGTTAGAAAACCACATAAACTTCCATATATAACAATATCTCAAAAATACTCTTTAGAATACGGAGTAGATGAGATAGAGATGCACGTAGATGCATTTAGGGGTCTAAAAAATCCTAGGGTTTTGTTAGTAGATGATCTAATAGCTACAGGCGGAACTGCTATAGCGGCTTGTGATCTTATAGCAAATGTCGGTGCTAATCTTGTAGAGGCGTGTTTTTTGATAGATCTTTTAGAACTTGGCGGAAGTAAAAATTTAAAAACTAGATATCCGATATATAGTGTCTTAGAGGTTTGATATGGAAGAAACGTTAAAAAATATTATATTTGATTACAAAGAGTGGTCATATGTCGTCATTTTTCTTTGGTGTATCGCTGAGGGTGAGATCGCTCTTATACTTGCTGGTATCTTAGCTCACGAAGGTCACGTAAATTTAGTTATGATAGTTTTTGTAGCTGGAATAGGCGGATTTGTCGGAGATCAAATTTATTTTTATATAGGTAGATATAACAAAAAATATATACAAAAAAAGCTCGTCACCCAAAGACGGAAATTTGCAGTTGCTCATCTGTTGCTCAAAAAATACGGTTGGCCTATCATCTTTATACAACGTTATATGTATGGATTTCGTACGATCATACCTATGAGTATAGGCATAACAAGATATAGCGCAAAGAAATTTGCATTTATAAATTTAATTAGTGCATGGATATGGGCAGGGATCACCATTATACTTGCTTGGTATTTTGGACAAACCATCTGGAATGCAATCCACTGGGCTGAAAAACACTGGTACCTTGCTGTGCCTATAGTGGCTTTGTTCTTGATAAGCTTGCTATATGGCTTTAAAAGATTAGAAATTCATATATTAAATGAGAGGAAAAAAAGACATCATGAAATTTCGAATAATTGAAAAATCATTTGACGATATAAAAGCTGATTATGAGCTTGTATTTATAGTTGGCAATAATTTAGAACATAAATTTATAAAAGATTTAGAGTGTTTTGAATTATACAATTTCAAAGGCGATAGTGTATTAAATTTACCAAATTTAAGACGAATTTATGTAGGTATAAAAAATCTTGAGCCAGAGAGTTTAAGACAAGGCGTAGCAAAAGCATATAATGCTATAAAAGAGTTAAACATATTAAATTTAAAAATGCATAGTTATGTTGGCGGTTGCTTTAAGATGAGTTTTGCAGCGATTGTTGAGGGCTTTTTGCTTGTTAGCTATAAATTTGATAAGTATAAGAGTGAGAAAAAAGAGACTAAACTAAAAGAGATATTTATCTGCAACGAAGAGTACGGCGATAAAATAGTACCTTTAGAACAAGCAAATTTAGGTTTAATCCACGCAAAAGCCGTATGCGAAGCTACAAATTTTGCAAAAGATATAGTCAATGAAATACCAGAAATCTACACTCCTAATAAGATGGCCGAAGATGCTAAAAAGCTATCTTTAGAATACGCAAATATCGAGTGTAAAATCCACGATGAAAACTATCTAAAATCCGAAAATATGAACGCTTTTTTAGCTGTAAATAGAGCTAGTATCAATCCTCCTCGCCTTATACATTTAAAATATACTCCTAAAAAGAGCATAAAAAAAGTTGTATTTGTAGGAAAGGGACTTACTTATGATAGCGGTGGTTTGAGTTTAAAACCAAGCGATTATATGCTCACTATGAAAAGCGATAAGAGCGGAGCTGCTGCTGCTATGGCTATCATAAAAGCGGCTAGCGTTTTAGAGTTGCCGTTTGAGATTCACGCTGTTTTGGGTGCTGCTGAAAATATGATAGGCGGTAATGCTTACAAACCTGATGATGTTCTAATAACTAGAAGTGGAGTAAGCGTAGAAGTAAGAAACACGGACGCTGAAGGAAGGCTTGTTTTGGCAGATTGCTTAGACTGGGCACAAAGTGAGCTTGATCCTGATCTTCTTATAGATATGGCTACTCTCACAGGAGCTTGTGTAGTAGGTCTTGGCGAATACACGACAGGGGTTATGGGAAACAACTATGAGCTTCAAAGCGAATTTAAGAATTACGCAGGTAAAAGCGGTGAGAATTTAACTATTTTGGAATTTAATGATCATTTAAGAGAGCTTATAAAATCAGATATTGCTGATATCAGCAACACTTCTTCAAGTCGTTATGGCGGCGCTATCACTGCTGGATTATTTTTAGATAAATTTATAAAAGAAGATTTTAAAGATAAATGGCTACATCTTGATATCGCAGGTCCTGCTTACGTAACAAAAGCGTGGGGATATAATGGCGCAGGAGCTTCTGGAGCTGGAGTAAGGTCTTGTTTATACTACTTGCTTAAGCTTGCAAGAAATCATGAAAAGGAAAGTAAATAATGGGTTTGGCAGTAGGCATAGTAGGACTTCCAAACGTTGGAAAATCAACAACTTTTAATGCTCTAACAAAGGCTAGTAACGCAGAGGCCGCAAACTATCCATTTTGTACTATCGAGCCAAATAAAGCTATAGTTCCTGTTCCTGATGCACGTTTGAATGAGCTTGCAAAAATAGTAAATCCAAATAAAATTCAACATTCAACTATCGAATTTGTAGATATCGCAGGAATTGTAAAAGGTGCTAGTAAAGGTGAAGGACTTGGCAATAAATTTCTCTCAAACATAAGAGAAACAGAAGTCATTTTGCATATAGTAAGATGCTTTGATGACTCAAACATTACTCACGTTGAAAATAGCGTAGATCCGATCAGAGATATCGGTATAATCGAGATGGAGCTTATCTTAGCAGACATTGAACAACTTAGTAAAAAGATAGATAAACTCACAAAAGAAGTAAAAGCAAATACAAAAGGTGCAAAAGAGAGTTTGGAGTGTGCTACTTCGCTTTTAAAGCACCTAAATGACGGAAATAGCGCTAGTAGCTTTGGTGAGTTTGATAGTGAAGCCTTTCAAAATTTAAATAAAGAATTAAGACTGCTTTCTGCTAAAGAAGTAATTTACGGAGCAAATGTTAGCGAAGATTTTATTGCAGAAGATAATGAGTATGTAAAACAAGTAAGAGACTACGCAGCACGTTCAAACCACGAAGTTATAAAACTTTGTGCAAAGATAGAAGAAGAACTTGTAGGATTAGACGATAATGAAGCAGCTGAAATGTTAGAGAGTCTAGGAGCTAAGCAAAGTGGGCTTGAGAGTATCATTAAAACAGCTTTTGCTAAACTAAATTTAATCAGCTATTTTACCGCTGGAGTTGTCGAAGTTCGTGCTTGGACTATACATAAAGGCTGGAAGGCGCCAAAGGCTGCAAGTGTTATACATAATGATTTTGAGCGTGGATTTATCAGAGCTGAAGTGATAAGCTATGAAGATTTTGTAGCAAACGGAGGCGAAGCTAAAGCAAAAGAAGCTGGAAAAATGAGGCTAGAGGGCAAAGATTACGTCGTAAATGACGGCGATGTGATGCATTTTAGATTTAATGTGTGATTTTAAGGAGATATCTTCTTTATCCATAATTATGTTATTTTTTAATTATTTGTTACAAATAGTAACAAAATATACGAGTCTTACGCTTTATTTAAAATTTCAAAGGTTATTTTAGTGCAATATCAAGATAAATTTAAAAAATATATGAATTGTAAGATAACCTTTAACATTATAGATTTTATATGAGTTTTTATTTGGTTTTTATTTAAATAATATAGAATATAAAATATAGTATTAGATATTTACAAATAATTTTGATAGAATGTTGTTATTAAAATAGTATATATAGTTTGCTTATCATATAAATAGGCTAAATTTGGCTAATACACGCAAGTCTGATAAATATGATATTCCTTAAATTATTACTATTTTAAAAGTTAAATTTATAAATTTATAGTATAAAAATGATATATTTTGTTTGGTATATTATCTATATAAATTTTTAATTTTACTATTAAATTTTGATAGTAATTATTACTAAAACTAAATATATAGTTAATATAAATATTTTTAATCGTGTTGGTATGAATATGAATATTAAGTTGTTTCTATAATAAAAATATATCTTGTTTTATGATTATATTGTATAGGTTAATATCTAAATTAGTTTATTATATATAGTGTTCAAATTTTAATTTATCAAGAATAAATCATAAAAATTTGTTAGAATTCAAATGTTACATTTTGCAACGTAATGCAAGAAAGGTGAGGAATATGGATAGACGAGAATTTATTAAAAGTTCAGCCGCGGCTGCTGCTTGTTCAGCTGCTGGTATAGCTGCTCCTAGTTCGCTAAGTGCTGCTGAGGGTGAAAACGGTTGGCGATGGGATAAGGCTGCTTGTAGATTCTGTGGTACAGGCTGCGGTATCATGGTTGCTACAAAAAATGGTAAAATTGTTGCTGTAAAGGGCGATCCACTAGCTCCTGTAAATAGAGGACTTAACTGCATAAAGGGTTACTTTAATGCAAAAATTATGTACGGTGAAGATCGTATAACAAAACCTCTATTAAGAGTAAATGCTAAAGGTGAATTTGACAAAAAAGGTAAATTTCAAGAAGTTAGTTGGCAAAGAGCGTTTGATGAGATGGAAAAACAATTCCGCAAAACTTATGCAGAGCTTGGACCTACAGGTATAGGCGTATTTGGTAGTGGTCAATATACTATCCCTGAGGGTTATGCCATATCTAAGTTGATCAAGGGTGGCTTTAGAAGTCATAATATAGATCCAAATGCACGCCACTGTATGGCTAGTGCCGTTGTCGGTTTTATGCAAACATTTGGTATAGATGAACCTGCTGGTTGCTATGATGATATAGAGCTTACAGATACCATAGTAGCTTGGGGAGCAAATATGGCAGAAATGCACCCTATCCTTTGGTCTAGGGTTAGTGATAGAAAACTTCAAGATCCAGAGCGCGTAAAAGTAGTAAATTTATCTACTTACTCAACAAGAACTTCAAATATCGCCGATATTGAGATTATATTTACACCGCACACAGACCTTGCCATATGGAACTATATAGCAAGAGAGATCGTTTATAATCATCCTGAGGCCATCAATGAAGAGTTTGTAAAAGCAAACTGCGTATTTACAACAGGGCCAGTTGATATCGGCTATGGTATGCGTGAAAATATCAACCATCCAAAATATCTTCCAAGTGAGCTTGACACTGCTGCAAAACAAAAATCAAAAGTTTTAAGCCAAAATGAAGGTGTAACTTTAGCTTATTTAGGAATGAAAGCTGGAGACACTTTAGAAAATAAAAACAACGCTACTGCTGATAAACACTGGATAATACAATTTGAAGAATTTAAAAAAGCTCTAGCTCCTTATACTTTAGATTTTGTAGCTAAACTTGCAAAAGGCGATCCAAACGAAGATTTAGAGGAATTTAAGAAAAAACTAAAAGCACTAGCTGATCTATATATAGAAAAAAATCGCAAGGTAGTGAGTTTTTGGACAATGGGTATGAACCAACATACAAGAGGCGTATGGGTAAATGAACAAAGCTATATGGTTCATTTCTTGCTAGGCAAACAAGCAAAACCAGGTAGTGGAGCATTTTCACTAACAGGTCAGCCAAGTGCTTGTGGAACAGCAAGAGAAGTGGGAACATTCTCTCACAGACTTCCTGCCGATATGGTTGTAGCAAATCCAAAACATAGAGAAATCACTGAAAAAATTTGGCAAATTCCAGCTGGAACTATAAATCCAAAACCGGGTGCTCCATATATGAAGATAATGAGAGACCTTGAAGATGGAAAAGTCAAATTTATATGGGTACATGTAAATAACCCATGGCAAAACTCTGCAAATGCAAACCACTGGATAAAAGCAGCTCGCGAGATGGATAACTTCATAGTAGTGAGCGATCCATACCCAGGTATTAGTGCTAAGGTAGCTGACCTTATCTTACCAACAGCTATGATATATGAAAAATGGGGAGCTTATGGTAATGCTGAAAGAAGAACTCAGCACTGGAGACAGCAAGTTTTACCAGTAGGCGAGGCTATGAGTGATACTTGGCAATATATGGAATTTGCAAAACGTTTTAAACTTAAAGATTTCTGGGGTGAAGTTAAAGTAGACGGCAAACTTACTTTACCAAATGTTTTAGATAAAGCAGTTGCGATGGGTTATTCGCCTGATGATACTCTTTATGATGTTTTATTTGCAAATAAAAAAGCTAAGAAATTCTCTGCCGATGATAAGATTATCGCCGGTTTTGACAATACTGAAGTATTTGGCGATAGTAGAAATGTCGTAGGATCAGATGGTAAAGTATTTAAAGGATATGGTTTCTTTATACAAAAATACTTATGGGAAGAATACCGTGAGTTTGGTCTAGGACATGGACATGACCTAGCAGATTTTGATACTTATCATAAAGTTAGGGGTCTTAGATGGCCAGTAGTTGATGGTAAAGAGACTCTTTGGAGATTCAATACAAAATATGACGTATATGCTAAAAAAGATAATCCAAATGGAGAATTCTCATTCTATGGAAATAAAAATGGCGCTTTATTAACAGGAGATCTCTCAAAAGCTACTTCAAAAGAAAAAGAAGCGCTTAAGAGTAGGGCTAAGATATTCTTCCGTCCTTACATGGATCCACCAGAGATGCCAAGTAAAGAATATCCTCTATGGCTATGTACAGGTCGTGTTCTAGAACACTGGCATAGTGGTACTATGACTATGCGTGTTCCTGAGCTTTACCGTGCTGTCCCTGAAGCGCTTTGTTTTATGAACGAAATAGACGGAAATAAATTAGGCATAGCTCAAAACGATGTTGTGTGGGTTGAGAGTCGTCGTGGTAAAGTAAAAGCTAGGGTAGATTTCCGTGGTAGAAACAGACCTGCTGAGGGCTTAGTGTATGTTCCATGGTTTGATGAGAATGTATTTATAAATAAGGTCTGTTTAGATGCGACTGATCCGCTTTCAAAGCAAACAGACTTCAAAAAATGTGCAGTTAAGGTTTATAAGGCTTAATTATGCAAAGAAGAGAAGCAATAAAACAAGGTTTTAGCTTAGTAGGTCTTTTAGCAGCAGGCGGATTTGCTTATGGCGAATTCGCTAACGCAGAGCCTACACTCAAACTTCGTCCGCCAGCAGCAAGAGACGAAAATGACTTTTTAGCTCTTTGCATTCGCTGTGGACTCTGTGTTGAGGCATGTCCATTTGATACGCTAAGATTAGCCCAGTTTAAAGATGGCGGAATTGGAATTGGAACTCCATTTTTCAAACCTCGTGAAATTCCTTGTTATATGTGTACTGATATCCCATGTACTGTTAAATGTCCAACTGGAGCCTTAGATGTCAGTGCTGTCAGAGATGATGATGGAAATTTAAATATCAACAAAGCTAAAATGGGTATGGCGGTTGTAGATGATAAAGCTTGTATAGCTTATTTTGGCCTTAGATGCGATGCTTGCTATAGGAATTGTCCGCTTATAGATAAAGCTCTTAAACTTGAGTATAAGCACAATGAAAGAACTGGCAAACACGCACTGCTACTTCCTATAGTAGATACTGATGTATGTACTGGATGTGGTAAATGTGAGCAGTCTTGTATAACTAAGAAGGCTTCTATCACAGTTGTCCCTAGAGAAATTCTAAAAGGCGAAATGAACGAAAACTACGTAAAAGGCTGGGAACAAAGTGATGAAAATAGGATCAAAGATAATGATACTAAAATCAAGCTAGATAGCAAGAAAAGTCTAAAATATCTAAATGGAGATGAACTATGAAATTTACTATTTTAAGAAGATTAGTTCAACTTAGCATTATCTTGCTTTTTATTGCCGGCAATGTCTTTGGAATTAAGATTTTACAAGGAAATTTAAGCAGTTCTTTGCTGTTTGATACTATAAATTTAAGCGATCCTTTTGCTATATTGCAAATAGCTTTAGCTAGTTTTAGTGTATCTTCAGTAGCAATTACTGGAGCTGTGATCGTTTTTGTATTTTATGCGCTCATTGCTCCTCGTGCATTTTGTGGATGGGTCTGCCCTGTAAATATCCTTACTGATTTTGGGGCTTTTTTAAGAACAAAATTAAAAATAGGTAAAAATATCCTAAATGTAAGTCAAAACTTAAGATATTATTTACTAGCTTTAAGTCTTATATTTAGTTTTGTCTTTGGCATAGCTGCGTTTGAGAGTATAAGCTTTGTAAATGCGTTTAATAGAAATCTGTTTTACTTAAGCTATAGTGCTATTAGCGTAGCTGTTGTTATTGTTATGATTGAGACTTTTGTAGGTAAAAGACTTATTTGTTCTCATATTTGTCCGCTTGGAGCGTTTTATGCGATTGTTAGTAAATTTAGTTTGATTCGTGTTAAATACGACTTAAATAAATGTAGCAAATGCTATAGATGTAAAGCGGTTTGCCCTGAAGAGAGAGTTTTGGATCTAGTTGGTATTAAAGATGGTATTGTTAATAGCGAATGTATAAGCTGCGGTAAATGTATAGAAGCTTGTAATGACGATGCTATCAACTTTAGTATATTAAAATTTGGAGATAATAAATGAAAACTATTATGCTTTGTTTAGCTGCGGCATTATGTATAAGTGCTTGTAGCTTAACTAATAAAAAACCTGTTGCAGATACTGAAATAGGTCTTAGAACAGTTGATTTAAGCGATGAGACTAATGTTACAAATCCTGAGATAAAATGGGTTGGTGATGCACCTGGCGTCAATAAAAGATTTGATAGAAGCTTTGAAAATGCACCTCCTCTTATCCCGCATAGCCTAGATGGATTAGTGCCTATAACTAAGGATTTAAATAGCTGCCTTACTTGTCATACTCCAGAAGTGGCAAAAGATGCTGGAACCATACCTGTTCCTAAAAGTCACCTTATAGATCTAAGAACAGGAAAAGATCTAAAAGGACAAGTTAGCGATGAGAGATTTAACTGTACTCAATGTCACGTACCTCAAGCAGACGTTAAGCCTCTTAAACAAAATAACTTTAAAGCTGACTTTAGATATAAAGATAGCAATGAGAGTTCAAATTTACTTGATATCTTAAATCAAGGAATATAATCAAATGCCTGATCTTTCAAAAAGAATGGTATTTGGTAAGATTTTAGGCAAACAAAAGCCTAAAACAATAACGCCGCCGTATTTTGGTGGCGTTTTTGATTGTTTAGAGTGTAGTGGGCTTTGTGCTCAAGTTTGTCATAGAGATCTGCTCTCATTAGAAGATGGAGTTGTTAAATTTGACACAAAAAAATCTGGTTGTGACTTTTGTGAAGAGTGTGCTAAGATTTGTCCGAATGGTGTTTTAAGCCCACTAAATCAAGCAATTATAGATGCAAAAACTACTATAAACGTCAATGCGTGTCTTGCGTGGAATGATGTTATTTGTTATAACTGTTTTGATATTTGTAAATTTAAAGCTATTGATTATCTTGGAGTTTTTCGTCCTATGATCAATGAAAAATGTGTGAATTGCGCAGAGTGCGTTTCTGTTTGCTTTAAAAATGCTATTTGTATAGAATGAAAGGATAGATATGAAATTTTTTGTAGTTTTATTTAGTTTTTTTATAGTTTTATTTGCAGATTCTAAGCTAGATTTAGATGCAAATGTCGTAGGTGCAAAACTAGATCAAAACACGCTTTTTATAGGACTTGATAGCGGGGAATTATATAATTATGACCTTAAAAATAAAAGCTTAACAAAGATACTAGAACTACCAAAAATTTCAACAACTACACAAAAAAATATCGGTTCTAGAATCAGTGGCATAGATGTTTTTAAAGGTAAAATCGCTTTTATATATGAAACCGATAATAAACTTAAAAAAGTAGGCGTTTTTGATGGAAAGCTCACTTCATTTGATGTAGAAGAGGGCATAAAAGGAATATTTTTTCTAAATGAAAATTTAATCTTGCTTGTTAGCTTGAGTAGCGAAGTATATTATCTAGATTTAAACTCTAAAAAGCTTACTTTAGAAGCAAAACTTAGCTATTCTTCTTGGATAAGTGAAAGCGTTTATCTAGGCTCTTATTTGGTTGCTGTTAGCGAGGGTGGAGTCGTATATTATTTTGATGTTAAAACTAAAAAAGTGGTTAAAGAACTACCTATACAAAAAGATATATTATATAGCGTAGGTGCTGTGGGAGATAAATTTTTAGCTGGTTCGGCTGAAAATTTAGCTTATTATTTTGATGGAGAAAAACCACATATCTTTAAAACGAACAATAAACACGTTTTTAGAGTCGGTTTGAGTGAGAATTTTGGAGCATATTATACTGAGGACGGCATAGATATATTTAGTACAAATAACGCCGAGCTGCTTAAACATATCGATTATGATAAAGAGCAAGTAAGTTATCTTCTGTTTTGGAATGATACATTGATAAGTATTAGCTACGACAATACAATCTATTTTTGGAGTATAAGATGAATATTTCAAGCGTTGTGATAAATGTTGCGGATTTAAATTTGATGAGCGAGATCGCGAACCTAGTCTCAGATATAGATGGTTGCGAAGTTGTTGCACAAAATGAAAATAAGATAGTAGCTCTCATCGAATCGCAAAGTTTTGATGATGAGATAAAAACGTATAAAAGCATAGAAAGACTTCCTGGCATAGCCACGGTATCTATGATATATAGTTATCAAAACCTAGATGATGATATAGAAAAATCAAACAATAACAATATAGGCGATATACTCAGAAAGATAGATGAATCAAGCGTAGATGATATAGAGTATCATGGAAATCCCGCTGTTTAAGTCATCTTGCCTATAGAGCATCCAAATTTTAGCTTATCTCCTGCTTTTATATCGTAGGAGATCACGCCTTTTTTGCTTATTATTACTATGGTTGAGCCAAGTTCGAAATTTCCTATATGTTCGCCCTTTTTTAAATTTAGATTATCGTATGTATAAAATGCACTCTTAGCGTTTGCATTTGTATTGATACGAGGTTCAAAGTCAAATTTCATTTTACCGACGTTTAGAGCTCCTACAAAAACTATCCATATAAAACTCCCATTATCAAGCTTAGCTTTTATCACGACTCTTTCATTTTTAGAGTAAAGATTATCTACTTTTTGTAGCCATTTTGGAGCTACGCTAAAAAGCTTACCAGGAATATATAGTAAATTTAATATTTGCAAGTTTTGTGGTGCGTGATAATGATGATAATCTTTAGGCGATAAATATATGTTTAGATAATTAAATTCGCCTTGCAACTCTTCTTTGCAAAAGCTTTGTTCTAAAAGTTCGTCTATCTTGTATGAGAAGTTTTTTATACTATAGGCGGTATTTAAGTTGCCGGTTTTACATTCTAAGCAAACGCCATCACTAGGAGAGATAAATCCATCTTCTAGCTCTCTTTGTTTTTTTAATGTTCTAGTAAATAGGGCGTTTAAGCTGTCAAATTTATCCACGCTGTCAAATTCGCTCATATCTATTTTAAATTTTTTAACATACCATTTATTTATCAAATTTTGCACTAGTTTTGGAAATTTATGATGCGCTATGAGACCAAAGTAGTTTGAAAATTTATTATAATCCATATTTTAGCCTTTCTTATTTAAGCTTAGATATACTATTTCGCTTTTACTTAGTATTCTCATAGGAGGTCCCCAGAAACCAACCCCGCTACTTACTAGAAGTTGCATTTTTTTACTGAGTTTATATAGCCCATATACGTATTTTTGATCTAGCCAAACAAGAAGTGAAAATGGAAAGATCTGCCCTGCGTGAGTATGCCCACATATTGCAAGATCCACTTCGCCATTTAAATACGATAAGGATTTTGGTTGATGAGTCAGCAGCACAGTTGGTAATGCTCTGTCTAAATTCTCTAATGCCTTAGAAAAATCCGGTTTATGCGTATTCATTTTTAAACCGGCTATATCATAGACTCCGGCTAAATTTATTCCACCAAAACTTACGCTTTCATTTTCTAAAACCTTTAAATTTAGGCTTTTAAATTTAACCAAAAGTTCTTCTATTCCGTGATAATACTCGTGATTTCCTACTACTAAAAACGTACCAAATTTAGATCTTAAATCATTTAGTGGATCTAAAAAATCTCCAAGTTTATCAGCACTAAGATCGACTATATCGCCCACTAAAAATACAGCATCTACGTTTAAACTATTTACTTGATCCACAAGCCTTTGTAAAAAATCTTTTCGTAAAAACTCTCCTATGTGTATATCGCTTAGGATCGCTATATTTAGTGGTTGTTTTAAGTTTTCAAGCGTTACTTTTCTAAATGTAATCACTGTATTGTAGTTGGCGTTATAAATACCTTTAAATAGATATGAAAAAAATCCTATGAGCACAGTTATATCTAGTAAAAACTTCAACGCCTTTCTTCTGCCTTTACTAAATTTAGTAGTTCCAAAAAGCAGTCCATCATAAAGAATAAGTATGCAAAATAGCATAAAACTGATACCGATAGAAAATATAGATATTTTATATATTACTCCGTGTAGTTCGCCATTTTTTAGGCTTATGAAAAATAATAACTCAAATATAAACAGCAAAATAAAAATTACGGCTAATGATTTTTTAAATTTCATGAGAACATAATTTTTGCTTAGCGATCTGTAAGAATAAAAATTTATAAATATAAACAGCAAACTAGCCGTGATAGCAAAATAACTCAATAATTTCCCTTTTTTGTAATATAAAAATTATATGCACGCAAAAACACACAAGAGCTCCAGCCAACATCATAAGTAGTGCTTACTAAATGTTTTTTATACCGATATTTTTCATCGCATTTATGACTACTATCTTAAAAAACTAATAGCATCCATAGTCTGATATCTGTATAAAAATCTACTAGACATAGGATTTAAGAGATATCTTTGAGTTGATGACTGCGTTTATCTTATGATACAAAGAGAATATCTCTTCTCTTTTTACGATAAAACTATTTTTGTTTGATATGAGATGCGCTGAGCTATCCATTATGGTTTCTGCGACTTTTAGACCATTTTGTTTCATAGTGGTGCCAGTCTCTACGATATCGACTATAGCATCACTTAGCCCAACTATAGGAGCCAATTCTATAGAACCATATAGTTTTATAATCTTCACCCCAGTTGCTTTTTTTGCAAAATAGTTTCTAGTGATATTTGGCATTTTTGTTGCTATTTTTATCTCGGGTTTGCTATAGTCTAGCGTATCGTTATTTTTTATACCTATGCAAACCTTACAAACTCCTAGTTTTAGATCTAAAAGACGAAGTACATCTACTTGATGCTCTTCTAAAACGTCAAGTCCTACCACTCCGATATCTGCCGCACCGTTAGTAACGTAAGTTGGAATATCTTGATTTCTAACCATTAAAAACTCAAAATTTCCTTTTTTCATCGTGAGTTTTCTATCTTCAAATTCAAATTTATCATCAAAGATCTTGCTAAAGATCTCCAAAGTTTCATCAGCAATCCTGCCTTTTGGTAAAGCTACTGTAAGCAAAAAATCTCCTTATTTTCATCTATTGCTTTTTGTATTCCGCGAAAGACTAAAGTTCTATCGTATATGGCATTTTTAAAAAATCTCGATAAAAACTCGCCATCTCCACCTGTAAAATATATAGGTTTATCATTTGAAAGCTCTTCAATTAGTAGTATGATCGGTTTTATAATTCCATAGCTTATAGCGTCAGTCGTTTTTTGAGGCAAACAGTCTAGTTCTATGGCTGAGTTTAATGGTTTATCAAGTCTATCAGATATAGTTTTTAAGGCTTTTAACGTAGTTGAAATCCCAGGAAGTATCAATCCTCCAATATGTATGCCATTTGACATCACGTCCATAGTTATAGCACTTCCAGCATCTACTACAAGACCGGTATTTATACTATAACAAGCAGCGGCTCGGTCTATACCAAGCCCTATGTAAGTCGTATTAAATTTAATAAATTCGCTCATATCCATAAACATATGATCGTTTAATTTATCCGCGATTTTGTCATTGACGTTTATAAAATACACTTTTTCATTAGGCTGCCAAACCCTAAATTTATCTATCTCTAAATTCCATATTTTTCTATCTTTATAGAAGGTGGCAGTGGTATTTCCTATATCACATAAAAGCATAAAATTTCCAGTCTTTTGTTTGAGTTATTATCTTAGAACAAATTTGAGAGTTATAAAACAAAATATGCTTTTTTATATTTGTATCAAATTTAGTCTCTATAAGTTTGCAGATATCAAAAATCTCTTCAAATTCTTTTTTTAGCAACTTACTTTTAGCATTTCTAAAAAAAACAAGCGTATAAAAGCTGTTTTTATCTATGCCAAAAAACAGCTGATAACTACGCCTTTTGCTAAAATCGCTAAAATTTAAAGTCTTTAAATTTTTAAGTAAGATTTTATTTGCATTAAAAATTTCGCAAATTTGATTATCCATATTATCTGATTTCTAAAATCTTATCATCATAATAAAATGCGCGTTTTCCTGCAAAACTCTTATCTTTTATTTCTGAGTTTAGCTCTATAACTTCGCTATTTTTTAGATCTAGATCTGTTTTGATAAGGTAGCCTGTTTTCTCAAATATATATAAATTATCGCCACTTGGTATGATATTTGAAAAAATAGCAAATTTAAACTCTTTTTTCGCTAAAGAATTTAGTTCTAAGTCGGTAACTTCGATATTACCGTCTTTTAGAAAAATAAATATTTTGTTTTGATATAATAAAACATCTTTTATCTGTCCGTCATAATATTTTGTATTATTTGGGCTAATCATCATAACCTTAGTAGCAGTTGCCGCAAACATTTTATCTTGTATAATGTCTAAGAAGATGATATTGTTAAAAAATGGTTCGCTACTTACTACGGCGTCTCTTATTATCGCTCCTTTTGCTCTATCTACTATCATTATTTTTCCATCTAATGTAGGATATATGATGATAGAATTTAAAAATACTGGCGCGGCCGCTCTAGAGTCTTGGGCGTATGTGTCGCCTATAGTGTATTGCAAGCTTACACTATCACTGTTTATATCTATAAGATATATAGTGTTATTTGAGCTAAGTGCTGCAAGCATCTGTCCTTCTATGGACGCTGAAATGATTGCGTTATTAAATTTTCTTTCATATATAGTTTGAGTATTATCTATGACTTTAAGTGTTCCATCTAAATTTGAGACGATAAATTTACCTTCAAATTCGCCGATAAAGCTGTCATTTTTAGCCAATTTTATATTTTTAGATAGACCATTTTTTGTGATTATTTCACCATCTTCAAGCGTAGCACCATTTCTTGTTGTATATTTTATGCTAGAAGGAAGATTATCTGTATAACTCATCTCTTTTGAAACTTCAGTCGGCTCAAAATATTGTCTTTTTGTAGTACAACCGGTTAATATTAGCAAAGCACAAGCCGTAAAGATCAGTAATTTTTTCATTGTTCTATTTTCCTTGATAATGTTCTAGATTTTTATATATAGGAGTTAGTGGAGAGTTATTTGGGATTTTTGCAAACTCTATTTTTGCTTGATTTATCTTATTTTGTTTTAGCAGATCAAAACCTTTTAAGAGTGCGTCATAACTTGATAAAACCCCATCGGTGCTCTGATTTTTACTATTTTCTATGATATTTTTTAAAAGCGGATCTATATCTAAGCTTAAAGCCTCATCTAAAAGATTTGTGTTATTTGTATCTGTTGCGTTTTTTATCGCGTAAAGCGCAAATAAAGATGGTGCTTTATTTTTTAAAGTATTCATAGCAGTAAGGTCATTTGGTGATATTAAAAGTTTATTATAAGCTTCATTTGCACTGCTTAAATTTGACTCTTTTACATAGCTATTTATAGTATAACCGACCGATAAAATAACCAAAATCGCCACGATAACTAGAATGATTTTTTTGTTTTTCCTTAAAAATCTCTCACTTCTTATAGCGTTTTCTAAAAAATGTTCCTCTGAGCTTAGTTCATTCTTAATGTAGCCGATATCATCTTTTATAGGCAAAATCGTTTCCTTAAAATATAAATTTTGGCAATTCTATCATATTTTATCTTGTATAATCCTTTATAAATTTTGTAATTTTATAGTCTGGTATTAATTTGAATTTGTATTTTTCAAAATATGGATAATTTTGATAATTTATTTGTGATTCCACAACAAATTCAAGATAAAATGTGTTATAATTGTCTAAAAACGTTAGCTGGAGAGATTATGCAAATTGATGATAAAATGCTTGAAAAGCTTGAAAAGCTGAGTGCTTTTACGATACCTGAGCAAAATCGCAATGAATTTAAAGAACAATTAGGAAAAATCGTGGATTTTGTCGAAGTGCTAAATGAGTTAAATTTGGACAATATAGAAGCTACGATAAGCACTATTAGCGGTGGAACTCCTTTTAGGGAAGATATCCCAAATGAATCGGACGTTATTGATACTATACTTAAATTTGCTCCAAAAAAAGAAGATAGATATTTTGAAGTTCCAAAAATCATAGAGTAATTAAATGAGTATAAATATAGAAAAGCTTCTAAAAACCTTGGCTTATAACAAAGGTAGTGATTTACATCTAGTCGCTAGAAGCGAACCTCAGATCCGTATAAGTGGAGTTTTGAGACCTTTGCAGTGCGGAATTTTAGATGGAGATGAAGTAGAAAATTTATGTTATACGGTGCTTACGGACTCACAAAAAAGCAAACTAGAAGAAAATAAAGAATTAGACTTTTCTATAGAGTTGCCAGGCATAGGTCGTTTTAGGGGAAATTGCTATTATACTATGAATGGTAGTTTGGCTGCGGCTTTTCGTATGATTCCTTTAGAAATCCCAAGTTTAGATGATCTAAAAGCTCCTGAGATATTTAAGGATATAGTAAAACGAGAAAAAGGGCTTGTTTTGGTCACAGGACCTACTGGTAGTGGCAAATCAACTACTTTAGCAGCTATGTTAAATGAGATAAACTTAACTGAGAGAAAGCATATCATTACTATAGAAGATCCTATAGAATTTGTTCATAAAAATAAAAAATCTCTCTTTTCTCATAGAAATATAGGAACCGATACAAAGACATTTGCTAGTGCCTTAAAGTATGCTCTTAGGGAAGATCCAGATATTATATTAGTAGGCGATCTGCGTGATATAGAAGCTATATCTATAGCCATATCTGCAGCAGAAACAGGGCATTTGGTATTTGGCACTTTGCATACAAACTCAGCCATACAGACTATAAATAGAATAGTAGATAGTTTTGATGAGAGTGAGCAATCTCAGATAAGAAATATGCTTAGTATATCTTTGCATGCTGTCATATCTCAAGCACTAGTTCCATTAACTAGCGGTGGTAGGATAGCCATACATGAGATACTTATCAACAATCCTGCTATATCAAATTTAATAAGAGAGAATAAAATACATCAAATTTATTCTCAGTTGCAGTTAAATCAGCAAAATACCGGTATGCAAACGCAAACTCAAGATATGGAAAGAGCATTTAAATCAGGGCTTATAACAAAAGATAATGCCCTTAGATACTCGACAAATAAACAAGAATTAATAGGAAAGATAGGGCATTTATAATGATGAATTTAGTGACTTGGTTTGACATCATCGTCATAGCTTTAGTTGTGATCCTTGGCATAAAAGGGTTGATAAACGGTTTTGTCAAAGAAATTTTTGGGCTTATAGGTCTTATAGGCGGCGTTTTAGTAGCAAGCAGAAATGCTACTTTAGTAGGCGGTTTGATCAGTGATCATATTTATAAATTAAATGAATCTTCTTCTTTCTTTTTTGGCTTTTTAGCAACGCTTATTATCTTTTGGGTGGTATGCTTGATAGCTGGAAATTTAGTCTCAAAAATGCTTACGTTTAGCGGTTTGGGATTTTTAGATAGGATACTTGGATTTTTTGTAGGTAGTGCAAAAATATTTTTGGTATTTGCTATATTTGTGGCGATTATTTCAAATATAAATATTCTTAGCCAAAAAATAGAGCCGTATTTTGATGGAAGTAAAGTTTATCCGATACTTTTATCTAGCGGTAGATTTATAATGAATGTTGATATAAATCAAACCAAACAAGAGATATTAGATATGACCGGTACTGACAATAACATATCTGATACCGACAATAACATAAAGGAGAAATAGTGATCGGCGTAGAAAATATAGAATATGATACTCTTTTAGAGCGTTTCAAGAAAGTCCTAAGAGACAATGCTCTAAAATACACTAAACAAAGAGAAGTTTTACTAAAAACTTTATATAATAACAGCGATCATTTTACGCCTGAGCAGCTTTATTTATATATTAAAGATGAGCATCCGGAGTTAAATTTAGGAATAGCCACTGTATATAGAACACTAAATTTATTAGAAGAATCAGGAATGGTGACTTCTATAAGTTTTGGGGCTCAAGGTAAAAAATTCGAACTAGCCACAAAGCCTCATCATGACCATATGATATGTAGGAGTTGCGGTCGTATAATAGAATTTGAAGACCCTACTATAGAAAAAAGACAGATGATAATAGCAAAAGAAAATGGTTTTAGACTTACTGGACATATGATGCAGCTTTATGGCGTCTGTTCGGCTTGTGAAGATAGAAAAACAAAAAAGGAAATAAAGGTATATTAAGTGATTTTTGAGAATGAATTAGAAGTAACAAGGTTAGCTAAGGCTGATGAATTAAGAAAACAAGGCATCAATCCATATCCGCATTTTTTGAAAAAAGATATGAGTATCTGCGAGTTTAAAAATAAATTTGCATACATAAAAGATTTGGATATGGAAGAAAAAAAAGCAGATGAAGAAGTAACTATTTCAGGACGTTTGAAACTCAAAAGAGTAGCCGGAAAATCAACATTTGCAAATATGGAAGATGAAGATGATAATATTCAAATTTATTACTCTTTAGGAAGTATCGGCGAAGAAGATTATACTAAATTTAAAAAAAATCTTGAAGTCGGAGACATCGTTTTAGTCACAGGTTATGCTTTTGTGACAAAAACAGGAGAGTTTAGTATCCACGCTAGTAAGATAGTATTAGCCAGTAAAGCCATTAGCCCACTTCCAGAGAAATTTCATGGACTTACTGATATCGAGATGAGATATCGCCAAAGATATCTTGATATGATAATGAATAAAGACGTTAGAAGCGACTTTTGTAAGCGTTCGCTCATCATTAGCACCATAAGAAGATTTTTTGAAGATAGAGGATTTTTAGAGGTCGAAACACCTATGATGCATCCAATTGCAGGTGGCGCAAATGCTAAGCCATTTATCACTCATCATAATGCTCTTGATGTTGATAGATATCTTAAGATCGCACCAGAGCTTTATCTAAAAAGGCTTGTTGTAGGCGGTATGGAAGCGGTGTTTGAGATGAATCGTTGCTTTAGAAACGAAGGTATGGATCTTACTCATAATCCGGAATTTACAAGCATTGAGTTTTACTGGGCGTGGCATAATTATTTTGAAGTTATGGATCTAACAGAAGAGCTTTTTGCTACTTTATTAGATAAACTAAATTTACCTAAAATAATAGAATTTGATGGTAAGATGATAGATTTTTCTAAGCCGTTTGCTAGAGTAAATTATATAGATGCTATAGTAGAAATAGGCGGTGTAAGCAGAGATATCGTAACAAATAAAGAAAAAATTCTAGCCAAACTAAGAGAAGATAAATTTGAAGCAAACGACAAGCTAGATCTTGGACATTTACAAGCTGAGTTGTTTGATAACTATGTAGAAGACAAGCTGATAAATCCAACTTTTATAGTGGATTTTCCTATCTCTATAAGTCCGCTTTCAAGAAGAAGCGATAAAGATAGTAGTGTGGCTGAGAGATTTGAGCTGTTTATTGCTGGACGTGAGCTTGCAAATGCGTTTAATGAGCTAAATGATCCGATAGATCAATATGGAAGATTTAAAGCACAGATCGAAGCAAAAAATGCAGGCGATGACGAAGCTCACGAGATGGATGAAGACTATTGTCAAGCACTTGGATATGCTATGCCTCCGACTGTAGGTTGGGGACTTGGGGTAGATAGACTAGTTATGCTTTTATTAAATAAAAAATCAATTAGAGATGTTATACTTTTTCCGGCTATGAAACCATTAAAAACAGAAAATCAAGGAGAATAATATGAATTTAGAAACTTTTGACAAAGATATTTACTCTTTAGTAAATAAAGAGCTTACTAGACAATGCGACCATCTTGAGATGATAGCTAGTGAAAACTTCACATATCCAGAAGTTATGGAAGTTATGGGCTCAATACTTACAAATAAATATGCTGAGGGCTACCCTGGTAAAAGATATTATGGCGGTTGCGAGTTTGTAGATGAGATAGAACAAATTGCCATAGATAGATGCAAAAAACTATTTGGTTGTGAGTTTGCAAATGTTCAACCAAATAGTGGCAGTCAAGCAAACCAAGGTGTTTATGGGGCATTTTTAAAACCGGGCGATAAAATCTTAGGTATGGATCTAAGTCATGGCGGACACCTAACTCATGGAGCAAAAGTTTCAAGCTCAGGCAAAAATTATGAGAGTTTTTTTTATGGTGTGGAGCTTGATGGACGTATAAACTACGATAAAGTAGAAGAGATAGCAAATATCGTAAAACCAAAAATGATAGTTTGTGGTGCTAGTGCGTATCCAAGAGAGATTGATTTTAAGAAATTCCGTGAGATTGCCGATAGCGTGGGAGCATATCTTTTTGCTGATGTTGCCCATATAGCAGGTCTTGTAGTAGCCGGCGAGCACGCTCATCCATTTCCACACTGCCATGTAGTAAGCTCTACAACACATAAAACTCTAAGAGGCCCAAGAGGCGGTATCATTATGACAAATGATGAAGAATTTGCTAAAAAAATAAATAGTTCTATATTTCCAGGAATTCAAGGCGGACCACTTATGCATGTAATCGCTGGTAAAGCAGTAGGTTTTAAACACAACTTAAGCGATGAATGGAAAGTTTATGCTAAGCAAGTAAAAGCCAACGCTAAAAAACTAGGCGAAATACTTATAAAAAGAGGATATGATCTAGTAAGTGGCGGAACAGACAATCACCTTGTTTTAGTAAGCTTTTTAAATAAAGAATTTAGTGGAAAAGACGCCGATATCGCTCTTGGTAATGCTGGAATAACAGTAAATAAAAACACAGTTCCAGGAGAGACTAGAAGCCCATTTATAACAAGCGGTATAAGAGTAGGTAGTCCAGCACTTACTGCAAGAGGTATGAAAGAGAGCGAGTTTGAGCTTATCGCAAATCGTATAGCTGATGTTTTAGATGATATAAATAACACTTCAAAACAAGAAAAAATAAAAGCCGAACTAAAAGATTTAGCTCATCAATTTATTATTTATAATAAGGCGATGTTTTAATGCAAAGTATAGATCTTACTCTAATTAAAATGATAACAGATCATTATTTTATAAAACGTGATACAATTTTACAAAAGATAGAATACAAGGGTCGTTATTTTTTTGATAAATTTGAAAGGATAAATGAACCTCTTAGTTATAGTGTGCAAAAAGATCATGAAGATGGTAAAATCATAGCCGCCCATTCTTTGATCAGTAAAGACAATAAAGTCGAAAATATAGTTTTTGATTATAATGGCAGAACCCCTGAAAGATTTTGGCATAAAGCGCAGCTATTACTTAGAGAAGAGGGCTTTATAAATTTTACCGCCTATCAGAGTAAAACTCCTGGGCATTTGCATCTTTATGTGCATAAGGGGCATACTACTTTAAATGAAGGTTGTCAGTTGGCAAATAAGCTATCTATAATGCTATCACAAAAACTTCCTAAAGAGTGGAGAATGTTTCCTACTTTTGATGTGCCTATGGAGTTTAATATATTAGCGTTGCCTTATGAGCTATATCAAAAAGAGCGTGGGGCTAGTTGGTCTAAACATATGTAAAGGAGATAAGATGGAAGAAAACAATGGTCTGCAAGACATCTTGCTAGACAAAAACGATGATGATAAATCTGGAAAAATAAGAAAGATACTTATAGGTATAGCTACTTTAGTTATCTTATTTGTAGTTATACTTATAATAATGAAGCTACTAAATGGATCTTCAAACAACACGAGCGAGGTTGCAAATGATCTAGTATTGCCTTCTGAACCGCAGCTAAAAGTTGAGCCACAAACTACAACTAATAATGAGATATTTGAGCAAGTTCCTATATCTTCTGATATTTCTAAAGAGAATTTTGAGTCTATAGTAAATGATTATAAAAATAATCAGCTTGGAAATAACAATGAAACAGCTCCGATAGAAACAAAACTTCCAGAACCGCAAGTAAAAGAGACGCCAAAAACAGATGTTGTTTTAAAGCCTAAAGCAGAACAAGCCAAAAAAACAGAGACTAAGAAAGCTACACCAAAACAAGTAACTACTAAAAATGTCTCTAAAGAGAAAAAAAACGTTAGCAAATCTGTTCCAGTAGGTAAATACATTCAAGTCGCTTCTATCTCTAAATTTAGTCCGAATAATCCTCTTATAAAAAAGATTGAAAGTAATGGGCTAAATTATCACATCTATGAAACGACTGTAAATGGCAAAAATACAATAAAAGTTTTGATAGGTCCTTTTAACGATAATGATATTTCATCAAATATGGATAAGATCAAACAAAATATTTCAAATAACGCATTTATATACAGAGTTAAGTAAATTGAGATATTTTGCAGTATTTGGTGATCCTATAAACCATTCCATTTCTCCAAGACTTCATAACCTTGCTTTGCAAGGTTTGGGTCTTAATGGATTTTATGGAAGAATTCATTTAAAAGATGGCTTAAAATTAGTAGAAGTTTTTAATAAATTTAAACTCAGCGGAGCAAATATAACAATACCACATAAAGAAACTGCTTTTCGTCTTTGCGATGAAGTAGATGATTTTGCAAATAGTGTTGGCTCGGTAAATACGCTGGTTAAAGGAAATAGTAAGATTTACGGTTTTAATACAGATGCTCCTGGGTTTATGATGGCCATAAGCGAATTTAAAGCTATCAAGTCAGCTCTTGTTATAGGTGCTGGAGGAACATCAAAAGCCATTAGTTATGCTATGAAAAAAAGTGGTATAGATATTGATATATTAAATAGAAGCGATAAGTCTTTAATGTTTAAAGAGTATAATTTTTACACAAAAGAAAATTATCGTTTAAAAGCTTATGATCTTGTAGTAAATACAACACCGGCTGGATTATTAAATAATGATTTTGGGATAGATGAGAAAATGCTAAGCCAAATTTTTGATAATTCTAAATTTGCATTTGATGTTATTTATAATAAAAATACGCCTTTTTTAAATTTAGCAACCAAAAAAGGGCTGATATGCAAAGACGGAAAGGATATGCTTTTATATCAAGCAGTGCTTGCTTTTAATCTATTCTACGAAAATAAATTTGATCCTAAAACTATAAAAAAATATATGAGTGAAGCTTTTTTACTCAGATAGTTCTTCTATCTTTTATGGCTTTTGTCAAAGAGAGCATATCTACGTTTTCTAGACTTACGCCAGTTGGAATTCCTTGAGCTATTTTTGTAAAGTTTAAGCTAAAATCTTTTAGTTTGTCTTCTATATATAGCATTATTCCATCGCTATTTATACTAGGTGTAAATGCAAAGATGATCTCAGTTGCGCTATTTTTTGTTATCATTTTTTTAAGAGAGTCTATTTTATCTACATCATCAAATACAAAATACACTCCATCAAACGAGTCTGATTGCTCTATAGTAAGTATATCTTTTGGAGTTTCTACTATGCAAATGACTTCTTTTTGTCTATCTTCACTGCTACAGATATTGCAAATTTCATTTTCGCTTATTCCGCCACATACTGCACAATGTCTTAAAAAACGCACGGAATCTTCTATAGTATGGGCTAAATTTAGCCCTAAAAACGAGTCCTCAAGCGATACGCTGTATGCGTATTTTAAAGCTGATTTTTTACCAACTCCTGGTATTTTTTCAAAACACGCCACTAAGGCGTCAAATTTTTCAAGCTTTAGTTTTGGCATCTTCTATCTTTTTAAATTTAATACAAAATATATGATATCCGTCCTCATATTTGTATTCTAAGTTAAATTTATGCATATCGCAAATATGTTCTATGATATATAGTCCAAGCCCCATTCCAGAATTCTTTGAGCTAGTGTCTCTTATAAATGCTTGTTTATAATACTCTATAGATTTCTCTAGTTTTGGACCCTTGTTTTTTATCTGAATTTCATCATCATCGCATATTATAAATGCATGTTTATCGTCCGAATATTTCAGTGCGTTATCTATAAGGTTTTTTATGGCAAGTGAAAATAGCTGAAAATCAACCCTCAAAACCGGATCAGATTTAAGTGTAAGTGTTACATATTTATCAAAATTATCTAATAAAAGTATATCTTTTGTTTGATCTAAGATTAGGCTAAAGTGATATTTTTCGTATTGTAAAGAGCAGCTTTTGCTAAGTAGTTGTTCGATCTTAGCAAATTCATTTATTAGTATATTTAGTCTTTCAAATATAGCTATAAGTCTATTTTTTTGTGTTTCATCTTCACACATCTCACTTACTATCATACCTTTTCCGATAGGAGTTTTTAGCTCATGCATAATGGTTCTTAAAAAGAGCTGTCTAGACATAATAAGCTCTTTTATTTTGCAAGCTGCATTGTTAAACTCATACGCGACTTCCGCTACTTCATCATCGCCTTTGACTATATTTTTACAGCATATACTATCCATATTTCCAGCTGCAAATTTTCTGATATCTTTTCTGAGTTGTTTTAATGGAATAAGACTTCTAAATATCGATATATATAAAGAGATAAAAAGTGCAATAGTAAGTAAAAATCCTATAATAAGTGAGTCGTTTCCACTTTTTAGGGTATTTTGCAGTATTATTGTCACACTTTGATTTCTGATCTTTAAAAACAGATCATTATCGTAAAATATCGTTTCTACTCTGCCAAGTGGTGTGTCGGCTCTTTCTATTAGATCGCCTTTTTCTAAAATATCTTTTTTTAAATTTAAATCAGTAACGTATGAGAGATTGAAGTTTTTAAAATACTTCTCCCAGTCTTCTGGCATATTTGACTTTTTATAAAGTGCAAGTAACCAGTTTATAGCGTTATACTGATTTTCCTTTACTTTATCAAGCATACTTTCATGTTGAAGTTTTGCAAACATTGAAAACAAAATACATATAACACTAAAACCAATAGCAAAAATAACGGTTATTTTTGTACTTAAAGAGTATCTCATCCTACTAATTTATAGCCGATTCCACGAACTGAAAATATATGTTTTGGCGATTTTGAACTATCGCCTATCTTTGTTCTTAGACGTCCTATTATGACATCTAGGCTTTTTGAGTCTTTGTCTTTTAGGCTCTTGCAGTGATATACTAGTTGTTCTCTAGATACAGAAAAACTATGTTGTTTTATGAGATATTCTAGTATTTCGTATTCTGCTGGAGTGAGCGTTAAAACTTCGTTGTTGTATGAAATCTCGTGTCTTTTTTCATCGACTTTAAATGCACTATCAGTAGCTACTTCTTGAATTTCATTTGTTTTTTTATATCTTCTGATCAAACTTATGATTCTAGCATGCATCTCTTTTGGATCATAAGGTTTTGGTAGATAATCATCAGCCCCTATTTGCAGACCTACTACTCTATCATTTACGTCGCTTCTAGCTGAACTGATAATGATAGGAATATCGTATTTTTCTCTGATCTCTTTGCATACTTCTAGACCATCCATTCCAGGCAAGGTAAGATCTAAGATAAGCAGATCATAGTTTTTTATACCAGCGCTTATTCCTAAATACGGATCTTCATAATTTGTAACTTTGATATTAAATTTTAAAAGATATTCAGATAAAATTTGAGCAAATTCCGGATCATCTTCTATCATCAACACGTTTATCATTTTGTGCTCCTAATATTTTTAGTAAATATTATATCAAAAAATGGTAACATCTTTTAATTAAATTATTAACTTTAAATAAATTTGAGCAATAATTTTATTTTTTATAAATCATAAGATAGGCATTATTAAGTTTAAATCTAACGGTTAGCATTATATAAGTATTTTTTTGATAGAATATGCGATTTAAATTTAGATAAAAGGAAATGATTTGGAGTTTGATTACTACGAAATTTTAGAGATTTCACGTGACGCAGATGCTGAAGTTATAAAAAAAGCTTATAGAAAACTAGCTCTAAAATATCATCCAGATAGAAATCAAGGCGACAAAGAAGCTGAAGAGAAGTTTAAACTCATAAACGAAGCTTATGAAGTTCTAAGCAATAGCGAAAAACGAGATATTTACGATAAATACGGAAAAGACGGATTAAATTCAAATGGATTTAGCGGATTTGACAGCGATTTTGATTTGGGCGATATTTTTAGCTCATTTTTTGGCGGTGGCTTTAGTAGTAGAGATAGAAGAAGCTCAGATAAATACAACTTAGATATCGAAACTATCGTAAATCTTGAGTTTAACGAAGCTGTTTTTGGATGCGAAAAAGAGATAAAATATAGTTTTAAAACGCCTTGCCAAACTTGCAACGCAACAGGATCAAAAGACGGCAAGAAAGCAACTTGTTCTCACTGTGCAGGACGTGGAAAGATCAGTCATAGACAAGGTTTTATGAGTTTTGTTCAAACTTGTCCGTATTGTAATGGTAGCGGTGAAGCTATAAAAGAAAAATGCAAAGATTGTGGTGGCAATGGATTTAAGCAAGAAGAAAATAGCATAAAAATAAGCATACCAGAGGGCGTAGATACTGGGAATCGTATAAGAGTATCTGGAAAAGGAAACAAAGGACTAAATGGCACTGGCGATCTTTATGTTAGGGTCAATGTAAAAGATGATGATCATTTTGTAAGAAACGGCGATGACGTTTATATAGAAATACCAGTATTTTTTACTCAAGCAATGCTAGGTGAAACAATAAAAATCCCTACTTTAAGAGGTGATGCGGATCTTAAACTTCCAGTTGGAGCAAAAGACAAACAGCAATTTATTTTTGAGAATGAAGGCGTAAAAAATGCACATACGAAAAGAAATGGTCGTCTTATAGTCCAAATAGCAATAGATACACCTAAAAAGCTTACTGATGAGCAAAAAGAGCTTTTGGAAAAATTACAAAAAAGTTTCGGCGTCACGAGTGGAACTACTAGTGAAAATAGTATTTTTGATAAGATAAAAAGCTGGTTTAAATAAATTTGGCTCTGATTAATGAGCTAAATTTATTTTAATAAATTTAATAAGGAATTTTTGATTTATTAAATTTGATGAAAGTTATAAATTCGGTCGGAGTTTTCGACCGAATTTGGTATTATAGACCTTCGAAAGGATTTGTTACAACACTATCACGATCAACTATGTAAGGTATAAGCGCAACGTGCCTAGCTCTTTTTATAGCTTTTTCAACCATCTCTTGGTATTTTTTACTTGTGCCTGTAAGACGTCTAGGCATAATTTTAAATCTTTCAGACAAACAGTATTTTAAAAGCCCTGTATCTTTGTAATCTATAAACTCAACTTTAGCTTCAGTGTATTTGCAATATTTTTTGCTATATTTTCTTTTTTCTGCCATTATTTATCCTTTAAAATGGAATAGTTTCATCATTATCATATTTGTCATCATCTACATTGATGACTGGGATCTTTTCCTCGTAATACTCGCTATTTTGCTCTTTTTTTGGTTGCATAGGAGCTTTGGTAGTGTTACTGTAGTCAAAGTTTTGTCTGCTTCTAGCATTCGAGTTTTGTTGGTAGCTATTTTGCATTTCTTGATAGCTATTGTTTTGAGTATTATTTGTTTGAGGATCTTTAAATCCACCTTGATTTCCCCCAAGCATTTCCATATTTTCTACGATTATACTATGCTTTGAGCGAGGATTGCCTTGCTGATCTTGCCATTGATCAAGTTTTAACCTACCTTCTATAAGGATTTTGCTGCCTTTATTTAGGTATTGGTTTGCGATTTCAGCTTGTCTTCCAAAAAAAGTAATGTCAATAAAGCACGTTTCCTCTCTTTTTTCGCCGTTTGCACCACTAAATTTTCTAGTAACTGCGATGCCTGTACTTCCTATGGCTGAGCCACTTTGAGCATATCTAAGTTCTATATCTCTTGTTAGGTTTCCGACTAAAACGACTTTATTAAACATAAGCTATCCTTTTTATTCTTCTAAATCACTTGGCTTTTCTGTAGATCTTATCTCTTTTTTAGCACTTACTAATTTTTGACCTTTGCTTAGTTTTTCCCAAGCAGCAATCTCTCTTTTGTTTTCATATTTTACAGTTAAAAATCTTATAACTTCTTCAGTAATTCTTACATTTCTGACTAGTTCGGCTATAAGCGATGTTGGAGCTGTGAAGTATATAACTACATAAGTTCCTCTTTCATACTTGTCTATTTTGTAAGCAAGTTTGCGAGTTCCCATCTCTACTACGCTGGCGATTTCGCCGCCGTTTTTTGTAATAACTTCTTTTATGAAGTCAACTTTAACTTTAGCTTCATCTTCTGTTAGTGTTGGCTTTAAGATGAACAAAAGCTCGTAATGTTTCATTATTTCTCCTTATGGGTATTTAGCTCTTGATTAAGAGCAAGGATTTGCTTTGAAATAAAAGCGACTTGCATTTTATCATAATCTCACTTAAGATTTTCTGTTTTTTGCTATTAGATTTTGTATGGATAGTATAGAAGATAGCAAAAAACTCTCTTTTTCTATATCTTTTTTCGTTTTCAAATCATACTCGGTTAAATTTAAAAACTGGAAAATTTGCATATAAAGTTCTGTATTTATACCTAAAGCTTGTCTTTTTAGCTGATTTGCAACGTTTAAAGGCGGGAGATATCCGATAGCTTTTTTAAGGTCAAATTCGCCATAAATTTTGACATATGTTTGAATTTTAAAAAGTCTAAAAAATGATGAATATAGTGAGTTTATAAATGCTATTTCATTTAAGTTTGGGTCGCTAATGTAATTTATAAAATCATCTTTTATGTTTTGCAATGATATGATTTTATCAAAAAATGTTTCGAAATTTACTCCATTTAGGCTAAAGACTAGTTGATTTACTATATTTTCATCAACATTTTTTGACAAACTTTCTAGCTTATTTAGTTCGCTACTTGCTAGATATAGGCTTTCATTTTGCAATGTATAAATTTGATAAAGAGCTGCATTTGTAGCATTTATGCCTAGTTTTTGCGCGTGATATGATAGTAAATTTATCGCTTCGTTTGGAGTGCTTGGCACAAAAAATCTTGCAAAATTTACACCAAATGCTTTTTGCGCCTCAAATGAAATTTTATCTTCATTTTCATAAAATTCATAGATGAATACGCTATTTTCGTTTTTTTTGCATATTTCTATGAGAGTTTTTAACTCTTTTGTGGGGATATTTTTGTCTGCTTTTATATGTAGCACGTTTGAATTACAAAATAGCGAAGTTTCTGATATATGCGATCTTGCAACGTTAAAATCATACTCGTCAAAATAAATATCTAGTCTATTTTCATCATCAAATTTATCAAGAATCTCTTTAGTAAAAAGCTCAACTTGATAAGCTTCGCTTCCAAAAAGCAAAAAATAGTTTGGAAATTTCGGCGAGTTTAATAGGTTTTGTAACTCTTTTTTATACATTTAATTTTTCTACCACTTTTGCGATGATCTTTGCAGAGGCGATATCGACTTCTTTTATCTCTACTAAAACAGGCGTTAAGAGCTCACACGCAAAGCCTTCTATGAATATTTTAGCACCTTTTAATTCATCATCTAGTTTTGCTATGCTTTCATTTCCTACTTCGCTTATAATGCAGCGGAATTTTTTATTTAAATTTAAAGCCGCCCAGCGAGCAAATTTTCTATCCATAAAGTCCCATGCCACTTTATCTGCTTCACGTTCAAGCTCATTTAATGTTGCGCAAGTACCTTCTATATCTAAAAGAAGATAATTAAAAAGCTTTATATCGTTTTTTAAATTTGCTTTTAAAAGTCTATGCAAGAGTAAATCAGAGTATCTTCTAATAGGGCTTGTGAAATGCGAGTAAAGCTCAAATCCAAGCCCGAAGTGTCCTTTTGGCTCACTTGCGTATTCAGCTCTTTTTTGAGCTTTTATGATTAGCTTATCTACATCTTCTCTGATGCCTAGCTCGTCTGCTTTTGTTTGAATTTGAGCGATGAGTTTTACGGTATCACTTTGATAAGGAACGTCTATGCCTAAAAGCGCTAGATCATCAAGAAGAGTATTTATCTTTTTTAGATCAGCTTGAGCGTGGTTTCTAAATATTCCTTTTTTGATGCGTTTTGCCGCGGCTTTGTTTGCTAAAAGCATACAGTCTTCTATGAGAGCGTGAGACTCAGTCTCTTTTTCATAAGAGGTTTGCGTGACTAATCCGTCTTTTAGCTTCATCCTAAGTTCTTTGCTTCTAAAATCAAATCCGTTTTTAAGCCTATTCTCTTTTAGTTTTTTTGTAAGCTCAAAAAGATCAAGTATCCAGCTTTGAATGCTATCTATTGTTTTTGCTTTTAATGCTAATATCTCATCAACTTCATCATAACTAAATCGCTTTTTAGAGTGAATAACTGCTTCAAAAAGCTCTTCTTTGCTAGATTCTAAGTTTTCATCTAGTGTTATTTTAAAAACAAATGCGAGCCTATCGCAGTCCTGTTTCAAAGAGCATATATTTTCGCTAAGATTTCTTGGTAGCATCGGAATGGCGATATGTGGAAAATATATGGAAAATCCTCTAAATTTAGCCTCTTTGTCGATCGCTGAGTATGGCGCTACATACTCGCTTACATCGGCGATAGCTACATATATGGTTCTATTTTTTTTATCAAAATAAATAGCATCATCAAAATCTTTTGCATCTACTGGATCTATCGTGCAAAAAGCAAGCTCAGTTAGATCTACTCTATTTGGATACATACTTTTATCTACATTATCTCCATAGCTCAAAGCCTCATTTTGGCTAGTTTTGCTAAAAGTATCTTTTTTATTGAATATGCCAAGAGATATCTTTTCATCGACATTTGGATCACTTAGGACACCTAGGACTTCTGTGATATCATTGTTTAAATTATTTATTTTTAAAACGGTTCCTAGAGGTAGTTCTTTTAGCGATTTTTGGCTAGCTTTTAGGGCTATACTAAGTCCTGTTTTGACATTTACTCCCATTATAGCCCCACCAAATTTTTTGGTATAAACTACGCTTGTTTCATTTGCCATTACCAAAACTGCTATAACAGTGGCATGAAGTCTTGATTTTTTTGAATTTGTAAGCTTAGCTAGAACTATATCGCCAAAATGAGCGCCGTTTAAATGTCTATTTTCTATGATAAGATCTTGTTTAAAACGCCTATCATAAGAGTATAAAAAACCAGTAGCGTTGCTACTTATGTCTAGTTTTCCACATACATAACCGTCATTCATATAATATCTATTTTTATATTTTTTGACGGCTTTTAGTTGTTCTAATACGCGAAGAATCTCTTTAAATTCGGCTTTTATAAATTTATCATCTACTCCATTTTGAAGAGCTTTTAGGAATTCTTTCACCCTTTGACTTTTTTAACCGCATCTATAAATTTAGCTTGTTCAAAGCCATAAGTATCAAGTAGAGTAAGCGTACTTTCTAAATTTTCATCTGTAAGTTGTCCAAATACATTGATAGCACTTTTGACTATTTTTAGAGCGATAGCGCACTCTTTTATAGATTCAGGAGCGTCATCTGGATTGCTTGAATACAATATAGCCTCAACAAGTTCTGTTTCTAGGTTCCATTGCTCAAAAATCTTAGCAGCGACCTCTTCATTTGATATACCAACCATTTTTATTTCTAATTCTGAAAGATCATTTGGGCTACTTATATTTTTTAGTGCATCTTTAAAAGATGCGTCTTTTTCATGCTCTATTAATTCTTTTGCCACTATGATTTTACCGACTTCCATCATAAAGCTAGCAGGAGATAGTACTTTTAAAAGCTCTCTATTTACGCTTCCGTACCAGTTAAAAATAAGTGCATTTTGAGCGGTTGCCATATTTAAAAATGCTTCACTTGAAATTTTATACGGACTTAAATCTATAGAAAAAGTTTTTTTGATAGCTCCGCAGAGCGCAAAGCCTCTTATGGTGGCTAAGCCAAACAACATAACTGCGCGGTTGATATCTGTTATTTCTCTGCTAAATCCATAAAGCGGACTATTTGCTGAGCGTAAAATATTTGCAGTTAGCATAGGATCTGTTTTAATCACTTCTATTAGATCTTTGATATTGCTATCTTCATCACAACAAATTTGTTGTATCTTAGCGACTGTTCCATCAAATGGAGGCAAAGTTTTTATGCTTTTGTATATTGCTTGATTCATCTTTTCAACTTTATTGATAAAATTTTTAAGTAATTCTACTATAATGTGCTTTTTATCTATCTTAAATTTAGATAATATTTTAAATTTCAGTGATTTTAAATTTCAGTGATAGTATAATTTTAAAATAAATTTTAACAAAGGATAAAGTTATGGCTATAACAGTTTATTATGACAAGGATTGTGATCTAAGTTTAATAAAGTCCAAAAAAGTTGCTATGATAGGTTTTGGTTCTCAAGGTCACGCTCACGCTGAAAACTTAAGAGATAGTGGCGTTGAGGTTGTAGTGGGTTTAAATCCAAAAGGCAAAAGCTGGGCAAAAGCAGAAGCTAAGGGATTTAAAGTAATGAGCGTAAGTGATGCTACAAAATACGCAGATCTTATAATGATACTAACTCCAGATGAGCTTCAAGCAGATATTTTTAAAGCCGAGATAGAACCGAATTTAAGCGAAGGAAACGCTATAGCTTTTGGACATGGTTTTAACGTTCATTATGGTCAAATAGTCCCTCCAAAAGGTATCGACTGCATTATGATAGCTCCAAAGGCTCCTGGTCATACTGTAAGAAATGAATTTATAAATGGCGGCGGAATTCCTGATCTTATCGCTGTATCTCAAGACGCAACAGGCAAGGCAAAAGATCTAGCTTTGAGCTATGCAAGTGCGATAGGTGGCGGAAGAACAGGTATCATAGAAACTACGTTTAAAGATGAAACAGAAACAGATTTATTTGGTGAGCAAGCTGTACTTTGCGGTGGGCTTTGTGCTCTTATAAATGCTGGATTTGAGACATTAACTGAAGCTGGATATGAGCCTGAGATGGCGTATTTTGAATGCTTACACGAGATGAAGCTTATCGTTGATCTAATCTATCAAGGTGGAATGAGCGATATGAGATATTCTATATCAAATACTGCTGAATACGGCGATTACGTAAGTGGAGTAAGAGTTGTAAATGAAAGCAGTAAAGCTGCTATGAAAGAGATCTTAAAAGAGATCCAAAATGGAACTTTTGCTAAAAACTTTATCTTAGAAAGAAAAGCGGGTTATACAAAAATGAACGCCGAAAGAAAGATCAGCGATGCGAGCCTACTTAATAAAACTGGCGAAAAACTTCGTGCTATGATGCCTTGGATAAACAAAGGCAAACTTGTAAATAAAGACAAAAACTAATTGGCAAAGTCAAAAAAAAGAAAAAAGCTCCCTAAATTTAAAAAGGGGGCTTTTAAAGTTTATATCGGTATATTTATCTGTATATCTATCATTTTTGCTGTTTTATATCTAGTTACGAACTCAAATAAAAATGTCGTTAAAGATGATCAAAAGACGATTTCCAAGATAGAAGAGTACCTTGATACTCAGAAAAAAAACATATCTAAAAATAGCTCAAAAGATATCAGCACAGCTCATGTTCTTAGCGATTTAAATCTTAGTAAAACTCATAAATCAGAGCAAAATATAAGCACAAACAATACATTTATAAATTTAAAAAAAGATGAAAATGTTAGCCAAAAAGAGACAGGTATAAATTTAAAACAAGACGCAAACATCAGCGATACTCAAAAAGATGCGAATATAAATTTAAAAAAAGATGAAAATCTTAGTCAAAAAGAGACAAAAACGCCAGAAGTTTTACATAATAAAGAAAAGCATCAAGCAAATACGAGAGCCAAACTAGCGATCATCATAGATGATGTAGCATACAGAGCTCAAGCAGATAAAATAAAATCTTTAGGCTTAAAAATCACGCCTTCTATATTTCCTCCTACTAAAGCCCATCCAAACACAGTCGCTATCTCTAAAGATTTTGAGTTTTATATGATACATCTTCCTCTTGAGGCTATGTTTTTTAGTAAAGCCGAGCCAAATACATTAAAAGTAGGCGACTCAAAAAGTAAGATAGAAGATAGGATATCTACTATAAAAAATCAATTTGGCAACGTCAAGTATATCAACAATCACACCGGTAGTAAATTTACTAGCAACTATAAGTCTATGCAGATACTTTTAAGCTCACTTGATAAAATGGGTATATTATTTGTAGATAGTCTTACTTCAAATGCGTCTAAAGCAGGCTATGTAAGTAAGGAGCTTGGGCTAAAATATGTAAAAAGAGACGTGTTTTTAGATAATGATCAAGACGTTTCAAAGATACTAAAACAGCTTAGCTTGGCTATAAAACAAGCAAAAAAAAGAGGGTATGCCATAGCTATAGGACATCCGCACGACTTGACATTTAAAGCTTTAAAGATAGCTAAACAAACTATTTTAAAAGATGTAGATGTAGTTTATCTAAAAGAGATATATGGACTTTATAACTGAAATTCCAACTAGCTTAAAATTGCTAAAAAAACCAGTAGATAAACTTTACTATAAAGGTGATCTTGGGCTTTTAGACTTTCCAAAAATTGCTATAGTTGGTTCAAGAAAATGTTCGCAATATACTAAAAATTTAGTTTATAGCCTAGCTCTTAGTCTTAAAAATCATGGTATTTGTGTTGTTAGTGGAGCGGCGATCGGTACTGACTGCGTTGCTCATGAAGGTGCCTATCCTAATACCATAGCAGTTTTTGGCAACGGGCTTGAAAATATCTATCCTGCTCAAAATAAAAAAATAATAGAGCAAATTTATAAAAACTCACTTGCCTTAAGTGAGTATGAGCCAAATTTTAAGGCTACACCTTGGAGCTTTTTAGAGCGAAATCGCATCGTAGTAGCTTTAAGTGACGCGGTTGTCGTGGGCGAAGCTGATTTTAAAAGCGGTTCTATGAGTAGTGCTAGACTCGCTTTAGATATGAATATACCTCTGTTTGTGCTACCTCAACGCCTAGGCGAAAGCAATGGGACAAATGAGCTTTTAAAAAATAAAAAAGCTGAGCTAATCACTGATTTTGATGAATTTGCGCTTTTGTTTAAGAGTGAAAAAACATCTATACAAAGCGGTGATGAGGTGCTAAAATTTATAAAAACTAACTCAAATTTCGATGAATGCTATGCTAAATTTGGCGATATTTTATATGAATACGAGCTTGATGGCAAAATCGCAATAGATGGCATTTATGTAAGGGTTTTGCAATGATAGTAGCAATAGATGTTGGCTTAAAAAGGATAGGTGTTGCTTTTGCTATAAATAAAAATTTAGTTTTACCAAGTGAGCCAGTGCTTCGTAAAAACCGAGTTCAAGCAGCAAATGACACTCTAAAAATACTAAAAGAAAAAAACGCCAAAACGCTTGTAGTTGGTCTTCCAAAAGGCGGATATAGCGAAGATGAAATGCAAAGAAGAATAAAGCATTTTATATCGCTTGTTGGATTTGATGGGGAGATAATATATCAAGATGAAGCGTATTCGAGTTTTGAAGCAAGTGCTTTGGTAAAAGATAAAAGAGATGGTAAATTTGATAGTATAGCTGCGATGATAATACTAAAAAGATATTTAGGAATTTTATAAAATGAGTTTTAAAGATGATTTAAGAAATTTGGTTGCAACTGATATCTTTGACAAGGTTTGGGATAGTTTTTTTCAGCCAAAACAAGTTGGATTTTTTATAAATTTACTAAAAGCTACAAAACAAGATGCTTTAAATGAGCTTTTAAATTTGGGGGTTGATTTTAGATATAGCGGTTTTGGTGATTTTTACATTTGTGATTTTAAATTTAAAGAGCTCATCACAACATCAGCCGTTTTTAATGAAGGCAGAATTTATTTGCAAAATTTAAGTAGCTATCTATCGCCATTAGCGCTAAATCCAAAAGCGGGGGATTTTGTCCTTGATATGTGCTCAAGTCCTGGTGGAAAGAGTATAGTTTTAGCAAATTTGATGAGCGGAAGTGGAAATTTGGCTGCGATGGAGGCAAATAAAGAGAGATTTTTTAAGCTAAAGGCAAATTTAAAAAATTACGGCTGCCAATGGGTAAAAACATACAACAAAGACGCTAGAAGCGTGGCTCATACTTGCATAAATAAATTTGATAAAATCTTACTAGACGCACCTTGTTCGTCGTATTCTTTATACAATGAAAACTTTAAAGAAAAATCATTTAAAGAGATAAAATCCATAGCTAGACTTCAAAAACAGCTTTTAAATGCGGCCCTTAGTGCTTTAAAAGTAGGTGGAGAGATAGTTTATAGTACTTGTACTTTTTATGAAGAAGAGAACGAAGATGTCATCAAAAACGCTTTGGCTTCTAAATTTGATATAAAACTAGAAGCCATAGACTTTGATCTAAAATCATGCGTAAAAAATGAATTTGGAGTTAGGATATTGCCTGATGATCTTATGAATGCATTTTTTATCTCTAAGATAAAAAAGCTAGGTTAAATTCCGCCATTTCCACGCCATAAAGTCTCTTCTACTGTTTTGTTTAATATAGCAAGTAGCGTATCTGAGGTATAAGGTTGCTTTAATATATATGTGTCGAATTTTATATCTTCTTGAATTTTATCGAAATTCTCATTATTGCTGATGATGACTACGCTTATATTTTTTCTTTCTTTATATTCTTTAAGCATATTGAATTCTTGAATCGGTAATTTTTTTATAATTTTTGCTTGGATAAAGACTATATTTGGTCTAAAAATAGTATCTGTTATATGTCTTTTGATGATGCTCCAACTACTGTTTGGCTCTATTTGTATGCCGTAATACTCAAGCTGAGAACGTAGAATGTTGTAAGAGTTTTTATCGTCTTCTGCTATTATAGCAGTTATCTGTTTATCTGTGTTTTGGAAATGATATCTTGGCATCTCTTTAGTAGGTGTTAGATTTAGCTCAAAAACAAACTCAGACTCGCTTTTGTTGCTTGTATATTTTATATTTGTACCTAGTATCTTTGCTCTGTAGCAAGCTAAAGATAGCTTTTTATAGTATATATTTTTATTCTTTCTTGCTATTGACATTCTTATCATATCGCCATGTCCGGTAAAATCGCCGTGCAATTTTATAGAGACACTAAATTTGATCTCTCCTTCTATCTCTTCGATTTGCTTAAAAACGATAGCTATAGTAGAGTTTTTAGTAGAATTTGTAAGAAACTCGACAATCCCGTGTATCATATATAATATCGTATGATAATCTGCCATGTAGTTTCTAAAATATCTTATATCATAATCAAACAATACCGTATTGTTATTTGTTGCATTTATCTTATGAAGCATTTGAAAATAAAATGATAATTCTTGTACAATATCTCCGTCATGAGGCTTATGGACGATAGGAGATATATCGATCTTTGTCATATAAAATGGTTGTTTTATCGTTCGACTATGTTTAGTTGCAAATAACTTTTTTTGTCTTCTTTTTTGAATTTTTATAAAAATAAAGAACATAAATAAAATAGCTACCATAAGAGATAATAGCACTACTAGCATACCTTCTAAAGATAAATTAGTCTGTTCGTTTAGTACTAGTTTTAAATGTTTGTCTATATATAACTCATTAGCAAATGCAAAACTTGTCACAAAAACCGCTGCAAATCTCATATTTTTCTCCTAAATTATCAGCATAGAGTCACCATAAGAGTAGAATTTATATCTATTTTCTATGGCTATTTTATAAATTTCCATTGTTTTTTCAAGCCCTATAAAGCTCGCAACTAGCATTATAAGAGTTGATTTTGGCAGGTGAAAATTTGTAAACAAATAATCCTGTCTTTGGGGTCTGTTTTGCGGATGTAAAAATAGATCACAAAAGCCATTTACTTGTTTTGTTCTAGCGTAGTACTCAATGCACCTTGTAACAGTTGTCCCTACGCCTAGAATTTTGGCATTTGAGTTTATAATGCTCTCAGTATTTTTTGGTATATCATAAAATTCGCTATGCATTTTATGATCTCTTATATCATCGCTCTCAACGCCTTTAAAAGTTCCTGCTCCAACGTGTAGTGTGATATAGCTGATCTCGTGATTTTTTTTTAAATTTGTTAGCATTTCATGGCTAAAATGTAAGCTCGCAGTAGGCGCTGCTACGGCTCCTGGATTTTTAGCAAATATGCTTTGATACCATTTTTCATCATCTTTGCTATCTTCTCTTTTTATGTATGGGGGAAGCGGTACATGCCCGATACTTGCTAAGATCTCATAAAGTTCGTTTATTGCTATGACTTTGCCATCTTTTGTGAAACGCACGACTCTACTAGCATCATCGCCTAGCTCTAAAACTTCTGCTTTTAAATTAAGATCAAAATTTAAAATAGTATGAACGCTAGTTTTTCCTTTTATATAGCAACTAAATTTATTATCATTTAGCGGTGAATTTAGTAAAAGTTCTATCTTTCCGCCGCTTTGCTTTGTTCCATAAATTCGCGCTTTTATGACTTTAGTATCATTAAAGATAATATTACAAGGCGGTAGTATTTTAGCTAAATCTCCAAATTTATAGTGGAAAATTTGATCTTTGTTTCTATCATAAACTAGTAGTTTTCCATCTTCTTTAGGGATAGTTGGCGATGTAGCTATAAGATCACTTGGAAGCTTATAATCATAACTACTAAGAGCAAATATTTGATTATTCATCTTGCTCATCTTCTTTTAAGTCCTCTTCGTCATCTTTTGGCGCTGGATTTACCATTTTTGCTATCAAAATCGACAGCGCGTAAAGTCCTATGAGCGGTACGGCAAGTAAAAACTGACTTAAGATATCAGGGGGCGTCATTATAGCGGCAAATATAAATATAGCAACTATGGCGTATCTAAAAAATCCTTTTAGCGTTTTATCATCAATTATTCCTAGTTTTGCTAAGAAAAATGTAACGACTGGAAGCTCAAAACTTATCCCAAAAGCTACAACTAGCTTGGTAAAAAATCCAACGTAATCGCCTATACTAGGCAATGCTTGAAATAGCTCTCCTCCAAAATTTATCAAAAAATGAAAACCGACTGGAACTACGAAATAATAACAAAATGCAGCTCCTACTAAAAACATAAGAGTTGCGCTAAATACGAATGGTATGACGTATTTTTTCTCATTTTCATAAAGACCTGGTGCTACAAATAGCCAAAATTGCCAAAAAATAATAGGCAAAGATAGGAGTAATCCAGCGAAAAATGCTACTTTCATCGCAGTAAAAAATGGCTCTGCGACTTGAGTAAAGATTATGTTACTTCCTGTTGGAAGAACTGCTTTTAAAGGGGCGCTCATATAAGCTAGGATTGGATTCCAAAAGTTAAAACATATTATAAAACACACTATTAAAGCAAAAACGCTTATCAATAGTCTTTTTCTGAGTTCAATCAAATGCGGTCTTAAATCTTCAAACATTATGCCTCTTTTTTATTTTCTAAATTTAATGTAGTTTGGGCTGGTTTTTGCTCTATTTCATCTTTTAAGATATCGCCACTATTTAGAGAATTTAATGGGTTTTTTATATCGTTTTTGATATTTTCTAGGCTTTCATTTACGCTATTTTTTGTTTCGCTTATGCTGCTTTTTAGCTCGTCAAGTTCTTCAAACGTAAGCTTTTTTCTTACTGCATTAGTCGCATTTTGTACGCTTTCTTTATACTTTTTAGCGTCTTCTTTGAGCTCTGCTATCTTGACTTCTTGTTCAAATGTACTTTTTGCTGAATTTATTGTCTGTTTAAACATCTTAAAGAATTTTGCGATCTTTACCATTGCATCTGGTAGTTTATCTGGACCTAAAAAAATCACAGCAACAACGGCTATTATTATTATCTCTGATAAGCTCATTCCAAACATTACTATTTCCCATTAAAAAGTTAGTCTTGCATTTTAGCGTTTTTTTACTAATTGCTAGGTTAAAAACAGAGAAATTTCATCTGCTATGAGAAAATTTGCATTAAATGCTCGTCCGTTTTTTATATAAATTTTATTTTCTTTTTCTAAAAGCTCTACTTTTTCGATCTTTTTCTTATCTAAATTTGATAGTTTTATCCCGACACAGCTTCTAAGCCCTAAAAAAATATGCTCTTCTAAGATATCTTTTTTGCTTAAAATTTCTACCTTTTTTTGCAGTGGATTTGCTATATACTCATCTAAATCACTTGGCGAATAAAACCTTTTATCTGCAATAGTCCCAACTGCGTAAGCTCCAAAACCTAAATAATCTTTTTGCTTCCAATAGCCTAGATTATGAGTGCAAATTTTACCAAAATTTGATATTTCATATTGTTTAAAACCTATATCTTCAAGTCCGTTTATAAGATATCTTGCTAAACTTAAACTATCTTTTTTTAAATTTAGTTTGTCCCAAAAAGGCGTCTTTTCTTCTAAGCTAAGTGAATACGCAGAAATGTGAGAAATGCCTAAATTTGCTATGTTTTCAAGCTCACGCTTAAGAAGTTTTTTGGTATCTAGTTTAGTACCATACATCAGATCTACGTTTATATTTTTAAATTTAGCGATCTTTGCATTTTGCACGGCTTTAAATATCGCGTTTTTGCTATGAATTCTACCTAATAATCCTAGCTTTTTTTCATCAAAACTTTGAGCTCCAAAACTTATGCGATTAACGCCAAGTCTCTTCATATCTTCTAGCCATTTTAAATTTGCCGAATTTGGATTTGCTTCACTAGTGATCTCTGCGTTTTTTGCTAATTTTGGTCTTAAAGCTTCAAAAATTTGAGCGTAAAACTCAGCATTTACGCTACTTGGCGTACCGCCACCTATAAATATCGTAGTTATTTTTTCGTTAAGATCCAAAATTGTATTTTGTATTTCATGGTTTAGAGCTAAAAAATATTTTTTGACTTGACTAAATTTATCGCTGTGTGAGCCAAAAGCGCAGTAAGGGCATTTTGACTCACAAAATGGTATGTGGATATATATCTGCAAGTTCTCTCCTAAATTCCGTCTATTTTGATAAAAATTTACGCGTTTATAAGCTTAATTAAACAGGCATAAAATTTGTTTTGTATTATAAGTTAATTAAACTTTAAAGCCTTTTAGGGTAGCATTTTTCCTAAAAATTTAGGAACAAAAAATGGAGAAAGAAAAAAAATACAGACCAAATGTGGCTGCTGTTATACTCTCTCCTTTATATCCTCTTGAATGCAATATTTTCATTGCACAAAGATATGATATCAAAGGTGCTTGGCAATTTCCTCAAGGCGGAATCGATAAAGGAGAAAAACCTAAAGATGCACTTTTAAGAGAGCTTAACGAAGAGATAGGCACAAACGACATTGAGATACTTTGCGAACATCCTGAGTGGCTTAGCTATGATTTTCCTGAAAATATAGCACAAAAAATGTCGCCATACGACGGACAAATTCAAAAGTATTTTTTGGTCAGATTAAAGCCTAAAGCGAAGATAAACTTAAAAACAAAGCACCCTGAATTTGATGACTATAAGTTTATCAAAGAAAATATGGTTTTAGAAAATGTTAATCACTTTAAAAAAAGTGTTTATCATAAAGTTTTGAAATATTTTAAAGAAGAGGGATATATTTAATGCTTATAGTTCAAAAATACGGTGGTACAAGTGTCGGAACGCTTGAGCGAATAGAAGAAGTATCAAAAAGAGTAATAGATACAAAAAAAGCCGGAAATGATGTAGTAGTCGTAGTTTCTGCTATGAGTGGAGTTACAAATAAACTTATAGAATATGCCGAGTATTTTACTAAAATAGCCCCTGCTAGTAAAGATATGGATATGCTTTTAAGTGCTGGAGAGAGAGTAACTAGTTCGCTTTTATCTATAGCATTAAATGAAAAAGGTTATGAAGCTGTTGCTATGAGCGGTAGAGCAGCTGGGATCATAACAGATAATGTTCATACTAAAGCTAGGATCTTAGAGATAGACTGCACAAATTTGAAAAAAGCTCTTAGTAAGGGCAAGATAGTCGTTGTTGCTGGATTTCAAGGAGTTAGTGTAGATGGCGATGTGACTACTTTAGGTCGTGGCGGAAGTGATCTAAGTGCTGTTGCGTTAGCTGGAGCTTTGAATGCTGATTTATGTGAGATCTACACTGATGTAGATGGGGTTTATACCACAGATCCTAGGATAGAGCCAAAAGCCAAAAAACTTGACAAGATAAGCTATGATGAGATGCTTGAGCTTGCAAGTATGGGCGCAAAAGTATTGCAAAATAGAAGCGTTGAACTAGCTAAAAAATTAAATGTAAATTTAGTAACAAGAAGTAGTTTTAATAATAATGAAGGAACATTAATAACAGGAGAAGCAAATATGGAAAATAGCAGTATGGAGCAAGTGCTCATCAGCGGCATTGCACTAGATAAAAATCAAGCTAGGGTTACTTTGCGAGGAGTCGTTGATAAACCTGGCGTTGCAGCTGCGATTTTTACTAAACTTGCCGCAAAAAATATAAACGTAGATATGATAATCCAAAACACAAGCCACGAAGATGGCACTACAAGTCTTGGATTTACCGTCCCTCAAAATGAAATGGAAGCAGCTAGAGAAGTAGTAGAAGGAACAGCAAGAAGCGTAGAGATAGATAGCGACGTGGTAAAAGTAAGTGTTGTTGGCGTCGGTATGAAAAGTCATAGTGGTATAGCTAGTCTTGCATTTACTACTTTAGCAGATGAGAATATAAATATACAAATGATATCTACTAGCGAGATAAAGATATCTATGATAGTCGCGTCAAAATATGGTGAATTAGCCGTAAGAGCTTTACACAAAGCATACAAACTGGACGCTTAATGAGCGATTTTATGAAATGGAGCTTAGAGGCTATCAGAGATGATGGTCCTCTTATGAGCTGGATGGAAGAAAGGCGTGTGGAGTGGGCACCACTGCTAGCTTCTAGGATAAAGTACCTTTTAGACGGCTTTACTTTTATCGTGATATGCGATGAAGATAGAGACTGGTTTGAAAAATATTTTCTAAGAAAAATAAATAGAAAAAATAGCTCTAGACCTATACTTCCTTTTGTATCTTTAAGATCGCTATATCCATCTCTTGGCGAGATCAACTCAAAAGAAGAGATAAGTCTTTTAGAAGATATGCTAAGCATCGCCTTTCCAAATGGATATATATATTTTTACATAGGAAAATCAAATTCTAAATTTGCTAGTCTTGCAAAAGGCAAAGATGATAGCTATATGTGGCTTTTTGATGAGCAAGCGCAAAATAGCTTTTATCTAAGCTCAAGCGATGATATGCTTGATTTTAAGCTACTTTCTATGTTTAGGCTGTTTGATAAAAGTATAGATGACGTGCTTTTTGGCAAAATAACTCTTTAGGTAAAAACTTGCAGAGCAAAATCATAATAGATGAAGATTTCGAATCTATAAAAAGCGAAATTTTAGCTGAGAATGATCCAAATTTTGTAAAAATATTTGAATACGATACTCTTTTAATGGAAAATGCTAAAGAGATAATAAACGAAGCTTATATCGCAGAGATCAGAGAAAAAATCATAGTCATAATAGCTCATAAATTTGGTATAGATCCACAAAATGCACTGCTTAAGATATTAGAAGAACCGCCAAGAAATATAGTTTTTGTAATCGTCGCAAAGAGTAAAAATCTCCTTTTACCAACCGTCAGATCTAGGCTCGTTATGGATATCAGAGTCAAAAAAAGTATAAAGATCGATATCGGTTTAAATTTAAAAAGGTTAGAGCTTAAGGAAATTTATCTTTTTATAGAAGAGAAAGTAGCGCTTGAAAAGAGCGATAAATTCGGTAAAAAAGAGCTTTTAGCAGTAGTAAAACAGATAATCTTAGATGCGATTACTGCTGGGATCAAATTTGAAAGCGAAGATTACGAATACTTTTATAAAATTTATAGATTGATAGATCTAAACGCGAAATCAGCTAGCGTTTTAACGCCACTTTTACTTCTTTTGATGCAAAGGACAAGATGAGAGTTTTTAAGGTCAGTAAAGATAATGATTTTGAAGTTTTATGCAAGGATATAAAACCGCATATCGCTGGACTAAACATAATGAAACAGAAGTCAGCTCTTCACTTTTTTTATATAAAAGATATTAAAAAAGTAGCCGTAAATATCTTAAAACAAGACGCTTTAAGCATAGGAGCCGAGCTTGTGACTTCAAAAGATAGTGTTTTTGGTGGAGATGGGCTAGTAAATGCTCTACTTATAGCAAATGATAGACAGCTTTCTATTTTAAGCAAAAAAGAGGCAAAGCAGGATTTTGGGCTAAAAGATCTAGCTAAATTTATAAAAATAGAGTTTAAAAAGCCAGATATGCCAAGCATAATGGGGGTTTTAAATTTCAATGACGATAGTTTTAACCCTAGTAGCAGAACCACTAAAAACGAGTGCATCTTAAAAATACAAAAGATGATAGAAGATGGCGCTGAGTACATAGATATAGGTATGATTAGCTCACGTCCTGGAAGTGTTTATCCTGGGCATGGTGAGGAGTTTAGTAGAGTTAAGCCAGTCATTGATGAAATTTATGCAAGTAAGATTTATGAAAAAGTTAAGCTAAGTCTAGATAGTTTTGATGAAAAATGCCTTACTTACGCACTTGAGAGAGGCTTTAGTATGGTCAATGACATAACTGCAGATCTGAGCTTAGCTACTCTAGCTACTAAGTATGACGCAGAGTATTGCTTGATGCAAAAAATAGGCGATCCTAAGACTATGCAAAAAGACGTAAAAGACTGCGATATTTTAAGTGAAGTTGATGAGTTTTTCGCTAAAAAGCTTGAAATTTGCAAAAGTTTGGGCGTGAAAAAGATATTTTTAGATGTAGGAATAGGCTTTGGCAAAACTCCAAGAGACAATATGATACTCATCAAAAATTTAGAGCATTTCTTACACTTTGGATACCCGCTTTTTGTAGGAGCAAGTAGAAAAAGCGTGATAGATCATTACTGCAAAGCAAGCGTGAGTGAGCGACTTCCTGGAACGCTATTTTTACATTTAAAAGCTTTTGAAAATGGTGCTAAAATCATAAGAGTACATGATGTTTTAGAGCATATTCAAATGTTTAAGATAAATCAAATTTATAAAAATTTAGAAATTTAGAGAAAAACTATGGATAAAAATGATTACCTAAAAGCAGTCGATACACTAAATTTATGGGCAAAAGCCTACTATACAAATGACGCCCCTATAGCTAGTGATGCTGAATACGACGAACTTTATGCTAAAACGCTTAAGTTTGAAGATGAAAATCCAGAGTTAAAAGTTTCATACTCTCCTACTTGTAGAGTCGGCGGCGAAATTCTAAGTGAATTTCAAAAATCATCGCATTTAGAGCGAATGTGGTCTATGGAAGATATTTTTAGTGATGAAGAACTTGATGCTTGGATACTTAGGGGTGATAAAACGGGGCTTGAATTTTTTGTAGAGCCTAAATTTGACGGCGCTAGTTTAAATCTGCTCTATGAAAATGGAAAACTTGTAAAAGCTACCACTAGAGGCGATGGAAGCATAGGCGAAGACGTGACTAATAACGCTAGAGTTATCTCATCTATCCCACTTCAAATCTCTTATAAAGAACTCATAGAGATTAGAGGCGAAGTCGTGATCTCAAAAGAAGATTTTGAGCTTATAAACTTAAAACGTGAAAAAAATGGCGAGCCGCCTTTAGCAAACCCTAGAAATGCGGCTGCTGGTAGCCTTAGACAGCTAGATAATGGTGTAGTAAAACAAAGAAAACTCAAATTTTATCCTTGGGGAGTAGGGCGCAACTCTTTGGAATATGAAAAACATTCGCAGATTATGGAATTTGTGCGAAGTCTTGGGTTTTTGCAAGATGGGTTTTGTCTGATCTGCAAAACAAGCGACGAGCTAAAAAATGCCTACAAAGAACTTACAAAAAAAAGAGACGATAAGCCTATCTTAATGGACGGAATGGTTATAAGGGTAAATGACCTAAGCAAAGCAAAAAGCCTTGGATATACAGTCAAATTTCCAAAATTTATGGTTGCGTATAAATTCCCAGCTATAGAAAAAACGGCTCGCTTGATAGATGTAGCATTGCAAGTAGGGCGAACAGGTGTTGTAACTCCGGTTGGTATTTTAGATGGAGTATGGATAGAGGGCGCTTTTGTGCGAAATGTTACGTTGCATAATTTTGATGAGATAAATCGCCTTGGGCTTATGAAAAATGACCTTGTTGCAGTCATAAGAAGTGGAGATGTGATACCAAAGATCACTAGCGTGTTTAAAGAGCGTAGAAATGGTGAAGAAAAGGAGATAGCACGTCCTAAATTCTGCCCAGAATGTGGCACGGAGCTTTTAGATGAAGATGTTCTTATAAAATGTCAAAATTTGAGCTGTAAAGCAAGAGTCGTAAGCTCTATCATATATTTTGCTTCAAAAAAATGTATGAATATAGATGGGCTTGGAGAAAAGGTAGTGGAGCTACTTTTTAAAAAAGGAATTATCAAAGATATAGCAGATATTTATAGGCTTGATGAGCTTAGCTTTATGGGATTAGAGGGTTTTAAAACAAAAAAAATATCAAATTTATTAAAGGCTATTGATGATTCTAAAACCCCAAATTTAGAACGTTTCATCACGTCTTTAGGTATAGAACATATCGGGGAGGTTGCTGCAAAAAAAATAGCCATAACTTACGCTCAAAAGTGGATCAGCTTAAGCCTTGAAGAACTTCTTAGTTTAGATGGTTTTGGCGAAGCTATGGCGTTAAGCTATCTTGAGTTTATAAGGGTAAATTTAGACAAGATCAAAGAACTTCTTAGCTTTATAACGCCTAAAATAGCCCAAATAGAGCTAAAACAAAATGCTTTTAGTGGCAAGATAGTTGTCATAACCGGATCTTTATCTCGCCCTAGAGATGAGTTCAAAGCTGAACTTGAGAGTTTTGGGGCAAAGGTAACAAACTCAGTTTCTGCTAAAACAGACTTTGTTTTGTATGGAGACGAGGCAGGAAGCAAACTAGAAAAAGCTATGAGTTTAGGCATAAATTTGATAAATGAAAACGAGTATGAGAGCCTTAAATGAGAGCAGATCTTGCAGTGGCGTTTGTGCTTGGCATTAGCAGAAATAAAGCCAGTGAGCTGATAAAGCTAGGAAAAATTTATATAAATGATAGGATTTTAGACAAGCCAAGCTTAGAAGTAGATGAGAGTGCTGATATAAAGGCTTTAGATACTATTTATGTTAGTAGGGCGGCTTTGAAACTAAAAGGCTTTTTAGAAAAGATCAAATTTAATCCATTTGGTTTAAACGCTCTTGATATAGGAAGTAGCACAGGTGGATTTGTGCAAGTTTTACTTGAAAATGGAGTAAAAAGCGTAACGGCTTTAGATGTAGGAAGCAATCAGCTTGATAGCACTCTTAGGAGTGATGCTAGAGTCATATTAAGAGAAAATACCGATATAAGGGATTTTAAAGAAGGTAAATTTGATCTAGTAACTATAGATGTTAGTTTTATATCTGTTTTGCTTATTTTAAAAGATATCGATCGTTTGGCTAAAAGAGATATAATCTTGCTTCATAAACCACAATTTGAAGTAGGAAAAGATGTAAAAAGAAACTCAAAAGGCGTAGTAAAAGATAAAAAGCAAATTTTACTTTCACAAAAATATTTTCAGAGCGCTTGCAGTGAGCTTGGCTGGGAATGCCTTGCTAAAAAAGAGTGCGTAATAACAGGTAAGGAGGGAAATCTTGAATCATTCTACCACTATAGAAAAAAATGATATAGATTCTATTGCTATAGGACATTTTGATGGCATTCATAAAGGACATAAAGAGCTCATAAAAGAGCTTGGAAAGGGCGGGGCGTTAGTTGTTATAGAGAGCAATAAAGCCTGTATCACCCCAGGCGATAGAAGAGAAGAGTACTCAGGCGTCCCTTGTTTTTATTATTATTTAAAAGATATCGAGGATCTAAGAGGAGATGAGTTTTTAAAGCTTTTAGAGGCTGATTTTCCAAATTTAAAACGTATAATTGTAGGATATGACTTTAAATTTGGAAAAGATAGAGCTTGGGACAAACACGATCTTAAAAATTTATTTCACGGCGAAGTCATTGTGGTAAAAGAATTTTGTTTTGATGGTCTTGGTGTGCATAGCTCAGCTATCAGACGTTTTTTACGTGATGGAGATATATATAGAGCAAATCGCCTTTTAGGTAGAGAGTATAGCATAAAAGGCAGGGTTGTAAGCGGACAAGGTATAGGAAAAAAGAGTGTATATCCGACTTTAAATTTAAAAGTAGAACCGTATCTTTTACCAAAAGACGGAGTTTATGCAACTAGAACAAAGATAGATAATGCAACATATAGTTCTATAACCTTTATAGGAAATCGCCTTAGTACTGATGGTGCTTTTAGTATAGAAAATCATCTTTTGGATCTAAATTTACACGAAAAAGTTACCGAAGTCAAAGTTTGCTTTATAGAAAGAATACGCGATAATATCAAATTTTCTTCACTCTTAGAGCTAAAAGAGCAGATCTCAAAAGATATACTTATAGCAAGAAACGTAGCAAAAGCTTGCGACCTTAGTCTGCAAGATAACTTTATACATTCAAGGGATTTAGTGTGAGAGATGAGGTTTTTAAAGAGCCTATAAAAAAGCAATTTGAGTTTGATGAGAGCGTGGTAAGCGTTTTTGATGATATGGTAAGTCGCTCAGTGCCTTTTTATGACACGGTACAATCTTTAATAACTGAAATTTTAGTAAAAAATTTACCGACAAATGCTAATGTTTTTGATCTAGGATGTTCGACTGCTACTACTCTTCTAAGACTTTTTAAGCTTAGAAATGACCTTGTTTTAAATGGCGTAGATAGTAGCTTTGCTATGATAAAAACGGCAAAAAACAAAGCTCTTGCTTATGGGGCTAATTTAAATTTGTTTGCTAAAGATATCTTAGAGTATGACTTTAGCGGGGCAGATGCTGTGATACTTAACTATACTTTGCAGTTCATTCGTCCTATAAAAAGAGATGAATTTGTCAAAAAAATCTACTCAAATTTAAACCAAAACGGGCTTTTTGTATTTAGTGAAAAGCTGGTCTTTGAAGATAAAAAATTTACCTTAGATATGATAGAAATTTACGAAGAATATAAGGCAAAGCAAGGATATTCTAAATTTGAGATTGCTCAAAAGCGTCAAGCCTTAGAAAATATACTCATACCTTATACTCAAAAAGAAAATGAAGAGCTCTGTTTAAACGCAGGTTTTAAAAGAGTTGAAACGCTTTTTAAATGGGCAAATTTCGCTACATTTATAGCTTTTAAGTAAATTTTTGTATCCATTTTGTTTCAAAAGGAAATTATAATTTGTTAATTTCTTAAGGAGATAAAATGAAAATACTTAAAACTTTTTTTAGCGCGACCATTGTTTTTGGAGCATTAAATGCAGCTAATATCGACGCAAATTTGATAGAAGCAGCCAAAAAAGAGGGCGTTATAAATAGCGTTGGTATGCCTGATACGTGGGCAAACTGGAAAGATACTTGGGATGATTTAGCTAGGCTTTATTCGCTTAAGCATAGCGATACTGATATGAGTTCTGCTCAAGAAATAGCTAAATTTAAAGCCGAGAAAAAAAATGCTACTGCAGATATCGGTGATGTTGGTCAAAGTTTTGGTCGCATAGCTATTTTGGAGGGCGTTAGTGAGCCTTTTAAAACTAGTTACTGGGATCAAATACCTGATTGGGCAAAAGACAAAGACGGTCACTGGATGTTAGCTTATACTGGCACTATAGCTTTTATAATAAACAATCAAACATTAAAAAATCCTCCTAAAACTTGGAAAGATCTTAAAAACGCAACATATAAGATTACAGTAGGCGATGTAAGCGTAGCGGCTCAAGCAGTTAGCGGAGTTTTGGCTGCAAATTATGCTTTAGGAGGTGATGAGAGAGACTTAAGTCCGGCTTTAAACTTTTTTGCCGAATTAGCAAAACAAGGTCGTTTATCAATGGTAGATCCTAGTATTGCAAATTTAGAAAAAGGCGAGATAGACGTAGCTATAATTTGGGATTTTAATGCTCTTAATTACAGAGACAAAGTAGGTAAAGACAGATATTTAGTAACTATCCCGCAAGACGGATCTATAGTGAGCGGTTATACGACTATTATCAACAAATATGCCAAAAATATAAACGCAGCAAAACTTGCTAGAGAGTATATCTTATCTGATCAAGGTCAAATAAATTTAGCAAAAGGTTATGCAAGACCGATTAGAAATGCTTATATAGAGCTTCCACCAGATATAAAAGACAGACTTATACCAGAAAATGAGTATAAAAATGCTAAACCTATAAAAAATCCAGAAATTTGGGAAAAGACTGCAAAAAAGCTTCCAAGGCTTTGGCAAGAAAATGTTATTATAAATATCAAATAATGAATAAAATATGAAAAATCGTATTTGGTTCTTATTGATCTATAATTATTTATTTGCGACTTATAAGGTAAATTTTGTAGGGTATAAAAGAGATGCAATGTGAAAGAGATTTTTGTAAATTTAAAATAAATTATGATTATTTAAGGAAATAAAAGATGTCTAAGGTGGTTTTGGTAATTATAGATGGTCTTGAGTATAGTACGGCACAGCAATGTATGGGCGGTTTGCTCGCACTTTGTAATGCAAATATGGGTAAAATTTATAAGATGAAAAGTGAGCTTCCATCTATCTCAAGACCGCTTTATGAGTGTATATTAACAGGAGTTAAACCGGCTTTAAGTGGCATACTAAATAATTATTGCAAACCTTTTAGTAGCAATAAAAGTATATTTGAGTATGCAAAACTAGCTAATTTAAAAGCCGGCGCGGCAGCGTATTACTGGATAAGCGAACTGTATAATAAAACTTTGTTTGACAGGGTTAGGGATAGAATTATAATAAATGAGCAGAGTTTAAACATACCTTATGGCATTTTTTATTATGAAGACGACTATAATGATAGCCATTTATTTAGTGATGCAGAGTGTTTGAGGGTTAAATTTGATCTTGATTTTACTCTTTTTCATTCTATGAATATAGATGATATAGGTCATAAATTTTCTCACGATAGCAAAGAGTATAGAAATGCTACTAGAAAAGTAGATACTATATTGTCTTCTTTAGTATTAAAATAGCTAGAAGAGGGCGTAAATGTGATAATCACAAGCGATCATGGTATGAATAAAGATGGCACTCATGGCGGGAATTTAGATATAGAAAGAGACGTGGCGTTTTTTGTTTTTGGCGATAAGTTTAGTTTTGCTAGAGTTGAGGTAGAACAGAGCGGAATTTGCGGTTTGATTTGTGAAATTTTAGGCATAGATCACGATAAAAGCTTTACTAAAGAGTTATTAAAATGAATAGAGAAAAGTTTATAGCTACTCTATTTTTAATTCCGTTTTTTGTGGTATTTTTTATGTTTATCTTAGCTCCGTTTTTATGGATTTTGATAAATAGTTTTATAGATCAAAGCGGCGAGTGGGGGTTTGATAATTATAAAGAGATATTTGATAGTAGATTTATTATGCAGAGTTTTTTAAATTCATTTTATATAAGTTTGATTTCAAGTTTTGTAGCGCTTATAATTTCTCTTTTTGGTTCATATTCTCTTTATAAAATTCAAACCTCGCATTTTGGAAATTTATTTTTATCTTTAAATACGATGACTAGCAATTTTTCAGGGGTGCCTTTAGCCTTTGCATTTATCATTTTAATGGGTGCAAATGGCGCTATAAATCTGCTTTTTAAGGATTTGGGAATTGATTTTGTTATCGATATATACGGAAGCGTAGGGATAAACTTAGTATATATTTATTTTCAAATTCCACTTGCTATCTTGCTATTGTATCCTGCGTTTAATGTTTTAGATAAACAAAGTAGCGAATCTAGCGATATACTAGGAGCTAGCAGAGCTATTTATTGGCTAAAGGTTGCCATACCTATTATGATGCCATCTATAATCGGAGTTTTTATAGTATTGTTTGCAAATGCGGTTGGAGCTTACGCTACTATTTACGCCCTTAGTAGCGGAAATTTCAATGTAGTTCCGGTGCGAATAGCGTCTTTGATAGCCGGAGACATCGACTTAAATCCGTATTTAGCTAGTGCGCTTAGCGTTATGCTGTTTTGTTTGATGTTTATCATGGCATTAATACTATTTTATATTTCAAATTTATTTAATTACAAGAGACAAATATGAGTAGATTATCTAAAATTTATCATTATAGCGTTGTTTTAGTGTTATTTCTTATCATAGTTTTGCCCATGGTGGCTACTTTTATATACTCGATATCCTCAAGCTGGTCATCAAATATTTTACCGGACGGATTTAGTATTTCTCACTATAAAGTGCTTTTAAGCGATCCTAGATTTTTAAAAGCACTTTTAAACTCTCTTTTAGTATGTTTTGCGGCGATATTTTTAGCTATTTTATTTTTGTTTCCGGTTGTATTTTGTGCAAACTTTTACTTTTTAAATTTAAAAAACATAATGAGTTTTATATCTGTTTTGCCATTTGCCATTGCTCCTATTGTGCTTAGCACCGGACTTTTAAATTTATATAGCGATACTATAAGTGGAACTCCATATATACTTATAGGCTGTTATTTTTGTATCGCAGTACCTTTTGTATATAGAACTATTGATAATAATATCTCAGCTTTAAATTTAAAAGAGATAATTTACTCAAATTATATTCTTGGAAACGGTATATTTAGAGCTATTTTTAGAGTAATAATTCCAAATTTAAAAGATTCGATATTTATAGCAGTATTTTTATCGTTTTCATTTTTGATAGGTGAGTTTTTATATGCAAATATACTTGCTGGTACGCAGTTTGAAACTCTTCAAGTATATCTTTACAATATAAAAAACAGAAGCGGTCACGTTTCAAGTGCAGCTATTGTTAGTTATCTGTTTTTGATATTTATAGCAAATTTTATAAGTTCATATATAAGTCACAGAAAAAAGGTTTAAAATGTCATACTTGCAAGTTAAAAATTTAAAAAAATCATATAAAGAGAAGCTCGTTTTTGATAATATTACTTTTAGTGCAAAAAAAGGTGAGCTAATAACTCTCTTAGGTCCATCAGGGTGCGGTAAATCCACTCTTCTTAGATGCATTTGCGGACTTAGTACCCCGCAAAGCGGAAAGATAATTTTAGATGATAAAGATATAACAAAAATTAGCATTAAAAAGCGAAATATCGGTATGGTATTTCAAAACTACGCTCTTTTTCCAAATTTAAATGTTTATGAAAATATCGCTTATGGATTAAAAATAAAAAAAATAGATAAAAAAGATATAGAAAAAAGAGTTAAAAAGATGCTTGAGACGGTTGGACTTGAAAAAGAGATAAAGTCATATCCGCATCAACTCTCTGGCGGTCAGGCTCAAAGAGTGGCTCTTGCTAGATCTCTTGTTACTAAACCAAGTATGTTGCTACTAGATGAACCTCTTTCGGCTCTTGATGCAAAGATAAGAAAACATCTAAGAGAACATATAAAACTGATAACTAAAAAGATGAGTTTAACTACGATTTTCGTAACTCACGATCAAGAAGAAGCTCTTGCCATGAGCGATAGAATAATTCTTATGCAAGATGGTAAAATAGCTCAAAATAGCGACGCTTTAGAGCTGTATCACAAACCAAAAAATAAATTTGTAGCTAGTTTTATAGGAAGTTATAATATACTAAGCTCTGAGGCACTTTTAAATTTAGTAAAACACGACTTTAAAAGAGATCTTGCGATCAGACCAGAAACTATAGAAATAACAAAAAACGGATCTATACAAGCGGTGGTAAAAGAGAAGATATTTTTAGGAAATATCATAAGATATTCAATAGACGCTAAAGGTATAAGCTTAAAAGTAGATACTTTAAATCACTCTTTAAACTCTTTGTATGAAGTGGGCGATAGTGTATTTTTAGAAATTCATTTAGAAATGATAAAGGAGTTAGATGATTTATCTATATGATCTTGATAAAACGCTTATCAAAGAAGATAGTGCCAAGCTTTGGGCGGATTTTATCTATGAAAAAGGGCTTGTTGGGGTTGAGTTTGTAGAAGAGGCTTATGAGAATGACTATGCTAATGGTGTGCTTGATATGGATGAGTATCAAAAGCACTTTTTAGCCCCGATAAAAGGTAAAACAAAGCAGGATATAGAACCGCTTTTGAGTGAGTTTGTGGATAAAAAGATCAAGGGTATAGTCTATGATGATGCTATAAAGCTAGTAAATTTAAATGGCGGCAGTTATCTTGGCTACAAACGATTTTATAGTACAAGCCGTGTGTGAGTTTCTTCATATAGATGAGTTTTTAGCGACAAATACTCAGATGCAAGGTGGCGTTTATACTGGAAATATCGATGGTATTGCAGCGTTTAGAGATGGAAAAGTAAAAAAGATTAAATCTTATGTCTCTAAAGATGAGTTTAAAAATGCGACTTTTTATAGCGATAGTATAAATGATCTTCCGCTTTTAAAAGCTGTAAAAATCGGAGTTTTGGTAAATCCAGATAAGCTTTTGCTAGAAGAGAACAAAAAGCTAAAATTTGATATTTTGAGATTTGAAAAGTAAGCTTTTGTGCTTACTTTCTTTATATTATTTTTAACTTATCTAAAGCGTATTATGGGGTTTTATTTGCTTTGTTTGCTATATTAGCGAAATAATGCTAATATAATCATATTTTATTATATAATCACAGACTGGAGCAAAAATTGTTAAAAATAGTTTTATTGATATTTTTTTGTCCTTCAAGAGTTTTACAAATATTCTTAGCATCTTCATAATCTTTTTGATATCTTAAAAAATGGGCATATAAAAAGGATAAATATTCATATGATTTTATATCAGAGGTACTTAATATATTAAATAGTTCAATGTATTCTAATGGTGTTCTTGCTAAGCTAACTCTTGTTTCTGCTGGATATTTAACAAAGGCAATATTTATAATTTGCTCATATGAGTCATCGATGTATCTCTTTAAAAGATCATTTGCCTCTTTAAAACAATTAAATCTTAACAAAACTATAACTATCATAATCGGATATGCGAAGTTTTCAGAATCATGAAATGAAGCTTTAGTTAATATATCTATTTGATCATTCATATCCAAATTTAGCTCTTTTGACTTAGCAAAAATATATGATAAAGAACCAGCTTTTTGTAAAGGATTTATATTTGGTATCAATTGACTAGTGGTTATGTACTCATAAATTTCATGCATATTAAAATATTTTAATATATTAACTACTTTACAATTGTTATTAATCAAAGTAGCTAGATGTATAAATAAAGAGCTGTCTCCACAATAAATATTTGAAGATTTCAACAATAGAGCAAAATCAGCAATAGTCATTGACATTTTATCCAAATATCCAAAAGCGTCTTTAAGAATATCATTTGAAATATGCACATTAATGTATCCTAAATTTATCAAATACTCTTTTATAGCGTTTAAAGAGTTAAAATCTGGACCAAATAAAACAATATTTTCGTTTTTATCAAAATTATTGTTGATATAGTTTATAACTATTTCTATAGGCAATATTCTAGATTGACAGATGCTATTAAAGATAACTTTTCTATGCGGCAAACTTAAAATATTGTCGCCATTTCTGATGTGAATTGCCTTAAAATTCTCTCCATTAAATATATCTAAATATTTTATTTTATTAATTATTTCTTTATATTTTATATTAAATGGCATATTATCCCAAGCGTATTTAACATATTCATAATAATCTTTGGCATTGATATCTTTACATATAGTATCTAATCGTTTTGGTAAAAACCAGCCAACTAATCTGCCATATTTGCCCTCTATAAAATCTTTTAAGTTTATGTCTGCTCCAAGTCCATAAATATAATCCCTATCGGCATTTGTAACAGAACACTCTTTTACAAATACTTCATCAAACATATCATTTTCAGACTCCACCAAAACACCATCATCGCCGTTATCTATTTTATGCCAATATAATCCTAATTTATAACCCGAAATATTGGCTAAATACATAGCATTTAGCATGGCAAATAGCCTAGCGCCAAAGCCATCCATTCTAGTTTGTATAATCATTCCTTTGTGTTTTGCAATAAATAATTTTATCGATTTAAAATGAAGTGCACCAAATTTATTATAAGAAATTTTAAAATATCTAACGCAAATTCTTTGCGATACATATATATCTATTCTATCGCCATTAAGCCTAACTAAATCATTGTCTAATTTAGTCCATTCCCCCCCCCCATCAGCAGAAACCCAAAAAGATAAATCAGGCAAGATTTCTTTGATATTCATAGTAGTTGAGATAGATATCAGTTCTAATTTGTAAATATTTTCAAGATCCACACACCACCAAGGATTATCTTCATTGGCCGTATGAGTGCTATAAGGCAAATTTTGTCGCACCGTGAAATCATCTAAACATCTAAAAGGATCATTATCTCTAGATAATGATGATATAGAACTTTGAGTTGCTAGTTTATCATGCCCAACTTCAATAAGTTCATTCTCTCTCCAAATCATTTTCGCTCCTTATAAAAAAATTAAATTTATATTTTTGCACTAAAATAAACTATTTAAATTTTTTGCAATATCAGATATATACTCTAAACCACCAAAATTTATAAATGCTTGATTTTGATTTTGCGGGTTAAGATAATTAAGCATATTGTCAATGTCTAGACTATTTAAATTTTTAATAAAAAAGTTTGCTTTATCGGTATTACTATTTTTTAATAAATAATTTAAATATTCGGCTAAAAATATACCAAAACCAGTCTGCTTATACCCATCAAGTACTGTAATTTCCAAATCTGGATGATTATTTTGCATCATTATATATATTAAATACGCAAATTTGGCAATTTTAAATTTATTATCATTGTAATCTATATTTGATGTTTTTATTAAAGAAATTATCTCATTTTTATCAAATAAATTATCTATATACTCTAATTTGGTATTACCGATATATGAAGCTAACAATGAATAAGTAGTTGCTTTTCTGCTATATATTACGCTTGATTTACTCATCAAAACCAAATCAAACGCAGTATGCTCTATACTATTTAGCTTATATGTAGTTTTAGTAGTAAATAAATTTGCCGAGTTTATAATATTTTTATTTTTTATAATATCACATATAAGATCAGCAGAGTTATCAGCACTAAATAAAACTATTGTCTTATTGTTGCTGAGTTTATTTAACAAGATATTTGCCAATTCCAACGGGAAAATTCTGCCATTTATATCGCTTCTTAAAATAGAATTTATAAGCTCATCTATACAGTCTCCATTGCGGATATGAATACATTCAAATTCTCCAAATTCATCGGATATTTTTTTAGCTATATCAATAGCATTTTTTATACTATCGTTAAAACCTATATCATAAAATGATTTATTTAGACAAGCTCTATATTCATTATCATCAAAATCTATGAAATGCTTATTTAATGGCTGATTATTTGGCATATAAAATCCATATCTTTCAGTTGGATAATATTCAAGCTCTTGAAAACTTCCATAAAAACTAAATCTTGGAATAGATCTATGGATCACTGAGTCTGTATAGCTATATTTTTTAAGATAATCCTGTGTAAATATATACTTTTCATCTAGCTCGCCAATAGTTTTTGGTGAGTTAGAAAAAGAATTCCAAGTAAATCCATATTTTGATTTTAATTTAAAAGCTAAATACATCGCATTTAATAGGGCAAAAATGCGAGAGCCAAAACCATCTATTCTAGTAGCCACTATAAGATATGGAAATTTTCTTTGATAAATATTTATATATTTAAAATAAAGTGGCCACTGGGCAGTTTGCGTAATGCGAATATATCTAATATTCATTTTACAGCCAATATATATATATATATTGTAAGTCATCACTCCAATCAATAAGAGTTTTGTCAAATTCTATAAATTCATTATCTTTTTCTATGGAGAACTCAAATTTTAATGTTTTTTGACGCTCTTTATATTTATCCCTATTAGTTATTCGTATATATTCTATACTCTGTGGTTTTTGTAAATCTATCATCCACCATTGATTTGGCCCAGCGGCTGTATGTATAGAAAAGTCCCTAAAATCCGTATTATTTTGTAAAATAGGTCTTCTTGCATCATTTTGACGACTATATATACTTATACTACTTTGAGTACATATTCCATTGCTTGCTATATCGATTAAATCGCTCTCATGAAATACAACTTTTGGCTCTACTGCTGGTTTTATCATATTTTATTTTTCCTTATATTCCAAATATTCTAAATAACTAATATTTATTTTTATATCGATTGATTGATTTTCTAATAATACAAATTCTAATTGTTTTTTATCCTTGAAAAAATAGTATTTATTAAACCTATATTTTATCTTATCGCTTGGTTTTATATAGAAATATCCATCGCTTTGACACTCTATATATAGTAATATATACTGCCATAAAGGCAAGTCAATTTCTATAAAAGATTTTTTATTTTTATTGTTAGTTATTGTTTGTGAAGTTGTATTTAAAGAGTTAATTTTATATTGTGCTTTATTAGCAATATCAAATAAAGTATTATCACATATAATTAAATTATTATCTATTAAATCTATCTTATTTTTAGAAAAAATAGATAAAAAATCAACTTTTTTGCCAGTTTTATAAGTGCGAACATTATAAATTTCTTTATTATTTGGAACATTACAAGCGTATCCGCCTAATATATTTACTTTATCACCATTATATTGCATTCTGACTTTAGATATTTCTAATTTATCATTTTTATTAATTATATTTTTTAATATATATCCGCAATTTAGTGTAATATCTCCATTATTATTTAGCAAAATATCATCATATATGTTAAAATTCTGAGTATAAGTAAATTCTCTATCTGAAATAATTGTATCTTGTATTATGAGCGTAGCATTATCTATATTACTAAACACAGATCTTTTTCTTATTACTCCATCATAGGGGGCATCCTCCAATGTAAAATATGCGTTATTTTGGTAAGTTTTATACTCTTTTAAAAATGTTTCACTATTCCATTTAAATTTTGAGTGATTCTCTATAAACACTACATTATGAGATAATGGAGATCTAACAAAATTTCTAAAAGCATCATCTGAATATCCGCTAAAACCGCCATCCACAATCAAAGGTTTGCCATCAAAATATGTTATACTCATGTGATCATTATGGCCATGTATAATTCTAGCTGGACCAAATCTAGTTGATAAATGCCTAGGAGAAGAATTATTCATTACCCCCCCCCAATTAGATCTCATAAATATATAACCAGCTTTAAAAACAGCCCCACCATTAACAGATGGATAAAAAAGCTCATTTATTAAACTACTATTTTGCTCAATTAAAGCTTTTTGTTCTTTTGTAAAAATATCAAAACTAGGTTTTTCATATATCGTATCACCTAAATTACAATAATACCCATTTGGAAGTATCGCCCATAACAAAAAATTATTGGCTAAATTTAATTTATTCTCAAATATTTTATAATTTTCATTTATAAATTTGAATATTTTCATTACATGCCAAAATCGATATATGTTATAATGATGATACGATATAGCCTGTTCTTGGCAGACCCCTTCTTCATCAAATGTTTGATTAAAATTTGAATATATTCTTTGTATAGCGAGCTCTTTTATAGTGGATAAATTAAAAAAATATGCCGCTTTTAAAAGCGCTATACTTTGATCTAATCCATGATTCCAATCACCATCATAATTTTGTTTTAAAAAATCAATATGCTCTTGTATTGTTTTTAGTATTAGGCTATCTTGTCTAAATATATATACTAGCAATAAAAACTCTAATCTTAATGCTACAGTATGGCCACTATATACTTGTTCGTGTTTTATTTTGCTATTTTTATCCCAATTTATCCACATTTTCACATGCTTAACAACCAAATCTATACTCTCATCGCTTCTAATCTTTTCATATAAATTTGATGATAAAGGCCTGCCTAATGTATGAAAATGCCAAGCAGCTGAGTCTGGTAATGTATTTGTTTGCTCCCAATCGCTCTCATTTATTATTTTTAGATCATCTAGATTTCGCCTTTTATCGCCTTTTAGGATATTATTTTTTAATCTATCTAAATTATCTTTAAGGCTACTTTTTTTCAAATTGCTAAATATTTCTGGATAAAAAATTCTTAATATATCATGATTCATATATAGCCTTTTTTATTTGATTAAATACTTTTTGATATCCATATCTTTGTATTATCAATTTTCTATTATTATTTCTTATCTCATCTATATTATCAGCATTTAAATATGATTTTATCTTTTCGACCGCTTCAGTATCATCATTCACAATCCAAGAGCTATCATATAATACACTAGCCTCATCCCAGTTCCATACCACAGGCAAACATCCAGAAGCAACACCATCAGCCAAGGCATAATGAAAACTTTCAAAATCACTAGGAGAGAGTATAAAATCTATCTTTTGATACCATCTACTCATATCATTGCCAAATCCATCAAAGATAACAGCATTTTTCAGAGCTTCATTATCATTGATTCTTTGGTATTGTTGATTGTAGTATTCAAGCTCTTTTATGCGTCCTGGTGCATGCATCCACTCATACTGCTCTGGCCTATGTCCTTTTATATATAATTTTACATCAGGATATATGGTTAATAAATTTTGAATTAAATCAACTGCCCTATCTAATCTTTTTCTTTGTGGGGTAATGCCAACCATACCCAAATTTATACCAAGTTTTTTATTGTTATTTATAACAAAATCATCGTTTAGCTCATAATTTGGTATAACACTAGTTTTTGATTTTTCTAAGTTGAACATTTTTATATATTCATCTCTTACTCTAGCACTTACAAAAATAAAATTTGTAATATTGCTACTATTTATTCTAAATCCGAATTTTCTAGCTTTTTCTCTAATTTCTTGTAAATGCACTCTTACATAAATTTTTTTATTACTACTATGGTGTGAATACCATACAGCATTTGCTAATCCCCATTCACAAAATATAGTGTCACTAACTTGTAAATGATATTTACTTCTCATCTCGTTTTTACACTCACCCCATTCCCATACATCTTTATTTATTCTATATCCACTTGCCTTCATATAGGAATAAAAATGATCAATAAATTTAAAATCATGCCCAGCCATACATAACAATCTTGTATCTTTATTATCTATTAAAAATTGCTTAAAAAAGTCTTTTCTATAGTCAAAAGAGTATTTTTTAATAATAGAATCATATATATTTTTATCTATATCAAAATTATCCATTTGTAATATTTTAACCAACTCACAAATATCATGTATAAAATATTTATAATCCTTGCCAAATAACTCTATATTTATATCATTTGGATAGCATATTATAGGTTTATATAGAGCTACTGCTTCTAAAATTTTTGTAGATAGCTCAAGTGTATGCTCTTCAAAATACTTAGGTCTAAAACCATATAGAATATCAGCCTTGCTAAGTATTTCTAGTGTTTTTTCTTGGTTGGCTTTATCGATATACTCAACAAAAGGCTCGGATAAAAGTTCTTTTATGTTTTGAATAAAATTTTTATCATTAACAATATCGCTTTGAGCAGAAATCTTGCTAGATACTATAATAAGTTTTAACTTATAACCAATGGTTATCAGATCTTTACACTCTTTGATTAATTCTTGTATTCCCCAATCTGGTTGAATTTTACCTCCATAGGCTATAGTAATAACATCGTTTTTTACAATTTTATAATTTTTTATTTTAGGAATCACAGGGGCAAAATTTATAGATTCTAATTTATAGCCTAAGATTTTTTCAATTTCATTCTGGATATTAGGTGTTTGAAATAGCCAAATCTTAGCTTGTTTAGCTATTAAATCAAGTTTATTTTCAATATCATCTTTATATTCTAGACCTTTGTTTGTGATGGTATAAAAATCTGTTAAATAAGGCACCAACCTATATTTAAAAACATTATTTGAGCATATTGCCACATTAAGCTCTAAGCCTCTAGTAACTAATAATTGAATATTAGGCACAAATGAATCAATTGCCACTAGAGCCTTTATAGCAGTTTCTATGCTAAATTCTTTTTCGCAAAAATCTTTTGGCTCTAATATGATACTTTGATTATCATTTTTTATAAAATTTGAAGTAATCAGATTACTTTGTATATTTTGCTTTGATAGCAATATCACATCACAAGCACTAATTGCCAAATTATATATATTACTAAGCCAAATAGATGAGCCATCAACTATATTTAAGCTAATGTTGCCATAAATAAGTATTACTGGCTTATCTTTTCTACCAAAATTTTGTAATTTTTCAAAAGCGACATTATCATAATCCAATTTTACATCAGGCTCATTGTTTTTGCGTTTTTTAATATTTTTTAATATTGATTTAAATAGATTATTATTAAATGGCGATTTAAATAATCTAGAAATTTTGATTGGAATGCTATTATTTAATTTATTGTATTTATACTCCCAATTATTAGCCAATCTTTTGTATTTTAATCTAGCACCTTTATAATCCTCTAACTCTTTTTCTAGTCTTAAAATTTCTCTTTGTAACTGGTCAATCTTAGTCGCATCATCAATATTCACAACATCTCTATTATCTATATTCATACTATTTCCTTACAAATTCACAAAATCTACAATTTTATTTGATTTAAGTCCTATAAATTCATTATGTTTTACAAGGGCTACTATAACACCACAATCTTTTAATGCTATATCTAATGAAGTTAGATGAATGTTATCTTTGTTTAATTGTTTTGGTAGAGATTTTATATTTGGCTCAACTGCGTAAATTTGAGAATTTGGAATTTGTGATAACTCCTCTGTTATCAAAACAGCTGGGCTCTCTCTTAAATCATCAATATTTGGTTTAAATGCAAGACCAAGGCAAGCTATTTTTGGATTTTTTATATCTTTTATTTTTTCTTTTATTTTAGATATTACATACTTAGGTTTAGAATCATTTACCAATCTAGCTGTCTTTATAAGTTTAGAGTATTCAGGCACATTACTACATATAAACCAAGGATCTACTGCTATACAATGGCCTCCTACTCCACATCCAGGTGTCAAAATATTTACCCTAGGGTGTTTATTAGCAAGTTTTATAAGCTCCCATACATCAATATTAAGCTTATCGCAAATTAGTGATAACTCATTAGCAAAAGCTATATTTACATCTCTAAAACTGTTTTCAACTAGCTTACTCATCTCTGCTGTTTTAGCATCTGTTTGTAATACTTCACCCTTGACAAAGCTCTTATAAAATAGAGCTGTTTTTTCTGTAGCTTCTTTGGTTATACCACCTACTATTCTATCGTTATAAACTAGCTCTTTCATTATATGTCCTGGCAAAACTCTCTCTGGACAATGAGCTATAAATACTTTATCTATATTGATTTTATTATCTTTTAATATATTAGCTATCATATCTGTTGTCCCAACAGGTGATGTTGATTCTAATATTATTATGTTTCCATCTTTTATATAAGGAAGTATGGATTGTGTGGCGGCTGTTACATAGTCTAAATTTGGAGTCTTGATATCATCATTATTGTGATGAAATGGAGTTGGAACTGCTATTATAAATACATCTGCCTCACAAGGCTTGGTATCAGCTTTTAATTTGCCAGATTTTACAGCGTCATATACAAATTTATCTAACTCTGGCTCTACTATATGTATTTTACCTTCATTTATAGTATTAACTGCGTTTTGATTAATATCAACACCATGAACTACATAACCATTATTAGCTAGTAAAGCAGCAGTAGGTAATCCTATATAACCAAGACCTATTACGCAAATAGATTGTGGCTTATTCATATTTATCTCCTTATTTTTATCTAATCTGTTTTATAAATTTTGTTGTAAAAAAGCGATTATTTTTTTAGATGCTTTCCCATCTCCGTAAGGATTTATGGCATTTGACATTTTTTTATACTCGTTTTCATCGTTTAATAGGATTTGAGATTGTTGGGTGATTTTAATAATGTCTGTGCCAACTAGCCTTATGGTGCCCGCCATTAAAGCGCTAGGCCTTTCTGTGGTATCTCTCATTACTAATACAGGTTTTCCTAGACTAGGGGCTTCTTCTTGGACGCCACCGCTATCTGTAATAATGAAGTGCGATAAATGCATCATATATACAAAGCTTTCATATTTTAATGGACTTACTAAATGAATATTTTGAATTCCACTTAATATGTTATTTACAGGTGTTTGAACATTTGGATTCAAATGAACTGGATATAATATATCCACATTAGGATTATTTAGGGCAATTTGTTTTAAGCTATTACAAATATTGATAAATCCATCGCCAAAATTTTCTCTCCTATGACCAGTTACAAGTATTAGCTTTCTATTTTTATCATAAGTAAAGCCCTCACTTTTAAGTGATTCTAAAATTGAATTTTTGATTTTTTCATCGTGTAAAATTTTATTTAATATCAATAATAGAGCGTCTATTACTGTATTTCCGGTAACTATGATATTTTCACTAGATTTATTTTCTTTAATTAAATTATCATAAGCTATCTTTGTTGGCGCAAAATGGTAATTAGCTAAAACGCCTATTATCTGTCTATTCGCTTCTTCTGGATACGGAGAATAGATATTGTTTGTTCTAAGTCCTGCTTCTATGTGTCCTATTTTTACTTTGTTATAAAATGATGCTAGACTAGCAGCTGCTGCGGTAGTGGTATCGCCATGAACTAGTACAATATCTGGGGAAAAATTTGATATAACATCATTTATACCATATAAAACATCCTTAGTTATATCAAGTAAATTTTGACCTTTTTTCATTATATCAAGATCATAATCAGGAGTAATATCAAATAATTCTAAAACCTGATCAAGCATATGCCTATGCTGAGCCGTTACACAAACTTTGGTTTGAAAATCCGAGATAGAGTGAAGCTCTTTAATTAGTGGAGCCATCTTTATGGCTTCAGGGCGAGTACCAAATACAACTAATATTTTTTTCATATATTTCTCCGATAATTGCTATGTAATATATAAATCAAAATACCAAAAATTCAAAACAAAATATATTAGTACCAATACGAAAGAATAGCAATCGAAGCAACGCCACTACCCCCCCCCTATATTTAGACTAAGTTTGTAATTGTAGCAAATATATTCTTGTATTATTATTAAAATCACCCAACAATCTCAAATCCTATTAAACGATGAAAACGAGTATAAAAAAATGTCAAATGCCATAAATCCTTACGGAGATGGGAAAGCATCTAAAAAAATAATCGCTTTTTTACAACAAAATTTATAAAACAGATTAGATAAAAATAAGGAGATAAATATGAATAAGCCACAATCTATTTGCGTAATAGGTCTTGGTTATATAGGATTACCTACTGCTGCTTTACTAGCTAATAATGGTTATGTAGTTCATGGTGTTGATATTAATCAAAACGCAGTTAATACTATAAATGAAGGTAAAATACATATAGTAGAGCCAGAGTTAGATAAATTTGTATATGACGCTGTAAAATCTGGCAAATTAAAAGCTGATACCAAGCCTTGTGAGGCAGATGTATTTATAATAGCAGTTCCAACTCCATTTCATCACAATAATGATGATATCAAGACTCCAAATTTAGACTATGTAACAGCCGCCACACAATCCATACTTCCTTATATAAAAGATGGAAACATAATAATATTAGAATCAACATCACCTGTTGGGACAACAGATATGATAGCTAATATATTAAAAGATAATAAAATCAATATAGATAAAGTATTTATAGCTCATTGTCCAGAGAGAGTTTTGCCAGGACATATAATGAAAGAGCTAGTTTATAACGATAGAATAGTAGGTGGTATAACCAAAGAAGCTACAGAAAAAACAGCTCTATTTTATAAGAGCTTTGTCAAGGGTGAAGTATTACAAACAGATGCTAAAACAGCAGAGATGAGTAAGCTAGTTGAAAACAGTTTTAGAGATGTAAATATAGCTTTTGCTAATGAGTTATCACTAATTTGCGATAAGCTTAATATTGATGTATGGGAGCTTATAAAACTTGCTAATAAACACCCTAGGGTAAATATTTTGACACCTGGATGTGGAGTAGGAGGCCATTGTATAGCAGTAGATCCTTGGTTTATATGTAGTAATGTGCCTGAATACTCTAAACTTATAAAGACAGCTAGATTGGTAAATGATTCTAAACCTAAGTATGTAATATCTAAAATAAAAGAAAAAATAAAAGATATAAAAAATCCAAAAATAGCTTGCCTTGGTCTTGCATTTAAACCAAATATTGATGATTTAAGAGAGAGCCCAGCTGTTTTGATAACAGAGGAGTTATCACAAATTCCAAATTCTCAAATTTACGCAGTTGAGCCAAATATAAAATCTCTACCAAAACAATTAAACAAAGATAACATTCATCTAACTTCATTAGATATAGCATTAAAAGATTGTGGTGTTATAGTAGCCCTTGTAAAACATAATGAATTTATAGGACTTAAATCAAATAAAATTGTAGATTTTGTGAATTTGTAAGGAAATAGTATGAATATAGATAATAGAGATGTTGTGAATATTGATATGGGGGGGGGTATTTCATATATGATGTATTTACCAAATAAAGATACCGACTACATACAAAAAAAGATTTATGAAGAGCTTAAACCATATGAATTGACAATGCTTAAAGATATTATAAGTAGATGTAAATCTAATGATATAATACTAGATGTTGGTTCAAATGTTGGCAACCATACTCTATTTTTTGCTGCAAATAATCTTTTTGTTTATTCATTTGAAGCAAATTCTATATTATTTGACATAATGATAAATAGCATTAAACTTAACAAATTTGAAAATATTACAAAATGTTATAATATTGCAGTTTCGGACTCAGTTTCTAAGGCTAAATTTGTAACATTTGATGAAACAAATCTCGGTGGTCAGTCATTAGAAATTTCAAATGATGGCGATATACCTACTATTCCTTTAGATAATGTAGATTTCCATGGAAAAGTAGCAGTAATAAAAATAGATGTTGAGGGGATGGAGTGTAATGTTCTAAATGGCGCTAAAAACCTAATCGCCAAAGATAGACCATTGCTCTATGTCGAAGCAATCAATATGGATTCTTTTAAAAATATATCTTATATATTAAATGATTTAAATTATGTATATTGGGATACTTTTAATGCTACGCCTACTCATCTATTTTTACCTAAAGAAACTATTTGCGAAAAAGATATTTTAACTAATAGTTTAAATCATCAGATATTTGAATCTTATAGAATCAAACAATCATTAAATTACAGTAAAAGACATCAAAATGATATTAATAAAGTGATAGATTTATCTACTAAAAGTATAAAATTATTAGAAGACAAAATTGAAATTCTAGAAAAAGAAAAAGAATCTTTTTTGAGTATTCAAGATGAGAAAAATCAAAAATTATTAGAGATTAAGTATGAAAAATCTAAATTAGAGGACAAAATCAAAACCCTAGAAAAAGAAAAAGAATCTTTTTTAAGTATTAAAGATGAGAAAAATCAAGAATTAGTAGAGATTAAGTATGAAAAATCTAGATTAGAAGACAAAATTGAAACTCTAGAAAATGACTTTGACAAAATGAAAACAAATTTCATTGGAATGAAGGCTAGATATCAAAAAGAATTACAAGATAAAAATAGCGTATCAGCCAAAAATAAAACCCTAAATAATAGCATTGAAAAGTTAAAAACAAATTTCGAAGGCATGGAAGCTAGAAATAAAAAGCTATTAGAAACTATATCCAAAAAAGATGATGAAATTTATAGAATCAAAAATATGTTATCATTTAGGCTAGGGCATACCCTTATCCAATCTACTAAATCATTTAAAGGCTTTATAAAGCTCCCATTTAGTTTCTATAATGAATATAGAAAATATAAATCATATATAAAATCTACAAGTAAAAATATAAATTACATTACACAAAATAAAATAGATCTTAAAACCAAAAAAAATATAGATCACATAGATGATATAAAAAAGATTAAAATAGCTGCCATTATGGATGAATTTACCTATAATTCATTCAAATATGAGTGTGATTTATTACAACTGACCTTAAATAACTGGAAAAATGAGATATCGAATTTTAATCCAGATATGGTGTTTATAGAGTCTGCTTGGAAAGGCAAAGATGATTCTTGGGCGACAAAAATAAGTAACTGCTCAAAAGAGCTTATAGAGCTTATCCAATGGTGTAATGATAATAAAATAAAAACCATCTTTTGGAATAAAGAAGACCCAGTACATTTTAATACATTTTTAAATGTAGCAAAAATAGTAGATTATGTTTTTACTACCGATATTGATTGTATTGGAATATACAAATACCATCTCAAACACAACAATGTCTATCTCTTGCCATTTGCTGCTCAACCAGATATTCATAATCCTATTGAAAAATATAAAAGAAAAGATGCTTTTAATTTTGCCGGTTCATATTATCTGCGATATCCGCAACGACAGATAGATTTTAACACGCTAATAAACTCTGTTAAAGATTTTAAAGATATAGAAATTTATGATAGAAATTTTGACAATCCACATCCGCACTATACATTCCCACCTAAATTTAAACCTATGATTTTAGGCAAATTATCTCCAACCGAGATTGATAAAGCCTATAAAGGTTATAAATTTGGCATAAATATGAATACTATTAAACAATCTCAAACTATGTTTGCTAGACGAGTATTTGAGCTTTTGGCATCAAATACCATTGTTGTTAGTAATTTCTCTAGGGGTGTTAGAAATTTTTTTGGTGATTTAGTTATATCATCAGATGATAAGGGGCAGATAGTTAGCAGACTTAAGTCTATATGTGATGATGAGCTCTACTATCAAAAATTTAGATTGCTTGGCCTTAGAAAAGTAATGCAAGAACATACATATTATGATAGGCTTTCATTTATATTATCTAAAGTTTTTAATCACAACGCAAATAACCAAACTATAAATACAATTATATTATCCATTGTAAATACAAACGATGAATATAATAGAATTTTAGATATGTTTAATAGCCAAACCTACCCAAATAAAACGCTATTTATCATTAGTCCAAATAATATAAAAAATCAACAACAAAATACTCATATATTTAAAAATATAAAAGAGGCATTAAAAGCTATAAACGATCGCAACTCATTTATTGGTCTATTTGACCCAAATGATTACTATGGGAAAAACTATATAAATGATATTATTCTTGCTACTAAATATAGCAAATGCGATGCTATTGGGAAATTCTGTCATTATGAATTCAACAATCAAATAAAATTAAACAACGAACAACATAGATATAACTATACTAGCAATCTATATACTACATCTGCGTTATTTAAAGTTGGTAATTTAAGCAATGATGAATTAGAAAATATCATCACAACTAACACCATAAATTTTGAAAATATGCTATCTATAGATGAGTTTAATTACTGCAAAAATGGTATTAAAGCATCTACTAACGATATACAAACCTATATCCAAGATATTTTAATAGCTGATAGTGGGATATGCTTTGATGAAAACATATCTATTATAGTTGATAAAATACCGCCTAGAATCCAAATCTATAATGATGATAATCTATTTAACATACCATCTGATAGATTATATGAATTATTAAAGCACAACTCATCTTCACATCTAAATATTAATCTATCAAATAATAAATTAATAATAGAAAGCAACCTATCTACAAAAAAGCATAAATACATATACTTTGATAAAGCCTTTACCAAAGAAGAACTAAATTTAGTTACAAATAGCACAATTAATCTTATCTCAACATTTACTTTAGAAAACTTATACACTGTATTTGAATTTCAAGATATAAATGGCGATAAGATATCTCACTCTATTAATAAAGCTAATGAAAAACATACTATAGCTATTCCTAATGAGTGTGAATATATCAAATTTGGATTAAAACTAGTTGGAGGTGGAAAAGCTCAAATAGAAAAATTGATCTTAGATAATCTTATTCTTAATCCATACGCCTTACTACCAAAATCAAAAACCCTAATCTTATCAAAACAATACCCAAGCTATGATGATCTATATAAATATGGATTTTTACATAGCAGAGTAAGGTCTTATAAAGATTCGAATTTTTTAGTAGATATATTTAGAATAAACAATCAATTTAATGAACCATTTAGAGAGTTTCAAGGTATAGATGTAGCTAGTGGAGACTCCACTCTTTTAGAAAACACCTTAAATATGGGTTATTATGATAAAGTCTTAGTTCATATGATTGACTCTAATATGTGGAAAATACTTGAAAAATTCATAGATAAAATAAAAGTTATAGTATGGATCCATGGTGCTGAGATACAAGTATGGCAAAGAAGAGCCTATGAGTTTGAAAGGCTTAATCCTGATGAGATAGATAGACAAAAAAGACTTAGTGCTAATAGAGTAAAGTTATGGCATAAACTAATCAATAAACCAAATCAAAATCTACATTTTGTGTTTGTTAGTGAGCATTTTAAAGATGAATCTTTGGGCGATTTGGGATTGAGCTTATCAAAAGATAGATACTCCATAATACATAATTATATAGATGAAAATATATTTAAATATCAAGAAAAATCAGAAAATTTACGAACCAAAATTTTAACCATACGGCCATATCATTCGCGTAAGTACGCGAATGATATGGCCGTTAAGGCAGTGCAAATACTATCCACAAAACCATTTTTTAAAGATTTAGAGTTTTGTTTTGTGGGGGATGGGGAGTTATTTGATGATACTACAGAACCTTTGAAAAAATTTAATAATGTAAAGATAGAAAAAAGATTCTTAACTCAAGAAGAGATAAAGTCATATCATGATAATTATGGAATATTTCTAACCCCTACAAGAATGGATTCTCAAGGCGTAAGCAGAGATGAGGCTATGAGTAGTGGATTAGTAGCTATCACGACTAATGTAGCTGCTATACCTGAGTTTGTAGATAATAGCTGCGCTATTGTAGTAGAACCAGAAAATCCTAAAGCCTTAGCAGATGCTATAGAGTATCTATATCATAATCCAGATGCCTTCTTAAAACTATCAAAAGCAGGAAACAATAGAGTTAAATCTCAAAGTGGATTTAACCAAACTATATTGAAAGAGATGAAGCTAATAAATGAGTAAGAGCAAAGTGCTTATATTTGGCTCCTGTGTTAGTCGTGATGCTTTGGAATATGATAAAGATAACTCATTTGAGTTGGTAGGACACTTTGCTAGAAGCAGTTTTGCCTCTTTAATTTCAAAACCATGTATAGATTTAGAAGTTATAAATTCTATTGAGTCGAAATTTCAAAAACAGATGGTTTTACAAGATATGAATAAGAGCTTTTATCATTATATTAAAAATAATGAATTTGATATTTTGCTTGTAGATTTGATTGATGAGAGATTTCATCTAGTTTTAAATGAAGATGGCTCTATGCTAACCTACTCTGCAGAGTATAAAAACGCACAAAAAAATAAAGTTAAGCTACTTAATAGATATCATGAAAAGAAATTTAATTTATGGTTTAGGGGTTTTTCAAGACTGATAAGTATTTTAAAAGCCTTAAACAAACTAGACAAAATATATATAAATGAAGTTTTTTGGAGTAATAATTTAAATTTAATATCACAAGATTATCTCGAGCAATCAAATGCTTTTCTATCTAAAATGTATGAAAAGATAAGAGAATATATACCCAAGAGTCAATTTATAACCTACGATAATAATCTCTTTTTTTGCGACCCAAATCATAAATGGGGGGGGGCGCCGTATCACTACTGCGATGAACTTTATCAATCAACAATAGAGCAATTAAAAAAAATTAAATAAATGTAGATTATAAGGATTAAAACTATGATTTTTAAAGATATAGATCTATTTGATATATCAAATCAAGCGACAATTAATATTATAGAAAACAACATATATTTGGATTTATCTAATGTTAAGGCCAATGGGCATAGACTCAATATAGATAATAGATTAGTTGAGTGCGTGCGTCTCTCATCTGATACGATAGCAAGCTTAAATGAGTGGATGGAGATTATAAATAAATTAGAAATTTCTTTTGATAATATAGAGTGGATAGAAATTTCTAATAAAAATTTTATTTTAGATAAATCAAATAGAATAGAAATTAACCTTAATGAGAAATATAAAATAAAATTTATAAAATTAAACATTAAAGATGAAAATTATATAAATAAAATAAAAATAGAAATACTAAATAGAAAATTTCCAGGATTGATGGTAGCGTCTAGAAGCGATGGATTTGGTGCTAGATTTATGCCTATTTTAAATGCAATGTATTTATCTAATAAATTGGGATATAAGTTTGGCATAGTATGGCCAAAATCATCTTATGATCAAACAAGTTTAAAAAAATTAGATAATAATGAATTAGCAGGACTATATGGTGGAAATGAAGAGTTTATATTTGATAAGGAATTTTTAAATTTATATTCTTACTTAGGTAAAATCTCTCCAGCAAACATTCCCGCAGAAAATCATGATATACAAGATTATTTAAAAAGACCTCACCAAGAAAATTTCGGATATCATATATCATATGATATATCGAAACTAAATGGATTAGATAAATATTATTTAAGGGAATATCCAAAATTATGGAAATCTATAAAATTTACTAAACCAGTTAATGATATAATAGATAATGTAAACCAAAAAGTACAAAAATATTTTCCAAATAAATTTATAGCTATACATATCAGAGCTGGAGATGGAGTTTATGATTATATTAGAAGCGGTTTGGATGCTTTTTATAGAAAAATGATGCCAAATGAAATTGCTATGGCTCTTATAGATGAAAATTTAAAAATTAATAATGATATTGTACTTTTTGGAGATGATTTTACACAACTAAGAGAACTTAAAAAATTTTATAAAAATAAAATATATTTGATAGAGGATTTTATTGATGATACAATAATAGATATTAAAAGAGTAATATTTGACATTGTATTTATGTCTAAAGCCAAAGAGATATACTCTGGAGGCAGTTCATTTGCTAAGACAGCATCGTACATAGGTTTAGGCAAAATACCTAAATATTATTTTACTCACTTTTCAATAGATGAAATGATAATTATAATTAAAAAATATTTTAATTATAATTTAAATTTGCATCAATATCAAAAATCTTACTCTTTACTGTTTTTACATAATTTATGTCTTATGCAACATATATCTAGAGATGAATTGATATCAATTTTAAATCAGGGTATAAATTATGATAGAAATAATTGTGCATTTCTTGTGCATATGTTTAATCATTACATGTATTTAAAAAAATACGACGAAGCTAATAATACATTAGGTTTATTATTTGATTTAAAAGATTTTGATTGGATGTATAAGTATATTATTAAGCATAAAGATTCAATATATAAAGTATTTGTAAATAATATAATAGGATATTCGCAAGAAAAATATTTAAATATTTCATATATGGCTGCTAAAATATCTATAGATACTAAATTAACTAGAAGTCGTGTATTGAAGTATATACAAAATTATTTATTGGGGTTAGAGATAAACGATGGATCAAAATATTTATTGAATCATTATATCAATATAGCCGAGAAATTAAATATCTCTATAAATCAATTAAATTCACAAATTGAAACTACTACAAAAAATGATAGCTATTTAAAATCTGAATTAGAAAATGAAAAAATAGCTTTAAAAAAACAAATAGATATCAATAGATCTAATGAAATTTTATTACAGAATATAAAATCAGAAAATCAAAAATTACAAAAACTAAACACCGATCTATCTCTGGCCTATAATGCCGCTAAGTCTAATGCCAAAAACTATCTAAGCTACAAATTAGGTCAAGCCTTGATAAAAGCTAGCAAAAATTGGTATAAAG